>JAHDOI010000055.1 GCA_018434945.1 Selenomonadales bacterium
CATTTGGCTCCTTCCATTTTTCCACCCTTCCTGCCTCATAAAGCAAAGACAGAGAAAAGTGTACCATAGATCATTTTCGACCGCCGCAAATATGCAATTTTATATCGCCACTTTCCTACATTTTATCGCCGGCGCTGACACGAATCGATATTGCTAAGTGTAACGAATCAATAATTTGGCAATTAAGCCCGTTTGTCATGGTAGTCATTGACTCTCCTCGGGTGTACTCCGCATCGGCAATTCTGTTTGAATAATATACGTCCCAATGAGAGTATGCCTTTTGTAACGCCGAAAACCATTCAGGCAATCCAGCCTCGCCAGTATTAATTTCCTGTCCACCACCTATGAGGCAAACAATTACCGCCCAGTCCCGATGCCTGTCCATGACACTAATCAGGAACTCAGGCTCTGACATGCAAAAATCCGGACGGCCTTTTTTCTCTTTCATGAATGATGATGTTTGCTCTAAAGTCCAAGCACGTTGCGCTTCGTCAAATATTGCTACTTTCTCCAGGGGTGGTGATTGGTTGTCCAGAGCATCGTCCCGAAAGTGGTGAATGTTTTGAATAAATGCCTTAGCTTCCCGCAACGCGTCTTTTTTCTTAGAATTCCTGTTCTCTACATCATTTCTTGCGAGGGCTTCTTGCAAAACTTCGACTAAAGGTCCGTTTCCAGAAAGAAAAACCGCATGCTCGTCTTCCTGAAAACGATGTCTTTCGTTAGCAATATTAAGCCCAGCCAAAGTTTTCCCTGCTCCGGGAACGCCAGTAATAAAACAAATAGACTTTGTTTTATTACGTTTTGTTTGGTCAATAATTTGATTGAGATCTTCCGCCGTCCTGTTTAGGTTTTCTGCACCAGAGTCTGAACGAGTTATTTCGGATACACTATGCCCCCTATATAGAACTTGAGCTGCTTCAATGATTGTTGGCGTAGGCTTGTACCTAGAATCTTCCCATAACAAAGGATCTATTGTTGAAACAGAATTGTCCCCACAAACCGCTTGAATTAAGGACGATATTTGTTTAGAGTTTCCTCGAAGCGGCCTATAGACTTCATCATCATACTTCTCAAAGTCATTATGCCCTACTGCCGCATCTGTACAAATCAGCATTGGCACAATTGTCCTATTAAAGCTCTCCGCATGGAAATACTTTAGATCTGTTGCATAATCCACAACCTGATCAATAGCGTATTTGGGGTATTCAGTTCCTCCGACCTTGAACTCAATTACGAATATTATGCCTTGAAAGATAAATACGTTGTCAATTCTCTTCCCCATTCTTGGAATTCTAAATTCAAAGAATATATGGCCATGAAGAAATTTACACAATTCTTTCTGCAAGATTTCTATCTGCTTTAGCCAAGCATGTTTTTGCGCTTCATCGAGCGAAAAAGGATGGCTTTGAGCAAGCGCACCAAGTATCGCTGCTGGTTGATCTTCTAAGAAATTCCCAACTGATCTTGAATAATAAGATCTACTCATTGCATTCTCCCTATGATCACATGATTATTTAATATTATTCCCTCCAAAACGTTTAAACCCTTTGGTACCTGTTGATTTTGAGCTTTTATAAGATCATCGACAATATCTCTTATGTTCCAATTAGACGGCATGTACTAATGAAGGTCCTTTTCCGGTTTTAACCGGTAGAGGCCACCTCCACCAACCGCCCCACAAACAACAATAAACCCGCGTACTACGCGGGTTTTTAGCATTTTCCGGATTTGCATGGTGAGGCGAGACTCAACGAGCCCCTGTCCATCTGTTTTTTGCGGGGCTGTAAACGGACGGCGACTTTGCGGAGGAAGGTTACGCGCCGGGGGCGGGTTCGGGTGTGGCCACGGTAGCGAGGACGGCGGCCGCACTTAGCGAGGGAGCCGGTAACACCACCGCGCGAGCAACCATGGACGGTTGCGAGAACCGCCCGCTTAGCCGGATGCGATTCGGACGGTGGCGCGGTGGTGTCGGCGACGAGGTTAGCAGCGAGCCAAAACGCCGAGTGGATATGATGGCGTTTTGTGCGAGTCGCTATGCAGGGCAACAGCGAACCGAAGTTTATTTCGCGTGAGTCGTTGCCCTGCGAGTAAGTCCGCCGCCTGCAGCGGGTGGCAAACCCGAAATCGGCCCCGGCGCGGCCCCGCAGAGGAAAGGCAACGTATCAGCGGGACGCGGCGGGAATCGCGTCCACTGTTTACGGCTCCTGGGCTTTGACGACTTTGCCCTTGTCGTCGAATTCTACGGCGGTGCCGGCTTTAAAAAGCTTCTTTCCGGAAATGCCGGGGACGATGATGTTATCGGAGGCGAGCTTGGTGTCGTTTTCCAGGGTGCCTTTGACGACTTCGCCTTTGTCGTTGAGTTCGACCGGTTTGCCGCCCTTGAATTCCACGAAGCCCGAGCAGGTTATGCGGTCGGTGAAGTTGTCGGTGAGGATTTCCATCCAGCCGACCGGGCGCAGATAGGAGTCGTTATTCAAGGTGCAGGTTGCGACCATCCCGTTTTTGTGAAAGCTGATTTCCGCACTGGACACCGTTATGCTGTTTGTCGGGTTGAGGTTGATCAATTGATTTGTGCTCACGGTTCCTCTGACAGCTTCGCCCCTGTCGTTGAATACGATTTTTGTGCCGCCTTTGAAATTAAGGACTCTGATCTGGGGCGCCATATCTGTTACGACATTGGGGATGAATATCGGCGGGGGAGCCGGGGCGGGCCGGGGGGCAATGATAATGGGGGGCTGCGGAGTGGGGATATAATAGGCCGCCCGCGCAGGTCCCTTTGCGTCGCCGGTCTCATAGGGCAGGCTGATGTCTTCGGCCAAAACGCCTTCAAGGACTTCGCCGAAATCGTTGAGGATAACGACGGTCCCTTTCTTGAACATCGGTATGTCGCCCCGGATTGCGACGATGACCCCGGGGGGCGTTATTCTGGTGTTCTCGGCCAACGTTTTGCTGATCTGGGCGGTACAGGCGCCGGGATAAAACAGCAGCAGCGCCGCGATCATTGCCGTCAAAGTCTTTAAAACTCTCATCAAGATGCCCCCGATCATTTTCAGTTATCGCTTCTTTGTTTCGCCATAATTTATCTGTTTCCTCCTAATTTTTCCCAAAGGATGCTGTTGGGGGAGAGTAATTTTTTTCATGCATTATGCATGGCTTTTTTCTTATTTCGTCAATTTCATCCGAAAACGTGCATTTTTTCCTTATGCGGAATTAACAGCTGCAAGGTTTAGCTATAATTAATGATAATACGGACGGACTATTTACGATTCTGCGTAGTTTTCAGCAAAGCATCAGCAAATTTTACACAAGGAAAGGATGCTGACTGACATCGAGACGCCGAACAAAAACGCATTAACCGCGCGGGAAATCGAGGTGCTGCAACTGATCGGCCAAGGCCTGGGCAATAAGGAGATGGCTCAACGGCTGTTCCTGAGCGAAAAGACGGTAAAGAATCATTTGATAAGTATTTTCCGGAAATTGGATGTGTCTTGCCGAACTCAGGCAGTTATTTACGCGATTAAGAATAAGATTGTGCAGGTCTAGAAAAAACAGCCTGACATTCTACAGAGGAGGCGTGCTATGTACGATTTTTTCCGGGCATTCACTACAGTATTTAACTACATGGATGCAGGCATCTGTTTTACTGATGCCAACAGAAATATTATTTACTGGAATAGCGGCGCCGCAACCATCACCGGTTACCGGTCTGATGAAGTGGCCGGCAAGAATTGTGGTCAGGTTATCGCCTATTTCAATCAGAACAGAGGAAAAATTGACGGCATCGATGATGCAACCGCGCAGGCCTCTGAAAATGCCGCACGGCAAGGAACCCGGTTATCCATTTTCCACAAAGACGGGCATCGCGTTCCTGTCTTGCTCCGAAGTTTCCCGGTTTACGGAGACAATGCCGAACTGACAGGCTTTATTCACCTCATCACCGATAATTTCTGCCGAAAAACGCAGCAGGCAAAGATGGGCGCTTTGACCAAAGTCGCTTATATTGACTCTCTGTCTGGGTTATTCAACAAACAGTATCTGGATAACAGGCTGCGAACCCTGTTGTCGACAGCACCTGATAGGCGAGAACCTTTCAGCATCCTTTATGTGCATATTACCGGTTTTCGCGAGTTCAATGAGAAATATGGCGTCTCACGAGCCGACCAACTGCTGAAAATGGTAGCTAATACCCTATCAAACGTGATCAGTCCCCCGAATATGATTGGCCGCTGGCACGGGGCCAGCTTTATCGTCATTGCGGGGACTGCCAATAAAAGCCTGATCCTGCTGTTAACAGACAAATTGAAAGCGATTGTCGCCGAAACCAATTATGCAGTCGGTGAGGAAACGGTATCGATCCGGCTAATGATCGGTCATACGGTTTCGCAGGAGTATGATACTGTCGACTACCTGATTGAACGTGCCATGAAGGCTTCGCTTGAGGGAGAACCCCCGGAGGCGCCGCCGGCCCCGGAGATGGTCCCGGCTGATAAAGCCACGGTCGTCAGCAGGCCGCACAAGGAAAGCCGTTTTCACTCTGCCAGGTTCAGACGGTAACCGGATCAGAAGCTGCCGGCCTGTTTTCTGGCACAGGAAGCATAAGTTGGCCGAGCACGAACAGAAGCATAAGCTTGCCGAAACGGCACGCTTATGCTTCCGGTAACATGTGCGGCGAATGGGCGGGCGGCGGGGGGATCTTTTGCAAGGTCACCTGTTTAATATCCATAAATAATAGTTTAAGTAGCCGGCAAAGCACACCCAGGCCAGGTAGGGAGTCAACAACAAAGCGCTTTTTGCGGAGATGCGGCTGAATGCGTATATTGTGGCGATTATCGCCGCAAGGAGGAGGAGGATTACGAAAAAGGCTCCCGCGGGAGACCGTAATCCGAAAAAGGCAGCCGACCAGGCGACATTTAACAGCAGTTGGCACGCGAATACCGATACTGCGGTTCTTTTATCGGTTGTTTTGTCGCTTACCCATACCAAGTAGAGGGATATCGCCATTAAAAGGTATAGAAAGTTCCAAACCGGTGCAAACACCCACCCGGGTGGTGAGAGCTCCGGTTTTATCAGTTGGGCATACCAGGCGGTGTTTACCGACATTGCCGTAAACACGCCGCCGATCGCACCGGCTCCAAAGCAGGTGACGAAGCAGGCAATGAGTTTTGGAATGCTTTTCATAAAGGTTAAGCCTCCCGATGCGGTTTTGTATTAGGCTGAGACTGGTTTTGCTTGTTCATACTCTCATTATATCTTATTTTTTCCCGTTTCGTGTCGCTCCTCACGGAAGGATCGCAGGCAGGCTTTGGGGGCTTGCGGGGCGGCGCGTATCGGCGGGCGGCGGCGGGGGAATGCTAGGGGAAAAGCTTATTGGAGGAGTCTGAGAGGGATATGGAGCGCGATGTGACGCCGAAGCTTTCGGCCGCCGAGGTGGGGTTCCTGTGGAGCCACTTTATGGGCAATTCGATGAATATCGTGATGCTGAAGCATTTTCTGACCTATGTGGAGGACAGGGAGGACGAGATGGTGCTGCGCTACGGCCTCGAGGCGGCCGTCAGGATCGACGCGGCTATTGCGGCCATTTTGACGAAGGAGGGTTTCCCCCGCCCGAAGGGGTTTTCGGACGAGGATCTCGACCAGGGGGCGCCGCGCCTGTTTACGGACGCGGGGAGCCTGTATTATGTGAAAAGGATGGTGCAACTGGCCATGCCGGCGGCGGCGCAGGGGCTGGTGAGCTCGCAGCGCGCCGATGTGCGCGATTTTTTCAGTATGTCGGCGCGGCTGGGCGAGGAGCTGGATAACAGGGTGACGCATGTGCTGCTGGCGAAGGGGCTGATGATCCGCCCGCCTCTCCTGCCGATCCAGAAGGAGATGAAGACGGCGGGGAAGGATCTCATGGGGAATCTGCTGGGCAAGCAGCGGCCGCTGCTGTCGATCGAGATAGCCCATATTTTCGTCAATCTGATGAACAATGTGTTCGGCAACCATGTGGTGGCCGGGTTCAGCCAGGTGGCGCGGGCGGAGGAGCTGAGGGAGTATTTTTTCCGGGGCATGGAGATCGCCAATAAGCATCTGAAGGTGTTCGCCGATACGCTGAACGATTCGGGGCTGAAGTCGCCGATGACGTGGGACGCGATGCCGACGCTGTCGACGACGCCGCCGTTTTCGGACCGGTTCATGCTGTCGCTGGTGACGTCGGTGACGGCGATGGGGCTCGGGCACTACGGGCTGGCGCTGGCGGCGAGCATGCGCCCCGATCTGGCGGCGATGTACGTCCGGCTGATAGCGGAGGTGGGGATGTATCTGGCGGATGGGACGGCGCTGCTGATAAGGAACCGCTGGCTGGAGGAGCCGCCGGGGGCTCCGGACCGCGCGGCGCTGGCGCTGTCGGGGCGGTAGGGACAGGCTGCGCTGGGGCTGATGCAAAAAGGTGTAAGGCTGCCATGGCAGCCTTACACCTTTTTCAGTCGACTCTGATGTCGTCGATTTTTTCGAAGAATTTGTCGACTTTGCCGGGCGGGCCGGAGATTTCGAAGTCGTTGAGCCATTTGCCCCTGCCGGCGAACCGTGTCTCGGTATGGGCGAGGCTGACGCCGGCGGCGTCGGCGATCGCTTTTACTTTGTCCACCGGCATCCCGGTGGTGAGCGCTTTGGTTGTGGTGAGTTTGCGCATGCGGCACCCCCGTGAGGAAGAAATACCGTATTTATTGTATCATACCGCGGCGCAGGAAGTATACGCGGACGGACGGAAAGCCGATTGCATGCGGGCATCACGTTCTTGGGGGATTTTTGCGGCGGTGCCGATGGCTTTATTCGCGGGGATCGGGCCGGTTGTCGTCGTCCGGCAGGGGTTTGGCGGCGGGCTGCGGCAGGGGGGAAAACCGGGAGGCGAAGGAGCGCGTGCGCGCGTGGGTTTGCACGGTTCTGACGATAAGCTCGATGGTCAGCCGCGATGTGAGGGCGACCGCCATCATAAGTATGACGAAATAGGCGAAATGCCAGTTGTAGTAGGCTTTTATGTCAAAGTACTGAAAGGCCGGCGATATGCCAAAGCTGAACAGGAGGGAGGCCAAGGCCGACCAGGCAAGGTATCGGGACCAGGTATGGCCGTATTGGTGGGCAAGCATGAGCAGGATGGGAACGACGGTGAAGTCCAGGGGAAAAACGCCCGGCACGACGGGGAGCAGCCGGATGTTGTGCTGCCAGAGGCCCCTGGAGAAGCCGGCGATATCGACCATGACCGCCTGTACGGCGACAAAGGAGCCGAGGAGGACGATCTCCAGCGCCCGCGATTTGTCGAGCAGCATCAGCCATAGCGCGTATATGGCCAATAAGAAGATGAGCAGTCCCCACCAGCGGGGCGAGAGAAGTTCTTCGGCGAGGTAGCGGTTCCAGGTTATGTCCCAGATTTGGAGTTGAAGCTGATGAAACTGTTCGTTGGCATTCATGGCAGACCTCCGGAGTGGTTTTGGCCGCCGGCGAAAAGGCCGGATGAGGCGCCTACGGAAGATAGTATGTGTAGTCCCGGACGTATAATCCCCCGCCGCCGCGAATTCGACAGGCCGTCTTTTGCGCCGGCTTGCCGGTCTTATTTTTTGTGCGGGAGCTTTCCTGGAAAAATTTTGTGGGACAAGGTAAAAACTGACTAGTCAGTCATTCTTTTGTCATACTTCCAGATTATACTGAAGCCAAGGTAATTTAAGGAGGGATGACGGATGAACGGCCTGGTCAAGAAGGTTGTCGCGATTTCGCTGATCGGCTGCCTGCAGCTGGGGACGGGCGCGGCGGTGGCGGAGGCGGCGACGCGGCACGACGACAGCCGCCAGCGGCAGGAACAGAGGGTGAACCGCAACCATCAGGAGGAGCAGAGACGGCTGCAGGAGCAGCGCGAACGGGAGAAGCGGCTGCACGAGCAGCGCGAACGCGAGAAGCGGCTGCAGGAACAGCGTGAACGCGAGAAGCGGCTGCAGGAACAGCGTGAGCGCGAGAAGCGGCTGCAGGAACAGCGTGAGCGCGAGAAGCGGCTGCAGGAACAGCGCGAGCGGGAACGGCGGCTGCAGGAGGAACGCCGGCTGCACGAGCAGCGCGAGCGGGAACGGCGGCACCGGGAGGAGATGGAGCGGCACGAGCGGGAAATGCAGCGCCGCCACTACGAGAGCGATTGGGAATGGCACGAGCGGCAGGAGCGGGAGAAGGAGCGGCACGATAATACGCTCCGCGATATCGGGCTGGGGCTGATTCTGCTGACGATCCTGGCGAACAGCGTGGGCGGGGACGAGGCGGGGGATTAGCGAGCATCCCCCACTCTACTCTCCCCTACTCTCCCCTCCCCCACTCCCCTCTCATACTCGTTCCTATATGTAATACGCCGCGGCCGTTCAGAAGTGCCCAGATGCAAGGCGCACCGGAAAAGTGCGCCGCGCCGCGTACTCGGATGTACGCAAGCAAGCGCTTTGAGGAGCAACGCCGCAGATGGGTGCTTATGGACGGCCGCCAACGTAGAAAAAGGACTTACCGAGAAAACTCTCGGTAAGTCCTTTTTCATGCACTATTTAGGCCCGCGATACCGTTCCTGGTATGTCCATACCCGCTTCTCGCAGGTGGGTGTCCTGGCCGTGTTTTTGCCATCCGCTCTGAGGCGGCCCGACAGCCGCACAGGCACCGGACTCCCTTGTATTCAATGTAGGTTGGACATATTCAGGTGGCGCGTATCCCAGGCAGTTTTGCCGGTTGACGACATTAGTTATCTTAGCATACGGGCCGCCGGGAGGCAACGGCGCCTGAAGGCGGCCTGGGGCGTTTGGCCCGCGCCCGCTTCTTTTCTCTTCGCCCGGACACGGTTATGCGCCGGTATGCGCGGTTTTTATTTTACGCAGAGGTAGGTGTGGATGAAGGGCGGAGCCGCTTCGGCGCTGACGACGGTGAAGCCGGCTTTTTCGAGCAGGCCGAGCATTATCCAGTCGAGGGTGGGGTGTTCGTCGCGGAGGGTGGTTTCGGTGTCGCGGGCGACTTTTTCGCCGCCGGCGGCGGCGATGGCGGCGACGATGCCGGCGAAGTAGCGTTCGAAGTCGGGGGTTTCGGAGGGAAGGACGGCGTCCTGGAGGAGGAAGCGGCCGCCGGGCTTTAGGAGGCGGTGGACGCGCCGCAGGGCGATGTGTTTCCAGAAGTCGGGGAGGTGGTGGAGGGCGAGCTGGGAGAGGACGGCGTCGAAGGTGGCGGCGGGGTATTGACAGGTGAGGAAGCCGGCCTGGCCGAAGGCGATGTTGGCGAGGCCGCGCTGCTGGGCTTTGGCGGCGGCGCAGGAGAGCATTTCGCCGGAAACGTCGACGGCGTGGACGCGGGCGCAATGGAGGGCGAGGCCGAGGGCGGTCTCACCGGTGCCGCAGCCGATGTCGAGGATGACGTGGTCAGGCTGCAGGCCGAGGGCGGCTTTAATTTTGGCGCTTTCGGCGCCGCTGTCGCGCATTTTCCGCATATATGCGTCGTAGGCTTCGACTTCGGCGAGGGTGGAGAAGTCGACGCCGGAGTGGCGCTGTTCGTCGTAGCGCCAGCGGGGGTCGGGGAGCATGGCTGTCACCTCCTGTTATGGGACGGCAGGGAGAGGCTCCTGCCGTCCGGATGGTCGGCAGGAGCCTTGGGAGGGGGGTAGTTAGATGATGATTTTGAAGAACAGCGGCAGGTATACCACGGCCGCGTAAACGAGGAGCAAAGCGGTGAGGAAGGGTATGACGGAGCGGCTGATCTTTTCGATGGATACGCCGGAGACGGTGCTGGCGACGTAGAGGTTGATGGCCACCGGCGGGGTGACCATGCCGATCGCCAGCCCCAGCACGATCATGAGGCCGAAGTGGATGAGGTCGACTTCGAGCTGGGTTATCAGCGGCAGGAAGACCGGGGTGAGGAGGATGAGCGCCGAGGCGGTCTCCATGAAGAAGCCGGCGATGAAGATAACGATATTGACCAGCAGCAGGAGGATGAATTTGTTGTCGGACAGGGCGAGGATGTTTTCGGCGATGAGCTTGGGGATCTGCCAGTTGGCGAAGATCCAGCTGAGCGCCGCGGATACGGCGATGATGAACATGATGACCGACATGGTGATGGCCGACCGGCAGAAGATGCGGTAGATGTCCTTCCAGCCCATGTCGCGGTAGACGAAGACGGCGACGATGAGCGCCCAGTCGACGGCGATGACGGCCGCCTCGGAGGGGGTGAAGTAGCCGGAGAAGATGCCGCCGAGGATGATGACCGGCGTAAGCAGTCCCCAGACGGCTTCGAAGAAGGTCTTGCCGACGTTTTTCCACGAGAAGGGCGAGCCTTTGGCGTAGTCCCTTTTGTAGGCGATGTAGAGGGCGACGGATATGAGAGCCACACCCATGAGAACGCCGGGCACGAAGCCGTTGAGGAAGAGCTTGGCGACCGACTGGTCGGCGATGACACAGTAGAGGATCATGGGCACCGAGGGGGGGATGACGACGCCGATGCAGCCGCCGGCGGCAATGAGGGCCGCGGAGGAGGGGACGTCGTAGAGCTTTTTGCGCAGTTCGGGGATGAGGGGCGTGCCGACGGCGGCGGTGGTCGCCGCGCCCGAGCCGGAGATGGCGGCGAAGAACATCGACGCCAGCACGGCCACGACCCACAGCCCGCCTTTCAAGAAGCCGAGGATGGAGTCGGCGAACTGGACGAGCTTCTCCGATATCTTGCCCTGGGCGAGGAGGTCGCCGGCGAGGATGAAGAAGGGCACGGCGACGAGGGGGAAGGAGTCGGCGCCGGCGAACATGCGCTGCGGCAGGACGAGCAGGGAGACGTCCTGGGTGACGAGGATGACGAGGGCGGTGAGGCCGATGGCGATGGCGATCGGCAGCCCGAGGAACAGGAGGAGGAAGAAGGTGCCGAATAGCATCGTGATCATGCCGCTTCCTCCTTGGCCACGATCTGGCGGATGCGGCCGGCGATGCCGGCCAGAGCGTGGAGCATCATGATGAGCATGCTGATCGGTATGCTGTAGTAGATGTATTTCATGGGGATGGACATGGCGGGGGATATCTGGAAGACCTGCATCTGGATCATCTCTATGCCGTAGTAACCGGCGGCCGCGAAGAAGACGAGCGAGAGCAGGTAGGATAAGATGACGAACAAGGCGTGAATCTTCTTGGGCAATGCCTCGATCACGAAGGTGATGGCGATGTGGTTGCCCCGCTTGTAGGCCATGGTGGCGGCAAAGAATGTGCCCCATACGAGGAGGTAGCGGGACAGTTCCTCGCTCCAGGTGAGGGCGGCGAAGAAGACCCGGCAGATGACCTGGAGCGTCGTGACGACCACCATGGCGCACATGATGAGGAATACGAGGCTTACGGTCGCCTTGTCGGCGTAGTCGCTGGCGGCGTTCAGGATTGCTTCAAGTTTCGCCATCGCGCTGCCTTATTTCTTAGCTTTCTCGATGTCTTGCAGCAGGGTGCCGAATTTTTGGCCGTATTTGTCGTAGACCGGTTTGACCGCCGCCTGGAACGCCTTGCTGTCGGGCTCGATTATCTCCATGCCTTTTTCTTTGAGGGCTTTGAGCTGGCCTTCCATCTGCTCGGCGTTCCATTTGCGCTCATGCTGGGCGGCTTCCTGGGCGGCTTTGACGAGGATGGCCTGGGTGTCTTTGTCGAAGCCAGCGAAGACTTTCTTGCTCATCAGGAAGAGCGCCGGCGCGTAGGTGTGCTTGGTCATGGAGAGGTATTTCTGGGTTTCGTTGAGTTTGAAGGCGTAGATTACGTTGACGGGGTTTTCCTGGCCGTCGATGGTGCCCTGCTGGAGGGCGGTGAGGGCTTCGGTCCAGGCCATCGGGACGGCGTTGGCGCCGAGGGTTTTGAAGGTGTCGATGTATACCGGGTTTTCCATTACCCTGATTTTGAGGCCGGCCATGTCGGCGGGGGCTTTGACGGCTTTTTTGGAGTTTGTGAGGTTGCGGAAGCCGCGCTCGGCGTAGGCCAGGCCTTTGAGGTTGATGGTGTCGAGTTTGTCGAGCACTTTTTGGCCGACCGGGCCGTCAAGCACTTTGTAGGCTTCCTGGGGCGAGGCGAACAGGAAGGGCATCTCGAAGGCCGCGAGTTCGGGCAGGAAGTTGGCGACCGGGCCGTTGGTGATCACGCCCATGTGGACGGTACCGAGCTGCATGCCTTCGATGAGGGTGCGCTCGTCGCCGAGGGAAGCGTTGGGGTGGATTTCGACTTTGACCATGCCTTTGGTGCGCTGTTCGACGAGTTCTTTGAATTTGGCGGCGGCGATGTGGAAGCCGTCTTTTTCGTTTACGACGTGGGCGAGTTTGATGGTTTTCGGCTCGTTTTTGGCCGGGGCGGGTTTGGTGCCGCCGCCGCAGGCGGATACGAGGAAGGTGACGGTGAGCAGCAGGGCGACGACGAGGATCAGTTTGCTTTTTGACATGTGGGGAGCCTCCTTAATGAATATTAATTTATTGGTTCGGTGCCTTGAGGACGGCGCCGGTGCTGGCGGAGCCGACCATGGCGGCATATCTGGCCAGGTAGCCGGTGGTGACTTTGGGGGCAGGTTTCTTCCAGGCGGCTTTGCGCTTGGCCATTTCGGTGTCGCTGATTTCGACGGTGAGGGCGCGGCCGGGGATGTCGAGTTTGATGACGTCGCCTTCGCGGACGAGGGCGATAGGGCCGCCGCTCATGGCTTCGGGGGAGATGTGGCCGACGCAGGCGCCGCGGGTGGCGCCGCTGAAGCGGCCGTCGGTGAGGAGGGCGACTTTGAGGCCCATGCCGGCGATGACGGCGGTGGGGTTGAGCATTTCTTTCATGCCGGGGCCGCCCTGGGGGCCTTCGTAGCGGATGACGACGACGTCGCCGTCTTTGATCTTTTTGGCGAGGATGGCGGCGATGGCGGCGTCTTCGGAGTCGAAGACGCGGGCGATGCCTTTGAAGACGAGCATGTCGTCGGCGACGGCGCTTTCTTTGACGACGGCGCCTTCGGGGGCGAGGTTGCCTTTTAGTATGGCGATGCCGCCGGTTTTGCGGTAGGGGTCGGCGACGGCGCGGATGACGTCGGGCCGGGCGATGGCGGCGTTTTTGATGCGTTCGGCGACGGTGCCGGCGACGGTGACGGCGTCGGTGTGGATGAGTTTGAGTTTGGCGAGTTCTTTCATGACGGCGTTGATGCCGCCTGCTTCGTTGAGGTCCTGGAGGTGGTGGCTGCCGCCGGGGCTGAGTTTGGTGATGTAGGGCGTTTTGGCGCTGATGGCGTCGAAGAGGCTGAGGGGCAGCTCGAGGCCGGCGTCGTGGGCGATGGCGGGCAGGTGGAGGACGGTGTTGGAGGAGCCGCCGATGCCCATGTCGACGGCGACGGCGTTTTCGAAG
Organism: Selenomonadales bacterium; assembly: GCA_018434945.1. GTDB lineage: Bacteria > Bacillota > Negativicutes > Sporomusales > UBA7701 > Anaeroselena. Next base: position 13,356 of record JAHDOI010000055.1, read on the forward strand.
GCTTTCATGGTCATGATGTCGCGCGGTTTGATGTCTTTGGCGACGAGGGTCATGACGGCTTCGCCGGCTTTTTTGGCGAGGGCGCGGCGGGCGCCGAAGTAGGCGGCGGGGATGGTGCCGTTGCCGGGCAGGCCCATGCCGAGGGCTTCGGTGAGGCAGTTCATGGTGTTGGCGGTGAAAAGACCGGCGCAGGAGCCGCAGCCGGGGCAGGCTTTCTGTTCGAGGGCGTCGAGTTCGGCGGCGGAGATTTTGCCTGCTTCGTAGAGGCCGGCGGCTTCGAAGGCCTGGCTGACGCTGATGTCTTTGCCCTGATGGCGGCCGGCGAGCATGGGACCGCCGCTGACGACGACAGCCGGTATGTTGAGGCGGGCCGCGGCCATGAGCATGCCGGGGACGATTTTGTCGCAGTTGGGGATGAGGACGAGGCCGTCAAAGCCGTGGGCGACGGCCATGGCTTCGATGGAGTCGGCGATGAGTTCGCGGCTGGCGAGGGGGAATTTCATGCCGTCGTGGCCCATGGCGATGCCATCGCAGATGCCGATGGCAGGGAATTCGGCCGGGGTGCCGCCGGCGGCGGAGACGCCGAGTTTGACGGCGTCGGCGATGTCGCGGAGGTGGAAATGGCCGGGGATGATTTCGTTGAAGGAGTTGCAGATGCCGATGAGGGGCTTTTTGAGGTCTTCGGCTGTGTATCCCATTGCGTAGAAGAGTGAGCGGTGGGCGGCGCGGGTGGAGCCTTTCTTGACGATGTCGCTGCGCATGTGATCCTCTCCCTTGTGTTTTTTCTTTCTTACAATTCTACCGGAAATTGTCCGATAATTATTTCAATTACTTGTGGAATATTTGGAAAATCCTGCTGTAAGTTTACGGGAGACGTTGGCAGGGCAGATGGGGCGTTATCGGCGGCCCGAGTCCTTCCGGTATTGCAGCGGCGATATTTTGTACCTGTTCTTGAAGCAGGTGGTGAAGTAGGCGGCGTCTTTGAAGCCTACGCGGCCGGCGATTTCGGTTACTGACAGGTCGGTGGCGGCGAGCATTTCCTCCGCCTTGGCGAGCCTGAGGTCCCGGACGTAGTCGACGAGGGATGTGCCGGTGAGTTGTTTGAAGGTGCGGCTGAGGTGGAACTGGCTGAGGTAGACGGCTTGGGCGACGTCGCGGAGTCTGATGGGGCTGTCGAGGTTGGCGGCGATGTATTGTTCGACTTTGGCGACGAGGGGCGGCCTGCGGTCGGGCATGTGGGGCGCGGGGGTCTCGGCGGCTTTGGCGACGAGGGCGGCTACTTCGGCGGGACGGATGGGCTTGAGAAGGTAGTCGGCTACGCCGGCCCGCAGGGCGGTGCGGGCGTAGTCGAATTCGTTGTAGGCGGAGACGATTACGACGTTGGCGGCGGGGTTGTCGGCGAGGATGGCGGCGGCGGCCTTGAGGCCGTCGCAGCCGGGCATGCGGATGTCGAGGAAGACGAGTTCGGGCCGGTGTTCGGCGGCGAGGGAGATGGCGTCGAGGCCGTTGTCGGCTTCGAGACATAGGGCGACGGGGAGCCGTTCTTTGGCGACGACTTTTTTTATGAAGGTGCGGACGGTGATTTCGTCGTCGGCGACGAGGATTTTAATGTCCCGCATCGTGGTTACCGCCTATCGCCGGGAAGGTGAGTTCGACGGTGGCACCCCGGCCTTTTTCGCTGTGGATGGCGAAGGTGTACTGGTCTTTGAAGTAGTACTGCAGCCGGTTCTTGACGCTGCTGAGGCCGATGCCGCCGCCTTTGCCGGGAGCGGGGACGGCGGCGGGATCGAAGCCGAGTCCGTTGTCGGCGACGCGGCAGCGGAGGCTGCCGCCGTCGCGGCGGACGGTGATGGTTATGGCGCCTGCGCCGCCGCTGAGTTCGAAGCCGTGGACGATGGCGTTTTCGACGAGGGGCTGCAGGAGCATGCAGGGGATGAGGGTTTCGTCGAGGCCGGGCTGGATGTCGAAAGCGACGCTGAGCCGGCCGCCGAACCGGGATTGCTGGATGTGGAGGTAGTTGTCGAGCATTTTCAGTTCTTCGCGCAGGGGGATGAGTTCTTCGGTTTTCCGCAGGGTGAAGCGGAGGAGGTCGGAGAGGCTCCAGACGAGGCCGGCGACCCGTTCGGCGCCGTCGATGTAGGCCATCTGGGCGATGGTGCCCAGGGTGTTGAAGAGGAAATGAGGGTTTATCTGCGACTGGAGGAGTTTGAAGTCGGCTTCGCGCAGGGCCTGTTCGAGCCGGGCGGAGGCGATCTGTTCCCTGACGAGGGAGAGGCGGCTGTTGTCGAGTTCTTTCTGCCTGAGGGCGGCGGCGGACATTTCGGTGATGAGGCTGGCGATGGCGAAGGTGGCTTCGGCGGCGGCGTAGAGTCGGCTCTTGGGCTCGATGCGGATGGCTGTGGAGCCTGCGAGGAGGTCGCCGGCGGGGATGGCGTAGCGCGCGGCCAGGTCGTCGATGGTGCGCTGGAGCGCGGCCGGGTCGGGTTTGCTGAGGTAGACCTGCCCGCAGCGGATGTAGCCGATGACGATGGCGCCGTCGAAGATGGGGATGATGATGCTGGCGACGTCGTTGCAGCATTGGAAGAGGTGCGGGCGGTGGGTGCGGCCGATGTCGCCGATGACTTTTTCGACGTAGCGGCCGCAGTGGCGCCCGCCGCTGGCGCTGTCGAGGAGGGCGCAGAAGCGGGGGTAGTTGTCGGCTTTGACGACGGTTTCGCCGGCGGTGTCGATGATGGTGAGGCTGAGGCCGATGGCTTCGGAGAGTTTGTTGAGGATGCCGCGGATGACGTCGAGGTCGAGGAGGGCGCGGATGTCGGCTTCGCCGGCCGCCCGGTCGGGCGACGGCGGCTGGGCGAGGAGGCGCTGGAATTTCGAGGGGGTGTAGACGATGATGAGTTTGAGTTCCTCGTCGGCGTCGTTGATGACTTTGTGGCGGGTGTAGGGGTGGATGTGCCTGATGTCGCCCGGCTGGAGACGGTAGGCCCGGCCGTCGATGATCTGGGCGCCGCTGCCGGAGACGACGTAGATGACCTGTTCGTCGCCGGAGTGGAGGTGCTCGTCCTGGGTGGTGCGGGGGTAGAAGGTGATGAGGCCGACGCTCATCCTTTCGATGTCGAGGTTGCTCGGCTCGACGAACCAGAGGATGCTGCCCCATTCGAAGTATTGGCTTTGGCCGAGCTGGCTGATTTCCGCCATCGGGCTGACCTCCCTCCTGCCCTGCTCGGGCGGGCTGTTTTGTCGGGGGAAACGGGAAAAGACCGGATGCGCGATCCGGTCTTGGCATGCCTTGCGGATTGCGTAGTTATTTGATCATCAGTTTCGGCATGTAGAGGACGATTTCGGGGTAGATGGTGATGAGGGCTGTCATGGCGAGCATGATGAGAAAGGAGGGCAGGGCGTAGCGGGCGATCTTGAAGAGGTCGTCGCCGACAAGGCCGTTGATGACGAAGAGGTTGAAGCCGACGGGCGGCGTTATCTGGGCGAGCTCGATCATGATGACGAGGTAGATGCCGAACCAGACGGGGTCGAAGCCGGCGGCCTTGATGAGCGGGGCGGTGATGGGCAGGCTCATGACGATCATGGAGAAGCCGTCGAGGAGACAGCCCATGATGAGATACATTACGGAGAGGATGGCGATGAGTACGTAGGGGGAGACGCCGAGGGCGGCGATGTATTTTGTGATGGCGGCGGGGATGCCGAGGTAGCCGACGGCGACGGACAGGAAGGAGGCGCCGGCGACAATCCACATGATCATGCAGGAGGTTTTGACCGAGCCCATGAGGGCGGATTTGAAGATTTCCCAGTCCATGCTGCGGGAAATGAAGGCGAAGAAGATGGCGCCGATGACACCGACGGCGGCGGCTTCGGTGGGGGTGGCCCAGCCGAGGTAGATGCTGCCGAGGACCATGACGATGAGGAAGATGACGGGCAGCAGCAGGGGGATGGATTTGAGGCGGTCGTTCCAGGTGTAGGCGAGGTCGCCGCGGGGGGCTAGCTCGGGGTTGATGAGGCAGCGGATGACGACATAGCCGCTGAAGCCGGCAGCAAGGACGACGCCGGGGATGACGCCGGCGATGAAGAGTTTGCCGATGCTGACGTCGGCGACGATGCCGTAGACGAGCATGACCATGCTGGGAGGGATGAGGAAGCCGAGGGTGCCGGCGCCGGCCAGCGAGCCGAGGCAGAGGCCGCGGTCGTAGTTGCGCTTGAAAAGTTCGGGGAGGGTGATTTTGCCGACGGTGGCGGTGGTGGCCGCCGAGGAGCCGCTGACGGCGGCGAAGAGGGTGCAGGCGCAGATGTTCACGTGGAGCAGGCGCCCGGGAAGCTTATCCATCCAGGGGGAAAGACCCTTGAAGAGGTTTTCGGAGATTTTGCTTTTGAAGAGGAGCTCGCCCATGAAGATGAACAGCGGCAGGGCGATCATGGTTGAGCCGCTGGTGCCGTTCCAGACGATGTTGGCCATGACGGCCATGGGGTCGACGCCGGTGAAGAAGAAGAAGCCGATGGCGCCGATGATGAAGAGGGAGATGCCGATCCAGACGGTGGAGCCGAGGAAGAAGGCCAGACAGGCCAGGAGGATGAAGGATATCGTCAATACGTCCATAGTGGTTCGCCTCCCCTATTGATTGAAGTGTGCCGCATGATGCTCACCGGCCCAGGGTGCTGGACTCGGCTTCGCTTGTTTCCCCGGTGCGCAGCCTGATGAGCGACCGGCAGAATTCGGCGGCGAATTGCAGCGTGAGGATGGCGGACCCCAAAGGCATGAAGAAATGGGGGTATGCCAGGGGGGTGGCTGATATCTGCATCGAGCGTGTGCCCGTTCTTATCGAATCGAGGAAGAAATCCCAGCAGTTGTAGGTGAGGATGGCGCAGAAAATGAAGCCGACGGCGAAGGCGTAGAGGTCGACGATGGTGCGCGCGCGGCCTTTGAGGATTTCGTGGAGGAAGACCATGCGGATGTGGCTCTTGTCCCTGAGGGTGTAGGCGAGGGCGAGGAATGTGAGGGCTGCCATGAGGTAGCCGGTGTATTCTTCGGTGATGTAGAGGGTTTTGGAGAACATGCCGCGTACGACCATTTCGGCGCAGACGAGGATGAGGGCCACGATCGTCAGGACGCCGGCCAGCACGCCGCCGTAAAGGGAGAGACGATCACAGAAGCGGATGAATGATTCCATGGTCAACTTCCTTTCGCTTAGGGGAAAGAACCGGCGGCCTTAGCCGCCGGTTCTTCGCTGCCTGTTACTGACGACCGACTTTTTTGTTGAACTCTTCTACGATTTGCTTGGCTTCGGCGGGAGCCGTCTTCAGCCAGTCTTCGCGGATGGGTTTTGTAACTTTGGATAGTTCGTTGAGGAATTCTTTGCTGGGTTTGACGGTGGTTATGCCGTTTTTGTTGGAGATGGCTTCCTGGTCTTTGTCAAGCTTGGCGACTTTTTCCCACATTTCTTTTTCCATGTCTTTGCCGAGTTTGATGAGGGCGGCCTGCGTGTCTTTGTCAAGCTTGTTGAATTCTTTGAGGTTGACGGTTACCATGTCGGTAGCCATGGTGACGTTCTGGGGCGAGTAGAATTTGAGAACTTCCCAGAATTTGGCGTCGACGGCGGTGGGGGTGGAGGTGAGGACGGAGTCGATTACGCCGGTGGCGAGGGAGGAGTAGACTTCACTGAAGGGCAGCGGGTAGGGAGTGCCGCCGACGGCCTGGATGACGAGGCCACCGTTTTTGTCGTAGGTGCGGGTTTTGAGGCCTTTCATGTCGGCAAGCGATTTGACTTCTTTCTTGGACCAGATGCCGGCGGCCGGCCAGGGGGCTATGTAGAGGATTTTCTGGCCCCATTTGGTTTCGGCTGCTTTGTCGAAGTGCGGGCGGGCGATGTCGTTGAGGATTTTGCCTTCTTCGAAGCTCTGGATGAGGAAGGGCAGGGTGACGACGTTGAAGAGCGGCTCGTCGCCGGCCACGCCGCTTATGAGCATGTCGGAGACGGGTACGAGGCCGTCGCGAACGATTTTGAGGAGCTCGGGGCCTTTGTAGCCGAGAGCGCCGCCGGCCTGGACGGTGATTTCGACTTTGCCCTTGGTGGCGTCTTTGGCTTTCTTGGCGAATTCTTCGAGACCCTGGGTCTGATGGTTGTTCGGCGGCCAGACGGAGTTGGCGACCCATTTTACGGGGCCGGCCGCTTTCTGGGGTTCGGATTTACCGCCGCCGCAGCCTGCCAGTACGAGGGAGAGGATGACGACGCCGGAGAGGACGAGGGTGAGGAAACCGGATTTGCGGAACGAACGCATGAGTTAACCCCCTTCTAAAATTGGTGATACCGTTTGCGCGCATTGTCCCGCGGGGGGAGGCTCCCGTCGCGCGTCTTCTCTCACGCCTCCCTGAACACGGTAGGAGAGATAGGATACATCACTATACACTATTTTAGGTCATCTGCGGCTGTCTGTCCACAGGACTGTAATAAAAAATCCGGCCGCACACGGATAAAATACATCGGTCTCCTGACGGCGCACCGGTACGCGGCCCGTCCCGCGCGGGGACGACCTGCGTATCCGGTAGCAGGCTTCCTTATTTATATGGCGGTACGCCGCAGATGGGGGTTTATCGCCGGCCGTAGCAGTAGAGGCAGTTGAAGGCGCATTCCTGCCCATACCCCCCGATGTCGACGCTTTTTGTGCAGCCGCACGCGGCGCGCTGGCCGCCGTCGCGGGCGAGGGAGGCTTTTTCGCCGGCGAGGGCGGCGAGGAGGGCGCCGTCGATGCAGCGGCCGGGGGTAAGGCCGGGGACGGCGGCGAGGAGGGGTGAGGCGCACGAGTGGAGGGTGAGGCCGTGGGCGGCGGCGATTTTGGCGAGGCGGGCGAAGAAGAGGGTGAGGGCGTCGCCGGCGAGGGGGACGAGCCCGAGGCCGCGGTCGGCGGCAAGGCGTTTTTTGACGTGGGGGTAGAGGGCTATGTAGGAGGTGACGAGGCGGCAGCGGCGCATGCCGAGGGCGGCGAGGTCGCGGCAGAGGGTTTCGAAGGCGGCGAGGCGCGCCCGGCCGGGCTTGGCGGGGGTGGGCTGGTGTTCGCCGCCGGTGGAGATGATGACAGGGTCGAAACGGATGGTGAATTGTTCGGGGCGGTGACGGGCGAGGAGGCCTTCGAGGGTCCTGAGGGAGGCGGCGTAGGGCGGCACGCCCGGTTCGAGGCGGGGCGAGTAGTTGTTGATGGTGTAATGGAAGTAGAGGTTGTGGTCGGTAAGGGCACCGGGGGCGGCGAGGATGTTGGCGAAGTCTTTGCTCCAGAGGACGATGGTGTGGACGCTTGCGGGGCGGAGGTCGACGCGGTAGGCGTTCGCCGGGAAGCGGGGGTTGGCGACGATTGCCTGTCCGGCGCGGAGGACGTCCTGCAGCCAGCGGTAGTGGAAGCGCGGCAGGTCGGTGCGGCGTGAGGCTGAGATGATGTTTTTCAGTTTGGCGGCCATGTGTTTTGCCCTCCGGGAGTGAGGATGGTGTTTCGTTCGCCGGATGTTCAGGAGAGGTGTGCGGCCAGCCGCCGCCCGTTGCGGAATATGGGCAGGCGATTCATGGCCAGGGGGTCGGCGGCGGTGTCGGCCCAGCCGCGCCTGACGGTGAACCCGGCCCAATAGCCGGCCTCCCTGGCGGCGGCGAGGGTGTCGTCGTTGTAGCTGCCGCAGGGGTAGGCGACGGCGCCGACCTCTTTGCCGAGCAGGTCTTCGAGGCAGGCCTTCGATATCTGGAGCTCGAGGGTGGCTTCCCATTTCGCCAGGGTGGCGAGGGGCCGGTGGCTGACGGTGTGGGAGCCGATGTACATGCCGGCGGCGGACATCTCCATGATCTGGGAGGCGGTCATGCGGCCGGGCTGACCCAGCAGGCTGGTGATGACGAAGAAGCTGGCAGTCATGCCGTAGGAGGCGAGGAGCGGGAAGGCGGCGGCGTAGTTGTCGAGGTAGCCGTCGTCGAATGTGAGGAAGACGGCTTTTTCGGGCAGCGGCCGGCCGGCATGGAGGTGTTCTTTGAGCTGACCGACGGTGAGGGTTAGGTAGGCGTTGTCGGCGAGGATGCGCAGGTCTTCGGCGAGGCGGCCGCCGGCGATGGTGAGGTCGCCGGTCCCCTCCCCCACCCGGTGGTAGACGGGGACGGGGATGAGGGCGCCGGCGGCGGACGCCGTCGACGGCAGGCGCCAGTAGCCGCCGTACGAGGCGGCGATTGTGAGGGCGCATTTTTGGAGGAATTGGCGGCGGGTTAGCATTGTTACGGCGTGACCTCCCTTGTTTTCCCGGGAAATGGCGTTTTCCGGCGACGTCAGGTTTACAAATTATGTTAGTTTGATTTTACACCCTGCGGCAATGACGGGCAATACTCTTTTATTGCCGGATTATCCGGAATGGCGGCTCCGGATGTTGAATTTCCGCGGTTGAAGACCGGCACTTTCCTGTGATAGACTGAAAATAGCGTAATTTTTTGGCTGTGACGTCAGCTTGACGGATAGAGGGGCTTATATGGAAGAGTTGAAAGGTTCCCCGGTTACGAAAAACAGGGCGCGCCGTCTGCATTCGCTCCGTTTGATCGGGTCTTCCTTCGGTTGTCTGGTGGTGATCGGCATCACTGCTTTCCTATCGACATTTTCGGGGCTTTCGTTTCTGCTGCCGTCGTTCGGGGCCAGCAGCGTGATTTTGTTCGTCATCCCCGCGAGCGCTTACGCCCAGCCCCGCAGCATCGTGGGCGGGCATCTGCTGTCGAGCGCGATCGGCTTGGCGGTCTATTTCGGGCTCGGAACGACGTGGTGGTCTTTGTCGCTGTCAGTGGGCATAGCGGTGGCGGCGATGCTGCTGTCGAAGACCCTGCACCCGCCCGCGGCGGCCGATCCCCTCTTTTTTATGATGCAGGGCGGCCTGTCCTGGCAGATGGTGATGATTCCGGCGCTGGTGGGGAGCGTGCTGCTGGTGCTGTTCGCTTTCTTTTACGTCAATCAGGTGCTGAAGCGACCGTATCCTCAGTATTGGTTGTAGCGACTACCAAAGGGGTATCCGTTCGGCGGGTGCCCTTTCGCGCTTTCACCGGCCGGGCGGCGGAGCAGCGGCGCGGCGTCAAGTTCCGGCTGGCCTGGAGCAATGCCGTTTACTATCCCGCTGAGTTGTGGTAAATTGAAAGAGTAACTTTGTCCGACCACAAGGGGGACGCTGATGGATAAGATCCGTATTGTCATCGCCGACGACCACGCGGTGCTGCGCTCCGGCCTGAAGGCGATGCTGAATTATTCGCCTCAGTTCGAGGTGGTGGGCGAGGCGGCCAACGGCCTGGAGGCGCTGAAGCTGCTGGAGGAGCTGCGCCCCGATGTGCTGATTCTCGATTTGTCGATGCCGGGGATGAGCGGCGCGGAGTGCATCAAGGAGATCCGCTACCGCGGTTTGCCCTGCCGGGTGCTTGTGCTGACGATGTACGACGACGAGGCGTATATCAAGGAGGTAATGCGCGCCGGCGCGGACGGCTATATGCTGAAGAAGTCGGCCGATACCGAGTTGATGGAAGGGATCGTGAAGGTTCACGCCGGCAAGAAGTATCTTAACGAGTCGCTGTCGGAGAAGCTGCTCGATAGCTTGCTGCGCAACCCGGAGGAGGGTCCTGACCGCCGCGACCCGTATGTGCTGCTCTCAAGCCGCGAGCGCGAGGTGCTGCGCTTTCTGGCCCAGGGTTATACGAACAGCGAGATCGGCGCCGCGCTGTCGCTGAGCACTAAGACGATTGATACGTACCGCTCGCGGATCATGCATAAGCTCAATGTGCACAGGAAGTCGGAGCTGGTGAATTACGCGGTGCAGTATAAGCTTATCAATATGTGATTAGTTTCTCATGTTGTAGGGTTTTGTCTTATCGGAATTTAGAGGTTATCCCTACGGAATTTTACTGGATATGCCTGATTTACTTCTGGTCTGACAACCAGGACAATTAATATGAAAAGGTGTCTTTTTTTTCTTATAATTTTTACGTAAAGGAGCAGGGAGAAAATGCAGAGTGGCTTGTTGGATTCTCTTAAGCGGATCGTCGGGACGGAGCATGTCCTGACAAACCAGGAAGACCTGTTGTGTTATTCTTATGATGCCACGCCGGGGTTCTCGCACATGCCGGAGGCTGTGGTGATGCCGGGGACGGCCGACGAGGTGGCGAAGGTTCTGGCTGCCGCCAATGACGCCAAGGTTCCCGTATATCCCCGCGGCTCCGGAACGAATCTGAGCGCCGGCACCGTCCCCCTGAAGGGCGGCATCGTGCTGCTGATGACCCGTATGAACAAGATCGTTGAGATCGATACCGCCAACCTGGTCGCCGTGGCCGAGCCCGGTGTGGTGGTGGCCGATCTGAACAAGGCGGTGGAGGAGTTCGGTCTGATTTATCCTCCCGATCCCGGCACGGTGGCTACGGCGACGCTGGGCGGCACGGTGTCGGAGAACGCCGGTGGTCTGCGCGGCCTGAAGTACGGCGTTTCGAAGCATTATATCATGGGTCTGGAGGTTGTGCTGGCCGACGGACGTATTCTGAACACCGGCGGCAAGACGGTCAAGGATGTGGCCGGTTACGACCTGACGAAGCTGTTCACTGGCTCGGAGGGGACGCTGGGGGTCATCACGAAGATTATTGTCAAGCTGATGCCTGCGCCGGAGGCGCGCAAGGCGATGCTGGCGACGTTCGGCAATCTCGATGACGCCGGTCAGGCTATTTCGGCGATTATCGCGGCGAAGATCATCCCGGCGACGCTGGAGATCATGGATAACGCCACGATCCGCACGGTGGAGGAGTTTTCGAAGGCCGGCCTGCCGACCTCGGCCGAGGCGCTGCTGCTGATCGAGGTGGACGGCATCCCCGAGGTGGTGGAGAAGGAAGCCGCGAAGGTGGTCGAGGTGCTGAAGGCGAATAACGCGGCCGAGATCCGCGTGGCTCAGGACGCGGGCGAGCGCGATAAGATCTGGGCGGCCCGCCGCGCGGCGCTGCCGGCGCTGGCCAAGCTCCGCCCGACGACGTTCGTCGAAGACGCGACTGTGCCCCGCAGCAAGGTGCCGGATATGATCCGCGCGGTGAACGAGATCGCGGCCCGTTACAATGTGACGATCGGCACGTTCGGCCATGCCGGCGACGGCAACCTCCACCCGACGATCGTGTGCGATATCCGCGACGACGCCGAGATGGACCGGGTGTATAAGGCGATGGATGAGATTTTCGCCGTTTCCCTCAAGCTGGGCGGCACGCTTTCCGGCGAGCACGGCATCGGCGTGGGCAAGCTGCGGTATATGGAGAGCCAGTTCGGTCCCGCGGGGATGACGGCGATGCGGTCGATCAAGAAAGCCCTCGACCCCAACTGTATCCTGAATCCGGGAAAACTTGTCGGGGAGTGTGGATGATATGAGCGACAATAAGAAACTGCTGACCGAAGTGGAAGACGCGCTCGCCAATTGTATGAAGTGCGGCAACTGCATGGAGGTCTGCCCGATTTACAAGGAGTTCAAGACGGAGTCTTCTGTGGCCCGCGGCAAGATCGCCCTGATGGAGGCGGTACTGAGCGGCCAGAGCGACATCACGGCGGGCTTCGACAAGCGGATGGCGATGTGCGTCAGCTGTAAGGCCTGTACGGCTAAGTGCCCGTGCGGCGTGAAGGCCGACGAGCTGATCATCAAGGGCCGGGAGGCGATCGTGAAGACGCGCGGCCTGCACCCGATCAAGAAGGCGGCGTTCGCGCTGCTGAAGGCCCGTCCGCTGTTCGATTTCGGCCTGCGGATGGCCGGCTTGTTCGGTCCGCTGGCGTTCAAGAAGCTGCCCGGCCGTCTGGCGACGGTGGCCCGCTTCCCGATGCCCGGCCTGGACCGCAAGCGGATCATGGCGCCGGTGGCCTCCACCCCGCTCCGCAGCCAGTACCCCGAGGTGGTGAAGGTCGATAACCCGAAATTCAGGGTGGCGTTCTTCACCGGCTGCACGATCAATTATATCTATACCGATGTCGGCCAGGCGGTGCTGAATGTCCTGAAGGAGAACGACGTCGAGGTTACGCTGCCGGCGCTGCAGCACTGCTGCGCGGTTCCGGTGCATATCTCGGGCGACATCGAGCTGGCGAAGGTGTTCGCCAAGCACAATATCGAGACGTTCGAGCGCTATAACCCCGATTATATCGTGGCGGCCTGCGGTTCGTGCACGATGGCGTGGAAGAAGGATTATCCCGATATGTTCGCCGACGACCCGGAGATGAAGGCGCGGGCGGAGAAGCTGGCCGCCAAGACGTACGAGATCAGCCAGTTCCTGGTCGATGTGGTTAAGTTCCGCCGCGATAATCTCGGCGAGGTGAACGCGACGGTGACGATGCACGACCCGTGCCATATGGCGCGCGGTATCGCGGTGACGGCCCAGCCGCGCGAGGTGCTGAAGGCCATCCCGGGCGTGAATTTCGTGGAGATGAAGGAACCGGCCCGCTGCTGCGGCGCCGGGGGCTCGTTCAGTCTGGCGCATTACGATGTGGCGCGGACGATCAACGACCGCAAGCTGGCGGATATCGCGACGACGGGCGCCGATACGGTGGTCACGGGCTGCGGCATGTGCCGCATGCATATCACCGACGGCCTGGTGCAGAGCGGCCGCAACGAGCAGGTTTTCCACACGGTGCAGCTCCTCGATAAGGCTTATAAGGCCGGCAAGAAGGATGAGCCGAAAAAGACGAAGGACGAGTTCCACTTCCATTAAGATGGCGAAAACCCCCGGACCTAAGTCCGGGGGCTTTTTGTGGGATGTGGTTCGAGTGTTTAAGCCTCGTTTGGGCTTAGGACGTTCAGATGCCCTCAGATGCAAGGCGCACCGGAGGATGACACCGGAAGCGTACACGTAAGTACGCTGAGGATGTCAGCCGAGGAGCAACGCCGCAGATGGGGGCATATCAACGGCCGTGGTTCTTTTCTTTGAGGGGGACTTCGGCCGTAATGGTCGTCCCAGTCCCCGGCGCGGACTGGATGGAGAAGGCGCCGTCGAGGATGGCGACGCGTTCGCGCATGCCGTGGATGCCGAGACAGGTGCCGGCGGCGGCGGTCTGCAAGGCGGCGATCTGGAAGCCGATGCCGTTGTCGGTGACGGTGAGGCGGAGTTTGCCGCGGACTTTCCTGAGGGTTACCCGCACATGGCTGGCCAGGGCGTGTTTTACGATGTTGGTGAGCGCTTCCTGGAGGATGCGGTAAAGGGCGATTTCGACTTCGGGCCGGAAGCGTTCGCGCGAGAGGCCGGAGAAGTCGATGTCGACCGGCAGGCCGTACTGGTGGGAATAGCTTTCGATGTATTTGTGGGCCGCGGCGACGAGGCCGAGGTCGTCGAGGAGGACGGGGCGGAGCTCAACCGCGAGGCGGTGGACGTCTTCGAGGGTTTTGGCGGCGAGGTCGCGCATGGCGAGCACTCTGGACCGCTCCTCCTCCCCTCCCATCTGTTCGGAGAGGACGCGCAGGCCAACGATGATGGAGGTGAGGGCCTGGCTGGTTTCGTCGTGGAGTTCGCGGGAGATCTTGCGGCGTTCTTCTTCCTGGACGGCGATGATTTTGTTGAGGAAGATGGTCTGGAGTTCTTCTTTTTCCTGCAGGGCGCGGACGAGTTTTTCCTGCCGGGCGCTGGATTCGAGGGCGGCCTGGACGAAGCGGGCCGCCAGCCGGGCGTATGGGGCGGCCGCCTCGGGCTCGCCGGTGACGCCGATGACGCCGGCGCAGCGGCCGTCGAAGATGATGGGGACGTTGAAGCCTTTGCGGACGCCTTTGTAGCGCGCACAGTCCTCTTCGGTGACGGAGAATTCGTATATGCTGCCGGAGGCGAGCATGTTGGCCGCGCATTCGTGGACCTGGGAGATGCGCTCTTTGCTGAAGGAGGCGATGATTACGCCTTTGTGGTCGCAGATGTTGACGTTTTTGTTGAGCTCGGCGGCGACGATGTCGACGAGCGTCTGGGAGAAGTGGGGGTCGAGGCTGCGGTAGAGTTCTTTCGCGGGTATTGTTCTCCCCTCCTGTCAAAGCGGTTCTGTCCCGGCGAAAAGATGAAGACCTTACAGCATGTAAGGTCTTCTACTAATTCTTATCATATTACAACCGTCCGCCACCGTCAACCGGACGGCGGTCAGGGGCCGCCAGACAGGCGCATGAGGGTTTCGTCAATCTCGGGATCGACACCGCCGAGGCTGTCGTTTATGCCGCCGACGTGCCTGAGCTCTTGCTTGTCCTGCGGCCCGCGCTTTTTTTCCGCCGCCATTCCCCTCACCTCCTTTCCAGTATTCTGCCATAGACCTGGGGGGAGAGCCGTGTTATAATTCTTAGCTGTGATACTAGGAGGAGGTGCCGAAAATGGACTCATTGTCGCACGCGCTCGTCGGCGTGGCGGTAGCCGGCTTGTCCGGACACCAGCCAGCGCTCGGCGACCCGATATATATCGCCGCCGTACTCGGCGCCCAGGCTCCCGATTTCGATATCGTGACCCAGGTGAGGGGCAATATCGCTTACCTCAGGCAGCACCGGGCGTTTTCCCATTCGATCCCCGGCGTGGCCCTGTGGGCGGCGGCGATCGCCGTCGGGGTGAAGCTGTTCATGCCGCAGGCCGATTTCGGGCAGATTCTGCTGTGGGCTTTCGCCGGCGGCCTGTCGCATACCGTCCTTGATTATTTTAACTCCCACGGGACGGCAATATTATGGCCTTTTCGCCGGGAGCGAAAAAGTTATCCCCTGCTGAATGTTTTCGACCCTATCCTGATGGGACTGCTGCTGGTGGTATATGCGACCCGCCTGCCGATCGAGCAGGTGTCGTACCTGAGTTTTGCCACACTGGGGCTGTATATTTTCGCCAGATATTGTCTGCGCAAACGGGCTTTCGTCTGGCTGGCGAACAGGTTCGCAGGCGAGCTGCCGAGCCGCGTCTGGGTCATGCCGTGTCTCAGCCGGCTTTTCTACTGGGACTTCGTGGTGGAAACCGACCGCAGACACATCAACGGCTGCCTGGGGGCGTTTTTCCCGCTGCTGGATATCAAGGCCGATCTGCCCCGCCAGGAGCTGTCGCCGCTGGCCGAGCAGGCGAGCAAGACGTCGCTGGGCGAGTTCTTCACGACTTTCACGCCGTTCATTTACTTCGAGGAGTCGGACGAGGACGAAGGCAAGGTGAATATCTACGATCTGCGCTACCACCGGGGCGGCGAATTCGTGCACAGCGCCACAATCACCTTTACGCCCGATATGGCGCTGCGGGACGCGTATATCCGGTCGCTGGGCCAGACGGTGAAGGTAACGGAGTGACGGCCTAGCATCTGGGGGGTTCTGAACGGCCTTAGCTTTTCGCACCCGGTCTTTTTGCGCTTGCAAAAACGGCCGGGTGTGTTATAATGTCGTTAGGCCCCCTCCCCTAGGGGTAGGGTAAGGAGGTTGAAATAAATGCGTAATAAGTTGCAGCCTTATCTTTTCTGGATTCTGCTCGCCTTTCTGGCGGTCGGTTTCGTTTACCCGGCGATCGGCCTTGTCGCGATCGTTTGCATGCTGGCGCCGGTGATAATCGCCCCCTTCAAGGGCCGCTTCTGGTGCGGCAATTGGTGCCCGCGCGGCAGTTTTTACGACCATGCGCTGGCCCGCCTGTCGCCCAAGCGGCCCATCCCTCCCTTCTTCCGCAGCAAGGGGCTGCGGGTTTTCATGTTGGCGTTCATCATGACGGTGTTTTCCGTCCAGACGTATTACGCGTGGGGCGATCTGGCGGCGATGGGGCTGGTGTTCATCAACCTGATCTTCGTGACGACGGTGGTGGGCGTCATTCTCGGCGCGGTCTACCACCAGCGGACGTGGTGCGCGTTCTGCCCGATGGGGACGCTGGCGTCGTGGCTGAGCCGCGGGGCGATGCCGCTGAAGGTGGCGCCGAGCTGCGTGAGCTGCGGGCTGTGCGCGAAGGCCTGCCCGCTGCAGCTTCAGCCGCAGCGCGGCAAGGAGGCGGGGACGTTCACGGACGGCGACTGCCTGAAGTGCGACCGCTGCACGGCGGTGTGCCCGAAGAAGGCGCTGGGGTTCGAGGGTTAGGCAACCAGAAAACCTGGTTGCCTAGAGGGCTCCAGTTGCAAGGCGCACCGGATAAGCAGACACACAACGCTTTAGCGTTGATGTGATCGCTTATACCCGAAAGGGTGCAAGCGTGCCGCGCCGCGTACTCGGATGTACGCAAGCAAGCGCTTTGAGGAGCAAGTGCGCCGTTCTTGGCGCTTCAGCGCCCTAGAACGGCGGCCTGCCCCTTGCGGGTACGAAGCAGATGGGGCTCTATAGGCAACCAGGAAGCCCGCGTGATGAACGCGGGCTTCTTCCATATAGTAACCTTTGTCAGAACGTTTTATTTTTTGTTATACTGGATGCAGACCGTTTATGAAGAAAACCGGAGATGCGAGGTATTTGCGATGCCTTTCTTTGCGTATGGTCAAAGGGAAATCGATTATCTGAAGAAGAAAGACAAAAAACTCGGTGCGGCGATCGAGGCCATCGGCTTTATCGAGCGCGAGACCAAGCCGGATGTTTTTACGGCGATGGTGGACAGCATCATCAGCCAGCAGATTTCCAGCAAAGCGGCCGATACCGTGCTGGAGCGCCTGGGCAATCTGCTCGGCGACATCACCGCCGAGAAGATCGCCGCGTGCGACGAGGAGCAGATCCAAAAATGCGGGATGACGACGAAAAAGGCGTGCTATATCAAGAGCATGGCCGCGAAGGTTCTGTCGGGCGAGCTCGATCTGGACGAACTTGCGTCCTTGCCTGACGACGCGGTGATAAAAAAACTGGTGACTCTCGACGGGATCGGGGTATGGACGGCGGAGATGCTGCTGCTGTTTTCCCTCGGCCGCCCGGATGTGGTGAGCTACGGCGATCTGGCGATCCGCCGGGGCATGATGAACCTGTACGGTTTGAAAGCGCTGCCGAAGAAGAAGTTCGATTATTATCGCCGGCGGTATTCGCCTTACGGGTCGGTCGCGTCGCTTTATTTGTGGAGACTGGCTGCTCAGAAGCTGTGACCCGGCCGCCCCGCCGACGGCGTGGGCGGTTTTCAATAAAAATATGTTGCCTTACGGCGCCGTTGGGTGCAAAATATAAGGAGAGTTGCGCCTTTTGGGCAAGCTTCCCCATGTTTTGACCGGGAGTTGAAAGATTTTGGACCAGCCCAGGGGCTTGATCGGAGGCCTGTACCGCAAGTACAAAGACCGGGACATCGTCTGGCTTGTTCCCCTCGTCGTCGCGGCGAACGCCAGGATCCTCGACTATATTTTGTGGCTGCTCTCCTCCGGCCGCGGCATCCCCAAGTGCGACGACACCACCTGGTACCTGAATTACGCCAATAACCTGCTCGCCAATCTGCAAAACGGCCTCGACATCGACGATACGCTGTATTTCGGCTACAATATCCTCCTCAGCTTCCTGTTGGCGGTATTCCGCGACCCGGCCGCCGTCGTCCTTATCCAGGGGGTTGTCGCCGGTTTCAGCGTCATCTTCGTTTATAAGATCGCCAGGCTGCTGTTCACCAAGACCACCGCCATAATCGCCTCGGTATTTTATATCGGTGCCTGGGATGTCACGATGTGGGCCTCGTACCTGCTGTCCGACAGCTTCTTCCTCAGCCTGCTGCTGCTGACCGTATACAGCATGCTCCTGGCGCTGGAGACCGGCCGGCTCGGCCACCGCCTCCTCTTTGTCGCCGCCGCGGGCTATCTGTTCATTTTCCGGCCGACCGGCATCCCGGTAATCGCCGTCCTTATCCCGTACATCGTCTACCGGCTGCCCCGCCCGGCGGTGGCCGCCTTCCTGGCCCGTCACCGGCTGTCCCTGGGGGGCGCGGCCGCGGCCCTCATCGCCGGCGCCGCGTACCTTTACTTAAGCGGCGCTCTCGACCCCTTTTTCGCCTCGTTGCGGTACAATGTCCTGAAAGTCCTCTACACGGTATACGCCAGAGGGTTCATTTACGACTACGCGCACCCCCGCGACCTCAAGTTTCTCCCCGATCTGACCGTGACTGTGGCCAACAGCCCGGTGCTCAGTTTCATCGTCAACAACTGGGACTATGTGTCCACCCTTTATCTCAAGCGGGCGGTCGCTTTTCTCGGCCATTGGGTGTGGAAAGTCGATTTCGGCACCCTGGGCGGCGCTTATGTTTTTATCGCCAATATTATGCCTGCAGTCCTTTTCTTGGCAGGCACGGTAGCCGCCGTCGCCGACCGCCGCTTCGCGAAGGCGGCGCCCCTGTGGCTTATCACGCTGGTTGTCTTTATCTTCTGCACGCTGCTGTTTATGGACTGGATGTACCGCTACCGCCTTCCGGCCGTCCCCTTCATCGCCATCGTCGCCGCCTACGGCGCCGAACGGCTCGTTCTCCTGGCCAAAAATGCGAGGTTGATAACGTATGGAAAACGGCAAAACGCTGATTGTCATCCCGGCGTATAACGAACAGAACAATATCCTCGGGGTCATCGGCGATATCCGCGCCAACCTGCCTGACGCCGACATCCTCGTCGTCAACGACTGCTCGGTGGACGCCACCGCCAAGATGGCCCGGCAGGCCGCCGGCGTGCAGGTCGTCGACCTCCCCTGCAACCTTGGCATCGGCGGCGCCGTACAGACAGGCTTCAAGTATGCCCGCGACCGCGGCTACGACTATATGGTGCAGATCGACGGCGACGGCCAGCACCTGCCGCGCGAGGTGAGCAAGCTCGCCGCCGCCATGGCCGCCACCGGCAGCGACATGGTCATCGGTTCGCGTTTTCTCGATGTCCGTTCCTTCCGCACGTCGTGGCAGCGGCGGATCGGCATAAATATCTTCCGCCGGCTTTTCCGCATGCTCCTGGGGCTCACCATCACCGACGGCACCTCGGGCTTCCGCCTCTACAACAGGAGAAGCATCGAGGTTCTCGCCCGCTTTTACCCCAGCGACTATCCCGAGCCTGACGCCATCGTCCTCCTCCACAAGCACGGCCTGGCCATCGCTGAGGTCGGCGTCGCCATGCGGGCCCGCGAAAGCGGCCACTCCTCCATCACCGCCCTCAAGAGTC
This sequence comes from Selenomonadales bacterium, assembly GCA_018434945.1. Classification (GTDB taxonomy): domain Bacteria; phylum Bacillota; class Negativicutes; order Sporomusales; family UBA7701; genus Anaeroselena. The sequence goes on from JAHDOI010000055.1 coordinate 32,397, forward strand.
CCTATTATATGGCCAAGGTCACCCTCTCGATCATCCTGTCATGCTCGCGGACCAGGTGGTGAGCGTTATGATTATGCACATTGATAAGATCCACCTCCTCGGCGCGATCTTCAGCTTCGTCATCCTCGCCGCCGTCTTTGTCCTCGTGCGCGAACGCCATCTCAAGGAAAAATATTCCCTCGTCTGGTTCCTCATCGGCCTTTTCATCCTCGTGATGTCGATCTTCGAAGGCCTCATAGACTGGTTCGGCGACCTGATCGGCGTCTACTACGCTCCCTCGGCCTTTTTCGCCCTCCTGATCGCCTGCGCCTATCTGCTGCTCCTTAATATGAGTGTCAGCATATCCCACCTTAAAACGCACAACAAGGCCCTGACCCAGGAACTGGGACTGACAAAGCTGCGCCTTGAGGAACTTGAGAAGAAAGTGAACGGGTCAGCCGATGATTAAGTATTTCGTGCTCCTGGCCAGCGTCGCCATGACCGTCGCCGCCAGCACCCTCCTCAAGCTCGGCAGCGCCGCCGTCGACTTCGACGGCGGCTTTGGCGCGATTTTCAAGGGCTATATCGCCTCGCCCCTCATCGTGGCCGGCTTCGCCTCCTACGCTCTGGCCGCGCTGCTATGGGTGTACTGCCTCGCCAATTTCGACCTGGGCTACGCCACGTTCGTCGCCAGCGTCCAGTATATTATGCTGCTCGCCGTGGCCATCTTCGTTTTTCACGAACATATCAGCGTCCTCAAATGGGCCGGCAGCCTGCTGATCATGATCGGCGTATTCTGCTGGCTGAAAGGATAACGGCAGGATGTTAACGTGCGTCCCCTATACCGCGGCTCTTAAAAAAGGCTGGGACGAGCTCGCGCTCGCCCGCGGCACGATATTTCACACCACCGCTTTCCGGCTCATCCTCGCCGAGTCGTTCGGCTACACCGCGGCCGACCACGCTGTTCTGGACGCTGACGGCCGCGTAGCCGCCCTCATCCCCCTCGCGATCGGCCGCAACCTCCGCCTCCGGCGGGCGGGCGTTTCCCTGCCGTTCGCCAACCACGCCGATGTGTGCGCCGTTGCGGATGATGCCCGGGCCGCCGCCCTTGCCGCTATCCCCGCCATCGCCGCCGCACACGGCCTCGATTACCTGGAGCTCCGCCTGACGGAGGGTGGCGGGACCCCCGAGCCGACCGGCCCCGGCTGGGCCGCGAGCCGCGCCAACTATACGTTCCGCCTGCCCCTGGCCGGCGGCGAGGCGGGCGTCTTCGCCCTCTCGACCTCCGGCAACCGCAACCATATCCGCAAGGCGGCCAAGCACGACCTTTTTGCCGTCTCGTTCGACCCCTGCAATCTGGAAGGCTTTTACCGCGTCTACCGCAAACGGATGAAAGAGCTGGGTTCCCCCGCTCCCGCTATCCGTTTTTTTGAAGCTTTTTTCACCCACCTCCCCGACCACGCCACCCTGCTCACCGTCCTCGACCGCGCCGGCGGTGCCGTGGTCGGCGGCATGCTGCTGCTCGCCAGCCCCGGCGACAACACCCTCTACTATCCTTACGGCGCCACGCTTGTCGAGTACAACAGCCGCTACCTGGGCCATTTTATGTACTGGGAAGCGGTGAAATACGCCATCGCCCGCGGGTTCGGCCACCTCGACCTCGGCCGTTCGCCGGCGGGGTCCGGCACTTACCGCTACAAGGAGCAGTGGGGCGCCCGCCCCGTGCGCCTCGCCTATCTCACCTACAGCCCTTCGGGCGCTCCCGCCGGCCCTCCCGACCGCGGCCGCCTCAGCCCCCTCATCGCCTTGTGGCGGGCCGCCCCCGCTTTCGTCACCGACATGGTCGGCCCCCGCCTGATAAGTTATCTGCTGCCCTGAGCAAAATCCGCCCATCACGGAGGACCCCATGACCAAAGCCGACTGGCAGAATTATTTCGACGAGAAGGCCGCCACCCACGGCGCCTCCGTCAAGGCGTCAGACTACTACGACGAGGCCAGTTTCTTCATGCAGCGCCGCAATATCCTCCGCTGGCTCGGCGACCTCCGCGGCGCTTGCGTCCTCGACGCCGGCTGCGGCGTCGGCGCCTTCAGCGAACCGCTCGTGGCCGCCAACACCGTGTACGGTGTCGATTTTTCGGCCAGGAGCGTCGAACACGCCGCCGCCCGCGGCCTCAATACCCATGTCGGCGACCTGGCCGCCCTGCCGTTCGCGGACGGCTGGTTCGACCTCGTGCTCTGCATCGGCGTCATCCAGCTCATTGACGACCACCTGCCGGTGCTGCGCGAGCTGGCCCGCGTCACAAAACCCGGCGGCACCCTGCTCGTGCAGACGCTCCACCGCGGTTCGCTCCAGCGCAAGCTGCTGGCGCTGTTCGAAAAGAGCCATAAGTTCGACAAGATGTATGCCATGGACGACCTCGCCGCCGATTTCGCGGCCTGCGGCCTGGAGGACCCGGAATTCCTCAAGCTCTACCACCCTTTCACCTTCGTCACCACCGGCGGGGCCGGGGAGCTGGGCGATTTCCTCTGCACCTCGTTCGCCCTGAAAGGACGGAAGCGGCGTGGCTGAGCATCGGGTGACCAACCTGCTGACCTTCGACACTGAGGAATGGTACCACGCCAATTATGACGATGTCGACCCCGCCGCCCTGCGCGGCCGGGGCTCGAATTTCCCCGCCCAGGTGGAGGAAATCCTGGCGATGTGCGCCGACGCCGGCGCCAAGGCTACTTTTTTCGTGCTCGGCGCCGTCGCCGAGGACCACCCGGCCGTCGTCCGCGCCATCGCCGCTGCCGGCCACGAGATCGCTTCCCACGGCTACGGCCACGCGCTGGCTTACCGCCAGACGATGGGCGAGTTCGCCGCCGATGTCGGGAGGTCGGTCGCTATCCTCGAAGATGTGACCGGCACGGCCGTCCGCGGCTACCGCGCCCCGTCGTGGTCGATCGTGGCCGCGAACCTGGACTACCTCGCCGCCCTGGAGGAGCTCGGCCTGATTTACGACGCCAGCATCTTCCCTGTCCGCACCTTCCTGTACGGCATCCCGGACGCCCCGACCCATATCCACCACCCGGTCGTCGCCGGGCGGAGCCTCAGGCTGTGGGAGGTCCCCACGTCGGTCGTCACCCTTGCCGGGCGCAATATCGGCTACTCCGGCGGCTTCTACTTCCGCCTCTTCCCGGGATTTTTCGTGAAATACGCCATCCGCCGCGCCAACCGCCGCGGTCAGCCGGCGATCGTGTACCTCCACCCCCGCGAAATCGACCCCGGCGAACGCTGCCTCTCCCTCCCCGCCAAGGAGGCCTTCATCCACTATCACGGCATCGGCGGCACACGGGCCAAACTCGCCTCCCTGCTGCGCACGTTCTCTTTTACGTCGGTCATTGACCACCTGCGGACAATAGACCCGTCGATAGGCAAGTAAGAAGCCCGCGTGATTGCCACGCGGGCTTTTTGTGTGTTTAGTGAACTGTTCCGGATGAAAGACCAAGTTCTTTGCGCTTCTTCTCGATATGGTTGACGTAAATGTCGACGGTCTTGTCGGCGGAGAGCTCGACCATCAGTTTGCCGAGGCCGAGGGTTTCGGTGGTTTCGGTGAGGGTTTTGACGACGACGTCGCTGCCGGTGACGGAGGGCACGGGGGCGACGTGGACGAGCCAGCCGAAGGCGATGGCTGTGCAGGCGTCGGCGACGGCTTTCTGCTCGAGGTATTCGGGGGCGCCGATGACGAGCGGCAGTTTGTCGGTGTCGACGCCGAGGGCGTCGGCGAGTTCCATGGCGGTGTGGGTCATTTTGCCGATGTCGACACAGGCGCCGTAGGAGAGGACGGGCGGGATGCCGAGGGCCTGGCAGACGGCTTTGAGGCCGGGGCCGCATTCTTCGGCGGCCTGGGGCCGGGTGAGGCCGGTGTATTCCATGACCGCCGAGGTGCAGCCGCCGGCGAGGACAAGGATGTCTTTGGCGATGAGCCCTTTAGCGATACGGAAGATGTTGCTGCCGCCCTGGCCGTAACGGGCGGTGGTGCAGCCGACGACGGTGGCGATGCCGCGGATGCTGCCGCTGACGATGGCGTCGAGGAGGGGCTTCCAGGTGCCGCCGAGGGCCGCTTTGATGGGCTCGGTGCTGAAGCCGACGGTGCATTCGGTGGTGTACTGCGGGACGTAGATTTCGCGGTTTTCGGCCTTGCGGCGCCGGTAAGCCTCGATGGACATGTCGAGGATCTTGCCGGCCTGTTCGGCCATTATCTCGGGGATGAATTCGACGGTCTCGGTGCCGGGCAGTTTGATGACTTCGTGGGTGCTGACCAGGGTGGTGCCGAACCGCTTGGCGTAGAGCGGCAGGGTGGGCACGGTGCAGTTGTAGTCGAACATGAACACGTCGACGCAGCCGGTGGCGAGGAGGTATTCCTCGGACAGCCATTCGCCTTCCTGTCCGCCGTAGGCGGGCATGTCCTGGGTGCCGCTATAGTTCATGAGCTGCTGGCCCTCGCAGACATGGCCGAGGACCTGGATGCCGGACGCGCCGGCGGCGCGGGCTTTGTCCTGCCACTCGCGCCTGGAGGCGAGCTCGATGACGGTGTGGGCGACGAGCGGCATGTGGCCGTTGGCGATGATGTTGATTTTGGCGGGGTCGAGGAGGCCCATGTTCTGGCGGGTGGTGTGGATCTTCTGGGTGCCCATGAGGATTTCCTGAAGGATGTCGAGGGCGAAGAGACCCTGGTATTCGTTGATGATGCCCAGCCGGACGGAGGTGAGGAGGAAGTCGACCGGGTCGGCGTTGAGGTTTGTCATGCATTTTGTCTGGGCGAAGGCGACTTCGCTGTTGCCGCCGCCGGGGAAGAGCTTGAGTTTGCGCCACAGTTCCTTGCGTTTGGCGGGGGCGAAGGCCTGGACCATGGCGGCTTCCTCGTAGTAGGGCCGCCCCATGTCGGCGAGGACCCAGTCGGCGAGAGTGCGGGCGACTTTGTTGACATCCTGTTTGCTGTTGAGGCCGGCCATTTCGGCGTATTTGAGGAGTTTGTCGGGGTCGCGGATCGTGAGGCCGCTTTCCGGCGATTCGGCGGCGGCTTTGAGGGTGCGGGCCGCCTGCTGGGCGTGGAAGATGTTGGCGGCGGTGCCGATGGTGACGTGGCGGTAGACGAAGTTGCGGGCGACCATGACGTGGGCGTCGACGCCGCAGGCGCCGCGCGGCACTTTGGGGTTGATGCGGCAAGGTCCCTGGGCGCAGAGTTGGCAGCTGAGGCCCGAGGTGCAGAATGTGCAGCGGATTTTTTCCTGCTGCTGCCAGCGGTCGAAGACGTTTGTCAGCCCCTGCTCGTGGACATGCTGGTACATCTCGCGCATCGCCGGGTCGATGATGATGTTGAGGGGGTAGCCGGCCTCGCTCTGGTCGTGGGTGCGGATATGTTCGCGCTGCCAGGCGAATACGCCTTCAGGCGGCGGCGATTTCGTTATGTCGTAGTATTTGCGCGCGTTGGCGTGGACGTCGAAATGGGCGTCGGGGTCGTTGCTGGCGCTGGCGTCGCCCCGCCCGAGCACCGATTCCACGTCGCCCCTGCTGACGTCGTCGGTGCTGGTGATAAGCTGTTGTCGGTCGGACACGTCGATTCCTCCTCGCAATGTACTGTTCTATAGTCTGCGACAGGAGGTTTTTTTTATGCCCGCCTTGTCATAAATTACCGGCCCGCCGGCGACAGGTTTGCGGCGGCAGACGGCGAATATGTCAAGAAATTATGTAAGGTGGGGAATTGTTTTGGCAAGTGCGCTGCGGGCCTGGATGCTGACTCTGGTGTTCTTTTTTTCGTTGACAGGCACGGCGGCGGCGGACGCTGTGACCGTGGGCGCCTGGCCGGCGACCGGCTCGCAGATGTGGCGCATCTCTTTCCCGGCGAACGGGGCGTCGGAGCTTTACTACCCCCACGCCAGCACTTATTTTACCGCGAGCTACGAGAACAAGGCGCCGCACCTGAGCAGGCTGCGGGTGGAGGGCGGCCTGGCGAACGGCATAAAGGCGGCGACAGGCAGCGATTCGGACTGGGATTATACACAAAGCTCGAGTCTGTGGTACTACGGGGAGTTCAAGACGACGGGCAAGAGCGCGTTCATCAATGTTGACTGGGTGAGGCCGGCGGGCGCGGACAGCGAATATTTCATCGGCTACGGCTACCGGCAGAACGCGTTCCGGATGACGGACGGGGTGTATTTCGTGGAGAACTACGCCGGGCAGAGTCCGCCCCATATGCTTTCCGGCCTGGATTCGACCTATACCGCCACATATCAGGGGCCGCACATCGGGGTGAAGGGCAAGTCGGCCATATCGCCGCGGGTGAGCGTGGTGGGGTCGGTGGCCTATTCCCCTCTCGCGCTGGCCCAGGGGCACGGCTGGTGGAATCTCCGCAGCCTGGAATTCGACCACACCGGCACGGCGCAGATGGTCGACGCGTACATAGGCCTCCGGTACGCCCTGAGCGGCAACCAGGCCGCGGCGGTGACCGCCGGCTACCGTTACCAGTACATGAGCCTCTATCAGGGGACGGAGAACACGAGCGCCGAAATCTCCTGGGATAAGGCGACGAGTGTGCAGAAGGGGTTTTATTTCACCAGCGAATTTAGGTTTTAAGAGGCTGATACGGAGCGGCCGCCCATAAGCCCCCATCTGCTGCGTTGCTCCTCGGCTGCCATCCTCAGCGTACGTCGTGTACGCTGAGGATGGCAGCCTCCGGTGCGCCTTGCATCTAGGGGCTTCTGAACGGCCGGCACATTTCAATATTAAAAGAACGCCGAGCGGCGTTCTTTTTGTTTGGCCTGCGGCACGATTATCTCTCGCCAGTCACCCGGGGGCGGTTTTTGAGGAAATTGAACGCCACCACTGCGGCGGTGAATACGCCGGGTACGGCCCAGTGGAGGAAGGGGTAGGCGGCTGTGAAGGTTTGGGCGGCCGGGTCGGCGATGAGCATGTCGCCGGCCACCCAGCCGAGGAAAGCGGCGCCGATGACGACGATGACCGGCCACCGCTGCATGAGCATGGTGATAAGGGTGCTGCCCCAGATGATGATGGGGATGCTGATGGCGAGGCCGATGACGAGCAGGCCGATGTTGCCGCGGGAGACGCCGGCGATGGCGATGACGTTATCGAGGCTCATGACGAGGTCGGCGATGAGGATGGTTTTGACGGCGTCCCAGAGGTTGCCGGCCGCTTCGATTTCCTCTTCGGCGTTGTGGTCGTCGGCGACGAGTTTGATGGCGACCCACAGCAGGAGGAAGCCGCCGGCGATCTGGAGGTAGGGGACCTGGAGGAGCACCACGGCGACGAGGGTGAGGATGATGCGCATGACGACGGCGCCGGCGCCGCCCCACAGGATGGCCTGGCGCTGCTGACGGGGAGGCAGCTTCCTGCTGGCGAGGGCGATGACGAGGGCGTTGTCGCCGCTGAGGAGGAGGTTGATCATGATGATGCTGAAGAGGGCTGTCAGATAATCCATATGATCAATGATCACCTGCCCTTAAATGAAAGAACCATCACGGCGCGGCGATGGTTCTTTCTGTTGGTTCCGATATTAGTATTGCCGATATAAAGTCGCGCATGAACGGGATATAATGCCTTAGCGGGGCAAGTCTGCATCTACGCGCATTTTTCTCCGCCAGTCGGAAGAAATCCGGCAGGAAGCGGCTGAAAACGGGCCGAACGAATAGAATAATAGCTGTAGTGCCGATAATTGCTAAGGAGGCGATAATGTGAAGGTTTTGATCGTTTATTATTCTATGTACGGCCATATCCACCGGATGGCCGAGGCGGTGGCCGCTGGGGTGCGGGAGGTGCCGGGAGCGGAGGCTGTCCTCAGGCGCGTGCCGGAAACGCTGAGCGCCGAGGTGCTGGCGAAGATGGGCGCCACCGAGGCCCAGAAGGGTATGGCCCATGTGCCGGTCTGCACGGTGGAGGAGCTGGCGGCGGCCGACGCCATCATTTTCGGCTCGCCGACCAGGTTCGGCAATATGTGCGGCCAGATGCGCCAGTTCCTCGACGCCACCGGCGGGCTGTGGGCGCAGGGCAAGCTGGTGGGCAAGGCCGGGAGCGTGTTCACGAGCAGCGGCACGCAGCACGGCGGCCAGGAGTCGACGCTGCTGAGTTTCCATATCACGCTGCTGCACCACGGGATGGTGGTCGTGGGCCTGCCGTACAGTTTCCAGGGACAGACGACGGTCGGCGAGATTGCCGGCTGCTCGCCGTACGGGGCGTCGACGATCGCCGGCGGGGACGGCAGCCGCCTGCCGAGCGAGCTCGAGCTGGCCGGCGCCCGTTACCAGGGCCGGCATGTGGCGGCGATAGCGGCCAAACTGATACGGTAGAGGGAAAACAACGGCCCACCGGTTATGCCGGCGGGCCGCTGCTTTTGATTTGTCTGCTCGTAACTGGTGTTGTGTGAGGGACCGCAAAGTCGCCGTTCGTCTGCGGCCCTCACAACTCAGCAATGCTTACGGCGGAAAGTCTTACAACTTCACTCGGCGTAATCTCAGCGCATTCGTCACGACCGAGACCGAGCTGAAGGCCATGGCGGCGCCGGCGAGGACCGGGGAGAGGTAGCCGGCGGCGGCTACGGGGATGCCGACGACGTTGTAGGCGAGCGCCCAGAAGAGGTTTTGCTTGATGTTGGTCATGGTGGCCCGGCTGAGGCTGATGGCGGCGGCGATGCCACGCAGGTCGCCGCGCATGAGGGTGATGTCGCCGGCTTCGATGGCGACGTCGGCGCCGGTGCCCATGGCGATGCCGACGTCGGCGGCGGCGAGGGCGGGCGCGTCGTTGATGCCGTCGCCGACCATGGCGACGATTTTGCCCTGGGAGCGCAGGCGTTCGACCTGTTCAGCCTTGTTGGCGGGCAGTACCTCGGCCATGACGTGTCCGATGCCGACCTGGCGGGCGATGGCTTCGGCGGTGCGGCGGTTGTCGCCGGTTATCATCCACACCTCGAGGCCCATGGCGGCCAAGGCGGCGATGGCTTCGCGCGAGGATTCCTTGACGGTGTCGGCGACGGCGATGAGGGCGGCGAGCCGGCCGTCGACGGCGGCGAACATCACTGTTTTGCCGGCGGCTTCGAGGTCTTCCACGGTGCTGAGGCTGGCGGCGATGTCGATGCCTTTTTCGTCCATGAGGCGGCGGGTGCCGACGGCAAGGTCTTTGCCGGCGACGGCGGCGGTGACGCCCGCGCCCGGGACGGCGGCGAAGGCGGTCGGCTCGGCGGCCGGGAGGACGCCCCGTTCGGCGGCGCCGCGGACGATGGCGGCGGCCAGGGGGTGTTCGGAGGCTTTTTCGGCGGCGGCGACGAGGGCGAGCAGCTCGTTTTCGTCGCCGGCGAGGGTGACGAAGTCGGTCAGCTCGGGCTGCCCTTTTGTGACGGTGCCGGTTTTGTCGAGGATGACGGCGGTGAGTTTGTAGGTCTTTTCAAGGTGTTCGCCGCCTTTGAAGAGGATGCCGCTTTCCGCGCCGCGGCCGGTACCGACCATTATCGAGGTGGGGGTGGCGAGGCCGAGGGCGCAGGGGCAGGCGATGACGAGAACGGCGGTGGCGTTGAGGAGGGCGCGGGTGACGTCGCCGGGGGCGAGGAAGAAGTACCAGGCGGCGAAGGTGAGGACGGCGACGGCGACGACGGCGGGGACGAAGTAGCCGGAGATGACGTCGGCGATGCGCTGGATGGGGGCTTTGGAGCCCTGGGCCTCTTCGACGACTTTGATGATCTGGGCGAGGGCGGTGTCTTTGCCGATTTTGTGGGCTTCGAAGCGGAAGGTGCCGTACTTGTTGATGGTGGCGCCGTAGACTTTGTCGCCCGGTTTTTTGTCGACAGGCAGGCTTTCGCCGGTGAGCATGGCTTCGTCGACGGCCGAGTCGCCGGCGGTTACGACGCCGTCGACAGGGATCTTTTCGCCGGGGCGGACGACGATGATGTCGCCGACTCGGACTTCCTCGATGGGGATGTCCTCCTCCGCCCCGCCCCGGACGACGCGGGCGGTCTTGGCGGCGAGGCCCATGAGTTTGCGGATGGCCTCGGAGGTCTGGCCCTTGGCCCTTGCTTCGAGCAGCCGGCCGAGGATGATGAGGGTGATGAGGATGGCGGAGGTTTCGTAGTAGACGGCGGCGGCGCCGGTGAGGGTGTTGTAAAGGCTGAGGAGGAAGGCGGCGCTGGTGCCGAGGGCCACGAGGACGGACATGTTGGCGCCGCCGTGGCGGAGGGCGCTGACGGAGTCGCGGTAGAACTGCCAGCCGGCGCCGAACTGGACGGGGGTGGCGAGGGCGAGCTGGAAATAAGGGTTGGTGAGCAGGGCGGCGTGGATGTTGAAGATGTCCAGGAGCATGTGGAGGGCGAGGGGCAGCGACAGAAGGGCGGAGATGACGAACAGCTTCTTCTGGCGGCCGATCTCGGCTTCGCGGGCGGCCCGCTCCCGGTCGTGGCCGGCCTGGCCTTCGGCGGCGGCGGCGGCCTGGTAGCCGGCGGCTTCGACGGCGGCGGCGATTTCGGCGGCCGACAGGTCGGGGCCGGCTTCGACGGTGAGCTTGCCGAGGGCGAAGTTGACGTTGGCGCCGACGACGCCGGGCAGTTTGCGGACCGCCTTTTCGACCCGGGCGGCGCAGGCGGCGCAGCTCATGCCGCCGACGGAAAACTCCAGGCGGTTCAAAGCGACGTCGTAGCCGAGGTCGCGGATTTTGGCGATTATATCGTCCGGCGTGACCGCCGTCTGGTCGTATTCGACGGTGAGGCGGCCGAGGGCGAAATTGACGTTGGCGGCGGCCACGCCGGGCATGGCGGCCACGCCTTTCTCGACGCGGGCGGCGCAGGCCGAGCAGGTCATGCCTGTGATGCTGTAGGTTGCGCGGGTCAAGGTGATCACCTCACAAATTTTTTCACGGCGTCGACGAGTTCGTCGATCACTTTGTCGTCTCCCTGGTGCACGGCTTCGACGACACACCCTTTGGCGTGGTCCTCGAGGATGAGCAGGCCGACCCTGGTTAGAGCGGCGCGGGCCGCCTGGACCTGGATGAGTACGTCGATGCAGTAGCGGTCGGCGGCGATCATCTTGCCGATGCCCCTGACCTGTCCCTCGATGCGGCTGATCTGGGCCAGGAGCTTATCCTGTTCGCTTTTGGTTCTCCGCATGTCTGCCTCCTATACCATACCCCCGTAGGGTATTATACTTTTATCATAGCTCTTCCCCGCTCTGCCGTCAATACCGCAATATCTTGTGTAGCAGATAACGCTTTTAACAAAAAAAATACAAATTAAGGCAATTATTGGCATGAAACTGGAAGGTATTTGTCGTCGTCTGTCTAATATAGATTACCGGAGAATCACCCTGCCAATTTACCGGAGGTAAGCATGGAGAAAGCGAAAAAGCACGCGCCGGCCGAGCTGGCGGTGCCAAGGCCGTTTTTTACCCCATCCGATTTCGTGGTCTTCAATCAGGCCAACGAGGCTATCCTGCTTCATCACATCGGCACCGGAGCGGTCGTCACCATGAACGACAAGGCGCGCGAGATGTTCGGCCACGTGCCGGACGACGCCCGCAGCTTCGGTGTCGTGACGATGCCGCACGGGGAATACCCTTACACGGCCGAGGAGGCGCAGCGCCGCTTCCGCGAGGCCGCGTCGGGATCCCCCCAGCTGGTCGAGTGGAAAACCAAGAACAAGTCCGGCAGGGATTTCTGGGTCGAAGGCTTTCTTAAGAAGATCAATATCGGCGAGCATGAGTTCGTGATGGCGATCTTCCGCGATATCACCCGCCGCAAGCTGTCGGAGCAGCGCCTCCTCCTCGAGCACGGCAATCTGTCGCTGCTGAAGGATTCTTTCCTGGAGGTGCTGGACAAGCTCGACGAGAGCGACCTGCTCGTCGCCCTCGCCCACCGCGCCGGCGCGCTTGTGGACGCCCCCTACGGCTTTATCTATCTTTACAATGAGGGAGCCGGAACGCTGGAGCTCAAGGTGCCGGAGGTGGGCGGGCCGCTCCTCCAGACGGTGGCGCCGGGCGAAGGCCTGGTGGGCAGGGTCTGGCAGACGGGCGAGCCGGCGGTGGAACAGACCACGCCGCAGCTGGCCGTCAGCCCCGAGGAGAGCCGGGAGGCGGAGCCGGCGATGGTGGCGGTGCCGCTGAAGCGCGGTTCGCAGGTTTTAGGCGTGCTTGGCCTTTATTCGCCTGATGAGGAATACCATTTCCGCGATGATGAGGTTTCCCTGCTGGCGAGGTTCGCCGACCTGGCGGCGGTGGCGTTCGCCAACGCCTCCGAACACGGTACCCTGCGCCGCGGGCTGGCTGCGAGCAAAGCCGCGGAGACGGCCCTTCGCCAGAGCGAGGAGCGGTACCGGATGCTGTTCAACAGCATCCACGATATCATCTTTATTGCCGAAATAACGCCGGAGTGCCAGCCGGGTCTGATCATCGACGCCAACGAGACGGCCTGCCGCCGCCTGGGCTATAGCCGCGAGGAGCTGCTGCAGCGTACGCCGGTCGACATCGTCCCCCTGGAGTTCCGCGGCGATACCCGCGAGAAGATCGAGCTGCTTTACGCCCAGAAGCATACGCTGAGCGAGAGCGCGTATATAACCAGCGAAGACCAGACCATCCCGGTCGAGGTCAATTCCCACCTCATCCATCTCGACGAACGGCCCTGCATGGTGTGCATTTCTCACGATATCAGCGAGCGCAAGCGGGTGGAGAAGGAGATCGCCCGCCTCGACCGTCTCAACCTCATCGGGGCGATGGCGGCCGGGATCGGCCACGAGATCCGCAACCCGCTTACGACAGTCCGCGGGTTTCTGCAGATGCTGAGCATCAAGCCGGACTTCGCCAATCACAGCGGCCATTTCGAGCTGATGATCCAGGAGCTCGACCGGGCCAATTCGATCATCACCGAGTTTCTTTCCCTGGCCAAGAATAAGGCGGTGGATCTCAGGGAGGGCAATCTCAACGATATCGTCGCGATGCTGCTGCCCCTGCTCGAGGCAGGCGCCATCCTGTACAATAAGACGGTCAAGACCGACCTGGCGGAAATCCCCGATATCCCGCTGGATGAGAAGGAGATCCGCCAGCTGATAATCAATCTGGTGCGCAACGGCCTTGACGCCATGCCTCCCGGCGGGGTGCTGACCATCAAGACATCGTGCGACGACGACCGGATCGCTTTGTCGGTGCAGGATCAGGGCAAGGGTATCCCGGCCGATCTGGCCGACAAGATCGGCACGCCGTTTTTCACGACCAAGGATTTCGGGGTCGGGCTCGGCCTGGCGGTGTGCTACAGTATCGCCGCCCGCCACAACGCCGCCATTTCGTTCGACAGCGGGGCGTGCGGGACGACATTCACGGTTTCATTCCCGATGATGCACGAGTAGGGAGTATTAGGTATCGGCGAGCGGCCGTTCAGAGCGAGCGAGCGCCCGGAGGAACAAGTGCGCAGATGGGCGCTTATCAACGGCCGCCCCAAGGAAAAAGAGCGCGATTAAGCGCTCTTTTTGGTTACAAATCGTCGCCGCTGACCGTCTCGGTGCCTTCCACGCACCGGAAGGCACATGAGCCGCAGTCGGGTTCGTTGCCGACATCGAGGAATTCCTGCCGGCCCCGTAAGTTTTTGCCGTTCCAGAATGTATAGGTATCCGCCATGCTGCCACCTCCGACGAATGTTATGCTGTTAGTTTTCGTCGGGGGCGGCTGTTATTATTCGGCAATGTCCTGCCGGGTTCTTTTGATATTTTTCGCCAGGCGGCAGTATAGGGAGCGGCGCGATATGCCGAGGCAGCGGGCGGCGGCGGTCTTGTTGCCGCGGCAGATGGTTACCGCCTGTTGGACGATGCGGTCGACGTGGTCTTCGAGGCTGAAGCCGGCGGCGGGCAGGACGAATCCGGCGGGGTCGAGCGCCTGGCCCGGCGGCGCGGCGGTGCGGTCCATGGGGGATAGGCCTTTTACGAGGCGGCCGAGGTGGCCGGGTTTGACGGTGGCGTCGTCGTGCATGAAGGCCACCCATTCCATGGTGTTGCGCAGTTCGCGGACGTTGCCCGGCCAGTCGTAGGCGAGCAGCCGTTCGGCGGCGGCGGGGTCGATTGTTTTTAGGCGGCGTCCTTTGAGAACGGCGAATTGGTGGAGGAAGAGTTCGGCGAGGGGCAGTATTTCTTCGCGGCGCTGCCTGAGCGGCGGGATGACGATGTGGCCGACTTTGAGGCGGTAGAACAGGTCTTTGCGGAAGGTCCCCAGTTCGACCCGCCGGCCGAGGTCGGCGTTGGTGGCGCAGATTATGCGCACGTCGGCGGGCACTTTTTTGAGGCCGCCCACGCGGTAGAATTCCTTTTCCTGAATGACTCTGAGCAGTTTGCCCTGCAGGTCGAGGGGGATCTCGCCGACTTCGTCGAGGAGGACGGTGCCGCCTTCGGCAAGGTCGAGCTTGCCCTTCTGCCCCCTGGCGAGACCGCCGGTGAAGGCGCCGGGGCCGTAGCCGAAGAGTTCGCTTTCGAAGAGGCTGCCGGTGAGGGCGGCGCAGTTGATGTCGACAAACGGCGCGGGGGCCTTTAGATCGCCGTAGTGGATGATGCGGGCGATAATTTCTTTGCCTGTGCCTGTTTCGCCTTCGATGAGGACAGGCATCGACCGGTCCTGGTGGTATCTGGCGGCTTGGGCGGCGATGCGCCGCATCTCGGGGGCGAAGAAGGCGACGTTGTCGAGGCCGGCCGCCTGGCCGGCGAGTTTCTTGAGCTGTGTCAGTTCCCGCTGCGTCTCTGCGGTGGCGGCCCGCACTTCTTCGCTGAAGCGGCGAGTGAGGGTCCGGTTTTCGCGGAGGAGGGACTGGTGTTCGGCGATGCGCTCGGTTATGGCGGCGAGTTCGGCGACGCTTATCGGTTTGAGGAGGTAGTCGTAGGCGCCGGCCCGCAGGGCTTCGATGGCGGTGACCATGTCGCCGTGGCCGGTGAAGAGGACGATGTCGCACGCTTTTTCGCCGCCCGATGCCCTGATGCGCCTGAGCAGCTCGATCCCCGACATGCGGGGCATTTTGATATCGGACAGCACCATGGGGAAATCGCCGGCCGCGAACAGGTCGAGGGCCTGGTCGCCGTCGCCGCATTCGGTTACCTGATGGCCGAGCTCGCGCAGGAATTCGGCCACTCCGGCCCGGCTGTCGTTGTCGTCTTCGACGAGGAGGATGTTCATGCCTGTTCTTCCCCTTTCCCTTTCCTCTCTTCGGCCGGGAAGGTTATGCGGAAAGCGGCGCCCCGGTTTTGCCGCGCGCCTTTGATCGTTATCCGCCCGCCGCAGGAGGCAACGATGGAGTGGGCGATCGAGAGGCCGAGCCCCATGCCTTCGCCAGCCGGTTTGGTGGTGAAGAACGGTTCGAACACTTTGTCTTTGATTTTACCGCTGATCCCCGGGCCGTTGTCGCTGATTTCCAGGAATACCTCCCCTTTCTGCATCCCGGAGGTTATGGCGATGCTTTTGTCCGCCTTGTCGACGGTGTCGAGGGATTGCATGGCGTTGACGAGGAGGTTGATGATGACTTCTTCGAGTTGGGTGCTGTTGACGGATACGGGGGGCAGGCCGGGAGCGAGCTTTTTCCTGACGTCGATGGCATGGGCGGCGAGCTGTGAACCGATCAGGGACAGCGCTTCTTCGACGGCGGTGTTGATGTCGCAGGATCCGGGGTCGCCGCGCTGGCTGCTGCGCACGAAGCTGCGCATGTGTTTGATGATGTTGTCGATGCGGTCGGCCTGTCGCGATATTTTGCCGAGGTTTTCCATGATTTTGTCCAGGGTGGGGGTTTTGCCCTGGTTGTGCCAGTAGAGCATGCCGTCGGCGGTGACTTTGAGGGAGTTTAGGGGCTGGTTGATTTCATGGGCGATGCCGGCCGCCATTATGCCGAGCGAGCTGAGACGCTCGGCCCTGACGACCGCTTCCCTGGCTTCGAGCATTTCCTGTTCGGCCTGACGGCGCCGGGTGACGTCGTGGAGAATGGTGAGGAAGTTGGCGAGTTCGCCGTTCTCGTCCCGTACCGGCGTGACTGACATTTCGGCGGTGTAGAAGCCGCCGTCCCTGTGGCGGCTGGTTATCTCCCCCTGCCAGGCCCGCCCGGCGAGGATGTGCTGCCACAGGTTGAGATAGAAGGTCTTGGCGTCGGCGATGGCGAAGATGCCGCGGACGTTTTTCGCGAGGACGGCGGCGGCATCCAGCCCGGTGAGGCTGAGAAAAGCCGGGTTGACCCACTGGATGACGCCGGTCCGGTCGGTTATGATGACGCCGTTGACCGCCGATTCGAGCCCTGTCGTGAGCAGTTTGAGGCGCTGGCGGCTGGTGGTGGCATGGATGGCGAGGGCTATCTGCTCGGCGAAGTTTGTCAGGTGGACGATGGTCCGCTTTGACCAGAATTCCTTGTCGGCGGTGTAGATGGTCAGGGCTCCGAGGATGAGTCCGCTTACTCTGAGGGGGAACGAGGCGCCGGAGATGGCACCGATTTTTATCAGCAGGTCGCGCCAAGGAAGCATGGCGGGGTCGTCGATGTCGACGAGCTGAAATTTACCGGTGCGGATGGCGGTGCCTGTCGGTCCGCGACCGGCGGGGCAGTCGTCCCAGCGCACGATCTCCGGGGTGATGCAGCCGCGGGCTTCTTCGCCGGTGGCGAACATCCTGACGCTGCCGTCCGCTTCTTTGCGGCCGACCCACAGCAGGCTGACGCCGAAGATGGCCATCATCTGTTCGCAGGCGAGGGCGAGGATGTCTTCCAGCGGCCGTTCTTCGAGCACTTTTACGGCGATGTCGAGAAGGAGCAGGTCGCAGGCCTCAGAACGGCGGCGGTCGGTGATGTCGCGGACGATGACGAGGGCGTCGCGTTCGCCGGCTTTGGTGACACGGGCCTCGTAGTAGGTCGTGGCGTTGCCGGTGTTGCGGTAGTACTCGAATATCTGCACCGGATCGCCGGCGAGGACTTTTTCGATGGCGTCCATGGCCGGTTTGACGAGGTGGGCGGGCAGGAAGCCGCCGATGTTGCAGCCGACAGGCGATGGCTCGTCTTGGCGTTCGGACGGCTTGGTGTCGAGGATGAGGCCGTCGGCGTCGATATGGTAGAGGATGTCGGGGACGGAGGCGAGGATGGCCTTGTTCTCGGCTTCGCTGGCCGCTAGAGCCGTCTGGGCCCGGCAGCGGAGGATGGCGCCGAGGATTACTTCGCCGACGAGTTTGGGGAGCATGATGTCTTCTTCCTGCCAGGCTTTCTCCTCCCCGAGGGAGTGGATGCCGAAAACGCCGAGGATGTGTTCCCCGCTGACGAGGGGCACGGCGACGAGCGATTTTATGGCCGCCGCCGCCAGCTTTTGCCGTTCTTCTCTCGCAGGCACGGCGGCGAGGCGGGGGATGTGCAGCCGGCCCTTTTCCCGTATCTCCCGGACCATCCATGACCCGGGGTCGATGGCGAAGGCGGGCATTTCGCCGCCAAGAGGCGGCACGCTGTCGGTGTTCCAGCTGTAGGCGAGACGGGCCTCGCGGCCGTCTGCGGAGTTGAAGTATATGTAGGCACGATCGGCGCCGGTGAACCGGCCGATTTCGCCAAGCGCCGCGACGACGGCGGCGTCGAGAGCCGCCGGGCTGACGCTGACGAATTTTGCCGAGATGGCGGCCAGCAGTTTCTCGTACTCGACCTGGCGGCGGAGGGCCTGTTCGAGCTGGCGGTGGGCGGTGATGTCGGCGCAGGAGCCTATGTAACCGGCAAACTCTTTTCCCTGGCTGCGGGGCGTGAATACGGCCATTATCCAGCGGAAGCCGCCGGCGGCGTGCCGCAGCCTGAATTCGTGCCGGAAGGCTTCTTGGCGCGCGAAGGCCGCTTTTTGCCGGGCGCAGAAAGCCGGGCGGTCTTCGGGATGGATGAGTTCCAGCCAGCCCTGGCCGGTGAGGGCGGCAAGCGGCCGGCCGGTGAATGCGGACCAGGTCTGGTTTAGGAAGACGGGGGCGCCGCCAGTGCCGGTGACGATGAGGAGCACCGGGGCATGGTCGGCGAGGTTGCGGAACCGCTGTTCGTCTTCCGGCAGGCGGGCGTGCGGCTCCCGCCCCGGGCCTGCGCCGGGCGGGCGGCCGGCTGACAACCAGCCTGCGCCGGCAAACAGTATTAACGTCGCGAAGAGAGGATATTCCCAATCCACACTGTGGCCCACCATTTCTTCAGGATTTTTTGTACTTCGACAAATTTCGCCGCATCACCTTCCATTTTTTACTATGTATAGGGAAAATAAGAACGGAAGGAGCTCCGGGAGTTCCTTCCGCGGGCGAGCGCCTTCCGGTTGCCGGGCGAAGACCGCTCTAGCCTTCCCGGTAGTAGGGCCTGAGCTGGAAGAGCAGGTAGGCGAAGACGAAGTCCCAGATCAGTCCGGCGAGGTTGAACCACAAGAGGTTCATGATGATTCCGAGCAGCAGGGCGTAGAAGGCCAGTACCCAGCCCAGGCGGCGCCGTTTGATCATTAACCAGCCGCCGGCGATGGCCAGCACCTGCAGGATGGGGGCGAGGATGTGGAAGACGGCGGCGGCGAAGGAGGGGAAAGCGCGGCTAAACCCCGCTGTTTTCAGGGTGGCGGCGCCGAACAGGCCGATTACGCTGAGCCAGGCGAGGAGCCCGAGAATGCCGAGGACGATGATCACCCACGGGAAGATCTTCGCCGCCCAATCCCTTACGCGGGCAGGAATCCCCGGCAGCCAATCGGCGAAGAACCGGCCGAATAATTTCTCCAGGCTGTTCATTTCCATACTCCTCCCAGTTTTATTTCCTAATAATGATATGAGTTTCCGGCGGGAAAAAGTACGCCAGCCCGTTGTTTTTGCGCGAAATGTATGCTATACTTGACTCAAGCACCATCCTTACAGAGACTCAGGGTTCGTAATTTGCAAGCGCGTCGAAAGTCAGTCTTTCCGAGCCTAGCAAGTGTCAACCGGTCCAAAGGGTAGTGTTTTTCGTTTCCCCGCACGTTCCGATCCGCGATTGACGTGTATCAGTGCCAGTAAGCAACAAGCCAAGGTGCCAATCGAGTATAATGGGGGTTTCCAGTCTGTCAGTATCGGTTATACTGTAAGGATGGTGCTCAACAGGGGGAGGCGGATGCCTCCCCCTCAGTTTTGTTTACGGCCGCTTCGGGCATGCTAACTGCGGAGGTGAGTATTATGCCGGTAAAAAACCGCGGCGGCGATATGCAGCCCGAGTTCGACGCCCGTATGTCGGAAGCGCCGGCGGTCAATTATTCGCCGCCCCGTACGGGCGGTAAGATTCAGGACGAGCTGCGGGCGGGCGGCGACCGGCCGGGCGCCAGGCAGACGGCCGGCGACCCGGAGGATTACGGCAATGCCGCCAGCGGCGCGACGGCGAATACGCCGGTGAAGCCCCGCTCCAAGCCGCCCCTGCTATAAGGGGCCCCGAAAGGAAAAAACCCCGCCGAGCGGGGTTTTTTGTTGTTAACAGCCTGGGATGCGGTCTTCGCAGGGGACGCCGGTCTGGCATTTGCCACACCCGTAGCGGGGCTGGAAGCGGGTCTTCATGGCGTCGAGGTAGTCGGAGCAGGGCTGGTGGCGTTTGCCGCTCTCGTCGATGGCCGCGGGCGGGCAGCGGCCGATGCAGGCGCCGCAGTTTGTGCAGTATTCGTGGGTGCCGGTGTAGGGCCGGGGCGTGGGCGCGAGCGCGAGGCTGGTGACGAGGCTGCCGAGGCGGCCGGCGGCGCCGCGGGCGGTGATGAGCGAGCAGTTGAGGCTTAAGGTTCCCAGGCCGGCGATGTGGGCGACGTGCCGTTCCGACCAGTTGCTGCGCCGGTCCACTACGGCGTAGCGCAGGTCGAACGCTGGGACGATGGCCCGGTGGCCGGCCGCTTCCAGTTGGTCGGCCAGGAAACGGCGCAGCGCGTCGTTGACCATGTCGCCTTCGATTCTGCCGTAGAGCCATTCGGTGGCCGGCAGGCCGGGCTGGCGGTTGGCGTGACGCACCTTTTCGGTGAAGGGCAGGAAGTAGGATATGACGGCAGCCGCCTCGGGGAGCCAGTCGCGGGGCGACAGGTGGCTGGGCCCGACAGCCGCGGGGTCTTTGAGGCTGGCGAACAGCGGGTCGCCTGCCGCGGCTACGCCTATCAGCGGCGGGTCGAAGATTTGCAGGTCGCCCAGCGAGGGTACGCTGTTGAGCGTGTTTCCGCCGACGAAGTCCGTTGCCGCCGCGATCAATTCAGCTAACCGCACGTGGATCATCTCCTTTGTTCTGTTATGGGAATAGTTGGCGAACGACAGGCCGGAATCCTCCCTGTGGGCGGTCGGGCCGGAAAAAACGCCGGCGGTGCGTCTTACAAATGCCCGGCAGATTATTACTTTCCTCGCTGATTTGGCG
Source organism: Selenomonadales bacterium (assembly GCA_018434945.1). Taxonomy (GTDB): domain Bacteria; phylum Bacillota; class Negativicutes; order Sporomusales; family UBA7701; genus Anaeroselena. The sequence goes on from JAHDOI010000055.1 coordinate 52,729, forward strand.
GTGAGGAGCCCTGGTTTGTATTTTGTTTTGTTGAAAGACGGCCGCGATGATAGTAAAATATTGGTGACGACACAAAGGTGGGAGAGCGATTATGGCGACAACGAACGAGAAGGCGACGATCAGCGCCAGGGTCAACCAGGCGGCGGTGAAGGCTCTGAAAAATCTCAAGGTTCCTTTGTCGGATGTCATCGAGGCGGGCGTTTTTCACTTCCTGCTGCTGGACGATCCCGCCAAGGTGAAGTTTCTCATCCAGAATAACGAAGATGTGATCGACCTGAAACAGCTTGAGGCGTCTTATGGCGAGAATGACTGCCGCTGCTGGCCGGATATCCTCCGCGCCGTCCTCCGCCCCGGCCCGGAGGGCGATGTGAAGAGCAGCGTGCGGGAGCTGAAGTCGGTGGCGAAGAATCTCGACGACCGCGGCGACGAGGTGTTTTTCCGCAAACGGATCGCCGGGCTGGACACGACGGCCCTCCTGCAGGAGGCCCATCTGCATATGGTGAGAAGTTCGTTCGCGGCGGCGCTGGTGCTATATGAAAGCGCCTTTAAGCTTTTCGAGACGGCGGGCAATGTCCCGGAGGCCGGCAAGACGCTCGCTCTGACCGGCCGCTGCCAGCAGAACCTGGGCCGCTATTCGGACGCGCTCGACGCTTACGAGCGGGCCAGGCGTCTCCTGGAACAGCAGGACCTGCCCCATGAGCTGGCCCGCATCCTCTATGACCGCGGCACGTGTTACCAGTTGACCGGCCGCTATGACGAGGCTTGCGCTTCTTTCGAGGAAGCCCGCGTTATCTTCGAGAGCCTCGGCAATTACGAGGAGGTGCGCAGGTCGCTGGCGAGCATCGGCGCGTGCCTGAACTTCATGGGCGACAAGAAACGGGTGCTCGAGTTCTTCGATCTGTTTATCGCCAGGATTCTCCGCCAGAAAAGCATCATCCTCGCCGGGATGGCCACGGAAAACCGGCGCCTCCCGCCGCCTGAGGAAGGAAATTGATGGTTCGGGCCGAATGTTATAGTGATACAAAATAAGCCAAAGAATAATGAGGTGTATTTGCGATGTTCAAACCTGCCAGAATCCTGCCCGTTCTTCTTCTTATGCTCGTCCTGCTCACGCTGCCGGCGTTTGCCGCCGCCGAGGAAGAGGACAGGTACTTCCCCCTGAGCAACGCCACGAAGGATACTTTCAGCACATATTCCCTGGATTGGAAAACTCTCCAGCATGTGCCGGCCGACGCCAGCGTCGACTTTGTCAAAAACCCGGATCAGGTGCTGAAGGACAAGGGTTATCTCCAGGCCTGGGTGAAGGTGGAGTATGAAAAGAACGGCGCCAAGGAAGTGGTCGAATCCCTGAAGATGCAGGAACGGAACGTCGCCGGCTACGAGAAGCTGGCTTTCTCCCTGCAGTTGCTGCGGGTGAGGCCCGCCTCCAAGGAGGTGGCGCTGCTCGAGCAGGCCGATTACGATAAGAACGGCAAGCTCCTCGGCCGCGTCATCCATCCTATCGACCGGTGGGTGCCGTTCGAGGTCGAGGCAAGGATCAAGGAGATCTGCGAGAAGCTGGCCGTGGCCCAGAAGGCGTTTTACGCCAACGGGGGCCGTTAAGTAGTCGCTTGCGGTCTGCAGGCGTTTACGAAGGGAGCGATTGCGTGAACAAGACGAGACTGGCGATCGGCCTGATGCTGCTGGGAGTGCTGCTGGCCTTTGCGGCGCCGGCGGCCGCGGCCCCTTTCGACCCCTCGGTCGTGAAGGTCTCTGTGGACGATTCTCTGTGGCATAGTTTTCATATCGGACCCGAGTTGCCGAGCGGCGATACCATAACCCTCCACCGTATCACGAAAGCGGAGGTTACCATCCTCACAACCGGCAACCGGGAGTTCGCCACCCATGTTTTTACCCCCAAGGATAATAAGCCGCACAGGTTCACCATCCCCCACGGCATACCGAATCTGAAGGTCCGCCTGAAGACCTGGACAGCGGATGATGTGGTATGGGTTACCACGGCCGAGCTCAAGGAGGTCGGCGATAATGTGGTCGTTAAGGCGGTGCGCGCCGATCAGACGGTTTATACTCCGGGTTTCTGACAACGCGATGACCGAAAGCCAAGGCTTGGACCTTGGCTTTTTTTTGTCGCTTTTCTGGTATTATGAGAAAAATTTCACTTTTTTTAATCCAGGATATGGACTTTTCCCAAAAGGAGCGTTATAATTTAAGTGTGTGAATGTTATAACTTTCACTTATGGGAGGTCGATTACTATGCTCCCCAAAACGATGATTTTCATTCTTGGGCTGCCGTTCGCGTTATTCTGCTGTCTGCTCGTTCCGGTGGTCTTTCTTACTGTCTTCGCCTGTTCGCCGCTTGTATACGCTTATCGGTGCGTCACCGGTCCTATCCACGCCGGCGGCGCCGTTTCGCGGATCGCACATCCCCCTTCCGCATGACACACCCACACCCCGCCTTGATTTATTTTCTGTGTCGGCTTCGCAACTGTGCGGAGCCTATTTTTTTCGCCGCCGGCTTGTCAGCTCTCTTTTCCGCCCGAAAATATGGTACAATAGTGGTAAAGTTCTTTCGAGGGGGTACCTGTTGTATGAATACCCGGAGGATGGTCTCCAGTCTTGTACTTGCACTGTTCGTAGCCATGCTGCTCGCGGCTCCGGTGTGCTCCGCCGCCGCCCAAAGCCCGGACAAGCCGACGAAGATGCTGATGAAGGTCGATGTCGTCGACCCTAATCTCTTCTGGTCGTATCCTTATATCAGCAGGGACGGCAAGGCGAGAATTCCTGCCGCCATCCAGATTGTTTGGAGCACCACGAACGGTCTGTCTTCGGAGACGGGGACGGTCGTGGTGGCGAAGAAAGACCGCGGCCAGCTGGAGATTACGACCGATAAGGATGCGTTCGTCGATATCGAGGTGCAGGTGGTGGATGCCAAAAAGGTAATCCTCGGCAAGGCCAGCCTGCAGGTTCGCAATGTCGGCAAGGAAATCGCCTTCGCCGTCTATCCCCCAGAATACACCAGCCCGTCCATCGAGATGCAGTAAGCCGCCCCTCCCCTGCCGAATAAGAAAACAGGTCTGCAGCACTTGCTGCAGACCTGTTCCGTTTATCGGGACGGTTCACCGCGGCCAGAATTCCCGTCCGCCGGCGGCTTTCGTCAGCAGACGCTCGGTGAGGACGCCGGCAAGGTTAGCGGCCTCCCCGCCGGCCGACCAGCTGTCGAAGTAGTCTTCCCGGTCTTTGATGTCGATGAGGCTGCCGCGATCCGCGCGGTAGCCGACGAGGCGCATGGCCAGGTCGGTTCTGAGGATGATGTCGCCTTCCTGGTTCCTGCCGAGGTGTTCGCTCAAATCGGTGACGATCACTCCGAGGACGAGGTCGGCGTCAAGTTGGGCCGCGAGCTGCCGCAGACGCTGCAGGTCGGGTTTCCGCGGGTTGAGGGCGCCGTCAGGCCGCAGGGCCGTCTCGATCTGGTCGGCGGGGATTATTTCGTATGTTTTGACGAACGAGGGCAACGGCGTACGGAACCACGCCGCCAGGGTGGCGGCGATTTTGGCCTCCACGCCCGGGAATTCGCGGGCCGGGGCGGTGGCGGCGACGGGCAGGAGGGCAATCCGCCGCGCCGCAGGGGCGGCACAGGCCGGCGAAACCGGCAGCGCCTGGAGGGCGAAGACGCTGATGAGGATTAGGATAGCGATTTTCTTTTTCATGTCGTCACCGCCTATTGTATTTATGTCAGTTCCCGATTTGCCCGAGGAACTCGCGGACGACCGCGGGGTCGAACTGGGTGCCGGCACAGCGTGTGATTTCCGCAACGGCCTTTTCGTGGGTCATGGCTTTGCGGTAGGGGCGTTCGCTGGTCATGGCTTCGTACGCGTCGACGACGGCGAGGATGCGGCATTCGCGGGGGATCTGCTCGCCGCTGAGGCCCATGGGATATCCCCCGCCGTTCCACCATTCGTGGTGTTTGAGGATCCATTCGGCTATGGGCAGGAGTTCGCCCGACGACTGGGCGATGCGGCAGCCTATTTCGCAGTGCCGCCGCATGACCACTTGTTCCTCGGCGGTGAGCGGACCGGGCTTGCGGAGGATGTTGTCGGGGATGCCGACTGTGCCGATGTCGTGGAATTTGGCCAATAGCCGCATGCCTTCCATGGCGGCTTCGGGCAGCTCCAGCGCTCTGGCAAGCCCGCAGACGAGGCGGTCCTTCCTGTTGGCTTGTTCGGTGGTGAAGAAGTCGCGCTCGGCGAGGCGTTTCATGGCGGTCTGGATTATCGCGCTGCGGGCGCCGTGGGAGTGGTTGAGCTTTTCGCGGTACATGTTGTTGTCCGCTCTGTGGAGAATATCCCGGATGCTTTCGCCCCGCCGGCCGATGGCGTGGCCGACGGACAGGCTGAGGTGTACGCCCGGCTGGGTTTTGTTGTAGGCGGCGATGCCGCTTTGTACTCTGCGGCACGCGGCCTCGACCGCCTGGGCGGTGGCGCCCGGCATGAGGACGGCGAATTCGTCGCCGCCTATCCTTGCAACGGTGTCTTCGCGGCGGAAGGCTTCTTTTATTATTTTCGCCGCGGCTATGAGCATGGTGTCGCCGATATGGTGCCCCATGGCGTCGTTGATCAGTTTCAGGCCGTCGATGTCGCCGACTATTATGCCCATTGGGCCGCCGCCCTCACTGCCGTAACGTTCGAGTTCGGCTTCGAAGTAGGCGCGGTTATACAGGGAGGTCAGGCCGTCGCGGGTGCTGATGAACAGTAATTTGTCCTGGGCGCTTTTCTGGGCGGTGATGTCCATGATGACGCCTTCGACGTACAGGGGGGCGGCCGTCGGCGCCGCTGACCGGCCTGGCCCGCTCGACGACGGTGCGGACGCCGCCGTCTTTGCCGGTGATGCCGTATTCGACCTCGAACGGCCTGGCGTCGTCGATGGCGCCTTTGCAGACCGCAGCGACCCTGGGGCGGTCTGCGGCCAGCATTATTTCCTCCAGCGGGCACAGCCCGCCGGCCGGAAATTCTTCCGGGGCGTAGCCGGTCACGGACTGAAGCATGGTGTTGAAGAAGCGGACCCGGTTGTGTTCGCGGAGGAAGACGCGATAGACGATGCCGGGCAGGTTTTCCGCCAGGGTGCGGTATGAGGCCTCGCTCGCCCGCAGCGCCGCCTCGGCGCGGGTCCGTTCCGCAAGCTCGCTTTCCAGCGTGTCGTAAAGTTTGGCGTTGCTGAGGGCGAGGGCGGCCAGTTCGGCAAATTGTTTGAGGAGGGCTGTTTCTTCGCCGCTGAAAGGCCGGTCGGAGTCGATGCGGGCGAGGCAGAAGACGCCGAGGACCTCCCTCCCTTTCGTCAGCGGGATGCCGATCCAGGCCCTTACGGCGTCGCGGGTTGGGTCGGGATTGCGGAGGGATTCTTTGCTGTAGTCGTCGGTGACGAATATCCGGCCGTTCCGCCATATCCGCCCCGATATCTCCTCGCCCGGTTTCAGCCGTTTGCCGATGACCCCGCGGTAGAAGCCCCGGGCGACTTTTGCCTCCAGGCAGCCGGCGTCGGCCGCGACCAGATAGAAGTAGCCGTGCTGGGTATCGACCAGTTCGCAGGCGCCGTCGAGGATGTTGGCGAGCAGTTCGTTGGCTTCGAAGCGGCTCATAAGGCGGACCGACAGCTGGTGGAGCAGTTCGAGATGACGGTTCTGGCGGCGGAGCAGTTCTTCGACGCGGGCGCGTTCGGCGAGTTCAGTCTGCAGTTTGGTATACAGCCGCATGTTGCTGACGGCGATGAAGGACAGTTCCGCGAACCGCTCGAGAAGGGCCTTTTCGTCGGCTGCGGGAGAATAGCTTTCCGACATGATATTGAAGCCCAGGACGCCGATAACTTGCCGGTCGTTCCTGAGCGGCAGGCCGATGATCGTCCCTGCGACGCTCGGCCTGCCGCGCGCCGGCCCTTCGCCGCCGGTACCGGTCTGCCAGATTCTTTGCTCGGCGGCGAATACGCCCTCCTGCCAGACTTTGCCGACAAAGCCTTCCCCCGGGCGGCGGCGTGTGCCTAGCTGCGAGCGGTGGAAGCCGACGCCGACCCGCATTTCCATCGCTTCGCCGTCGTCGGTAAGGAGGTAGAGGAAGGCGTTCGGGGTGCGGAGCAGGCCGGCGGCGCGCACGGTGATCTCCTCGAGCAGCGAGTCGAGGTCCCGGCGGCGCATGAGGCCGACGGCAATGTGGTTGAGGGCTTCGAAGTATTCGTTTTGCAGCTGGTTGGCTGACAAGCTGCGCCGGCTGCCCGCGCCGCCGGGGCCGCGCGGATTATCGGTGTCGCGGTCCATTTACTCCCCCACCCGGTGATAGCTGGTTATTCTTGTTTTTCCATTTCGACAGGTTATGTATTTTTCCTTTCACATCGCAGCGGCCGCTGCCGCCTCCTATCCCCCGCGACACCGGATACCAATGCCTGGAGACGCTCAGTTATTACAAAAAAGAAAATTACTTTGGCTTAAAAAAGGTGTGTATCGATTTGTGTCAAATTATTATGTTATGAAAACAATTGCGCGCCGCTGGGCTTTCGTTCCGCAATCGATAATCGCTCTCCTGCTGTTCTGCCTGGCAATGCTGCCGGCGCCCGTTGCCGCCGCGACCGGACGCCCGACGATCGTTTTTTTTTATGTTGACGCCCTGACGGCTGGCGAGCTCGAGAAGGACGCGATCAGACGGGAGACGGTCGCGCTGTTCGCGACAAAGTACTCCCCCGCTTATTCGTTTGTGACCGGCGAAAACTACGAGCGCGAGTTCACGATATCGCGCTTCACCGACCTGTCCAGCCTCGACCGCTTCGACCTGCTGCCGCGGCTGGCGGCCGACCGGGTCGATTACGCCGTGTTCTACAACGTTCTGCCGCTGCGCTTTAAAAGGGATTCCCTGCTGCAGCTGGCGACGACGACTTCTTACGTCCAGGTCCGTGTTTTCGACCTTGGCAGGAATGCCTATGTGTGCGATGCCGTCTTTTCGTATACTTCGAACTGGGCCTGGCTGAGCGGGCATTTCGCGAAGCTGTCCGCCGATGTGGACAACAAGGTGTTCGCGAAGTATTTCCCGCTGCGGATATAAAGCTGCCGATGCGCACGGGTAGGCATGGAGCGAAAAAGATCCAGCTATTGCTGGATCTTTTTCGTTTGCTCGGCGGCGGCCGAGTTTTTTTCGTCATGCAGTTGCTGGCTGCGGTGCTTTTTCGCCAGTTCCTCCCGGTTGACGGGGTTGACCTTATCGCCGAATTCCCTGGCGAGAAGGGCCTCGATTTCCTCGGGACGGAGCGTCTGGGTTTTTACCTCGTTCCACTTCTGTTGCATCGTTCACCTCTCGTGGCGCAAGGCGAGGCGGCCGCCCCCGGCTTGCCAGGAAACCTGCCCTGCGTATTGGCGCGCCCGGTAGGATTCCGCCGGCACTCTGGGATTATTATGAGCCGCCGGCGGGAAAAGGATGCTACCCCCGCGGCAATATTTCCTCTTCAGCCTCTTCGAGCCGCCTGATCTGGGCGACGACGAGGGCGGCGGTGACGAGCGTGGCGCCGAAGTCGGCGATCGGCCCGGCGAGCCATACCCCCTGCAGGCCGATGAAGCGCGGCAGGATGAGAAGCGCCGGGATGAGGATGAGGAGCTGGCGGGACATGCTTAGCAGCAGGGAGTGCATGGGTTTGCCGATCGCCTGGAAGAAGCCCGCCCCCATGACCTGAAAGCCGATGAGGGGCAGCATGGCCATGAATATTTTGAGGCCGGCCGCGCCGAGGGCGATGAGGTCGGCTTCGGAGCTGAACATGCGGATGATGTATGCGTCGAACAGTTCGATGAGGATGAAGCCGGCGACCGAGACGGCGGTGGCGGCGATGCTGCCTTTTATGACCGCTTCCCTGACCCGGCCGAATTTTTTCGCGCCGTAGTTGTAGCCGATGACCGGCTGGGTGCCCTGGCTGATGCCGAAGATGGGCATGAGGACGACCATGGATACGCGGTTGATGATGCCCATCGCGGCCACGGCCGTCTGGCCGCCGTGGACGACGAGGATGTTGTTGAACAGGCCGGCGACGACGCTGGCGGCGATCTGCATGAAGAAGGCCGATGAGCCCATGACGACGATTTTCGCGGCTATTTTTCTGTCAGGCACCATGTTGGCGCCGCGCAGCCTGAGCAGGCTCCGGCGGCTGCGGAAGTGGGCCACGACCCAGACGGCGGATACGGCCTGGGAGATGACGGTGGCGAGCGCCGAGCCTTTGATGCCCAGGCCGAGGACGAAGATGAACAGGGGGTTGAGGAGGGTGTTGAGGAGGGCGGATACGACCATGGTCATCATGGCGATGCGGGGGTGGCCTTCGGCGCGGATGATGTTGTTGAGGCCGAAGCCGGTGAACATGAAGACGCTGCCGGCGAGGATGACGGCGGTGAAGTCGCGGGCGTAAGGTAGCACGTCTGGCTCGGCGCCGAGGGCGGCGAGGACGGGGTCGAGGAAGAGGAGGAGGACGGCCGACATGCCGACGGCGATCGCCAGGCCGAGGACGAAGGCGTTGCCGAGGATTTTCTCGGCGTCGGATAGCCGTTTTTGGCCGATGCGGATGGAGACGAGGGTGGTCGCGCCGACGCCGACGAGCATGCCGAAGGCCATGAGCACGATCATTACCGGGAAGGCGATGGTGACGGCGGCCAGGCCGATGGCGCCGACGCCGTGGCCGACGAAGATGCTGTCGACGATGTTGTAGAGGGCGTTGACGAGCATGCCGGTGATGGCCGGTATGGAGAAGTCCCAGATGAGGGTGCCGATGTTTTTGTGGCCGAGGCTGCTGCGGTCATCCATTGTGTGGCGCTGCGCTTGACGGCAACTTTTCCGCCTCCTTTCGTCACTGATTAGTATTGGCTTATCTTGACCGCCGTTCTCATGGGAATAAGAAGCAAGCAAGGCTTCCGGGAGACCCCGGAAGCCTTGCGGGCTTGTAGACAAAGTCAGACTGGTGAGAAAGGTCCAGATGCAAGGCGCACCGGAAGAGCGCGCCGCGCCGCGTACTCGGTCGTACGCAAGCAAGTGCTCTGAGGAGCAAGTGCGCAAGTTCTTGGCGCTTCAGCGCCTAGAACTGCGGCCTGCCTCTTGCGGGTACGCCGCAGATGGGCTTTTATCGCCAGTCTGGCGGTTATCTCGGGCGTGCGCCGAGCCACTCGCGGACGACGCCGATCACGGGCGTGTAGTAGAGGAGACAGGCGATGACCGCGCCGCCGGCGGCGCTGACGGCGAAGGGTATGACGAAGAAGAAGGCGCCGGCCTTGGAGCCGATGAGGTACTTGGCGACAGGAAAGGCGACGAGGGCGCCGATGAGGCCGGTGCCGAAGAGTTCGCCGACCGCCGCCCAGAGGATGCTGTTGGTCCGCCGGTAGAGGATGCCGGCGAGGGCCGCGCCGATCATGCTGCCGGGAAAGGCGAGCAGCGAGCCTGTGCCGAGGAAGTTGCGCAGCAGCGAGGTGGCGAAGGCGGCGTTGACGGAGTACCGCGTGCCGAGGAGCACTGCCAGCAGGATGTTGATGGCGTGCTGGACAGGGAAACACTTGGCGACGCCCACGGGGATGTAGACGAGTTGGGCGGTGAACACCCCGACGGCGACGAACAGGGCGGTGAAGGTGAGTTTTTTGGTATCCATTGTCATTCCTCCCGGGTATCAACCGATTTTGGCGCAGCGGAGCAGGGTTTCGGGCGTCAGGGTGAAGACGGCGTCGAAGAGCCTGACGCGGAATGTGCCGATGCCGTCCTCCGGCCGGAGGGAGCGGTGGGCGAGTTCGCCGGCGACGCCCATGACGGCGATGCCGGTGACGGCGCTTATGTAAGGGTCGGCGCCGGCGCCCAGGCAGCAGCCGATGAGCGAGGTGGCCATGCAGCCGGTGCCGGTGACGCTGGCCAGCCAGGGGTGCCCGTTGGCGATGCGGCAGACGCGGCCGCCGGCGGCGACGATGTCGGTCTGGCCGGTGAGGACGACGACACAGCCCAGGCTAGCGGCGAGACCGGTGGCGACGGCTTCGCCGTCGGTTTCGTCGGCGGCGGAGTCGACACCGCGGATGGCGGCGCTGAGGCCGGCGACGGTCTTTATTTCGGCGGCGTTGCCTCTGACGACTGCCGGATTCGTTGCGCGGATGATGCGGCCGGCGGCGGCGGTGCGCGCCGGGGTGGCGCCGGCGCCGACCGGGTCGAGGATTACGGGGACGCCGAGTTCGCCGGCCCGTATGCCGGTGGCGATCATGGTGTCGACGGCGGCGGCGCTGAGGGTGCCGATGTTGAGCACGAGGGCGGCGGCTTTGGCGACCATGTCGGTGGCTTCGCCGGGATCGCTGGCCATGACGGGGGAAGCGCCGAAGGCGAGGGTGATGTTGGCGCTGTCGTTGGCGGTGACATAGTTGGTCAGGTGATGGACGAGGGGTCTTTTCGCCTTCACGGCGGCAAGGGTGACGGCGATCTCGTGCAGAAGCTCCATTGATTTCTACCTCCCATTTGAGACGGTTGAAAGCGGCGCAAACCGAAAAGGCGCCTCCTGTAAGGATGCGCCCGGTAGACGGAACTTGAGCAGCTATCCCTACGCTGGCATTACCCAGATCAGGTTAAAGGGTCATAGGCGATCGGGCCTATTTCTCAGCCGGCTCCTCCGGCTCCCCCAGCAGATATCCAGTTGGCGGCTCGTCGGTCGACGGCGGGAACGGTCAAACGGTACCGTTCCGCCTTCTGTTCCATTATAACCATATCGGGGCGATTTTTCCATACTTTTGACAGTAAGTTTCACGGAATGGGGGATTTTTTTACGCCAGCAGGCGGTCGACGATGGCGTCGATGTGAATCTGGGTGGTGTCGAGGATGAGGGTGTCGAGGTCGCCGGCCCGGATGATGAGCGGCAGTTCGGTGCAGCCGAGGACGAGGGCGTCGGCGTTTTCGGCGGCAAGCATCTTTGCGGCGATAGCGAGTACGGCGCTTTTTTCCTCCGGCAGGACAATGCCTTCCTGGAGGTGGGGGAAGATGATGTTGTGGATGGTCTGCTGCTCCTCGGCCGTGGGGACGAAGGCGTCAATGCCGTAGCGGGCGAACGCGTCCTTATAGAGGCCGCTGCTCATCGTGAAGGCGGTGCCGAAGATGACGACGCGGCGGCAGCCCTCGTCCCGGGCGCGCTTGCACGTTTCCTCGACGAGGCTGATGAGGGGCAGCGGCGATCGGGCGCTGAGGTCGTCGAAGACGATGTGGGCGGTGTTGGCCGCCATGGCCGCGAATTCGGCGCCGCCGGCGGCCAGGGTTTCTATGGAGGCGGCCAGGCGGTCGGTGAACGCGGGCCAGGCTTTGGTGGCCGCCAGGTGATACATTTCGTCGAGGTTGATGCTGTCGATAATGATGAGGGGATAGCCGACGCCGCCCGTCCTGGCCCGGTAGCCGTCGATTATCCCTTTGTAGTAGTCGAGTGTCGACGCCGGGCCGATCCCGCCGACAAGTCCGAATTTTTTCATGGCCAGCACCTCAGGTGTGGGGTATTGCTATTACAATTATATCATATAAAAGCCCGGACTGAGTCCGGGCTTTCCGTGGTCTATTTCTTGTATATCTGACTTCTGGCGACCGTGCCCGCCCGGTCCTGGCGGAAGGCGAACGCCGGATTGGCGCCGGCGACGAAGCCGGTAAGCCAGGCCCGGTAGAACGTGGCCATGGCCTGCTCGTCGACGCCGGTCCGCTGCCAGTTGGGCTGCTGGAGGCAGACGCCCGTTTCCCAGGTGGTGCTGTCCGCGGCGGCGGCGATTACGGTGTCGGCCCGGTCGCAGGGCATGCCGTTCAGGTAGTGGTCGCTCAAGGCCTGGTAGATGCCGGCGGCGGCGGACAGGTCGTGCCTGCCCTGGGCCCTGGCGCTTTCGCCGGTGAGGCGGCCGTGGTCGGCGAAGGCTTGTTCGATGATTTCGGCGGCCGCGCCGCCGCAGGTGTCGAGCAGTTCTTTGACATAGGCGGCTTCCCTTGTTTCGGCGATTTTGATCTGGCGCTGCAGCCAGCCGTGGATGTTGTCGTGCTCGATGAGTTCGCTGAGGTCGGTGTCGGGCAACGGCCAGCCGTAGGTCTGGCGGACCTGTTCCTGGAGCTCTTCGGCGACGGAGCCGCACTGGGCGGCCGCTCTTTCGCGGAGGAAGTCCTCGCGGGCGGCGACGATGCCGATTTTCCTGTAGAGCCAGTAGTGGATGGGGCCGATGAACGCGCTCATTGCTGCTCCTCCTTCAGGGCGACTTTATTCAGGGCGGTTATCAGTTCGCGTACTTCGAGGCCATGGATGCCGGCCGCTTTTTCGAGCGCCTCGCCGGTGGCCGAGGGGCAGCCGAGGCAGCCCATGCCGAAGCCGCGGAGGACGGGGATTGTTTCGGGGTATACCCTGATGATGTCGGCGATGATGCTGTCGGCGGCGATGGCGTCGCCGGCCTTGAGCCCGGTTTCGCCGCCGGCAGGGGCGGTCGGAACGGAGGCGGGTGCGGGCGCTGGCGCCGCGGGGGCGGGTGCGGCCGGTCCGGCGGCGAAGGCGGCCAGGACGTCGGCGCGGAATTTCTCGAGGCCGATGCGGTCGATGAACTGGCCGAGCCGCTCGATGTCGGCGTGCTTTTTGTAGTAGGCGACGATGGTGTCGATGAGCCTGAGGGTGTCGTCGTAATCAAGGCCGGCGATGAGTTTGTCGGCCAGCCGGGGATGCGCGCCGGCACTGCCGCCGACGTAGACGTCCCAGCCTTCGTCGGTGCCGATGACGCCGATGTCTTTGATGATGGCTTCCGAGCAGGAGTTGGGGCAGCCGGAGACGCCGATCTTCAGGCGTGACGGCATCTCTTTTTTGATGTAGCGCCGGTCGAGCTCGAGGCCCAGCTTGACGCTGTCCTGTTTGCCGCGCTTGCAGAAGGCGATCCCGGGGCAGATTTTGACGCTGCGGACACAGTTGGCGAAGCCCATGGCGGGCTGCATGCCGAGTTCGGCCCAGATGTTGTCGATGTCTTCGGCTTTTAGGCCGGTTATCATGATGCGCTGCGCCGAGGTGAGTTTGAGGGTGCCGCCGTATTCCCTGGCGACGTGGGCGTATTTTTCGAGCACTTCCGGTTTGACGAACCCTCCCGGGAGATGCGGCGTTACGGCGTAGGTCCTGGTGCCGTTACGGATTTTCTGCAGGTTTGCTCCTTTGGGCAGCATGGCGTTATTCCTCCTCGCGTGTTGCGGTGTCTTTCCATGGTTCAATGATAACCCGCCGGCGGCTGCCGCGCTTTGATTTATATCACACCCTGGCGGTGATTTGCATCACGCGGCCGCGAAAAACAGGAAACAGCCCCGGAAGGTTCCGGGGCTGCTCTTGCGGTGCGTTTTTGGTTACGAGGAGACGTATTCGCGGAGGAGTTCGCTGTCCCACTGGAGCACGCCGCGCGTCAGGCCGAGCAGGGCGGCGTAGAAGCCGACCGCGCCGTGGGCCGCGGCGTCTTTTTCCAGGTCGCCGATCCAGCCGAGGGGATGGGCGGCGATGAATTCCGCCTGGAGGCGGGCCGATTCCCGCCAGTCGCTTTCTTCCCGGAGGCTGGCGGCTTCGCTGGCCGCCGCCAGCAGCATCAGTTCGAGCCCGAGGTGGTCCTCCGGCTGCCGGTATTTCTCGGCAGCCTCGACGCCGAAGCGGGCCATCGCTTCCCTGACCTGAAAGACGGGTGAGCCGAACATGAGCTTTTCGGGGGTGCGGTAGAGCGATTCCCACGGAGGCGCCTTGGGTTCGCCGGAGCCGAGGAACAGGTCGGTGTACTCGGTCTGGACCGATTCGAGGGCTTCGTCCTGAGGCTTCGCCTGCAGGCCGTGTGTGACGCCGACCAGTTTGTCGAGCGCGGCGCCCATCGCGTCGTTGGCCGGCGCGAGGGGGAAGTTCCGCCAGAAATCGGGCTGAAGCAGCGCCTGGCGGCCGGCCTGGGGGTATTCGAGCAAGCAGTGGCCGAGGAAGCGGTAGAGGCCGGCGCGAAAGAGGGCGACTTCTTGCCAGGATGGCTCCATCGGCCGCTACTTGGCCGCCGTCGGCGCGATGCGGATGCCGCGGGCGGTGTCTTCGCGGGCCCAGAGCAGTCTGCGGGCCGCGATGATGAACATGATGCCCCCGAAGGAGATGATGCCGATGAAGATGGCCCATTCGACGAGGGTGGGGGTGTAGGAACCGGCCATCGCCCACATGTCGAGCTTGGCACCGGCGGCCGGCGCCTGGCCGAGGGTGATGCCGGGCGCGCCTTCGACGAGCGGCAGGAGGAAGGAGGAGAACAGCAGCCAGACGCGTTTGCAGAATACGCCAATGATGACGAGCGCGGCTGCGAGCAGTATCTTGCTCTTGCTCTGGCGGTTGGCGGCGCTGGCGAGGATGACGAAGGGCACGGCGAGCCCGAGGACGACCTGCACCCAGAAGAACGGGGCCAGCGGGCCGCTCAGCAGCAGGCCGAGGGCGGCCGTGACGCTCTCTTCGCCGGGGTAGGCGGCTGTCAGCACTTCGCTGAAGACGAAGAAGGCGTCGACGGCGACAAAGGCGGCGAGCAGGCCGGCGAGGCTGGCGTAGAGTTTGGGCTCGACTTTGTAGTCGGAGTACCGTTCGAGGCCGGCGAGGACGATGATGAGGAGCGCGAGGCCGGAATCGAGGGCCGAGGCGACGAACAGCGGCGCCATCAGGGCGCTGTGCCAGCTGACGCGGGCGATCTGCAGGCCGAAAATCCAGGCCGTGACGGAGTGGACGAGCACGGCGGCCGGCAGGGCGACTGCGGACATGGTGGCCAGCTTGCGGTAATCGGGGGCCGGCTGGGTCATGTGCTTGAGATAGAGCAGCGACACGACCAGGTAGATGGCGATGACGACGACGTCCCAGATGAGCGGCGACTGGAACTGGGGATGGATGAACAGGTAGAGGATCCGCTCGGGGCTGCCGAGGTCGACGACGATGAAGAGGCCGGCCAGGATGATGCAGACCGTCGAAAGGATGACGGCCGGCTTGGCCACGGCTTTGAAGGCGGGGATGTCGAACACGGTGGCCGAGGACGAGACGATGAGGCCGCCGGCCGACAGGCCCACGAAGAACATGAAGGATGTGATGTACAGGCCCCATGACACGACGTTGCGCATGCCGGTGACGATAAGGCCGTTACTGAGCTGGTAGACCCAGGCGATCAGCCCGAGCAGGGTTAAGAGGCCCAGGATGCCCAGGGACATTTTCAGGTTTCCTCTGTTTTCCACAATATCGCCTCCTTTCAGCGCAGGTAGTAGACTTGCGGTTTTGTGCCCTTTTCGGCGAGCAGCTGCTGGCCGCCGCGTTCGCGGATGGCTTTGGATACTTCGCTGTTCGGGTCGTTAAGGTCGCCGAACTTGCGCGCCTTGGCCGGACAGACCTCGACACAGCGCGGTTCCTGTCCCTTGGCGGTGCGTTCGACGCACAGCGTGCATTTCTCCATGATGCCTTTGGCGCGGACGGGGGCTTCGCCGTATGAGTGGCCGGGTTCGCGGACGGGTTTCTGCCAGTTGAAGACGCGGACGTTGTAAGGGCAGGCGGCCATGCAGTAGCGGCAGCCGATGCAGCGGTCGTAGTTTATCAGGACACGGCCGTCCTCGTCCCGGTAGGTGGCGCCCACCGGGCATACTTTGACGCAGGAGGCGTTCTCGCAGTGCAGGCAGGAGAGCGGCATCCAGCTCTTTTCGAGACTGGGGAATTCGCCGCGCGCGGTGTCGACATCCTCGCCGCCGATGGTGAGGATGCGGTTCCACAGCATGCCCATCGGCACGTTGTTCTGCATCTTGCAGCCGAGGGAGCAGGTATGGCAGCCCATGCACCGCTTTAGGTCTATGGTCATGCCTAGCTTCTTGGCCATCAGTTAGCACCCCCTGCCTTTTTGACTTCGACCAGGGTGTCGTTGAAGGGGATGACCGGCCCGTGGCTCAGCGGGTACCCGCGGGGGTTGTTGGCGCTGTTGGTGACGTTCTGCAGGTTGCCGGCCGCGAAGTATTTCGACCACCAGCCTTCGCTCACCCTGATGGAGCCTGGGCGCATATCGGGGGTGGCCTGGTAGCGGGCCTGGAATTTGCCGCGGTCGTTGAAGACTTCGACGAGGTCGCCGTTCTTGAGGCCGCGTTTTTGCGCGTCTTTCGGGTTCATCTCCACCTTCGGCTCCTTGATGATCTGGGTTATCCAGCGGGCGTTGGAGAAGGAGGAGTGGGCCCGGTAGCGGGTGTGGGCCTGGCTGAACTGCAGCGGGTATTTCTTGAAGAGCGGGTTGTGGGGCGAGGCTTCCTGGGGTTCCTCATAGGAGGGGAAGCCGGCGCCGAATGGCAGCAGCACTTCGGAGTAGAGCTGGATCTTTTTGGTGGGGGTGGCGTAGACCTGGTTCATGTTGCTGCGGAAGGGCTCCCACGGCGCGTTGAGGCGCTGGATGTAGCGGTTGGCTTTGAGGGTCTCGACCGTTATGCCCTTGAGAGGCGGGGCCGGGTCCTTAAGCCGCGCGTTGTTGAGGTCCGCGGGGGTCTTGGGCAGGTACTGGGCCAGGCCGAGTTTGGCGGCCAGCTCCTGCTCGATTTTGAAGTCGGTCTTGCTTTCGTACAGCGGGTCGATGACCTTCTGCATCATCATGATGTGGTTGCGGCGAACCTGGAGGTTGTAGCAGTCGTACTCCATCTCGAAGTTCGTGCAGGTGGGCAGGACGATGTCGGCGTAGTTGACGGTGTCGTTGTGGAAGATGTCGACGACGACGACGAGGTCGAGCTTTTTGAGCCAGGCGGCCGTCTGGTGGGCGTTGGCCAGCCACTGGTTGAGGGTGTTGCCCTGGATTATGACCGCCCGGACGGAGTTCGGCTTCTGGGGGAAATCGGTGGCCGGCATCTCGGGCTTGGCGGGGGCGAAGCCCTTGTCCTTGGGAAGGGGCCAGCCCTTGAACGGCGCGAAGTAGCCGGGAAGGTGATGGTTGGCTGCGCCGACGCCGCCGCCTACGCGGCCGATGTTGCCGGTGAGCGCGGCGAGGATGCCGCCCGCGCGGCCGAGGCTGTCGGCGTGGTACCATTTGTCGGGGCCGCCCCAGCCCCAGGCGAGTACGGCCGGCCCGGCGGTGGCGTACTGTTTGGCCAGGTCTTTGATGACCTGTTCGGGCACTTCGGTGATTTTGGCCGCCCACGCCGGGGTGTTGCCCTTGGTGTGCTCTCTGAGGGCGGCGAAAACGGTCTGCAGTTTGACGCCGTCGGCGGCGAAATCGCCCTCGAGTTCGGGCTGGATGCCGGGAGCGTCGTAAGGTTGGAACGAGCCGGAGTTCTTATCCCATACCTGGTATTTGTCGCCGAGTTTGAACAGTTTTTTGTCGTCCTCCCTGATGAGGAAGGGGGCGGTGCTGTTTTTGCGGAGATAGTCCTCGTGGTACCATTTATTGGCGAACACTTGATTAATGAGTGCCAGTATCAGGGCGGTATCGGTGCCTGGTCTCAGGCTGATCCACTGGTCGCAGCGGGTGGTGGTGGTGGAGTAGGACGGGTCGATGGAGATGATCTTGGCGCCCGCTTCTTTGGCGTCATAGAAGAACTGGGCGTCGGTCATGGAGGTTTCCAGGAAGTTGTTGCCGAGGAGGATGATTGTCTTGGAGTTGACCCAGTCGGTGACTTCGTTGTTCATCGGGCCGAACAGGCCGACGCCGGTGATCTGGTGCAGGCCGCCGGACAGGCCGATGTCGATGCCGGCGTGGTTGGTGAACTGGGCGCCGAGCATCGTGGCCAGCGAGAACATGGGGTGTTCGACGCCGGAGGAAGCCTTGAGGTAGATGGATTTGCCGCCGTGTTTGTCCTTAAGTTCCTTGAGTTTGCCGGCGACGGTGGTCAGGGCTTCGTCCCAGGAGATGGGCACGAATTTGCCTTCGCCGCGCTCGCCGACGCGTTTTAAGGGCGTTTTGATGCGGTCGGGGCTGTAGACGCGCTCAAGCTCGGACAGGCCGCGCAGGCAGACGAGGGAATTGCGTTTGTCCGGCCATTCGTTGGCCTCGATCTTGACCAGTTTACCGTCCTTGACGGTGCATTTGAACGAGCAGCGTCCGCCGCAGTTGGGGGGATGGTAGGTATAAGCCACTTTCTCCTGGGGGTCCGACGCGGCGTCCGACTGGCGCAGCCATTTGCTCACAGGCGGCAGTGCCCCGCACGCGCCCAAGGCCGCCCCGGCCAGACCCGTCTTGATGAAGGTCCGCCTAGATAGTCCCATTGTCACTTTCCCTTCCTTTCCTGTTCGTTTTTTGCGGAGATATGACGATAACGCGAATTCATGCGATGTATGGCGAAAAGTTATATGCGGTATATAACAATATATAAGCCGGTGATCGCCAATAGACTGTTCCGGGAAAGAGAACGCCGCTTAGACAAAAAAAGACCTCATTACTGTAATGATAAAGTTAATGGGTCTTTAAATAAATTATCCGAAAGTATAGTCTTTTTATCTTTTCAGCCCATTTTCCGTTCGAGCATCAGCCGCGCCAGCATCGTCCTGCTGCCTATTCCCAGCTTGGCGTAGATGTTTTGCAGCGCTTTTTTGACGGTGGCTTCTTCGATGACGAGTTTTTTGGCGATTGCCCGGTTGGACAGGCCGGCGGCGACCAGCCCGGCGATCTCCCGCTCGCGGGCGGTGAGATTCACCGGGTCGTTTCCCGTTTTCTCCGCCGCCTTCATCGCGGCCAGCTTTTTGGCGTAGGCGACGTAGGTTCTTTTCACTCTGGCGACGAAGCCGGCATACCGGTCGTCTTTGCCCAGTTCGCCGAGGATGGCGGCGATGTGTTCGCCGTTTTCCACAAAGGGCATGATGAGGCCGTCGGGGGCGGCGATATCGGCGGCCTGTTTCAGGGCCGCCTGCGCTTCGTAGCGGTGCTGCAGCCGGTGATGGGCCGCCGCGACGTAGATGTGGGTATATACCTGGCCAAGCAGGTTGGGGAACGCGTAGGCGACTTCGAGGAATTGCCCGGCCAGACCGAGGAGTCTGAGGTATTGCCCGCGGACCAGCAGCGCCTTGCCGTAGACGATGTTGAAAGCGGCGTAGGCGGGATAGTAGAGCGAGCTGTCTTTTACATCGCCGTTCGCGATCCAGGCGGGAATCTTCCCCGCCTGGTCCAGGCAGGCGTATACGGAGCCTTCGCACAGCTCCAGCATATGGATATTGTGATACAGTTTCTGTCGTTTGATTTCTTCCCGCGCGTGCTGCAGAACGTTTTTAACGGCCGGCAGGTTTCCTTTGACGATATCGAGCTTGATCTGGAGGAATAATGTACAGATCAGTATCGCCATCTGACCCTGGGACTTTGCGACGTACATGGCTTTATTCGCCATGATCTCGGCATTTTCGAAGTCACCGGTATAGTAATGGCGTTCGGCCTGGATGACAAGCTCCGCTCCTGCGCCATGGCCGCCGGTAAGATGGCAGTAAAGAGGCATCGTTGCCGTGAATTCCGCGACTTCCTGCGCCAGCCGCCCGCTTTCCCGATAGAACATATATAGTACGGACGGCGAGCCGAAGGTCCACAAGGCATTCCTGTCGAGGAATTTTGACGGACCTTTGAGAAGTCTGGCGGCTTTTTGGAGATGTTCGGACATCCCCGTTATGCTGTTATAGCGCAGGAAGCTGTACAGCAACTCGAGTTCTCCCGCCAGCTGCGCCTTGGTATTTTCGTCGTTTTCGTATTGTTCGATATAGTCGCGGATTTCGGCGCACTGTTCCGCGAAGAGCTTCTTTTCGTTGAACACGAAAAGATAAACCGCATAGACCAGCCAAGCCCAGGGGCGCGCTTTTTTTACAGCCGCCGGGCACTCCCGGAAGTAGCGGATTATCTTTTCCTTGTACTCGGTGTTTATGGTGTGTCCTTTGGCCAGTTCGAGCGCGGTCAGCAAGCCTTCGAAATCGCCGGCCTGATAATATGCCTCCATGGCGTTCATATGATCGCCGCTGGCCTCATACCAGCGTCCCGCCGCGCGCAGGACGGCCCGCATATGTTCCTTCCCCCGCCGCTCGAGCGCCTCCCGCAGGAAATCGGTGAAGATGTTGTGCATCCGGTAGGTTTTGCTGTATTTGTCGTATCTGATGAAGGCGTTGTGGCTCATAAGATAATCGACCAGCGTTTCGACGTTGTCTCTGGGCCACATCGCTTTTGCCTGCGCCCATGTAAAGCTGTCGAAAATGCAGATGGACAGGAGAAATTCTTTCACTTCCGTCGGATATCTGCGGTATACGGCTTTTTCGATCAGTTCGGACAGGCTTATCTGATGCTCGACCAGACCCTCCCTCGCGAAGGCGAGCATGCTGAGGTAGAGGGCGCTGATCCACCCCTCGGTGTAGGCGAGAAGCTCCGCGGCTTCGTGAGGTCTCAGCCTTATCCCGCACTGCTTGTAATAGGCGATGATTTCGCCCTGGTTCAGTTCGAAACAGCTTTTGTCGATAACGTGGCAGTAGCCTTTCAGGGCGAGTTCGGTGGTTTTTTCGCCGAAGGCCGCCCTGGATATGACGATGATATGGAGGGCCGGCGGCGCCATTTTTACAAGCAGTTCGAGAAACTGCTCGATGCTTTTCGATGACAGCAGGTGGAAGTCGTCGAATACGATGACCGTTTTCGCCGGGAAGACGATGTCTTCGATTATCTCCACCGCCGCATCCATGAAGATGCTGTTGGTGGGCACCCCCAGTTCCGCCAGCCTGTCCGCACAGCCTGGGTCCACCTTTTTCAGCATGCGGCACAGCCCTCGCCAGAAGCCGATAACCGAGTCATCGACAACAGTCTGCCACAATACCTTGGCATCACTGTTGTTCAGGGATTCTTTGACAGCTGTTGTTTTTCCATAGCCCATCGGCGCTTCCACAACCGTAAGCGGGTATTCCCAGATTCTGCTCAGGGCCTGTCTGAGAGGCTGGCGCAGGTATAGGGCGGTCGGGTTGAAGCGGGGCATTGATGAGCACCTCCTGGAAAACGAAGATTCTCAAGGGACAAGGGCTGCCGCGCAGAATTCCGCGAGTTCGGGCCGACATTATCGGTTCATGCTCATTTTAGCATATTTTAACATATTTTAGCGTATTATTATATATTTTGTCAAAAAGCTGATTAAACGATTATTATCGCCAATATTCATGGATTATCTTATAATGCGGCTGCTGGCAGATGCCGGGGGCTTGTGCCGCAATGTGAAAAAAAGGCGGCTATGACAGGATATCTGCGAGCAGCATGACGTTGAGCGCCGTGACGATGATGCCGATTAGCACCAGCACAGTCTGCTGACGGCGGGAATTGGCGTACTTGCCCATGACCGCCGCGGACGACGTGAGGTAGATCTGCAGGAAGATCGTCCAGGGCAGCTGGAGGCTGAGGGCGACCTGGGAGTAGATGAGCGCCCGGAAGGCGTCGTCGATGAACAGCAGGACGACGAGCGCCAGGCCGTAGGTGAGCGCGACCCCCGTCCAGGAATGCCTGTCCCTGATGTCGTAAGGTTCCCGGAAGATGCCGGCGAAGATGCTGCCGCCGGCCATGCCGGCGGTGGTCGTGGAGGCGATGCCGGCGAAGAGCAGCGCGACGGCGAATACGACCGCCGCCCCCTCCCCCATCAGCGGCCGCAGCATGTCCTGGGCCTGCTGGAGTTCGTCTACCGGCACGCTGTTGGCGAAAAACACGGCGGCGGCGACGAGGATCATCGCGCTGTTGATCGCCCAGCCGATCCCCATGGAGAGCAAGGTGTCGAGGAATTCGTATTTTAGCTGCCGCTTGATGGTCGCGTCATCCTCCAGGTTCCACTGGCGGCTCTGGATGACTTCGGAATGGAGGAACAGGTTGTGGGGCATGACCACCGCCCCCAGCACACCCATGATAACGGCGAGCGAACCGAGCGGCACGGACGGAGTTACCCAGCCCGCGGCCGCCTGCGGCCAGTCGAGCTGCACGAGGCTGAGTTCGTACAGGAAGGATACGCCGATCAGGGAGACGAAGCCGATGATCATCTTTTCGAGCCTGCGGTAGGAGTTGGACCACAAAAGCCAGGCGCACAGCAGCGCCGTCATGGCTGCCGCCGGTTTGACGGGAATGCCGAACAGCATGTTGAGCGCGATGGCGCCGCCGAGGATCTCCGCCATGGCGGTGGCGACCGCGGCGGCCACAGCCGACAGCAGGACGGAGCGGGACACCCACGGGCGCAGGTGGACGCTCGCGGCCTCGGACAGGCACAGGCCGGTGACGATCCCCAGATGGGCGGCGTTGTGCTGCAGGATGATAAGCATGATCGTCGACAGGGTGACCATCCACAGCAGCAGGTACCCATACCCCGCGCCGGCGGCCATGTTGGTCGCCCAGTTGCCGGGGTCGATGAAGCCTACGGTGACCAGTATCCCCGGACCGATGTAACGCAGAACGCGCCGGGCCTGCAGGCTGATTTCGTGACGGATGTCGAAGAAGGCTGCCAGTGATTTGAACAATGTCTTATACCGCCTAGATGTGGATTTTCAATTTATAAATATTCTCCGCTACATTTTTTTATCCCTGTTGTTTGCTCCCGGGGGGGCAAATGCCGCCTTAGGGCGAAGACGCCCCGGGAAAAATCCCGGAGCGTTCGTCACGACAGCTGGCTGGGCTGAACAAGTTTTTTTCAGAGGGTGAATTTCTGGGTGAATTCGCTCAGCACCCGGGTGCTGCCGTCGTTGACCACACTGCGCACGCTGTTGCCGAAAACCGCCGGCGGACCCGAGCGCCGCTCAATGGAGTAGTTCTGGACGTACTCGCCCTTCTTGACGTCGACATACGCCGCCCGCAGCATGACATCGGCATAATCGACCTCGTCCGTTTCGTATGCGTTGGTGTGCGTCTTGCCGTCCTTATCCTTCCAGTTGTTGATATTGGTCTTCATATGGTGGCTTACTTTCGCGTCGCCGACCACGACCAGCAGGAAGTCGACATTCTTGCTTTTGCCGAATTCCAGCAGCTGCGCCAGTTTCATCTCCCGCATCAGGCCTACGGAGTCGGGCAGGATATCCTTCTTGCCCAGGAAGGAGGTCAGTTCCGTCTCAGGGATGGTTTGGACGGTGAATGCGGTTTTCTGCGCGGTTTTCGCGTTGACCGCCGCGCGGAACATGTCGGTCGGCTTGGCGTTGTGCTCCGCCCTCATCTGGTCGGTGAGCAGCAGCACGACCCCCAGTACGGGTTTGGCTTCCGCCTGCCCGGCCGCCTCTTCGGCGGCGGCCAGGCTTATCCCCGGCAGCAGCACCAGGAGAATGCCGATCATTATAATATTCACGCGCCGCAACAATTCTGCCATTTTTCTTCACCCTTTCTATGCAAGTGCGGTAAAAATAAGCATAATACGTTATTTGGCGCTATTTTCTGCGCGCCGCTGGCGATTTCCTGCCGGGCGCGGTGCAAAAGGGCAGCCCGCAGAAGCCGCGATATAAGCCCCGCAGCTAAACTTTTTCCGGCAATTAATTTAACATCTATTGTCAACGGATAAAAAATATTATATAATTCAAGTAAATACCCCCTCCCCCGGGGGAGGGAATACTACAGATGAGGAGGACTATCGAATGGATCGCGATAAGGGCTGGAACCCGTACCTGGCCGGCGGACTGAGCGGCCTCGTTTCCATCCTGTCCGTCTGGGTCGCCGGAAAGTATCTCGGCGCCTCCACCACTTTTGTCCGTACGAGCGGCATGATCGAAAGATTATTCGACCCTGACCGGATAGCCAGGATGGAGTATTTCATCCGCGAGGCTCCCAAAATCGACTGGCAGTGGATGATGGTCGTGGGGATTATGATCGGCTCGTTTATAGCCGCAGCTTCGTCCGGCAGCTTCCGGCTGCAGGCGGTGCCCGATATGTGGCGGGAACGCTTCGGGCCAGGCGTAGGCAGGAGAGCGGTGTTTGCCTTTATAGGCGGCATTATCGCCATGTTCGGCGCGCGGCTGGCAGACGGCTGCCCCAGCGGCCACGGACTGAGCGGTTCCCTGCAGCTGGCTGTCAGCGGTTACATCGCTTTGGCCTGCTTCTTCCTCGGCGGTGTTGTGGCGGCCCGCATAATCTACGGAAGGGGTGGTTCGCGGTGACTGATCTCGTTTATGGTCTGATTACCGGCATCCTGTTCGGTTTCTTCCTGCAAAAGGGCCGGGTGCTCCGCTACGACAAGCAGCTCGGCGCCCTCCGTTTCCAGGATTTCACGATCATCAAGTTCATGCTTTCGCATATCATCGTGGCGATGGTGGGCGTGTACTTCCTTTACGACCTCGGTCTCGTCAAGCTTTCCATCAAGGCCACAATCCTGGGGGGCGTGGTCGTCGGCGGGCTGCTCTTCGGCCTGGGCTGGGGCATGCTCGGCTATTGTCCCGGAACTTCGCTCGGCGCGCTGGGCGAAGGGCGCTGGGACGCGATTTGGGGCATCATGGGCATGCTGGTGGGCGCCGGGCTGTTCGCGGAGATGTACCCGCTCCTGAAGGCGACGGTCCTCACGTGGGGCAATTACGGCAAGCTAACCATCCCGCAGGTCCTGGGCGTGAACCATTGGCTGGTGGTCATTCCCGTCGCCGCTGCCGCCGCCGTTTTTCTGGTCTGGCTGGAGCGTTTCGAGGCCCGCGCGGCACGCATGCGGACAGAGGCGGCCGAAGGTGTTCATACCCCCGGCGGAAAATGAAACGCCGATAAACTTGAAAGCACCGCCCAGAGCCGGCGGTGCTTTATTATCGCCCGCAGATACAGAATCTCGGCAGGTCGAACAATTTCGCCAGGCCCGCGGTGGTAACGCCGTAGTAGATGACCGGTTTCCCCTGCAGCAGCTCGCGGTAGGTGTCGTTGACCAGGACGCTGCCGGTCGACAGCACGATATCCGCCCAGCAGGCGTTTTCGGCGTTGCGGGCCGCGTCGTCGATGCGAACGCCGCTGCGGATCTGGCCGATGTTGTCGGGGTTGAGGTCGGTCGCCCTTATTTCGAAGCCCGCGTCGACGAGCGACTGGATAAGGGCCGGCTGCAGGCCGACGAAGGCAATTTTCGGACGGCCGTACAGTTTTTCGATATGGGCGGGGAGTTGCTGCGCGCACAGCGCCGGTTCCTTATCCTTGCAGTGGATTGTCGCCTCGACCTGCCGGGTATCGCGCATTACGGCGTTGAGGGTCGCGACGAAGACCGCCCGGCGGAAATTGGTATTCAGCGCCATGTGCAGCACCTCGCCGAGCGAGCCGCTGAAGTGCCCAGGCTGGTCGGTGTACGCCTGACCGACGCCGTCGCGGTATCGGGCTTCCATCATGACTTCTTTCCCCTTGAGAAGGGGATAATCGTCGCGGTCGGGCTTGCCGATGGCCTCTTCCGGGGTGAGATTGCGCGCCGATACGATGTGCACCTGCTCGCTTTCATCCCATTTCCCGTCCGCCGCCATCCGGATAAGTTCTCTTCTCGCTTCTTCCAGCAGTGTCATCATGATCTCTCCTTTAATTGTCAGTTTTTTCGCCGCTTTCCGGCAATGACGGCGGCAGTTTGCCCGCCAGCCGCACCATGTCCTCCGCGAGGCCGCGGACTTTTTCGCGCAGTTTGAAGACGCAGTCGGTCTCCGTCGCCGTCCCCTGGACGATATCCTCGGCCAGGGCCTTGCAGCTCGGCGAACCGCACGAGCCGCAGTCGAGGCCGGGGAGGTTGTTGAGCGTCTTTTCCATCAGGTCTACTTTATACATCGCCCGGAAGATATTCTCGTCAAGCCGCATGATCGGCCGGGGCTCGATCGCGCGGCGTTCGGCCGTGGCCAGCACAGTGATGTCGCCGCCGCGGGGGACTGCGCCGCGGGCAGCGTATTCGGCCGCCATTTTGCGGGCACGCTCCGCCAGGCGGTGCTGGGCGACAAAACGGTTCTCGACGGTCAGCGGACCGCCGATGCAGCCGCCGGCGCACGCCAGGGCTTCGATATGGTCTACATGGGCAAGCTTCCCGAGCGCCACCTGTTCCAACAGTTCCCCCACCCTGGCGATGCCGTCGACGACCAGGGAGTTGGCTGTCTCCACCGCGGCGTTCTCGCCGCCGGATACGGCCCAGCCGAAACCGATCCAGGAAGCTATCGGCCTGCGGAGGGGCGCGGGGTGATTGGCCAGTATTTTTCGCAGCTCACCGTATATCTGCGCTATCCCTATCGCGCCGGTAACATCCGAGTTTTCCGCGCCCAGCGGATGTTTTACGGCCGTCATTTTCGCCGGGCAGGGGGTGACAAACCAGACGCCGATTTCCCCCGGCGCGATGTTCTTCGCCCGGCTCGCGTCCGCCCGGGCAATCCTCGCGGCAACGTCGACAGGCGCGTCGATGGGGATCAGGTGGTCGATCAGTTCGGGGTATTTCACCTGGATGAGGCGGACGACCGCCGGACATGCGGATGATATGGCGGGCCGCCTGATATCGGCGCGTTGCAGGAATGACTTTGTGCCCATGGATACGATCTCCGCCGCCTGCGCCACCTCGAAGACATCGTCGAAGCCAAGGGCGAGCAGTGCGCCAAGGATATCTTCTATTTTTATTTCGGCGGCGAATTGCCCGTAAAGCGCCGGAGCGGGCAGGGCGATATTGTATGCGAATCGCCCGATGTCTTCGAGGCAATCGGTAACGGCGGTTTTGGCATGGTTGGCGCAATGGCGGATGCACTCGCCGCAGTCGATGCAGCGCGCCTCGGTTATCTGCGCCTTGCCGCCACGGATGCGGATCGCTTCGGTCGGGCAGCGTTTTATGCAGTTGACGCACCCTTTGCAGCGATCGGCGATAAGCCGCACCGAATGGAAGTATTCTCCCATGCTTGACACCACGCAATCTGCCAGTAGTTCCCGATATGTAGCGTTACCATCCCTTCTCCAGGGATAAGTTGAATTCGGACGGCTCCAGGTGGATGACTGTGTCGCAGGGAGCAAAAACGGCCGCAATTTCCGCCTCTATTTCGTCGCATACGGCGTGGGCCTGGTTGAGGTTCATGCTTCTGTCGAGCAGGATGGAGACGTCGATCAGGCGGCGGCTGCCTGCCTTCCTGGTACGCAGGCGGTTAAAGGCGATGATTTTCGGATGCTCGTTTATGATCCGGCGGATTATCTTTTCGTCCTCAGGCGGCAGACTGACGTCGGTCAGTTCCCGCAAGCTCTTGCCGATCATCTTGTACCCGGCTCTGACGATAAGTGCGGCCACCGCGATGGCCACTACCGGGTCGAGCCAGTAGAGACCGGTGATTTTTATCGCGCAAAGTCCGCCTAGCACTCCGAGCGAGGTCCATACATCGGCCCGCAGATGGAGCGCATCGGCCTCGAGCGCGTTAGAACCCGTTCGCCCGGCCACCGCATACAGCTTCCCGGAAATATGCCAATTGATCAGCACGGACAGCAGCATCACCCCGATGCCGTAGTCTAAGTGTTCGGGCGCGCCGGAGTTTTGAAGCTTCGCCAGCGACTCGTTGACTATCCACAGAGCCGCGGTTATCATGAGCATCGACTCGACAGCGCCCGACAGGCTTTCAATCTTACCGTGGCCGTAGGTATGGTGCCCGTCAGGGGGCCTATCGGCCTGACGGACCGCGAAAAACGCTATAAGCGACGCGACGAGATCGAGCATGGAGTGGACAGCTTCGGACAGGATGCTGATTGCACCACCGTATAATCCAACCGCCAGCTTGAGAATAACCAGGATAAAGTTCGAAGCTACCGAAAGTCTGGCGACGCCGATTTTCGATGCGGCAAGCTGTTCCAAGCCTATCCCCTCCCTTGTCAAGGGTGCATAGCTTCCGTTTGGCGGCGCTGCGCTTATTGTCAGGGTGCTTGACGCGCTGGCACCCGCACGGTGATTTTTTGGCCGAGTCTGATAAGTTGCTGCATCCCGGCGCATTGGCTTATGCCCGCGAGAACGGCGTCCCGGTTAGCCTGCGGCCATTTTGTTCCGGCGAGAACGGTGACCCCTGAGCCGATAAACGCATCCGGGTACAGCGGCGTGCTGGAGCCGACCAGAACGATGTCCCGGGCGGCCGTACAATTAGGCAGCAATGTTTCCAGCGTCCCGTTGATGAGTGATGTGCCGCTGACAAAAACCACCTGGCACTGCGGCAGGAGCTCAGCCTGGGACTCCTCCGGGTAGATATCGCCGGCGGCTTTTTGGCCGCGCTCGAAGACCATCACGCGCTTGGCTTTGCCGGTCATGGCGGCGATAACGGGGCCGATGTGGCCGATAACGCCGACGGTGTCTTCCGGGGTGACGGCTACGGAGAAGGCCGCATCCGCCTCAGGAGTGTTATCGGCCTGGTTGAGGTTGTCGAACGCGGCGACGGAGTTCAGTACCGCCAGTCCTATCGCCACCATTATGACGTTTTTGCCTGTCACCGCCCATTCGGCAATATCGCCGGCCGCCTTCCCGGAAAGGCCGCCGGCCTGCGGGACGGCTGAGCATAAATGGCCGATGTCGTCTTTCAGAACATAGGTTACACCCAGGGAGCCGTCGTCGAGGTCCACGACCAGCAGGTTCAGCCCCACCCTGACTTCCCTGATTTTTTTCCCCGCCAGTCGCGGCGATGCCGATTGCATTATGCGTTCGAGAATCACTGCCCTGACCTCCCGGAAAATTTTCTTCCCGATCTGCCGCGACACGCGGCACCTTTAAATCGTTCAGCGCCATTTATGCCTTTCGTTGGCGCGATAGTTTTCGATCGCCGCCTTGAGGGCGCTGACCCCCAGGTTCGAACAGTGCTGCTTCGCCTCCGGCAACCCGTCCAGGGCGTCGATGACATCTTGTTCGGTCATCTTCAAGGCTTCCCCGATGGTTTTGTCCTTCGCCAGCACTGTCGTCATGCTGCCGCAGGCGATAGCCGCACAGCAGCCGAATACCAGAAAACTGATGTTGGCTATCCTGTCGCCCTGGACCTGGATAAACATTCTGAAAGTGTCGCCGCAGCCCGGTTCCCCCGCCGTCCCTACCCCGTCGGGATCTGACATTATGAAGACGTTGCGGGGTGAGGTGAAATGCTCCATCACCGTGTCCGAATACATACTGAATCCCCTTCCGTGGCGATACTTCGCCCCGTGTTGCGGAAGATACGCCCGGCCAAGCGGCTGTCGCCGCCTGGCCGGTTTTCTTGACGGGATAATCCTCGTTTCCGGCGGCCGCCTCTATATCCAGTGTCCTTCAACGTCCGGCGCCGCCAGCGGGGACAGCTGGCCGCTGTTGTACGCGTTTAACGCTTCGCCGACCGTTTCTGCCGCGGCGGAGAAGATTTTGATCCCGCTGGCGTCGAGGACTTTGAACGCTTTGGGCCCCACGTGCCCGGTGATCAGCGCGGTCGCCCCCAGCCGCTGGATGCTTTGCGCGGCCTGGATGCCCGCTCCCTGCGCGGCTTCGAGGTTCTGGGTGTTGGGGTGGCATTCCCAGGAGTCGTTATCAAGGTCGCACACGATGAAGTAGGCGGCTCTGCCGAAGCGGGTGTCGAACCGGTCGCCCATACCCGGGCCGCCGGCGGTTACTGCTACTTTCATTTGGTTAGCCTCCGTTACAGTGATGTCCGTCTTCGTCGTGGCTGCAGGGATTCGCGCCTGTTTTAAGCGTCCCCTTGAGATAAGCCTCGACGACTTCCTCGGGTGTTCCGGCCTGTACGCCGCATACGACTTTGACGCCGTTCTGGTTGAACAGAGCCTGCGCCCGTTCGCCCATGCCGCCTGCCAGGACGGTGCCGGCGCCTTGCTGGGCCAGCCACGCCGGAAATACTCCCGGTTCGTGCGGCGGCGGCGTTTTCTTTGTAACGCCGGTGATTTTTCCGTCAGCCACGCTGACGAAGGCGAACTCCTGGCAGTGCCCGAAATGTGTGCAGAGTTTGCCTCCAGCCAAGGGGATACCGATCGTCGATGTCATTTTTCCATCTCCTTTCCTTTTTCCTAGAAGTAGCTGGCCGAATCCCTTTTGACCAGCTTTGTCACGTCTATCGCATCAGGTACCTGCAAGATACGCAGACGACCGTCGGCGAGCATTTCGGCCGCCTCCCTCACTGGCGCCTCGGGAGCCTGGTAGATGCTTATGCCGCGTTTGCCCAATTCTCTGAACGAAATCGGGTCGATACCCCCCGATATCACCGCTTCTATTCCTCTTTCCGTCAGCATGCCGGCTCTTATCTGGCCGCTATACTTCTGCTGGCGCGACCAAATGGACATTTTTACCGGTACCCAGTGCCCGTTCCCGGTGTCGAATACAAGCAGATAGCGCGCGGCTGTGAAACGGCCGTCGACGGGCGATTCCGGATTGTCGGTGCTTGCCGTGACCGCGATTTTCATGTTAAACCCCCGCAAATGATTTTAGCTTGCGATCGAGTTTATCGATGAGGCTTTCGACATGGTTGACCCCCAGCAGTACAGAGAGGTTATACCATAATTCGAGCATTTTTTCCTGAACTTCCGTGCTTTCTGTTTCCATGACGGTACGGCCGGTTTGGACGGCTGTCCGGAAGACGCTGTCGTAGGCGATTTCCCCGACGACGGGCACGTCGTCCGCCGCCAGCGACTCCTTCAGGGCAAGGGTGTTGGCGGGACTGAGGGTGGCTTTGTTGATGCAGACGGCGACGGGTACCCGGAAATGGCGGCAGAGTTTGCGAAGTCTTTCGAGGTCGTGCATGGCGCTCAGCGAGGGCTCGACGACGGCCAGCACCAGGTCGGCGCCGGTGACGGTGGCGATCGCCGGGCAGCCTATTCCCGGCGGCCCGTCGGTGATGAGGAGCGGCACCTTTTGTTGCTCGGCCAGCTTCTTGGCTTCCAGCCTGACCCTGCTAACAAGCTTGCCCGAGTTCTCGACCGCCAGCCCGAGTTCGGCGTGGACCATGGTGCCGAAACGGGTATCGGATACCAGCCAGCGCCCGGCGCTTTTGTCCCGCATGGAGATTGCGTGGGCCGGGCAATTGAAGGCACAGACCCCGCAGCCTTCGCAGGCGAACGGCGAGGTTAACACCCCGTTGTCGATCGCGCCGAAGCGGCATAGCTCGGTGCATTTGCCGCAAGCCACGCATTGTGCGGAGTTTACCTCCGGTTCGAAGCCGGCGAGGAAATCGTGGCTTTCCCGCTGCCGCGCGCCTACCAGCAGGTGCAGGTTGGCGGCGTCGACGTCGCAGTCGGCCAGCACTTTTTCCGGAGCAAGGTAGGCCAGCGCGGCGCTGATGCCGGTTTTGCCTGTTCCGCCCTTGCCGCTCATGATTACCATTTCTTTCATCAGCCATCACCGTCCTGACACACTTTACCCCATATCTCCCCGGCAATGGTCTGGTACGCGGGGGATATGCGCCCTTCGGCGTATTCGCGGGCAAACTCCTCGCTGTGGGGAATCCGGCCCACGACAGCCACTTTTTCCTGCGCGCACCAGTCAGCCACCGCGTTATCCCATGCCCCGCCGTCGCTCTTATTGATGACAACCCCGGCCGGGATGCCGAGAATCTTCACAACCCCGAGCGCAAGACCGAGGTCGTGGAGCCCGAACGGCGTCGGCTCGGTCACTAAAAGGCAGTAGTCGCTATCGGCGACCGCCGCGACCATGGAGCAGGCTGTCCCGGGCGGACAGTCCACGATTGTGTCGCCGGTTGAAGGCAATGCTTGTTTCATCGCTTTGATAAGAGGACTGGCGGTGGGTGCGCCGACGTCAAGCAAACCGTCGATCAGCCTTGTTCCCGGGCTGTTTTGGGTAGCTGTGCCGCCGCGAACGGCGCCGATCGGTTTAGCCGTCTCGCTGACAGCATTTTGCGGGCAGGCTATGACGCACCCGCCGCAGCTATGGCAGAGTTCGTCAAACAACAACACCTTTGTGCCGGTGATTGCCAAAGCATTGAACAGGCATACCGTGGCGCAGCGGCCGCAGCCGTCGCACAGTTCGTCATCGAAGCCGGGACGCATTACGGTCACTTGCCGTTCTTCGTCGCGTGCGGGTTGTAGGAATAGGTGGCAGTTAGGCTCTTCCACGTCACAGTCAACGACTGTCGCACCGGGACGAGCCGCCGCCAGCAAGAGCGCTACGGTGGTTTTGCCCGTCCCGCCCTTGCCGCTGGCAATGCTCACAATCACCCTGGGTTCCCCCTTCAGTCCGTTTTGACGTCGGCGTCCTTGGCCTTCCTGGCCATCGCCCGGCAGGCGGCCGCCTGCCGTTCAAGCAGCTCGGCCCGCTCTTCGAGCAGTTCGATGTCGGGAGCGGCCTGCTGGTAGGGCATCGCCTGCCTGCGCCGCATTCCCCGTCCGAAGCCGAAGCCCTGGCCGAAGCCGCCTGCGCCCTGCAGGCCGAAGCATCCGCCCCGGCCCCAGCCGTTAGGCCCGATACCCATCGGACCGGTTCCGTCTCCTCTAGGCATACAAACCCTCCTTTCCATGGTTTTTGAAACATATTTCATAATCAGGGCAAAAAATTTTTATCCTTCCCGTCGAACGCTGCGCGAACGGCATTGCGGACAGCCCATATCCCTGCCGCGTTGGCCGGTGCCGTAGGGCGTGGACCAACGATGTCCGCAGACGCCGCAGGCGAAAAGTCTGCGTCGTTCGTCTTCGTGGTCGGCGACCCGGAAGACGCCGCCTTCGATCCTCAGCGCGCTCCCCTGCCACAAGGCGGTGGCCACTTTGTGCCGCGCCGAATTGACGATGCGGAAAAACGTCGTCCTGGAGACGGCCATCTTGTCAGCCGCCTCGCCCATATCGAGCTGCTCGGCGTCGACCAGTCTGATGGCTTCCATCTCCGCGAAGGAAACCTCAACCTCTTCGATTTCTCCCAGTGATACACCGGCGGGCTTATAGCCGACTGCCGGCGGCAACTGCCGGATTATGCACTCTTTATGCGGCCGTCCCATATACCACCTTTATGAAATATATTTCATTACCAGAATAGCACGCGTGGGTCGGTTTGTCAAGGCAGAAAAGAAGGCTTCGCGTTGCCGCGAAGCCTTCTTTTTGTTCCCCGGTAGGACAGTTACTGTTAAAGATGGTCGCCGCGTCGCCTCTCAAGCCGAAGCGGTCAGGCGAGATCGAAGCGGTCGAGGTTCATGACTTTGCTCCACGCCGCTACGAAGTCCTGCAGGAACTTATCCCGGGAGTCGTCGCACGCATAGACTTCCGCGATGGCCCGGAGCTGGGAGTTCGCGCCGAAGACAAGGTCGACGCCGGTGGCGGTCCACTTGGGTTCGCCGGTAACCCGGTCGCGGCCCTCGAAGACGTTTTCATCTTCATCCGTCCGCTTCCACACCGTGCCCATGTCGAGAAGGTTGACGAAGAAGTCGTTGGTGAGGGTCTCGGGGCGCTTGGTGAAGACGCCGTGCCGGGAATTGGCGAAGTTGGCGTTCAGGACGCGCATACCGCCGATGAGAACCGTCATCTCGGGAGCGGTCAGTTTCAGCAGCTGCGCCCGGTCGACCAGCATTTCCTCGGCTGATACGGAATATTTGCCTTTCAGGTAGTTGCGGAACCCGTCCGCCTTCGGTTCCAGCACAGCAAAAGAATGAACGTCGGTCTGTGCCTGCGAGGCGTCCGTACGTCCCGGCGCGAAGGGAACGGTTACATTGCTGCCGGCCTTCTTCGCCGCCTGCTCGATTGCCGCGCAGCCGCCCAGGACAATCAGGTCGGCCAGGGAAACCTTTTTGGCGCCTTTCTGCGCGCTGTTGAATTCCGCCTGGATTTTTTCCAGGACCTGCAGGACGGTTTTGAGCTGGTCCGGCTGGTTGACTTCCCAATCCTTCTGGGGTGCGAGGCGAATACGGGCCCCGTTCGCTCCGCCGCGCATGTCGGAGCCGCGGAAGGTGGCGGCGGAAGCCCAGGCGGTCGCAACCAGCTGGGAGACCGACAGGCCGGAAGCGAGGATTTTGCCCTTAAGGGCCGAGATATCCTGCCCGTCGATCAGCTCATGGTCGACCGGGGGGACCGGATCCTGCCAGATAAGCTCCTCCGCGGGGACCTCCGGGCCGAGATAGCGGGAACGGGGCCCCATGTCGCGGTGGGTCAGCTTGAACCAGGCGCGGGCGAATGCGTCCCGGAATTCTTCAGGGTTTTGCAGGTAACGCCGGGCGATCGGTTCATAGATGGGATCATAGCGCAGCGAGAGGTCCGCCGTGGTCATCATCGGCCGGAGTTTTCTCGAGGGGTCGTGGGCGTCGACCACCATGTCCTCCTCGGCCACATCCTTGACAAGCCACTGATGAGCGCCGGCCGGGCTCTTGACCAGCTCCCACTCGTACTTGAACAATACCTTCAGGTAGCCCATGTCCCATTTGGTCGGATTCGGCTTCCAGGCGCCCTCGATGCCGCTGCCGATCGTGTCGCCGCCTTTGCCGCTGCCGAAGCTGCTTTTCCAGCCGAGGCCCTGTTCCTCGAGGCCGGCGGCTTCGGGTTCGGGACCCACGTGGGTGGCGGGACCGGCGCCGTGGCATTTGCCGAAGGTATGGCCGCCGGCGACGAGGGCGACGGTCTCTTCATCGTTCATGGCCATACGGGCGAACGTCTCGCGGACGTCGCGGCCGGAGGCGACCGGGTCGGGGTTGCCGTTCGGCCCTTCCGGATTTACGTAAATCAGGCCCATCTGGACAGCAGCCAGCGGATTCTCAAGATCACGGTCGCCGGTATAACGCTGGTCTTCGAGCCACTTGCCCTCGGAGCCCCAATAGATGTCCTTTTCCGGCTCCCAGACGTCCTCGCGGCCGCCGGCGAAACCGAACGTCTTGAAGCCCATCGACTCAAGGGCGCAGTTGCCGGCGAGGATCATGAGGTCGGCCCAGGAAATCTTCCGGCCGTATTTCTGCTTTATCGGCCAAAGCAACCGGCGCGCTTTGTCGAGGTTGACATTGTCCGGCCAGCTGTTTAGCGGGGCAAGGCGCTGGGAACCAGACCCGGCGCCGCCGCGGCCGTCGCCCATGCGGTATGTACCTGCGCTGTGCCAAGCCATCCGGATCAGGAGCGGTCCGTAGTGGCCGTAATCGGCAGGCCACCAGTCCTGCGAGTCGGTCATCAAAACATAAAGGTCGTTCTTCACGGCCTGAAGGTCGAGACTCTTGAATTCTTCGGCATAGTCAAAGGACTCGCTCATCGGATTGGACAGCGGGGAATGCTGATGCAGGATTTCCAAGTTCAGCTGATTGGGCCACCAGTCCCGGTTTGAGGTACCGCCGCCGGAAATGGCCTTTTTGGCCATGCCTGTCACGGGACACTTGCTGTCTGTACTCATGAATGTCAACTCCTTCTTAATATTTTAATTATACTGTGGCTTTGCGGGCTTAGTTTTTGCCAGCCCTTTCCTTCTGTTTGCCGGTGCATTGCGGACACAGGCCACGGACGAGTACGTCCTTTTCGGTGATCGTACAGCCGTCCAAGCCTTCCACAGCTATTGCGTCGCTATCAACGGGAAAATCGCAGATGACCCCGCAGCTGTCACACTTGAAATGACCGTGTTTCGTCATTATGGCGTCGTACCTCAACTCCTTGTCCCCGATATTTACAACCCTGATCAGTTTGGCTTGCGCCAGGAGCTTCAGGGTATTGTAAACAGTCATCTTCGACAGCGACGGGATTTCCCGCACCAGGCTGCTGTAAATCTCGTCCGCGGTCGGGTGGGCCCTTCCGGTCATCAGGTATGCCAACACTTTTATCCGGGGATAAGTCGGGCGGATATTGCATCGTTGGAGGAGGGCGGCTTGCTCGCGCGATGGGTCCATAGAACACCTCTGACGATACCGTGTGAAAATTCTTAATTTGTAATCATTATAAATTAATTATAATTATAAGTTTCCGTTTCTGTCAATACAAAAAAGCAAAAGGCTGTGCTTTGTCCCCCGGCGACCTCCGTCAGCCGAATGTCGGGCAATACGAAAACAAAGGCTTCGCGTTTCCGCGAAGCCTTTGTCGTGATTGGTGGAGGTAAGCGGGATCGAACCGCTGACCTCTTGAATGCCATTCAAGCGAATGATGTCCAGTACACATTTCCTCTGTCCATAATCCTTATAAATAAAAGGTTTGTTGTCTTTCCACGTCCGCCGTTTCCAGATAAAAACAGATATGTCCGTTAGACATTCGTTAGACACTAACTCGCTAATACGGTCTATTACCCCAGTTTTTCCTCGTTGCGAACTTACATCTTATTATCCGACTAGACTCTATCAGAATTATCACGAACAGAAAATATACTTTAAGGCAACATTGGGGTAATATTCCCCCCAATCATCCCACCTGTTGGAAACTTCGACCCGCCTTACTCCCTTACCCTGCTCATCGACCAGACCCCCACGCCAACCAACGCCGCAGCGTACATCGCCAGTACGCCCATCGACAGCCACGGCACGCCGCCGCCGCTGCCGATTAATCGCAAGGCATAGGTGGCATGGGTAAGCGGCAGAATTTCGATTATCACCTTCACCATCGCCGGCATACTTTCCAGGGAAAAGAAGGTGGCGCACAGGAACGACATCGGCAGGAGAACGTAGGTCGAAAAATTAGCCATGTCTTCGTGGCTGTCGATGAGCATGGCT
The DNA here is from genome assembly GCA_018434945.1 of Selenomonadales bacterium. Classification (GTDB taxonomy): domain Bacteria; phylum Bacillota; class Negativicutes; order Sporomusales; family UBA7701; genus Anaeroselena. The sequence goes on from JAHDOI010000055.1 coordinate 89,191, forward strand.
ACCACGAATCCCATGGCGGCGAAGAGAAAACAGGTCAGGGCCAGCGTCAGGATATACCACAGATTTATCGTGTAGTTGGCGCCGAACAGGTACGCCAGCACAAAAATCACCGCGCTGGATATAAGTCCTCTCAGGGCGCCGGCCAATATTTTCCCGGCCACGAACGATACTGCGCCGATGGGCGCAATGAGGTATTCCTCCAGCGTCTTGTGGTATAGCCTGCTCATGTTGAGCGGCGAGCCGACGGCGCTGAAGCTGATATTCATGGCATTGAGGGCCATGATGCCGGGGACGATGAAATCAAGGTAACTGCCGCCGTCCATCCGCATGCCGCGGCCGAGCCCCCACCCGAAAGCCACCAGATACAGGATCGGGCTGATCATTCGGGACAGCACGAACTTGGTCATTCGGCGGTCGAGGACTGTCCAGTCCCGCCAGAATACTGTGCCGACATCGTGCAGATTCATCAGTCGCCCACCTTCCTGCCGGTAAGTTCGATGAAGACATCTTCCAGGTTGGATTTGCGCAGTATGGCGTTGACGGCCAGTTGGCCGGCAAAGTCAGCCGCTTCCGGTCTGGCGGTAAAAAACCGGTACTGGGTGCTGCCGTTCTCGCTCCATTCCACCACATGGCTGCCGAGCCCTTCGCACAGGGCGGCCGGGCTGTCGAGGGCGATAAGCCTGCCTTTGTCCATAATGGCTACCCGGCCGCAAAGGCTTTCCGCTTCTTCTATATAGTGAGTCGTCAGCAAAACCGTGAGGCCTTCGCCGTTGAGTTGTCTGATGAGATCCCACAGTCTTCTGCGCACCTGGGGATCGAGCCCGACGGTCGGCTCGTCGAGAAACAGTACCTGGGGGCGGTGCAGCAAAGCCCTGGCAATCATCAGCCGGCGCTTCATGCCGCCGGAGAAAGTGTGAACCATATCGTTGCGGCGGTCGCTAAGTTCCACATACTCCAAAAGCTCGTCGATCCGGCGGGCCCGCTCGGCTGCCGGCATGTGGTGCAGCCTCCCGTGGAGGTCGAGGTTCTCTCTGGCCGTCAAATCGATATCAAGGTTCAAATGCTGCGGGACCACGCCTATGAGAGCTTTTACCGCCAGCTCGTCGTCAGGCAAAGGGCGGCCGTCGATGGTCACCCTGCCGGCGGTTGCCCTGGTCAGCATGGTAAGAATGCGGATGGTGGTCGTCTTGCCGGCGCCGTTGGGACCGAGAAGGCCGAAAGTCTCGCCCTTGTCGATATGCAAATCCAGATTATCGACAACCACCCGCTCGCCGAACTTCTTTACCAGTCCATCAATACGAATCATGCAAAATATCCCCGTCTGCTCATTTTTTCCCTGCAAAACCGTGCCCGTGGCTATGCGGGTGCTGGTGGGCGTGTCCGTGCATGGCCTGATGGAGCTTCTGCTGGTCGGCGCCCACCTCCTGGAAAGGCTTACGGCGCATCCGGTGCGCCAGGGCCAGCTCCAGTATCTCCTGCACATGGGCAGGCTCGACTTGGCTGCTGCCATTCCAGGCCGCCAGAGCCTTGGCAGTCTTGAGCATCACGAGGTCGGCCCGGTGCCCGTCCACCCCCATCTGGATGGCGATATCGGCGATACGGTACAAGATATCGTCTTCCGTTTTAACGTCGGGCAATAGTCGTTGGGCGGCCGTTATTTTTTTCCGCAGTTCGGCCTGTCCGGTTTCCCAGGCCGCGATAAAGGCATCGGGGTCTTCTTCGAAGGCGCCCCGGCGCTTAATGACCTCGACCCGCTGGGCAGGGTCGCCGATGCCGCCGATGGTCACGCACAAGCCGAACCTGTCCAGCAGCTGCGGCCTGAGCTCCCCTTCCTCGGGATTCATCGTACCGACCAGGATGAACTGGGCCGGATGAGAAAACGACACCCCCTCCCTTTCCACCGTGTTCACCCCCATGGCGGCGGCGTCGAGGAGTACGTCGACGATATGGTCGTCCAATAGATTCACTTCATCCACGTAGAGAATGCCCCGGTTGGCTTCGGCCAACACGCCGGGCTCGAATTTCTTCTCGCCGTGCTTGATGGCGTGTTCGATGTCAAGGGTGCCGACAACCCGGTCCTCGGTGGCCGATATCGGCAGATTGACCACCCGCATGGGCCTTTTGCTCCTCGCCAGCTTCTCCCCGGCTTCGTGCCGACTGTGGCAGGCCGGGCAATGGGCCTGGGGATTGTCCGGGTCGCAGCTGTAGGGGCAGTCTGCCACAACCTCGATTTCCGGCAACAGTTCGGCCAGCGCCCTAACCGCCGTCGATTTGGCCGTTCCCTTTTCCCCGCGGATGAGTATGCCGGACAGCCGCGGGTTGATGACATTCAGAATTAGACCCAGTTTCATGCTATCTTGGCCGACTATCGCCGCGAACGGGTAGCTTTTCGGTTTGTGATTATGCATCAGGACTTCCTCCATACGTGTTTCAGTTGTCAGTCAATGGCATTGCGGACAATGTCGGCTAGGCCGTCCACCTTCAGCTGGTCGATGGAATAGCATTCGCTGCCTAGCGCCTCCGCCAATTTATTGGCCAGCCCAAAAGACAGCAGGCCCTTCTTTTCGGTGTCGATGATCAGGTACTTGGCGTCCACTTCTTCCCGGAGGGCGGTAGCCGCCCGGTGAGCTTCGGCCAGCGGACTGCCGCCGTCGGCGGCCGCATTGGCCCTGCCGTCCGACAGAATGACGACTATCGGCCGCATATGGGGACTTCGTTTCAGGTGCTGTTTAACAACCTCGTAAGCCTTGGACAGACCAGCCGCCAAGGGCGTCTTACCACCCACCGGCAACTCGCTCAGGCACTTCTGGGCCATCTCCACGCTGTTGGTCGGCGGCAGGAGCACCTCGGCCCGGTCGCCCTTGAAAGCAATCATCCCGACCCTGTCGCGCTTCTGATAGGCGTCCAGCAAAAGCGACAGAATCGCGCCCTTGGTCTCGATCATCCGCTGCCTTGCGCCCATGGAGCCGCTGGCGTCCACGACGAACAACATGAAGTTGCCGATGCGTTTTTCCCGCACTTTTTCCCGAATATCGCCGCTTTCGATGACCAGCGCGGTTCCCCGCTGTTGACGCCGCCGCTGGAACGGAGCGGCCGCCCGGATGGTGGCGTCGATGGCCAGATCGTTACGCTCCCGGTGATTTGTGCTTTTTACGTAGCGCCCGACGCTGGTGTCGGTCTTGGTGCGCGACCGGCGTCCCGACCCGCGACGCACCAGACGGTCTTTGACATGGGTAATCCTCTTTATGGCGAAAGGCTTACCGACGGCGTATACCACCTCGGCCGCCGGGCCGGCGGCGCCGTCGTCTTTCCGGTCGCCGTCCTGCCGCTCGCGCTGCTGTTCCGGCGGCGGATTTTGCGACCGGTTGTCCGGCGGCGGTTCGTGATCGTCCTGCGGTTCAGGTTCCTCGCGGGTCTGCGGCGTTTCCGACTCCTGCGGCGGTTCGCGGCGACGGTGGGCCAGCACCAGCGGGGCGATATCATCCACGTCCTGACGGGAAACTTCGCTGTTCCCCCGCCAGGCAGCCAGGGTAATAGCCGCCTTTGCCAGCACGATGTCGGCCCGGTGCCCGGCCGCGAACGCCGCCGCGCAAACCTCGCTGATATATTCATAAACATCGTCCGCTATCCGTACGACTGGCAAAAGCTCTCTGGCCGCGGCGATCTCCCGCTGCAAGCGCGCAAGCTCCGGTTGCCACCTGACCGCGAAGCCCCCCGGATCGGAATCGAAAGCCTCCCGCCGCTTTATTACCTCCACCCGCGCCTGCCGGTCCGTCAACCCCGTCACCTCGACGCACAGCGCGAAGCGGTCGAGCAGTTGCGGCCGCAGATCGCCCTCCTCGGGGTTCATCGTGCCGACGAGGATGAACTCCGCCGGGTGAGTCACGCTGACCCCCTCCCGCTCGACTACGTTCACGCCGCAGCCGGCGGCGTCGAGGAGCACGTCGACGATATGGTCGTCAAGCAGGTTGATCTCGTCGATGTAGATGATGCCCCGGTTCGCTTCGGCCATCAAGCCGGGCAGGAATGCCTTGCGGCCGGTCTTCACCGCCTGTTCGAAATCCATGCTGCCTGCTACCCGGTCTTCGGTGGCCGATACCGGCAACTCCACCAGCGGCACCGGTATCGCCGTCACCGGCTTCCGTCCCGTCGGCCGGCCGCGGCAATCTCCGCAGGCTTTGCGCAGGTCGTCCGGGTCGCAGTGATACGGACAATCGCTAATCGCTTCTATCGTCGGCAGCAATTCGGCCAAGCCCCGCACGGCGGTCGATTTGGCCGTCCCCTTCTCGCCACGGACGAGCAAGCCTCCCAGCCGCGGGTTGACGGCGTGGAGCAGCAGCGCGAGCTGCAAATCTTCCTGGCCGATCAGCGCCGCGAAGGGATACACCGTCCGCCGTTGTTTTCCCGACCCTGTCATTTTATCTCCTCGGCTTCCCTGCCGCCTGTTTCGGGCTGGCGGTCATATAATCCATTCGCTTAGAATTTGTGCGTCACCTGCAACGAGTACGTCCGGCCGGGCGCCACGTAGTAGGAGTAATACTGGCGGTCGAACAGATTGTTCACCCCAAAAGTGACGGTATTGTTCTTGTCCCACTGATACTCGGCGCCGATACTGACGATGAAATAGGGGTCGTAGGAACCGTACACGCCGTTAACGACGTCGCTATTGTCGTCGCTGTTGTACCGCTTGCTGGCATAGCTGCCGCTCAGGTTGCCGCGCCACTTCCCCTTCTGGTAATCCAGGCCGAAGTTAAACAAATGTTCCGGCACCTGCTGTACCTGTTTGCCTTCGGACGCCGTATTGGCCGCGTTCTTACTGATGATGGCCCGCTGGTAGGTATAGTTCAGGAAAGTGGTCCAGACGGCGTCCAGACGATGGCTGACTTCGAGTTCCACCCCGTCCGTCTGCCCTTCGCCGGCGTTCTCGTATTTCTGCCAGCGATAGGTCGTGCCAGGTTTGTTGATGCCAAGATCCCGCCGGTAGATTATGTCGGTAATGTCGTTGTGGAAATAAGTAATGTTCATATTAGTCCTGGCACTGACCTTCCTGTTCCAGCCCAGTTCCACCGTGGCGACCCGTTGCGGCTTCAGGTCCGGGTTGCCGTCGTACAGGATGTGGGTGGACCCTGCCGGCACATTGCTGGTCGAAAGCCAGCCCCGGTACATGGTGTAAAGGTCGGGGGCCTGGAAGGCTTTGCTCCACGACAGGTGCAGGCCGGTTTTCTCGTCGGCCTTGTACTGGAGGGCGACCTTCGGGCTGAAGGCCGAATCGCTGCGTTCCGGGTAATAGGTAGGATTGGATACTGCCACGCTGTTGTCCTGGTTCATGCCGTCGTAGTTGGTCCACTTGTCGTAGCGGCCGCCGACGGTAAGACTCAGCTTGTCGTTCAGTTTGCGCTCATCCTGGGCAAACAGGCCCAGCGTCCGGGAGCGGCCTTCGGCCTGGGAATAGAGCGTCGTCTTGCTGCTGCGGTCCAGCCAGTTGCTCAGCCGGTATTCCTGGTTGTGGATCCAGTCGTGGCGGTAGTTGACGCCCACCACCATGCGATCCTTGTCACCGATCCGCAGTTCCTTCTGCAGGTCGAAGTTCCACCGTTTGTTGGGCGAGTCCGAGATGCGGCCGCTTCCGCCGCTGGGCGACGAGGCGCTGCTGATATACCAGGTGCTCAGCACGTCGGTCAGGCCGGCATTGAAGCTCCAGCCTTCCCCCTTATCCTTATAGCCGAAAGTATAAAAATTGCTTTCGCGGCCGCCCGGCAACCCCAAGAAGGTATTGCCCGACACGGTTATCCGCTGTCCGCCGCCGACATCCACCGTCCCGGTGTAAGCGGCGCCGTTGCGGGTAAGATAGTTGTGGCCCGCTTCGTACCCGTAATCGTATTTGTCGTGGAGCATGCCGAAGGTCAGGCTGCGGTTGGCGTCGATCTTGTAGACCAGTTTGCCGCCGATATCGGTCTGCTTCCAGGTATTGTCCCCGGTGTCGCCGACCAGGTATTTGGCGGCGCCGGTGCTGGAACTGGTCGGCGTCCAGCCGACGACGCCGCTCGTGCCCGCACCGTTACTCGGGCTGACCGTGGCCAGGCCGGAAGGATAGCCGTTGGTCGTCTTGCGCTCAAAGTTGAAACGATAGCTGAGTTTATCCGAAAGCTTGTCGCTGGCGCTCATCCTGTTTGTCCAGGTGCCGTAGGTCTCGAACTTGGACGAAATGATCGCCTCGCGTTTATCGGGCGACTTTGTGATGATGTTGATGACGCCGCCCATCGCCGTGCTGCCGTACAGCGCCGAACCTGAACCCTTCACCACTTCGATCCGTTCTACGCTTCCGATGGGCACCGCCGACCAGGTCACAGATCCCGAGTACGCCTGGTTCATCGGTTGCCCGTCCAGCAGCACGAGCGTTTGCATCGTGCCGCTGAAGCCGCGCATCGACACCGACGCCGTGGTTGACGTCAGCCCTTTCTGCCGGTTGTCGAATACCCCCGCCGCCATATTTAGCGCCTGGTCGATGGTCTGAATGTTCATCTTGCCGATATCCGCGGCCGTTATGACGGTTACGCTGGCCGGGACATCCTTGATCGCCTGCTCGACTTTGGTGGCGGTTACCACCACGGTGTCCAGGTCGTAGACCGGCGCCTCCCCGGCATAAGCCGCCGGCGCCAGCGCCCCGGCGCCGAGCAGCAGCGACAATAGTATCGCCCGCCGGAGATTTCTTTTGTTTTTCTTCGTCATCACCCTACATCCTTCCCCTCCAGTTTTTTGCCCAACTTTTCCTTCCAGGCCGGCACTTCGTCGGCGGTAACGATATCTATGGATCCTCCCTGAAACTCGCCGGCAATGTCGCCCATCCGCTCTTCCATCCAGCCTTCGATTTCCATATAGGCGTCCCTGAGGCCGTCCAGCACCTCGGGGTCGGCCTGCCACAAGCCGCGTTCGGCCGCCTCCAGCAGCCGCCGGTTAATCTCCTCCATCGCCCAGGGGTTGTTGTCCTCGAACCACTGGCGCATTTCCTCGTCAAGCACATAAGTCTTGGCGAGGTCGTCGAACACCCAGTCGGCCACCGCCCCGGTGGTGGCTTCCCAGCCGTAGACATGGGTGACGCGTTTGGCCATGTCGCCGGCGCCCTTGTAGCCGTGGCGCTTCATGCCCTCGATCCAGTCCGGGTTGAGGATCTTAACCCTGATGATGCTCTCGATTTCTTCCGACAGGGTGGTCACCGCCGGCCGCGACGGGTCGCGGGTATCGCCGTAGTAGGTTTTCACCTCGCCGCCCTTGACGGATTGGGCCGCGGCCGTCAGGCCGCCGTAATAGGAGAAATGGCAGCAGCAGCCGAACAGGTCGTATTCGTCGGTAGCCGCCTTGTTGTAAGTAAGATCGACCGTTTTCAACTGGCGTTTGAACTGTCCGGTCGCCTCCCGGCCGTCGCGGTCCTTGCCGTAGGCGTAGCCGCTCCAGGCGATGAAGATGTCGGCCAGGTCCTGCTCGGTCTTCCAGGCCGAGGCATGGACCGCCAGACTGACGCCGGCGCCGTAAGTGTTCGGCCGGCTGCCGAAAATCCTCGCCGTCGCCTGTTCCCAGGCTGTCGGCGTATCTTCGGTCAACTGTTCCAGCACGTGCTTGCGAATGAAATTTTGCTCGCCCGGTTCGTCCAAGGCGGCTACCGCCCGCACAGCTTCATCTATATACTCGACGATCCCCGGGAAACAGTCCCGGGTCACGCCGCCGATCCTGAGGGTGACGTCGATGCGCGGCCTGCCGAGTTCCTCCGGGGGAATGACGTGGAAGCCCTTGACCCGCCCGCCGTCAAGCCACTTCGGTTCCACCCCCAGCAGCGCCAAAATCTGCGCCACCTGCTCGCCGTCCGTCCACATGCAGTCGGTGGCGAACAGCACCATGCCGCAATTCTCCGGCAGGCGGCCGGTGTCCGCCTCGTGCCTTGCCAGCAGGGCGTCGGCCAGCTTGCGTCCCACCTGCCAGGCCGCCTTGGTGGGGATGCGCTCCGGGTCGGCGCTGTAAAAATTGCGGCCGGTGGGCAGGATATCGGCCCGCCCTCTGGTGATCAGCCCCGACGGCCCGGCCGGCAGGTAGCCGCCGCCAAAGCCGTGCAGCAGGCCGTCGATTTCTTTCGAGGCTGTAAGATTGGCGTCGATTGTTCGGACTTTGTCTTGCCAATACTCAAGCTGACCGACTTTGTCAGGGTTTACAAGGCTGTCGACCATGACCGCGCGGGCCAGGTCAGGCATGGCCGAACCGTCGGTCGAGAACCTGCCGATAAAAGCCCTGACATAGCCGTTGACCTCGTCGAGCAGGGCGCCGTGGTTCTTTGCGAAGCCGGCGTGCCACGTATGAGGGCTGTCGATGAGCAAATCGTAGTCCAGGCCCATGAGCTCGGCCACCAGTCGACTGAGGCTGCCGTCCGCGCCGCTGTCGTGCCTCAGTACCGCATGGATGAAGCCGACCCGCCGTTCGCCCTGGGGGATGTCGCCGAAAACGTGCATACCGTCCTGATGCAGGCGGTTTTTCAGCTTGGTTACCTGGCCGTGCAGTTTCTCCGCGAGCGACGCGATATCCGCCCGCTCCCCCTCGCCGGCGAGCTTGGCCTCGACCGCTTTATTGACGATGAGGTGCTCCAACTCGTGGGCGCGCGCCGGGTCGGCCTGTCTGGCCCGCGCGTATTCGTCCAGCAGATTTTCCAGTTCTTCAAGCTGGCCATAGGTGCCGGCCTCCACCATCACCGTCTGCATGTGGCCGACCAGCGTGGCGTAACTGCGTCTCTTGGCGATCGTCCCTTCCGGGGGATTGTCGGTGTTGTATATGTATAAATGCGGGATCGTCCCCAGGACGAGTTCGGGGAAACAGGTCTCCGACAACCCCAGCGACTTGCCGGGCAGAAACTCCAGGTTGCCGTGGGTGCCGACATGCACCAGGACGTCGGCGCCCCAGGTATCCTCCAGGTAGCGGTAGGTGGCCGCATACTGGTGGGTGGGCGGACACTCGGGGTCATGCAGCAGTTTGCAGACCTGACCGTCGCAGCGCGCCCCGGCGCAGCCCCGCTTGGGCTGGCAGCAGACCACGACGTTGCCGTACTCGACGCCGGTGATGAGTATCTTGCCGTCGTACACCATGGCGGCCGGCACGCCGTCTTTCTCCTCACCCGGCGGCGCGCCCCACGTCTCGGTCATAGCCGCCTGCGACTTGGCCGGGAAGGCGTCGAACCACCGCCGGTACTCGTCCGCCGTCATATAATGGATAACGCCGCCCTTAGCGACAATCTCCTCGATGGGCGTCCAGCGAAAATCGGATATCGCCTTCCGCTCCATGATCCGGTCGATAATCTCCTTGCCGGAGGCCGGCATGTCTTCGATACGGTAGCCCGCCTCCCGCATGGCGACCATGATGCGGGCCACGCTTTCCAGCGAATCGAGGTTGGCGGCGCCGCCCACCGCCAGTTCCAAGCCGTGGCAGGGGCTGTTGTGGAGAATGAACGCCACTTTGCGGTCGGCCGGCTTTTTGTATTTCAGGTCGAGCCACTTTTTCACCCGCCGGCACAGATAGGGCACGCGACCCTCGACCGGCAGATAGTATTCCAGCGCGCCGCCGATGTCCGGCTGGCGGACCCGGCTGAGGCAGCCGATAACGATGGGCTCGATGACGCCGTTAACCTCCGGCATGGCCACCGACATAACCATGGTCGGGCCGGAAATCCCGTAGGCGTCGGACCGCCAGTCGCCCTCGGTTTTGCCGTAGGTCAAAAGGCCCTTGATGATCGGCACGTCGAGGCGCCTGAGCAGTTCTTCGCCGGCCGGCTGGGCGGTGCGCTCGGTTTCCCCCTGCTTAACCAGAAAAAAGGACTGCAGGTTTATCAGCACATCGATGGCCGGCCGGCCTCCGCCCATGAAGTAGTTGGCGATAACGAAAGCGTTGTCTTCCGACCCGGTTTCGACGTCGCGCCGGCCGGTGCTGAAGGCGGGGATGACGTTGCAGCCGGCGGCCTCAAGCTCGGCGATTATCGCTTCGACCACCTCGGTGTTGCGGTTCAGCCATAAGTGCCGGTAACAGAGCACACCCACCGTCGGGCGGCCGGCGTCCCAGTCCGGGTGGTTGGCGATATACCCGGCCAAATTCTGGTAGACAGCCTCATCGCCGGGATAGAAGATACCCTGCCAGGCGATCTCCTCCGGCGGCAAAACGGCAACCTCGGCCCCCAGCACCTCTTTCATGATGTATAACAGGGCGTTGCGCGAGTTTTCCCGGCCGCCCAGCGTAAGGTAGCGCTGCACCGTCAGCGTGATGTCGGCCCGGACGGTGTTGTAAGCCGCCAGGCCGGGATCGTAGCCGAAAGCCACCGTTGGTTTCCGCCCGCTAACGGCGCCGATGTCGGCCGCCACCGCTTCCCAAACCGCGTTGGTGGCGGGGAAGAGCAGCAGCGCGTCGGCCTCCCCGCGGAGAAAAGCGAGAAAATCCTCCCGGAAATCCAGGTCTTCAAGGTCGCGGATGCTGCACATCCTCAGTTCCAGGCCGGCGATCTCCCCGGCCGCCTCGATAAGGGCCGGCATATAGCTGGTCCACATGATCGCGCCGATTTTCACCGTATCTCCTCCTATAAGCACGTTCTGGCAAATTCGTACAGCGGGCGCAGGGCCGAATGATAAAAGAGCCCGTACTGATAGCCAAGATAACTGGCTTTACTGACCACCGCCGCGGCCACCAGCAGAAGATAGCCTGCCAGCAGAAGCTTCTCGGCGGCGTTAAATCGCAATTCCTCAAGATAAGTGCGCTCCCCGAAGGCCCGGAAAGCCCTGCTTTCCACCGCCACCGCCAACGTGCCCGCCCGCCGCAGGCAGTTGCCGAGAATGGGCAGCAGCGTCTGCATGCTGAACCGCCTGCCGCCTCGCAGCCTTGAGGCCGCTATAACCTGCAGCGTCTCCTGCAAGAGGATGGGGATGAACCTTACGGCGGTGACCGCCATGAAGGCCAGGCTGTAAGGCAGCCGCAGCCTTACCAGTCCCAGCAGCAGCAGCCTGCTGTCCGTCGTCCAGCAAACCAGGAGACCCAGCGTGGTCATAGCCGCCATCCGCAGTCCCTGCCGCAGGCCGTGGACTATCCCTTCCTGATACACGTACAGGCCACCGGTCAGCGGGCCCAACAGCGGCGTCTGGGGCGAAATAACGGTCAAGACGGCGGTGCGAGGCATCTGCTCGTAAAACAGCGCCTGGCTGAACACCGCCCCCCACAGGCCGATGGCTATGACCGCCAGAACTATCTTTACTTTCAGCAGCGTGAGCCTGGCGGCGAATACGCCGGCCAGGCCGACAGCCAGCAAAGCGGCGAGCAGCCAGGGATTGTCGAGGAAGATGATAAAAAGGCCGGTGATAACCAGCATGAGGATCTTTACCCTCGGGTCCAGGCGGAAGATTGCCGTGGCCTCGGCGCCGCTGTAGGTGAATTCCTGCCAGTTCAGCATTGCCAGCGTTCCTCCAGATCGGTGGGAGTGAATATGTCGGCAAATCCCAGTTCTTTTCCCACAAGCCAGGCTTGGGTGGGCCTAAGGCCGCTGCGGGCGAGCAACGTCTCGTCGGCGAAAATCTTGCGGGGCCGGTCGGCGGCGATGATCCGGCCGCCGTCCATGACGACGATCCTGGTGGCGTAACGGATGGCGGTATCGACATCATGGGTGCAGAATACAAGTGTTTCCGCCTGGGCTGCCAGCCCGTCCATCATGCTGTCGATGTGCCGCTTGTCCTGGCCGGTGGTCGGCTCGTCGAGCAAGACTATTTCCGGCCGCATGGCCACGACGGCGGCCACCGCCGTCCTCAGTCGCTGACCGCGGCTGAGGGCCAACGGCGGATCGTCCTGGAGCGGCGCTAGGCCGAGACTCTCTATCGCCCGGCTGTAGCGTTCCGCCCTCACGGCGGCCGGGAGTCCTAGATTCAGCAGACCGAAGTCCACCTCCCGCCGGACGCTGGCCTGAAAAAGCATCAGGTCGGGGTTTTGCATCACCATCCCCACCGTTCCCAGCGGCAGACCGTAACTGCGGGATATCGCCCGGCCAGCCACTTGGACCGCACCCCGCCAGGGCGGCGTCAGAGCCGCGATATGGGCGAGCAGCGTCGACTTGCCGGCGCCGTTGCGGCCCATCACCGCCACCCTTTCTCCCCGGTCAACGACGAGGTTCAGGCAGTCCACCGCCAGCTTGTCACTTTTGCCGTACCGATATGACAAATCCCGGACCTCTACAACCGGCTGGGCACCTTCTCTGCGCATTTGTCTTTGCGCGAAGACTTCGGTCCGAACCGCGCCGCCCGTTTTCAGCATCCCGGCCGCTTCCTGCACCGTCATGGCGACCCGCTCCAATTTGAAGCGACGGCTTATCTCCACCGTATCCGGCAGCCTAAGTCCCATACCGGCGATTAAATCCGCCTTGGCCATCGCCTCGCGCGTCGGCGCGTCGATCAGAATCCGGCCGGCCTGCATCACTATCATCCGGTCGACAAACTGCGCCACTTCGTGGATACGGTGCTCCACCATGACCACCGTCACGCCGTAATCCTTGTTCAGCTTTCGCACCACCGTCATGACCTCGTTCGCTCCCTGGGGGTCGAGTTGGCTGATCGGTTCGTCCAAGGCCAGCACCCTGGGATTTAATGCCAGCATCGCGGCGATGGCCAGCCGCTGCTTCTGGCCGCCGGACAACGCCGCCGTACTCCGGCGGCGGCAGTCGCCCAATTCCACCGCCGTAAGCGCCCATTCCACCCGTTTTTCTATTTCGGGCCGGGGCAAACAGAGATTCTCCGGCCCGAACGCCACCTCGTCCTGGATGGCGGTGGCGAAAATCTGGTCGTCCGGGCTTTGCTGGACAAGCCCCACCTTGGCCGAAAGCTGGGCCATTGTCAGCGACCGGGTCGCCCGGCCGCCGATGAGCACCTCGCCCTGGCACTCGCCGCCGGAAAGGTGGGGAATGATGCCGTTCAGGCATTTAAGCAGCGTGCTTTTGCCGCAGCCGGTGGGGCCGGTCAGGAGGACGAACTCGCCCGCCCGGATATGCAGGTTAATTTCGCGTATGCTGGCCGTATCCCGCCCGGGATAGCGGAAGCTGAGATTGTTGATCGCAATCATCGGTTTCTCCCCTAATCAGTGGCCGTGCGCCGCAAGGTTCCGCCCAGCCGGCAGCCGATGGCCGCGCCGGCGGCGGTATAGACGAAGCCGGCGGCGATGACGGCACCGATGTACCAGTCGGCGTAATACAGGCGGTATAATGTCATGTAGGCCATAAAATTCATGTAAGTCGTGACGACGTCCACCAGCCCGCAGGCCAGAGCGAGCAACGCCACCCTGCCCAAGCCGTCTTTCCTGGGGCCACGGGTCGCCCCGGTCAGATACAAGGCGCCCTCCAGGCAGACCGCCAGCATGGCGTAGGATAGAATCTGCACCGGCGTAAAATGGCCGAAAATAAAGCCGTTCAGTATCATCCTGACTACGATCATCAGCGTTATGGCTCCCGGGCGGGGCAGCACGGCCGCCAGCGATACTATCAGCGCATACAGCACTGTCTGTCCGAAAAAGCCGGTAAACAAAAAGCTGAAGGGGCCGAAAACCACATGAGCGATATCCCACAGGATGGTTTGCGGCATGTTGACCGTGACAAATGTGACTGTGCCGAACAAAGAAATGATGACAAGCTCCTTGGTGGAGAAACGGGCCAGCGCCGCTTCCTGCCGCCACATAAGCCATCCGGTGCCCACCAGCGCGATTAGCGCCATCAGCAAGGTGATCAGAAGCGGCCGGTCACTGCGGGCAACCAGTTGCACCTGCCTGTCGGCGCCGGCCAGCACCTGGCTGACCCCGAAGATGGCCGTTTCGGCCCGAAAAACGTAGTTGCCGGCCAGCAGACTGTTTTCATTCAGGTAAAGCGGCAAGATTACACTGGTGCTGCCGCGCGGGCCGACGGCCGCCACATCGTAGCTGTATCCCTTCCCGTCGTTCTTGTGGGGAGGTACGCGGTAAGTCGCGGCCAATTCGCCGGTCGCCGGGTCGACGACCTTGCCGGCGACAAGCACGAGCACCTGTTCGTCGCCGTCGTTGCTTATCGTAACTCTGGCATAAGCGAACGGCTCATCGTCGAGCCGGCCGCCGGTCTGCGCGCCCCAGATGTTCGACAGCAGGCTGGGGGGCGCATAGACAAGCACGCCCGATTGGGCTTTGGGGTCAACCCGGCCGATGGAGTCCACCGGCGCTTCCACCGCCGCAATCCTGATTTTTCCGCCGATCGCCGCCGTTGTTGCCGTCTGGATAGTAGCCTGGCTGGCCTGCCGCCAATGCGACCGGCCGTCGTCCAACACCAGAGAAGCCTGAAGCACGGCATTCGTACCGGCTTTGCCGGCCCTTAGCTGGAGCTGCTCATTCCAGAGTTCATTCCGCGCCGACAGCCTTCGCCGCCCTGTCAAAAGAAGAGTGCCGTCACTCCGTTCGGCCCGCAGGCCGTCCGGCACGGCCACCACTTCCAGGCCGGCGGGAACCGCTATGACGAGCGTTGCCTCGACAGGCTGCTCGGCGTTGTTGGTAACCAGCACATCGGCGGTAAGCACACTGTCTTCGGGTACGACACCGCCCCCGTCCTTGCCGCTGAGTCCGTAGGGAGCCCGCAGCTTGAGCGAAACCCGGTCAAGCCTTTCGTCCGGGCTTTGGGCCGCCAGCACCGCGCTGCCCCCGTCAGCCAGAGTCATGGTGAAATAATACTTGCGGCCCGGTTCCCAATTCATGAATATCGGTATCTTCTGGCGTACGCCCGGTCCCAGAACGGCCACGGCAAACGGCTGACCGCCTTCGCCGCTTACGGCGACCCTTGAGACTGCCTGCGGTTCAGCAAGACAGATATCCGCCCCCTGCCGTCCGAATCGGACGTTCCCTTCCACGCCCTGCTCTTCACCGCCCAGGATGAACCAGCCTCCCGCAGCTATAAAGATAATCAGCAATAAAAGCCATTTGCCCCTACCCATCGCTCGCTCCAATCCAAGCCTAACGCAGAATATGCAGACGATGCCTGCCCGCTTGCCTGTCGTCCGCCCTTCGTAGCGGGACCTCCAAACCGGCTATGGCGGTGCCGTCGCCAGCTATCGCCGCCGCCACCGCTACTCCCTCGAACTGATAAAACCAGACCAGGGGGTCGCCGCCGCTTTTCGCCAGATCGAGGCAATATAAGCCGGCCCGGTCGTTTTGCCCGGTCACGTAATTGTGGTATACGGGCAGGATAAGATACCTGCTGTCGCGCGAAAACCGCAGCTTGCTTATGCCTCCCTCGGTCTGCCATTTCCACAGCAGCCCGCCGTCGGCGCTGTACGCGAACAGGCTGGTGGCATCGGGGTGGACGATCGGCGGCGCGCCCGTCGAAGCCGTCTTGTCGGCCAGGAATGTGCCGCCGGTCATGAAAAACACCCGGCCGTCGTCGGTGGTGCGGGCGGTATTGCCGTAGGCATAGACCGGCACGCCGCCGACCTGGTGTATTTTGCTGATCTGCCGCAGCCACAGCAGGCGAAAGCCGTCGCCGCGGCCCGCGGCCTCAGCCGTGACGCCGCTCACGTCGAAAAGCATGCCCCGGCTGTCCGCCGTGATCACGGCGAGGTAATTGCCGTTCGGCGAAAGGTGGATACCGTCGAAGATACCCACATAGCTGAAATGTCGCGGCGCAAGTCGGTGCAGGCCGATAAGCCTTCCGGTCGCGCCGTCCAGGATGCGCAGCGCACCGTCGACGTACTCCCGTCCCTTGCTCCACGAGTGATTGGCGAATACCAGCTTACCGCCGTCGGCCGAAGCGGTCATTCGCGATACTCCGGTATCCATCGCGCCGGTCTGCGGATATCGCCATATGACGGCACCGGTCTGGCTGTCGAAAGCTTTGACGACGCACGCGGTGACATGCTTCACTTTTGTTCCCGCGCCGTCTTTCTCCGCCACCCGCTGCGTATACTCCGCGCTGGCGATGACTCTGCTGCCTGCCGCGATAAGACCGGTGATTTTCGGCCGCTGATTCCAGCGAGGCGCGCTGCTGCTGCCGATATCGGCGGCGAAAGCATGCTGCCACACCGTTTTCCCGGAGAAGGTGTCAAATGCGTAGATATTGGCGTCCGGGCTCGACTCGCCGACAAAGAGGCGGGAGCCGTCGGCGGAGAAGGCTACGGCGACGCCGACCCCGTTGGCTATGCGACTTTGCCACAGCTTTTGGCCCTTGTCGTCGTACAGGTACACGTTGCGGTCGAAGGACGCCACTCCGACGTATTTGCCGTCAGGCGAAACGGCGACGTCTTCGTACACCGCCGGCGTCCATTCTTTGACCGAGGGCGTTTCCTCCAGCGAACCCAGTTCTTCGGCGCTCACCTTGAGCGGCATAGGGTTAAGGGGAGCCATCCCCCGCCAGCTCATTCCGTCAACCAAGACCTCGTAGCTGGACCCCGCCTGCCAGGGTTCCATTAAAAGAATGACCTTGCCATGCTTTTGCCATTTGGTCGGCTTGGGTCGGTCGTCAACTTTCAGGATTACCTCACGGGGATTCTCTTCGGAGGTAGTCGCCCCGACAATGGCAATGCCGTCCCTGGCAAACACCCCCTGGACAACGGCGCTCTTGTCGCCGCAGCCGGCACTCGGCAGAAGCGCGGCCAATAGTATGATGATTGCCAGGACTACGTTTCGTTTCGCCATCGGCCAGCCTTTACGGCCGCCACCTCCTTTCGCGTCAGGTCCCTATAATCCAAAAATAAAAAACCATGAGCTGCCCATCTGCCGTAAGACGTTCACCTTCATGGCTTTCTTTTGCAATATGACATTTTTTCAACCCTTGCAAGAGCACAGGGGGCAAGTACACTTTCTCGCGGCACTTCTTGTGCCTTCGCAACCGTTCGCGGTTGCGTCATCTACCGGGACTATCATTCATTTCAAGCTTTAAGTTGAAACACTATCGATACCGTTGTGTAGCACCTTACAGCCCGGCCTGATTCCACCTCTTGAGCGGGAACGAACCGCCAGGTCCGGATGGCCTGCAAGGCTGCCGCGTCCAGACTGTGAAGACCGGAGGAGCGGACCACGGCAATCGCTCCCGGATGCCCGTCTTCCCTTATCTCGATCTTGACGACCACCGTCCCTTCGGCCCCAGCCTGCCGTGCTTCCTCGGGATAGCGGGGTTCGGTTCTGTGCAGGAGCCGCGGGGCGGCGACCGCCCTGCCCCCTGCAGGAGCACCGGCTTGTACCGAAGCGCCGGCTGCGGACGAACCGCCGCCGGCAACCGCGGTAGCGGCAGGTTGCGTCGTGGCGTTCTCGACAACCGTGTTGGCGGAAAGCTCGGTCACTACCACCGGCTTCTCGGCGATTATCGAGCGCTCCTGTGCAGGGCGCGGCGTGTCTTTCGTCGGCACAACGGCCAGCTGTGAACCAGGACTGGTCACCCGTTCGCGCTGGTCAGCGATACTGATTAGTTCAACTTCGATATAATCCAGGGGATGGGCTGCTTTGAGCAGACTGCCGCACAGCCAGCCGACTCCTGTCAGCACAAGGCAATGGAATAAAACGGACGTCAGCAAAGCCTTTCGCCATCTATCTTGCCTAAGCACACCCGTCACCTCTGGACCGCGTCGGTTGCGACGGCAACCCGCCGTATGCCCAACGCCTTCAGTTCGTCCAGGACCGCGATGACCCTACCGTACTCCGCCTGCTTGTCGGCTCTGAGGATAAACGCGGTATCCGCCTTGCGGGCGATCTGGGCCTGGATGCGTGGTCGCAGCAGTTCGGGCGGGATGACCTCCTGGTCGATCAATATCATGCCTTCCCTGGTAACGGTGATCGCGGTGTTTTGCTGCAAGTCGGCCTGGGCAGTGGCGGCCTGTGGAAGGTTAACCGGCAGCGTCCGCTGCTCGACCATGTACAGCGTGCTCATCATGAAAAAGACCAACAGGAAGAAGATAATGTCGATCATCGGGATAATCATCAGCTTGGGAGAGCTTTCGATCCGCAAATTACGCAGTTTCATGCTTATCACTCCGGCTGAAGGCGTCGAGCAGGTA
This sequence comes from Selenomonadales bacterium, assembly GCA_018434945.1. Taxonomy (GTDB): domain Bacteria; phylum Bacillota; class Negativicutes; order Sporomusales; family UBA7701; genus Anaeroselena. The sequence continues at coordinate 107,235 of JAHDOI010000055.1, forward strand.
GGTGCAGCAACGCTCCATCCCGGTTATCATGATGTTCAGGCGGTGGACGTAATAGCTGTGGACAACCAGCGCCAGCACGGCGACGAGCAGCCCGGCCGCGGTAGCCACCAAGGCCTCGCCGACCCCGCCGGTTATCGCCTGCGGTTGCCCGGAGCGGATGTTCATAACGCTGAAAGAGGATATCATGCCGAAAACGGTGCCCAGAAGGCCCAGCAAAGGGGCGAGCGTAACAATGGTGTCCAGGTAGTTGACGCGTTCGCGCAACGAGGCGGCGCCTGACAGGGCGTTCTCCAGGCCGCGATTGTCGGCATAGTCATGTTTCAGTCCTTCCGCTAGGACGCTCGCTGCCAAACCTTTGGCCCCACGGCATACTGTCAGGGCTCTTGCCCTGTCGCCTTTATCCAGCTCGGGCCCAAGGCCGGCCAATAATTTATCTATAGCGGTTTCCGCGGCGCGATAGAACAAGAACCGCTCGACGGCGACGGTCACGACGATTATCGAGCAGATCAGCAGCGGATACATAACCAGGCCGCCTTTTTGAAACAAGGCTGCTGCGTTGAATAAAAGCTCCATTTTTAAGCCTCCGTATCTGTCAAAAAAGATTCCTGCGGCAAAGAATGAAAAAACCATGAAAAGACTACCCTTCGTGGGGTAAGCCCTTCATGGCGCATGTCAGACCAATCGCTTACTGTTGACCGGGAGTGAACCTTCAGGTGGTATCGGCAGGCGTCGTGCCTGCCACTATTCCAATGTTTGCCTTTAACCATTCTACTTCAAACCGCTACCCCTGTCAACATGCGCCATCTATTATTCGACTGCGTTATTTTTGCCCCCACCGGAGGGATTACCGGGAACCCGTCTTTTTCCACAGCCATAGCCGGTAACCGCCGACGATCGTCCCGTCGTCGAGCTGCAACGGCGCTTCTATACCGGCCACCAGCCGTTCGTCCGGGCTTACGGCGACCGCAGCGCACGGACCGTCGGTCGCCAGTTTTTCCGCCGCCGCTGCGTCCGGCAAAGCAAGCACATATATCCCGTGGACGGCGGGGTCCTTGGTCTTGGTGTTGCGGCCGACCGCGACCGCTATCTGCCGGGCGCTCGCAAATGCTATCTCCTCGATGCCGCCGCCGGCCCGCCACCTGGCGACGAACTTTCCGGCAGTGTCGAAAACGAACAGGCTGTTGCTGGCAGGGTGCTCCACAGGCGTGGGCAGCTGCCAGTTGGCATTATTGTAGGTATTAATTGTGGTGAAGACGACAAGACCGCCTAGCACATACGCATCCCGGCCGACGGCGTTCAGATAGATTTCGTCGAGCTTTTTTGGCGCGCTGAGGTGGCGGCGCCAAAGCTCCCGCCCCCGGGCATCGAGCAGAAAGGCCCGGCCGTCGCTCGCCATCGCGGCGACGTATTCGCCGTCGGCGGCGATGTTGGGACTGCCCCGCAGGATGGTCCGCTGGAAAGGCGGCGCCGGTTCGAGGCTTGAACTCCATGCCTCGGCGCCGCTGCCGGCATTCAGGCAGTAAATATTTTTATCGTAGCGATAGCGTCTTTCGGTATCGAAGTTGGCGGTGCCGAACACGATCCGCCGGCCCTGCTCGTCGGCGCCCATCCAGTTTACCCAGGCGTCCATGGCGCCGGCGGCGGGAAAACGCCACAGTTCCGCACCCTCCGGACTGAGGCAGAATATCTGGCCCCGGTAAACGCTCTCGCCGGCGGCGGTGCGGTCGTAGCGCTGCCCCAGGGCGAAGACGCGGCCAGTCCGGTCGGCGAGCAGCCGTATTACGCCGGGGTGGCTCTTGCGCTTGAGGTCGACGCCCAGTCCGGCGGCCACACTGTTTTTCCACCGCTCGCGCCCGCTGGCGGCGTCAAGGCAGTACAGGCTGCCGTCGGCGCTGGTTTCGCCCACATACAGGCAGTCGCCTTCGGGGGAAAACTCCAGCGCCGTGACCTTGCCCAAGCCGGCCGGCCGCCGCCACAGCACTTCGCCCTCCCGGGACAACATGATCACCTGGCCGTTTTCCGTCCCCACGGCCAGCAGGCCGCTGTCGGGCGAAAACCGCAGGATGCCCCTGGTGAAACCCATCCGCTGATAATTTTTCACTTCGACCTGCCCGAGGGCGAGCTGGGCGGTCTGACGGTAAGAGCCGCCACCTTCCCGTCCCGCCGTCCGCCGCGTCCCCGAATCGGCCATAAAAACGTACCAGCCCAAGGCCGCCAGGCTGGCCGCGAAGATAAGCACTATCAACCATCGCCACAAATCGCTTGTTCTCATCAGCCACCCCTTACAGCCATTGCCTGGCGAAATCGTAGACGAAACGGCAACCGGCAAAATGCGCCCAGCCGTTAAACTGAAAAACGTACAGCAGCTTAGCAGCGCCCGCCAGTAGGGCGGCGGCGAGGCAGCCTGCCAGCATCGCCTTACCTCCCGTCGTCAGCGGCGGCATCGCGGCCATTCGCCAGCCGCTGCCGAACCCCCGGCTTTCCACCGACATGGCCAAAGTCACAGCGCGCCGCAGCGACCGCGCCAGCACTGGCCACAGCGTCCGGAAGGCCGTCCTGACCGCCCCGGCCGGCGACATGGCTTTGCTGGCGGCAAAGCCGCGCAGGCGCTGCGCCGTGATAACCGTCGCCGTTTCGCTCAAAACCACCGGCAGGAAGCGAAGACCGGTGACAGCCATGAAGGACAGCTCGTAAGGCAGCCGCCAAAATACCAGGCTGCGCAGCAGTTCCCGCGGGTCGGTCGTCCAGCACAGCAGGAAGCCGTATGTCAGCATTATGCACGACCGCATCGCCTGTACCGCCCCGTAGGCCAAGCCTTCCTGGTAGATATAGACGCCGTCCGTCAGCCTCCCGAGAAGCGGAGTAGCCGGAGCGATCAGACACACGATGGGGTTACGCGGCTCCTGATTGTAAAACATTGCCTGGCTGACCATCGAACCCCAGGCGGCAATGAGCAGAAACAACGCCAGCAACGTCCAGCGGCGCAGCGACGTTTTTGCCGCCGCGTGTCCGGTCAGCGTCGCCGCCAGCAGCAGAAACAGCGTCCGCGGGCTGTCGATCAGGATGACGCCTATGCCCAGAACGGCCAGCAGCATCAGTTTGACGCGGCCGTCGAGCTGGTGGATAGGCGTTGAGCCCGCTTCAGCCTCCCACAATTGCCTGGCGAACATGAGTTATCACCTCCTCGGACGAGAGCAGCGTTTTGGCGAGCAGCGCCTCGCCGATGACCGCTGCCGGCGGCGGTCTCACGCCGGCAGCCGCCAGCAGGCCGCCCTGGGCGAAAACCTGCCTTGACCCGCCGTCCAACAGCAGCCGGCCCTCTTTCATGACAATTATCCTGGTCGCATAACCGGCGGCGATTTCCGCATCGTGGGTGCAGAACACCACCGCGCCGCCGGCGGCGGCGAAATCGCCGGCCAGGCGGGCGATCGCGCCGATATGGGCGTAGTCCTGCCCCGTTGTCGGCTCGTCCAGCAGCAGAACCGCCGGCCGGCAGGCCAGCACGGCGGCCAGCGCCGTCCGCAGCCGCTGCCCCCGGCTGAGAGCCAGCGGGAAATCTCCCGCCAGCTCTGCCAGCCCCAGTTTTGCCAGCAGCGGGGCTACGGTCGCCCTGTCGACCGCCCCGAAGGCTACTTCCGCCTCGACCGTGGGGCAGAACAGCATGAGATCGGGGTTCTGCATCACCTGGCCAACCCTGCCGCGGCCGGCCACGGGCCGGGCGCCGAGCACCCGGACCTCGCCGGACCGCGGGGCGAGCAGGCCGTTGAGCAGTTGGAGCAGCGTGCTTTTGCCGGCGCCGTTCGCGCCCATGACGGCTACGACCTCGCCCTCGCGGACGGTGAGCGATACGCCGTCGAGCACGTCGGCTCCCTGTTCGCGGTAGCGGAAATACACATTCTTCAGGCTTATCAGTGTGTCGCCATCCGGCTGCTTTGCGGCAGCGGCCGGTTCGGCAATGGCCTCCGGATACAGGCCGTGAAGGGCTGCTTTTATCCTGCTCACCGCTCCCCTGGTAGATGTCGCCGGCGGCAAAATGTTCAGACCCAGGCAAATCTCCACCGGCTGAGGCAGACGCAGGCCTTTATCCCGCAATATATGCGGCTGGCTCAGGAGGTCGGCCGTAGCTCCGTCCCAGACGATCCGGCCCGCTTCCATCAGGACCATCCGTCGGCAGACGGCGGCCACCTCCTGCAGCCGGTGCTCGACGACGACCACCGTGATTCCCGTCTCCCGGTTGAGGCGCACCAGCAGATGGAGAAGCTCGGACGCTCCCTGGGGGTCGACCTGGCTAATCGGCTCGTCGAGCACAATCGCCCGCGGCCGGGCGGCCAGCACGGCTGCCAGAGCCAATCGCTGTTTCTGGCCGCCGGACAGGGTGTGGACGCTGTCGTTTTCCTTGCCGGCCAGGCCCACATCCCGCAGGGTTTCTTTCACCCGGGCAGCGACCGCCTCCGGGTCCAGGCCGGCGTTTTCCAGCACGAAGGCCACTTCGTCGAAAACCCTGGTGGCGAATATCTGGTCCTCAGGATTCTGGAAAACGAGGCCCACCGACCGGCTCAGCTCCTGCACCGTCAGGTCGCGGGTGTCCTGGCCGCAAAGACGGACGCGGCCGGTCATCGTGCCGCCGCTCTCGTGGGGAATAAGCCCGTTGAGGGACCTGAGCAACGTGCTCTTGCCGCAGCCCGTTCTGCCGGTTATCAGCACGAACTCGCCTTCGTTCACCGAAAGTGTTACGTCGGCGATGGTGGGTGAACTACGGCTGCCATAGGTGAACGTCAGGTTGTCGATTTCGATCAACGGCGCCATCAGTCGCTCCCCACCGTCCGCAGCTTTTTGCCGAGCACCACGCCGCAAAACCCGCCGATGCCCGAATAGATGACGCCGTTCACGGCCACGGCGGCATAAATGTACCAGTCGGCGTAGAAAACCCGGTACAGAAAAGACAAGGCATGCAGGTTCAGATAAGTGCTAATGCCGTCGGCGGCGGCGCAGGCGAGCGCCACCGGCAGGCAGCGGTGCAGGCTTTCGGCCCCTGCGCCGCCGCCCTGTCCGGCCGTTATTCCGGCCAAATACAAAAAACACTCAAGCAGCACGGCCTGGGTGCCGACGAGCAGCAGCGCCACCGGCGACGCGTGGCCGAAGGCCAGCAGCCCCAGGAGCATCCGCACCGCCAATAGCAGCGCCACGACCCCCGGCCGGGGAATAAGCACCACCAGCGCGGCCACCAGCATATAGAGGACGACGCCGTGAAACATGCCGGTAGCCAGAAAAGCGAGCGGTCCCAGCAGCACGTGCAGCACTTCGCCCAGAAGGGTTGCCGGCACGTTGACTGCCGCGAAGCAGACCGCCCCGAACAGCGTTATCGTAATCAGCCAGCGGGTCTTCAGACCGGCGAACAGGCTGCTCCGATAACGGGCGGCGGCAAACAGGCCGCAAACCACCAGAACGGCGGCCGCCAGCGTAAGCGCCGCCGCCTTGCCGTCGCGGGCGATTACCGTGACCTCTCTCTCGGCCGCGGTCACTGGCCGGCCGTCCTCCCGCGCCTCGACGCGGAGGACATACCGGCCGCCCGTGAGCACGTTCTCGTCGATATATACCGGTAGCCGCACCGTCTGGACGGGGTCGCCGGACAGGGCGATAAACGCCGTTGTCCCCTCCCCGCTGGCGGCGAAGCCGCCGCCCTCCCGGTCGTCGATGCCGGCCGCCGGCGTGAACATGCCCGCCACCGGCCGGCCCTCGCGGTCAAACAGCCGCGCGACTACGGTCAGCAGCTGCTCGTCGCCGTCAGGGTTAACAAACTGGACATTCATGTTTGTCAGCGGATGGACCGCTTCGGCCGCCTCGCTGTATGCTCCCCGGCCCCGCAGGACGCTTTTATAGTAATCGAGCGTTTTGTCGCGGAGAACGAGCGTGCCGGGGCTTTGGCGCTCGTCGGGATTGCCGGCGCGGTCCACCGGCAGGACGAAGTTGGCAATCGACAGCCCCTTGCCGCCTGTCGCGGCCTTATGCCCTACCGTTACTTTACAGGTTACGGTCCGCCGCCAGTCCCCGGCGGAAGCCGTGACCGACACCGCATGCTCGCCGGCCGCCAGAGCGACGGTGTCGAACGTCAGCAAGTCGAACCATTGCCCGTACCCTCCCGGCAGGCGGATATCGCCGCTGACGATGCTCCCCTCCGCCCGCCAGCCGTCGGGAAGCTTCGCGGGCACAAGTCCGGCCGGCAGGCCGATGGCGATGTGCACGTCCTTATCGTCCGGCCCGGTATTCTCCACGGCAACGAGCGCCTTCAGCGGCAAACCACCACGGTTTTCGCCGCCCCCGGCGGAGAATTTATAGGGGATATCCACGCTAAGGGATATGTCCTCCCGGGGCTGCGCCATAGCCTGGCCGTGGCAGAAGAGGACCAGCCCGAAGGCAAGAGCGGTTAGATAGTTTTTCATGGCCGATCCTTTCATTCGCCGTTAGCCTCGGCAGACTTCTTAGAATTTCCGCGTCACGCCGAGGTAATAAGTCCGCGGCAGCGCCCGGTAGAAGGACGAGCCGTTGGAAACGATGTCGTTGCGGTCGAGCACGTTCTCCATCCGCAGCTTAATCTCGGTATCCTTGGCAGCCAGATACTTGATCTCGGCGTTCACCGGCAAAGTCGGCTTGAGGTCGTCCTTGCGGTCGCCCAGGTAAGACGCGCTGACGTTGACCGCCCACTTGTCGCACCGGTAGCGGACGCCGCCGGTCACTTGCAGCCTGGCCAGCGACAGCTTCCAGTCCTCGCCGTCCGCCTTTTCCTGCGGGTTGCTTACGCTTACCCCCAGGGTATACGTCCAGCGCTTGTTCAGCGTATGCTCGTAGCCGGCCTCGATGCCCATGTTGCGGAACTTGGTGTTATACGGCAGGTAGCTGTTGGTGGCGATCTCTTTCCACTGGATGTAGTTGGTGAAGTCCATGCGGTAAACGGCCACCTTCAGCGAACTGCGGTCTTTGACCTGTTTCCAGCCGATCTCGTAGTTGTAGCCGTACTCCGGGTCCAAATTGGGGTTGGCCGTTTTGCGCCAGGTCGAGCCGTACATGTCGGACAGGGCGGGCATGCGGAACGCTCGGCCGACGTTGACGTACCAGGACTGTTCGGGATCGATGGCGGTGACGAGCTGTAGCTGCGGGCAGAACTCGCTGTAATTCTTGGCGTCTCGCTGGCGCACGAACTCCTGCCTGGCGCCGACGATCAGATTAGTCTTCGCGTTGAGCGCATGATTGACTTGGGTGAAGAGCGAGAAAAAATCCCGTTGTTTTAAGGACACATAGGAAGTCGAGGTAGCCGGCGGCTTCATGCTGTCGTCGCTTTCGAACCAGTCCTTTTGCCAGGCCACCCCGGCTATGTACCGGCCGAAAGGGGTCGTCCAGTCGGTCTGGCTGTCCAGGCCGTAAGTGCCGAACCGGCTGGTGGTGTCGGTGTTTTTGACCCCCGTTGAGCTGTATTTCACATATTCGCGCGACAGCTTGTTGTTGTACAGGTTGCTGGCCCACGCCCCGTGCTTGATTTTGAGGATCATCGAATCCTTGCTTTCCTTCTGGGCGATCCTTTCATACAGCGTGTCCCCGGCGGCGTTGTTCCGGTCGACGTCGAATTTGTCGGCATCGAGCTGGTGGGTAAAGGTGATCTTGTCGCTCACCGCAAACGACCAGCGGAGAAAGTCGCGCCTGTCGCCGCGAAAGGCGGTATACCTGCGGTTGGCGCCGGTTGCCGGGTAAGGATCGCTGATCTGGCCCAGGTCGCCTGTTTCGCTGTGGCCCAGCGACAACGACAGTTTGTCCGCCTGGAGGGACAGCGTCTGACGCTTGACCCCGAAGCTGCCCTGCTCTAAGGAAATACTATTTTCGACCTTCTTCTTGGTGATGATATTGATCACCCCGCCCATCGCCGCGGTGCCGTACAGCACCGAGGAGGCTCCCTTGACCACCTCGACCCGCTCGATATTGCTCA
>JAHDOI010000060.1 GCA_018434945.1 Selenomonadales bacterium
ATGGCAAAGAAGAAGTTTGAGAGGACCAAACCGCACGTTAACATTGGCACCATCGGTCACGTCGACCATGGCAAGACGTCGCTGACGGCGGCTATCACCCTGACCCTTTCGAAGCAGGGCGGGGCCGAGTTCGTGGCCTACGACCAGATCGACAAGGCGCCGGAAGAGCGCGAGCGCGGCGTTACGATCAACACGGCCCACGTCGAATACGAGACCACGAAGCGCCACTATGCGCACGTGGACTGCCCCGGCCACGCCGACTATGTAAAGAATATGATCACCGGGGCCGCCCAGATGGACGGCGCCATCCTGGTGGTAAGCGCGGCCGACGGCCCGATGCCCCAGACCCGCGAGCACATCCTGCTCTCCCGCCAGGTCGGCGTGCCGGCGATGGTGGTGTTCCTGAACAAGGCGGATATGGTTGACGACGCCGAGCTGATGGAGCTTGTCGAGATGGAAGTGCGCGAGCTTTTGTCCAGCTACGAATTCCCCGGCGACGATATTCCGGTGATCTCCGGCTCGGCGACCAAGGCGCTCGAGTGCGGCTGCGCCAAGCGCGAATGCCAGTGGTGTGGCAAGATCATGGAACTGATGGACGCGGTTGACGAATACATCCCGACCCCGGAGCGCGCTACCGACAAGCCTTTCCTGATGCCTGTCGAGGACGTGTTCACGATCACGGGCCGCGGCACCGTGGCCACCGGCCGCGTGGAGCGCGGTCAGGTCAAGGTGGGCGACACTGTCGAGATCGTCGGTATGACCGAGAAGCCGAAGTCGACGGTCGTGACGGGCGTGGAAATGTTCCGCAAGCTTCTGGATTCGGCTGTTGCCGGCGACAATATCGGCGCTCTCTTGAGGGGCGTCGACCGCAAGGAGATCGAGCGCGGCCAGGTACTGGCGAAGCCGGGTTCGATCAAGCCGCACACGAAGTATAAGGCCGAGGTGTATGTGCTGTCGAAGGAAGAGGGCGGCCGCCACACGCCGTTCTTTAACGGCTACCGTCCGCAGTTTTACTTCCGGACGACGGACGTGACCGGCGTGGTTACGCTGCCGGAGGGTGTCGAGATGGTAATGCCTGGCGACAATATCCAGATGGCGATCGAGCTGATCACGCCGATCGCGATCGAGGAAGGCCTCAGGTTCGCGATCCGCGAGGGCGGCCGCACTGTCGGCGCCGGCGTCGTAACCGCGATCAGCGAGTAA
>JAHDOI010000087.1 GCA_018434945.1 Selenomonadales bacterium
GCGAACGGCCTGGGTGTGGCGGATCATGTCGTTCATCGTCACCGGGAATGTGGTGTCATAGCCGAGGGAAACCATGCCCAGCGAGTCGCCGACCAGGATCATATCCACGCCGGCCTTCTCCTGCATCTTGGCTGTAAGGTAGTCGTACGCGGTCAGGTAAACGATCTTCTCACCCTTGGTCACCATGCTCTGGAAATCGAGGATAGTCTTTTTCGCCATTTTGATTTTCCTCCTCACTTTCGCTCGCAGCTCATATTTCTAAACACCGCGCCGCCCATCGCCGACGTCACCAGGCACGCGTACCTCTCCAGGTAACTGCCGGCGGGGATATCGTTCACGAACGGCGTCAGCTCCTCCCGCCGGCGGGCCAGCTCGGCCTCGTCCACCAGCGCGTTCAGCTTGCCGGCGAGGATATCGATATCGATCACGTCCCCGTCCTCGACAAGCGCCAGCGGGCCGCCGGCCGCCGCCTCGGGGGAAACATGGCCGATCGCCGCCCCCGAGGTCGCCCCCGAAAAGCGCCCGTCGGTGATCAGCGCCACCGAACTGCCCAGCCCCATACCGATGATCGCCGACGTCGGCGTCAGCATCTCCCGCATCCCCGGCCCGCCGCGCGGACCCTCGTAGCGGACGATGACGACGTCGCCCGGCTTGATCTTCCCGCCGTAGATGGCTTTCACCGCCGCCTCCTCCTGGTCGAAGACCCGGGCAGGTCCGCGGTGCTTCAACATCTCCGGCACCACCGCCGCCTTCTTGCACACCGCCCCTTCGGGAGCGATGTTGCCGGCGAGGAACGCGATGCCGCCCGTCGCCTGGTAGGGATCGCTCACCGGCCGGATGACGCTCGCGTCCTTGACAGCGGCCTCCTTGAGATTATCCTCCACCTTGTCCCCGGTCACCGTCAGCGCGTCGCCGTGGACGAGGCCGTTATCCAGCAAGTGCCTCATCACCGCCTCCACGCCGCCGGCGTTGTAGACATCCTCCGGGAAATGCTCGCCGGCCGGCTTCACCTTCACGATATGCGGCGTCCTGGCCGCGATCCGCTCGAACTCCCCGCGGCCGACCGTCAACCCGGCAGAGTGGGCGATTGCCGGCAGATGAAGCGCGGTGTTCGTCGACCCGCCGATCGCCATATCGACGGCGATGGCGTTCTCGAACGCCTTCATCGTCATGATATCGCGCGGCCGGATATTCTTCTCGTAAAGCTCCATTATCTTCATCCCGGTCAGTTTCGCGAGCGCCCGCCGCTTGCCGCTCACCGCCGGGACGGTGCCGGAGCCCGGCAGCGTCATGCCCAGAGCCTCGGCCAGCATATTCATCGTGTTCGCCGTGCCCATCAGCGCGCAGGCGCCCGCCCCGTGGAACGACTCCCACTCGAACGCCGCCAGCTCCGCCTCGCTCATCTTGCCCTGCGCCACCTGGCCCACCGACTCGAACAGGTCGGTGTAGCCCACCTTGCGGCCGCAGTGGAACCCGGCTAGCATCGGCCCGCCGCTGATCATGATCGCCGGCACGTTGAGCCGCGCCGCCGCCATCAGCATCGCCGGCGTGATCTTGTCGCAGTTGGTGATAAGCACCATCGCATCGTAAGCGTGGGCGTTCATCATCACCTCGATCGAGTCGGCGATCAGCTCGCGGCTGGCCAACGGGTACTTCATCCCGAAATGTCCCTGGGCGATACCGTCGCACACGCCGATGACAGGAAACTCTATCGGCGTGCCGCCGGCGGCCGTTATCCCCGCCTTCACCGCGGTCGCGATCTCGTCAAGGTGGGTGTGGCCGGGCATCGTCTCGTTCTGCGAATTGACCACCGCCACGAGCGGCTTGTCGAGGTCGCCGGGCAGAAAACCCATCGAGTAATAAATCGCCCTATGGGTTGCCCGTTCCGGGCCCTTCGTAGAAATATGGCTCTTCACGTCCGTCTCCCTTCCGACCCCGTATTTATCTCAATACAATCTCTTCAGATCTTCCTCATCCATCGTAAAGCAATGCTTCTCCCCCGGGAACTCGCCGTTGTCGATCTCCCGGCAGTAGGCGTTGAATGCGTCCAGCATCTGCGGCCCGACCTGGGCATACTGCTTGACGAACTTGGGCACGAACCGGTCGAATATCCCCGTAAGATCGTACGCGTTCAGGCAGTGCCCGTCCACGCCCGCGCCCGCGCCGGTACCGATCGTCGCCACGTTCAGCTTGGCGGTTATCAATTTTGCCAGCGGCGACGGCACGCATTCCAGCAGCACCGCGAACGCCCCCGCCCCTTCGAGCTCCCTGGCCTCCAGCAGCAATCTCTCGGCCGAAGCGGCGTCCTTGCCCTGCACCTTGAAGCCGCCCAGCATCGACACCGTCTGCGGCGTCAGGCCGATATGGGCCATAACCGGGATGCCGGCGTCGACGATCCCCTTGACCTTATCCACCATCGGCAGGCCGCCCTCCAGCTTGACGCAGTCGGCCCCCTCCTTCATCAGTCGTCCGGCGTTGCGGATCGCCTCATCCACGTTGATATACGACATGAACGGCATATCGGCGACGACCATCGTATTGGGGGCCGCCCTCCTTACCGCCCGCAGATGATAAATTATCTCCTCCATGTTGACCGGCACCGTCGTGTCGTAGCCCAGCACCACCATGCCCAGCGAGTCGCCGACAAGGATCATATCGGCGTCCGATTTGTCGATAAGCGCCGCGAAGGGATAATCGTACGCGACAATCATCTTGACTTTCTTGCCCTGCTCTTTTAATTGCCGGACCTGGGGAACGGTCAATTTCGTCTTGGTCATACTTTCTCTCCTCCTAATACGCTTCATGGCCCGACCGCCCGCCGGCCTCTCCCGGCACCCGCAGCCATAGCATACCTCCCGGCGCCTGCCGGTATCCGCCATGGCGCGTTTTAAAACGACGGTTTACCATACAAAGGAATTTTCGTGCTCGTCTTCCTAATACCTTCTCGCCGTCGGCGTCCTTCCCACAAAAACCTTCTCTTCCTCCACCGGAGCAGGATATTCCCCGCCACAGGCGAAGAAATTACCCAAGAGGATTGACGGCCGAGATGCCGCAGTCCGGCACAAGCGAACAACGGGAGATGATACAAGGTGAAAGTCGTAGGCATTAACGGCAGCCCCCGCCAGGACGGCAACACAGCGCTCCTGCTAAAAACAGTCTTCGCCGAACTTAACGACCGGGGCATCGAAACCGAACTTATCCAGCTCGCCGGCCGGCCCCTCGCAGGCTGCACCGCCTGCTACGCCTGTCTGGCGCAGAAAAACGCCCGCTGCGTCATCGACGACGACTTCTTCAACGACTGCTTCGCACAGATGATCGCCGCCGAGGGGATAATCCTCGGCTCGCCCGTCTACGCCGCCGGCGCGACCGCGCAGATCAAAGCCCTCATCGACCGGGCGAGCATGGTGCTGGCCGCCAACAAGGGCCTCTTCAAACACAAGGTCGGCGCCGCCGTTGTGGCCGCGCGGCGCGGCGGCGCCGTCGGCGCCTTCGACACCCTCACCCACTTCCTCCACAGCAAAGATATGTATCTCGTCGGCTCCACCTACTGGAACATGGCCTATGGCCGCAACATCGGCGAAGTGACCGACGACGCCGAGGGCATCGCCAATATGAGGAACCTCGGCGAAAACATGGCCTGGCTGCTGAAAAAACTATACGGGTAGTCACGGAGCCACCCGTTAAACGGGTGGCTTGGGTTAGCCCTGAAAGGGCATTATACTAGCTGAGTCTCAAGACTCACTGAAAGTTTGCCAACCGCATAGCGTTCTCAGTCAGCCCCTAAAGGGGCTGGCTTTTTTA
>JAHDOI010000039.1 GCA_018434945.1 Selenomonadales bacterium
CATTCCGCCCTAGGCGGAGCGTGCCCTGCCCAATATTACCTCGGAAACGTGCCCAACGCGGCTGTTTCATATCAAAAAACACAGATGGGAGCATAACTTAGTTTTTCTCCATTCTGTGTCTTGACGTAGGGGAGCATTATAGATACTATGGTAATTGGGAAAGATAAAACTAGAATACTAGTCACCCTACCTCGCCAGCTCCATCAACAATTGAAAGCGGACGCAATAACGGAAGTACGATCTGTTAATAATCTAATCACTAAAATTTTACAACAACACTACTCACAAAGACAGGCCCCGGCAGTAGAAACTTCCGCGGCCGCGCAAAAGGGAAAACCATGAAAAAACCCACCGAAAGACAGCTCCTTCACCAGGCGGCCAGGACGGCGATCCAGGAGGCCCACCAGGCCGGTCTCGCCACGACTCATGGCGATGACAAGGGAGTTTACAGGCTGCATCCGGACGGTCGCCGGGAGTACCTAAACCCGCCAATTGAGGCGGTGCAGAAGACTGTCAAAGAGGCGATTAAAAATATCCACGCTGCCGGGTTGCCTTCGGCGCATGCCGACGACCAGGGCCGAGTATATGAACGGATGCCGGACGGGTGCACAGTACGCATCAAGAAATTGCCCGCGCCAGGTAACCAATAAGTTGACTAACTGATATGGAGGCATAATGTATGAAAAAAATTATTGTCATGGTATTCTTTGTGTTTTTAACGGCTAGTTCTTCGGTCATCGCAAGCGCGGCAGCAGCCCCGGAACCGGCGGCCGGCACACCCCTTCTTAACCAGCTCGACGCCGCGAAGGTTCCCGCCAAGCCGGTCGTTGCCTTCCTCCCGGTTATCAACCAGTCGGGGTTGGCAGATAAGTACGCGAAAGAAGCTATCAAGGTCATCAACGAACGAACCGCCGCGAAGTTCGCTGATAAGTGGACAGTTCTGTCCGGCCCGGAGATCGAAAAAGTGACCAAGGATGCTTCCTTCGAGAACTACGACGCCCCCGTGCTTGCCGAGTTGGTCAATGTGGGCAAGAAGCTCGGCGCCGATTACGTGATGTTTATCTCACTTGAACCGTTCAAGGGCGACGGTGGCGGCTTTCACTTAGGTGTCGGGTCGAGCTCCATCAAAGTCGAGATCGTCATGAAGGCGAAGTTTGTGAACGTGCAGGAGGCCAAATACGTTGTCAATAAGGTGATCACCGGTTCCGGCTCCTCGTCGGCCGTCACGATCGCCATGTTCGGCGGAGCAAGCCCCAAGAACGCCGTCATCGCCGGCACCAACAAGTGCATGGACACCTTCTTTCAGGACATTCCCTGATTGGGCAGAACAACCTTATCCTAAGCGACCACCAAGTACTGCGCGAATCTGTCTGATATGATTCAGGCCGATTTCCCGCTGCTCCCAGAATGTAGGACATTCCAATGCCTTGGCTGCCATCGCACGGTCATCGTCACTCCAGCCAGGTTCGCAACCGTCCGAGATTTTCCTCAGACGTGCCAATGCTAAGCCCGCCTCCGGACTGTCAGTATCGCGAGCATCCCATCGCAAACGTTCAATGGTTCGGTTTCGCTCCTGGGCATCCCGCTGCGCCTGATCGACAGCCCGAATGTCGTCGACAAGCTGGCAAGGAGCCTCCATGAATTTTGCAGTGGCTACGGCTTTGAAATATTTGTAAGCGGAATGCTCTATTCTCCGCCCGTTTCTCAGATTTCCCTTGATCACCTCGCACGTTGATCTGCAAACGGTAGATCCAAATTCGGCTACCAATTGTACAGCCGCATGCCGCGTCAGCCCACATTGACTGACCATATCTATTATGGCCTCTACTTCGGCATCCGGCACTACAGGCGCATCATGCGAGCACCTAACATGCGCGTCCCCGCTCCCCACGTTGTCCTGACTATTGTCATAACTACTACCACCACGCAGCGGCTTGTCCACCGACGTGTCGGTTGTCGGCGGTAGTTGTTGTTTTTTCTTGTTAATCACAGAACGTATTTGTGAGGATTCCATGGTGGAATACCCCATTTCATCTTTTGGTATTCCATCATGGATGACCCCCTGTTCCATGGTGGAATACCTCAGGTCCACCACGGAAGACGACCATTTTTCGCTCCCGGTGTCCAGCGGAGTCGGCGTCCGATCAATCTCTCTACCCTCATACCAAGGATGGTCGAGGAGCGTATAGATGCTTGCCCCGTTCGGCCGCGCTTTGTCTCCCGTTCTGGTCTGAGTAATCTCAACCAGCCCGAGCTGGGCCAAAACCTCCAGGGCCCGGCGAACAGTTGAGACGCTACAACCAACCGCGTCAGCGATCTGCGACATCGGTAACCGCCGGCTCCGGTTGCGGTGTTCCCCGTGATAGGCATTACGAATGATGATCATCAGAGTGAGCTTTACAGCTGAACCCGAAACCTTAATTCGGCGTGGCTGACCACGCTCCAATTCGATCACAGTACCACTAAAGTTTTCACCGGGGCGATCAAGCAAAGGGTTTTCAATATGTGTGTAAGGTTGCGGTTTACGACGATCACGGATAATCATTTCTTCCATTGGGGTCACCCCTTTTTCTGTGCAAATCAAAACAGGACCGGCAAAAGCCAGGTCCTGGTAGATTTTTTTGCGCGTTCCGTGGTATAATTCATATGGTTATACCACGTCAAGAGCCTGCGGATGGTCGCTCATCTGCCAGGTGCCACCCCTGGAAGTGCTGCCAACACTCCGGGGGTTCTTGTTTTTATGACGCGCCTATATTTTGTTTTTAAATGATGTTTTATTTTTCTTCTTTTCCGATATCGGTCAGCAGCGCCTTGGCGTTGTCGGTGGGCATCGAATAGCGCTGGTTCAGGTATCTGAGCGACGCCGACAGTTCGCCGTCCGGGCCGCCGTACTGGG
>JAHDOI010000017.1 GCA_018434945.1 Selenomonadales bacterium
ACACAGGTAGTAATACACTTTTCTACCTCGTTGGGTAATCATCATTTGACGACCGCATATACCGCACCTTGCAATATACTGTAACATATACACTCGCTGGGTATTTCGCGGCGAGAAACGTTGATTCTGAGCAATAACTTGTTGTACCGCGTCAAATTCTTCACGAGTTACCAGTGGCGGGCAGGCCACTGTAATCCAATCGGACGGGTTTCTCTCAGTAGTTACCCACTTACCATTAATTTTTTCGCGCTTTTCGCGAAACTGGATAGCTTCGCCAGCATACATAGGATTGTGCAAAATGCGCGAAATGGTTCCAACATGCCAAACCCCATCTTTGGGACTAGGAACTTTATTTTGATTTAGACGGCGAGTGATTTGGGTTATCGAAGTACCGGATATGGCCCATCTAAATATCTTACGGACCAGATCCGAATCTCCATTCTCTATATACATGCTGTTCACTGGGTCAAAGTCATAGCCAAACGGATGGGTATTCATTACGATCTTACCCGCTTGTGCTTTTCCTTTTTTTCCTCGAATCGTTCGCTCGCGGATTTTGGCTCGTTCATATTCCGACACGGCACCGCGAATTCCAAACATTAGCTGGCCTTCAGGACTATCCTCATATTGTACAGTAATAAATACGATTTTGACTCCAGCTTTTCGCACATCTTCTACAAAGAGCCCTTGGTGTAATTGATTCCGGAAAAGACGGTCTGGATCATAACATATTATTACGTCCACTTTTTTTGAATAAACGGCTTCGCGCAACCGAGCAAACACCGGGCGGTCGAACTCGAACCCGCTAAACCCGGGTTCAACGTGTTCGACTATTTCAGTAGCTCCGATTTCTTCGGCTTTTTCCCGACAGGCTTCCAATTGTGTCGGGATCGAGTAACCTTCTTCTGCTTGATTAGGAGTAGAGACGCGAGCGTAAATATGAACGCGCATGAGGAAGCCTCCTATAAATTGGGCTATCACTACTGTTTGATTTCATTATCCTTACATTCAAAAATAATGTCAAGTTTGGGATATTTGAGCAGGACTTCGAATGGATACATAGAACACATAACTAGTAAACACGCGCATGCCAGAGAATTAAATGGTGTTTTAAGTTACTTCCTTCGGCACTGAAGAGATGGCGCATATGGAGATGATCGCTGCGCTGGTATTCAAGCTGGTGGACGGGGCGTCGTGCGAAGATTTCAAGGAGGCCGGCTGGGAGGGGCAGTTCGTGCAGCATAACCACGGGCTGTTCTGGACGGACGCGAACGGCATACCATGGTCGGCGAAGTATATCGCCTGCCTGGGCGACCCGATCACCGATCTGACGGAGGATATGGCGGCCGAGCAGAAGGCCCGCACTACGTATGAGCATCTTATCGCCTGCACGGACGACGAGTGCGTGAAGGATACGCTGCGGTTTCTGTGGGAGCGGGAGGTGGTTCACTTCCAACGGTTCGGCGAGATGCTGAACACCGTGCAGGAGTGGATGGCCAACAGCAAGCATTGCTGGATGGGGCACCGTACGGAGAAGTAGCGGACAGACAAGGAAAACAGCGGCAGGGGCCGCTGTTTTTGCGTGCGGGAATATCGAATATTGCGAATATGGCCGGAGGTATTGACCGGCAGGAAAAATATGTGGTATAGTAACGACAATATAAAAAGCAAGGGCGCTTTGGAGCACGGCTCCGGAGTGCCTTTTTATATTATGATGGCTACAACCCAATATTGTCCGTAGTGCTTGCCAGCATGATAGCATCGGGGCTAATAAACAGCTGTTTATTGGCCCCGATGTGTTCATATACAGGTTTAATCGAGGAGGTGAGGATCTTCGCAGGCGAAAGAAAATAAAGGCTTCATGAGTACTGGCATACCCATGAAGCCGGCGCACATCTTCCCCCCAGCGGCTAAACCAGGGTTATTCGACATGCTTAGTTTTCATTATAGCCGGGGACCATGCGTTTTTCAATAAGCGGAAACAAGGAGGAGATCAATATGCGACAAGTGGCTATATACGGTAAAGGCGGTATAGGCAAATCCACGACTACTCAGAATACTGTGGCGGCACTGGCAGAAGCCGGCAAGAAGGTGATGGTGGTCGGCTGCGACCCGAAGGCCGACTCGACCCGCCTGCTGCTGGGCGGCCTGTGCCAGAAGACGGTGCTCGATACGTTACGGGATGAAGGCGACGATATCGAGCTGGATGAAATTCTCAAACCCGGTTTCAAGGATACCCGCTGCGTTGAATCGGGCGGTCCCGAGCCGGGCGTCGGCTGTGCCGGCCGCGGCATCATCACCTCGATCAATATGCTGGAGTCGCTGGGGGCGTATACACCCGATCTGGATTACGTTTTTTACGACGTTCTCGGCGACGTGGTGTGCGGCGGGTTTGCAATGCCCATCCGCGAAGGCAAGGCGGAAGAAATCTATATCGTGGCGTCGGGTGAGCTCATGGCCCTCTACGCCGCCAACAACATCGCCAAAGGCATCCAGAAGTACGCGGCCAACGGCAAGGTGAGGCTGGGCGGCATTATCTGCAACAGCCGCAAGGTCGACAACGAACTGCCGCTGCTGCAGGCGTTCGCCGAAGAGCTGGGCTCCCAGCTTATCTATTTCGTGCCGCGGGATAATCTGGTGCAGCGGGCTGAGATTAACAAGAAGACGGTTGTCGATTTCGATCCCGCTGCCGGCCAGGCAAACGAATACCGGCGCTTGGCCGCGGCTATCGACAATAACAAGATGTTCGTTATCCCCAAACCGATGACTCAGGACCGGCTGGAAGAGCTGATGATGCAGCACGGGTTCCTCGACGCGATAGCTTAGAGAGATTGAAGGGAGACGAGGATAATGTTACTCATTCGCGCAATCGTCAGGCCTGAGAAGAAGGATGAGGTACTTGCCGAGTTATCGCGGGCCGGTTTCCACGCCGCTACGGTCGTCGATGTCGTCGGCCGCGGCAAGCAAAAGGGCATCAAAATCGGCGGCATCGTTTACGACGAAATTCCCAAGTCTCTCATCCTCATGGCTGTTCGCGACGAGGATAAGGACGACGTCGTCCGCACGGTGCTGGCGGCGGCCAAGACGAGCGACAAAGGCGCCTACGGCGACGGCAAGGTGTTCGTCAGCCCGATCGAGGAGGCGTACACCATTTCCAGCGGCGCCAAGGGCCTGTAGGAGGATCGAAGATGAAGGAGATTATCGCGGTCATCCGCATGAATAAAACCAACGCCATGAAACGGGCGCTGGTCGAGGCCGGAGTGGCCGGCTTCACCGCCGCTAAGGTGCTGGGCCGGGGCAAGCTGGTCGAGGACCCGGCGGTGATCGCCGAGCGCAAGGAAAGGCTGCTGGCCCTGGCCGGTGATGAGGTGGAGCCGGCGGAGACGGAGCAGCTTGTCGACGGGTTCCTGGACGGCTCGCGTCTCTTCCCCCGGCGGCTGTTCACCATTATGGCTTACGACGGGGATGTGCCCCGTATCGTCGACGCGATCATGCAAGCCAACCGCACTACCAATAAGGTGGGCGACGGCAAGATTTTCGTCCTGCCTGTCCTCGACGCCGTCCGCGTGCGGACCGGCGAGGCCGGCGACGCCGCCCTGTAAGAAAAGGAGGTATGGAGCATGGCCATGACCCTGGAGCAAATCAGCGAGATGCTGGCCAAATACCCGGTCAAGGTGGAGAAGAACCGCAAGAAACACATCGTCATCAAGGATTCGGCGGCAGGCCGGCAGGAGATAGAAGCAAACACCCGCACCATCCCCGGCATTATCACGAATCGCGGCTGCGCCTACGCCGGCTGCAAGGGCGTGGTCCTCGGCCCGCTCAAGGATATGGTTCACATCACCCACGGGCCGATCGGCTGCGCCTTCTATACCTGGGGCGCCCGTCGCAACAAAGCGAGGTCTGAGGACCCCGGCCAGAATTTCATGAATTACTGTGTTTCAACCGACATGCAGGAGAGCGATATCGTTTTCGGCGGCGAGAAGAAGCTGGCCAAGGTTATCGACGAGGTCGCGGAGATATTCAAACCCAAAGCGATCACTGTTTCGGCAACCTGCCCGGTCGGGCTGATCGGCGACGATATCAACGCCGTGGCCAAGGCGGCCGAGGAGCGGCTGGGTATCCCCATCCTGGCGTTCAGCTGTGAAGGCTACAAGGGGGTAAGCCAGTCGGCCGGCCACCATATCGCGAACAACGGTTTGATGGAAAGGGTGATCGGCGCCGGCGAGCGCGAGGAGGCTGACGGCAAGTACCCCATCAACATCCTCGGCGAGTACAACATCGGCGGCGACAGCTGGGAGATCGAGCGGATACTGGAGGAGGTAGGCTACACGGTCGTGTCGGTCATGACGGGCGACGGCTCGTACGAGGATCTCCAGAACGCCCACACCGCCGAACTTAACCTCGTGCAGTGCCACCGGTCGATCAACTATATCGCCGGCATGCTGGAGACAAAGTACGGTACGCCGTGGCTGAAGGTCAACTTTATCGGTGTGGCCGCCACCGCCGAGTCGCTGCGCAATATGGCCGCCTATTTCGACGATCCGGCCCTTACCGCGCGGACGGAGGAGGTCATCGCCCGCGAACTCGCCAGGGTGGAGCCGCAGCTGGAGCAGTACCGCAAGCTGTGCGAGGGCAAGACGGCCTTCTGTTTTGTGGGCGGATCGCGCGGCCACCACTATCAGGGTCTGTTCGCCGAGCTGGGCATCGACACGGTGCTGGCCGGTTACGAATTCGCCCACCGCGACGACTATGAGGGGCGGGAGGTCATCCCGGAGATAAAGACGGACGCCGACTCGAAAAACATCCCCGACCTCCATGTTTCCGCCGACGAACGCCGTTTCCGCCTCAAGATGTCGCCGGAGCGGCTGGCGGAGCTTAAGCGGCAGATCCCGCTAAGCTACTATGCCGGCATGAATGCCGACATGGCGGACGGTACGATCATGGTCGACGATCTTAACCACTATGAGACGGAGGAGTTCATCAAACTCCTGAAGCCCGATATATTTGCCTCCGGCATCAAAGATAAGTATGTCGTGCAGAAGATGGGCATCCCGGCCAAGCAACTGCACTCGTACGATTACAGCGGCCCTTACGCCGGTTTTAACGGCGCCGTGAATTTCGCCCGCGACGTGAGCATGGGGTTCGTTTCCCCCACCTGGAATTTCATCGTCCCCCCCTGGAAGGATGAGCCGCTTTTGACCGGCTCGGTAACCGAGGAAGGAGTGGCCTGAAATGCTTGACGCGACCCCCAAGGAATTTAACGAACGAACCAGCGGCGGCATGATAAATCCCGCCAAGACCTGCCAGCCCATCGGCGCCATGTATGCCGCCCTGGGGGTGCACGGCTGCCTGCCTCACAGCCACGGTTCGCAGGGCTGCTGCTCGTTTCACCGCATGCACCTGACCCGCCATTTCCGCGACCCGGTAATGGCGTCGACCAGCTCTTTCACCGAGGGCGCCTCGGTTTTCGGCGGCGGCGCCAACCTGAAGACGGCGATCAAGAATATCTTCCAGATCTATAACCCGGAGATCATCGCCGTTCATACCACCTGCCTGACCGAGACGATCGGCGACGACATCCCAAGCATCATAAAGGAAGCCGATATCCCGGAGGGTAAAGTTGTTTTCCACGCCAACACCCCCAGCTATCAGGGCTCCCATATCACCGGCTTTTCCAACATGACCAAGGCGATGGTCGGTTACTTCGCCGAGGCCTCTGCTGCTATCAAGAAGGAGCAGGTCAACCTCATCCCCGGCTTCGTCAACCCTGGAGATATGAGGGAGATCAAGCGCATTGCCCACCTGATGGGCGCCCCCTTCATCATGTTTCCCGACACCAGCGGCGTCGTCGATACGCCGATGACCGGCGAGTTCGTGATGTTCCCCAAGGGCGGGACGACGCTGGGGGAGCTGGGCGACAGCGGCAACAGCAAGCTGACCGTGGCTCTCGGCCGCTTCGCGTCCAGCGATGCCGCCGAGGCGCTGGCCAAAAAGTGCAAGGTGCCGGCCGTCACTCTCAAGACGCCGATCGGCATTAAAGCCACCGATGCTCTGGTGATGGCGCTGAGGCGGGCCTTTGTCCGCGAGGTGCCGTGGGAGCTGGAGGAGGAGCGCGGCCAGCTTGTCGACATTATGACAGATACCCACTTCCACTTCCACGGCAAGAAGGTGGCCATCTTCGGCGACCCCGATATCGTCACCGGCCTGGCGGAATTCGCCGTCAGTCTCGGTATGGCGCCGGTGCATGTTCTGACCGGCACGCCGGGCGGCGCCATCGGCTCGGATGTCGGCAGCTTCGAGGAGGATATCGCCGCAATCGTCGGGCAGGCCGGCCTCAAGGCCAACATCAAGGCGGGCGGCGATCTGTTCACCCTCCACCAGTTGATCAAGAACGAACCGGTCGATCTTCTGATCGGCAACACTTACGGCAAGTATATCGCCAGAGCGGAAGACGTCCCCTTCGTCCGTGTGGGGTTCCCCATCCTCGACCGCAGTGTCCATTCCTACCTGCCGGTTGTCGGTTACCGGGGGGCGATGCGGCTGATCGAGATGATTGCCGGCGCGCTGCTTGACAGGCAGGACCGCGACGCGGCGGACGAGGACTTCGAACTGGTGATGTAATAAATACCGCGACGCGGGATAAGGGAGTGAAGATCATGGCGCAGGCTTTAGCGATCGACGGGCGACAAGACTTTATCACGACAAAGGGCCGGCAGATAAGCCGCCTCAAGTGCGACGACGACAGCATCGCCGGCGCCGTCAGTCAACGGGCCTGTGTCTACTGCGGGGCCCGCGTCGTCCTCAACCCCATCACCGACGCCATCCACCTGGTGCACGGCCCGATCGGCTGCGCCAGCTATACCTGGGATATCCGCGGCAGCCTCACCAGCGGTGCCGATCTGTACCGCAACAGCTTCTCCACCGACCTCAAGGAGCGGGACATCATTTTCGGCGGCGAGAAAAAGCTGGCCGCAGCCATCGACGAACTGGTCGCCAAATACAGTCCCAAACTCGTTTTCATCTACTCCACCTGCATCGTCGGCGTGATCGGCGACGACCTGGAGGCGGTCGCCAAAGCAGCGGCGAACCGCCACGGCATCGAGGTCATCCCGGTGCAGTCGAGCGGCTTCGCCGGCAATAAGGCCGCCGGCTACCGGGCGGCCTGCGACGCGCTTTTCCGCCTCACCGCCCCCGCTACGCCGGCGGAAGCGGCGCTCGCCGGCAAGGACCGCAGCATCAACTACCTCGGCGACTTCAATCTGGCCGGCGAGGCGTGGATCATCCGCGATTATCTGGCGCAGATCGGGGTTGACGTGAACGTAGTCTTTACCGGTGACGCCAGCTATGGCGAGTTGAAGAAGGCCACCCGCGCCCGCCTGAACATCATGCAGTGTGCCGGCTCGATGGCTTATCTGGCCAGCCAACTGGAGGAAACTTACGGCATCCCCTATATGCGGGTTTCCTTCCTGGGGCTGGCCGATACCGCCGATTCCCTCCGCCGCATCGCCGCCGCTATGGGTGGCGGCGATTTGAGCCGGCGGGCCGAGGAACTTATCGCCCGCGAGACGGCCGCCGTCCAGCCGGTAATCGACAGCTACCGGGCCAAGCTGGCCGGCAAGAAGGCGGCGGTTTACGTAGGCGGCGGCTTCAAGGCCATCTCGCTCATCAAGCAGTTTCGCGAACTGGGTATCGAGGTGGTGATGGTGGGCACCCAGACCGGCCGCAAGGACGAATACGAGACCATCGATTCCCTGGTGGCCGACGGCACCGTCATCCTCGACGACGCCAACCCGGCGGAGCTGGAAAAATTTATGGCCGAAAAAGGGGCCGATCTGCTGGTGGGCGGGGTCAAGGAACGGCCGCTGGCCTACAAGCTGGGACGGGCCTTCATCGACCACAACCACGACCGCAAGCACCCCCTGTCCGGCTTCGCCGGCGCCGTCAACTTCGCCGCCGAAGTCTATTCCACCCTCTGCTCGCCGGTGTGGCGGCAGGCGAAAACGGGAGGCGATCTCAATGGCTGAACTGCAGGCGGCGAAAAGCGTCAGCGAAAACCCCTGCCATATGTGCATGCCCATCGGCGGCATCCTGCCGCTCAAAGGGGTCGAAGGGTCGATGGTGCTCATCCACGGTTCCCAAGGGTGCAGCACTTACATGCGGCGCACGATCGCCGAACACTTCAACGAGCCTGTCGATGTCGCCTCATCGGCCCTCAATGAGAAGGGCACCGTCTATGGCGGTGGGGAAAACCTCAAACAGGCGCTCGACAACATCCGCAAGGTTTACAACCCGCGCCTGATCGGCATCCTCACCACCTGCCTGGCGGAAACGATCGGCGAGGATATCGAGCGGATGGCGGCCGAGTACCTGGCGGAGCGCGGCCTGACCGATTTGGTCGTCGTGCCGGTGAACACGCCCGGCTATGGCGGCAGCCAGGCCGACGGTTACTATTTGGCCCTGCGGCAGATCGTCGCTGCCCTGGCCGTGCCGACGTCCAGGCACGACAAGATCAACATCATCGCCGCCAACGTCAGCCCGGCCGACATCCGCGAAATCAAGCGCCTGCTGGCGGCTATGGACATCGAATATACGCTGCTGCCCGACTTCGCCGATACCCTCGACCGCCCGTACGAGGAGAAGTATACCAGGATGGCGCCGGGTGGTACGCCGCTGACCGACATTCGGGCCATGACGGGGGCGGCGGCGACTATCGAGATGGGGGTGACGGTGCCGCCGGCTATTTCCCCCGGCCAACTGCTGGCCGACGAATACGGCGTCGCTCTCCATCGCCTGCCCATCCCCGTCGGGGTGGCGGCAACCGACCTTTTTCTGCGGACGCTGCGGGAAATAACCGGCCGGAAGGTGCCGGACGACCTGCTGGCCGAGCGGGGCCGCCTGCTGGACGCGATGATCGATTCCCATAAGCATAATTTCGCCGGCCGCAGCACCATCTTCGGCGAGCCGGAAATGGTTTACGCCGTCACGCGGATCTGCCTGGAGAACGGTATCTGGCCGACGGTGGTGGCGGCCGGCGGCGCCGGCGACGCGGCGGTTTCCCTTTTCAGGGCCGCGCTGGCCGGGTCTCCCGAGCCGAGCTATTTTCTCAGGGAAACCGACTTTTCCGAAATCCGCTTCCGCAGCGCCGCGGCCGGGGTCAATGTCGCCATCGGCCCCTCGGACGGCCGTTACCTGACCGAGAAGGCGGGCATCCCGCTGGTCAGGCTGGGCTTTCCCATACTTGACCGCATGGGCGGCCAGCGTATCCTTTCGGTCGGCTATACCGGAACGGCGAACCTCCTCGACCGCATCACCAACACGTTACTTGACGCGAAGCATCATTCCTACCGGAGCAAACTGTACGAAGAATTTTACAAAGGCCGCAGGCTGAATATGGCCCCGGCTCAAACGAGGTGACGACAGATGGGCTGCTCCTGTCCCGATGACCCGGCGACCGCTGCCGACCGCCATCCCTGCTACTCGGCCGACGCCCAGCACAAGTTCGCCCGCCTCCATCTGCCGGTGGCGCCGGCCTGCAATATCAGCTGTAACTACTGCAGCCGCAAGTATGACTGCGTCAACGAAAGCCGGCCGGGGGTGACGAGCGAGGTGCTGTCGCCGGCGGAGGCTGGCGCGAAATTTGCCTTGGTGAAGGAAAAAATAGCCAACCTAAGTGTCGTGGGCATTGCCGGGCCGGGCGACGCGCTGGCCAATTGGCCTCGGACGCGCGAAACGCTGGAAATAATCCGGGCGATGGATTCGGAGGTAATTTTCTGCCTGTCGACCAACGGGCTGATGCTGCCCGAGTACGCCTGCGAAATCATCGCTCTCGGCGTCCGCCACGTGACGGTGACGGTCAACTGTGTCGATCCTGATATCGGCGCCGCCATATACCGCCAGGTCACTTACAAGGGGGAAACCTACAGCGGCCGCGCGGGCGCGGAACTGCTGATGGCCAAGCAGCTCGCCGGCATAGCCGCCCTGGTGGCGGGCGGGGTGCTGGTCAAAGTGAATATCGTCATGATCGGCAGTGTCAACGACCGGCATATCCCGGCGGTTGTCAAGACCGTCAAAGACCTCGGCGTTTTCGTAACCAACATTATGCCGATGATCCCCGCTCCGGGCAGCGCCTTCGAGTATTTGCCCCAGACGAGCATGAAGGAAGTGACAGCGATGCGGGATCTTTGCCAGCTAGATATCCGCCAGATGCGCCACTGCCGTCAGTGCCGGGCCGATGCCGTCGGCCTGCTCGCCGAAGACCGCTCGGCCGAGTTCAGCCGGGGCTGCCAAGCAGCGGCCGTCCCGCCTCCGGCGCCGCGGCCGTACAAAATCGCCGTGGCTTCTAGGCACGGGCGCTTGGTCGACCTTCACTTCGGGCAAGCCGAGGAATTTCTCGTGTACATTACGACCGACTGCGGCTTTGAGCTGCTGGGTACCAGGAGGGTGGCCAAATACTGCGGCGGCCCGGCCGACTGCGGCAATGCCGACAACAAGGAGGCGATTGTCGGCATGCTGGCCGATTGCGACGCCGTCCTCTCGATGCGTATCGGCCGACAGGCGGTCGAGCGTCTCCGCCGCCACGGCATCATGAGTATCGAAGCCTGCTACACCGTCGAGCACGGGCTGCAGCAGGCGGTGGCAGCGCTGCGGCAGGAAAAGTGCAGCTAAAGGAGAGAGCAATAATGAAAAAACCCGATTATCATATCTTTGTTTGCACTAGCTCACGCATCGGCGGCGTTCAGAAGGGCTTCTGCCACACAAAGGGCGGCGTCGACATCATGGCCGAATTCCTGGAAGGGATCGAAGAGCGGGAGCTTGGCGGCCGCGTTTTCGTCACCAACACCGGCTGCTTCGGCATCTGCGAAAAAGGGCCGATCGTCGTCGTCCACCCTGACAACGTCTGGTACGCCTCAGTAACTCCCGCCGACGTGGCGGCAATCCTCGACGAACATATCGAAGGAGGCCGGGTTGTCGGGCGTCTGGCCATTTAAACCGGGAAAGGAGGGACTATTATGGCGCGGGAGATAGCGGTATACCTCGACGAACACGGCTTGACCGAGGTGTTTGGCGAGCCGGGACGGGTGCGCGTCTACCGCCGCCGGCAAAAGACCTGGGCGGCGGAACGGGAAACGGATTTCAAGCTGGCGGTCGAAGGAGGGCTAAAAGGGCTGCGACGTCAACTGGCGGAACTGGTATCCTTCCTCGGCGAATGCCGCACCATCGTCGTCCGCTCGATCGCCGGCGTACCGTATTACGAGCTGGAGAAAGCGGGCTGCAATATCTGGGAACAGGACGGCGAGCCGCTGGCTTATCTCGAAGAAGTATGGGCCGGGGAAGAGCGGGAACGGGAGGCGAAAAACACGCCCGCTCCCGCCACCGTGCCGCTCGGACCGACCGAGCGAGCCCCCGGGGAGTATTTCATCTCCCTGAAAGACATCCAGGCCAGGAACGCCGGTATAACCACCAAGCACGTTCTGCAGCCTTTTCTCCGGCGGGGGCGCTTCACCGTCCTAGAGGTCGTGTGCGACCACCTGCCGCCCTGGATGGAGCTGGATCTGGAGTCCGGAGTATTCACCTGGACGAGCGAAAAAGTCGGCGAACGGGAGACGAGAATTTTTATTCGAAATGATAGGGTCGGGGTGAGGGGCAATGGAGAAGCTTTCGCCGGGCAAGGCGGTATATGTTGTTGATACTACCCTGCGCGATGGCGAGCAGACGGCGGGGGTAGCCTTCGGCAAAGACGAAAAACTGGCCATCGCCCGGCTGCTCGATACCGTCGGCGTAGACCAGATCGAAGTCGGTACGCCGGCCATGGGCGGCGAGGAGGCCGAGGCGGTCAGCATGATCGCCGCCGCCGGCCTCAAGGCGAGCATCATGGCCTGGTGCCGGGCGACCGTCGGCGATATTGCGGCAGCCGCCGCCTGCGGGGTGGACGCGGTGGAGATATCGAGTCCGGTATCCGACCTCCATCTCCGCCACAAGTTACGTCTGTCGCGGGCGACGGTGCTGGTGAATACCATTACGGCGGTGGCGTATGCCCGTAAGCACGGTTTATATATCTCCGTCGGCATGGAGGATGCCTCGCGGGCCGACGAGGAATTCCTGCTGGAGTACATCCGCGCTGTTACGGCGGCCGGCGCCAGGCGGGTCAGGTACTGCGATACGGTGGGCATCCTTGACCCTTTGACGATGGCCGTTCGGATCGAGCGTCTGCGACGGGAGACGGGGGTGGAGATCGAAGTCCATGCCCATAACGATTTCGGGATGGCTACCGCCAATACAGTTGCCGCCTATCAGGCCGGAGCCTGCTTTCTGGGCGTGACGGCCAACGGTTTGGGAGAAAGGGCCGGCAACGCCGCTCTGGAGGAGGTACTGATGTTCCTGCGCCACAGCGGTGACGGCGCCGGTTATAATCTTGCGGGGGTGCAGATGCTTTGCCAGTATGTGGCGGCTGCCTCGGGGCGGATAATTCCCGCCTGGAAACCGGTTGTGGGCCAAGCGATATTCCACCACGAATCCGGCATCCATGCCGACGGGGTGCTCAAAAACCCTTCCCTGTATGAGCCTTACAATCCGGCGGATGTAGGCCTCGAACGCCGGATAGTCATCGGCAAACATTCCGGCAGAGCAGCACTTCTGCATAAGTGTCGGGAGCTGGGTCTGCCGATGAACGAGGAGCTGCTGGCCTTCGCAGCTGTAGGAATAAAAAGAGGCGTGCTTAAAGTCAAGAGGTCTCTTACCGATGACGAAATACGCGATATTATCGGCACTGTTTCCAGAGTGTGAAGGATACGCGCAGGTTTCTGTGGGAGCGGGAGGTGGTTCACTTCCAGCGGTTCGGCGAGATGCTGAATACGGTGCAGGAGTGGATGGCCAACAGCAAGCATTGCTGGATGGGGCACCGTATGGAGAAGTAGCGGACAGACAAGGAAAACAGCGGCAGGGGCCGCTGTTTTTGTCTGCACCGGTGGATGTGTGTTTGGCAAATCATTGACAGTTTTTTGCCGGCAGGCCGCGCTTGCCTGGAATGTCAATAACCGTACACGCGGGGGATAGCGTCCAGCAGGGCGCGTGTGTAGGCATGCCGGGGTGCGGCGAAAACCTGGCCGGACGGGCCGGATTCGACGATCCGCCCCTGCTGGAGGACGATGACGCGGTCGCTGACTTTGCGGGCCAGTGCCAGGTCGTGGGTGATGAACAGCAACGCCAGTCCCCGGCGCTCCTGCAGTTCGAGCAGCAGTCTGACGACGCTGGCCTGGGCGCCGGCGTCGAGCGCCGAGGTGACTTCGTCGGCGATGATTATTTTGGGGGCGAGGACGAGCGAACGGGCGACCGCCACGCGCTGGGCCTCCCCGCCGCTGATCTGGTGAGGGTAGCGGCCGAGGAAGTCTTCGTCGGCAGGCAGTTCGACCTCGGCGAGCGTCTTCAGCACAAGCGCCTCCCGCTCGGCCGCCGAACCGCGGCCGTGGACGTCCAGGGGCTCGCGGACGATCTCCCGGACGGTCAGCCGGTGGCTCAGCATTTCCCCGGGATTCTGGAAGACCATCTGGATGTATTCGTAAAACTGCTTGCGGGGGATGCCGGTATTCCCTTCGAGAACCACCTGCCCGGCGTCGGCCGGCAGCAGGCCCATGAGCGTCCGCGCGAGCGTGGTCTTGCCTGAGCCGCTTTCGCCGACCAGCGCCAGTGTTTCGCCTTCGTACAGCGTTATGTCGATGTCGGTCAGGACGGGGGTGCTGTCAAAGGATTTGCCCAACCCCGTCACTTCCAGACAGGGGATGATGCCGCCGCGATGGCAGGCGACCGCGCGGCCGTCAGCCCCGCCCGGCTTCAGCTCCGGGACCCGTTCCGCGCAAACGGCCGTTTTCTGGGTGCAGCGGGGATGGAAAGGGCAGCCCGGCGCGTTGCGCACCGTCCGTCCGGGGATCCGCTGCAGATCCTTCGGGTTTCCCATATCGGGGTAGGCGCGGAGCAGGGCCCGCGTGTAGGGATGGCGCGGCGCGGCGAATACGTCTCGGCAGGGTCCGCTTTCCAGGATGCGCCCCGCGTAGAGCACCGCGACTCTGTCGGCGACGGCCGCCGCCGCTCCCAGGTCGTGGGTGATAAGCAGCGCCGCTTTATCGGCCAGCCGGGTTTTGAGCAAAGCGCATATCTCCGCCTTGCTCCTGGGATCGAGGGCAGCCGTCGGTTCGTCGAGCACGACCAGGCGGGGATTGTTGACAAGCGCCATGGCCAGCAGCGCCCGCTGGCGCTCGCCGCCGCTCAGCCGGTGGGGATATTCGTTCTGGCGCCCGGCGCGCAGGCCCATGTCGGCCAGCATACGGCCGGCCTTTGCCCTGGCCGCGTCCCGCGATACCGGGAAGTGGACGGTCACAGCCTCGGCTACCTGATCGAGGATGGTTACCAACGGATGCAGGACTTCGCCGCCGCTTTGCAGGACGATGGCCAGCTCCCGGCCGCGCAGGGTCCGCAGGTCTTCTTCGCCGCGGCCGACAAGTTCGCGGCCGTCAAGGAGGATGGAGCCGGTCCGCGCCCCGGAGGCCAGGCCGAGCACAGACAGAGCGAGCGTGGTCTTGCCGGCGCCGGATTCGCCGATGACCGCCAGTGTTTCGCCGGGCCGTACCTGGAGGGAGATATCTTTTAAGACAGCTTGCCGGCCGAACAGCACCGACAGTTTATCGATCTGCAGCATCAGACACCTCGGGATGCGCCGCCAGGCGCGGATTTTGTACGGTTTCCAGGGCGTACCCCACCAGGGAGAAGGCGACTACGACCGTGGAGACCGCCAGCCCCGCGGGTACGAGCCACCAGCGCCATGCGTCGAGATAGGTGAACGCCAGGGCCTGTTGGATCATCCGGCCCCAGCTCGGCGCCGTCGGGTCGCAGATGCCGAGGAAGGCGAGCCCCGCTTCCATGAAGACGGCCCGCCGCGCATCGTGGATGATCGTGGCCCACAGGACGGGCCATACCTCGGGAAGGATATGGCGCCGGAAGACGTACACGGGCCCGGCGCCGATCGCCCGCACGGCGGCGATCTTGTCCGACTCCTTCAGCGCCAGGGTCTGAGCCCGCACGAGGCGGGCGGAGTTTGTCCAGAAAAAAGCGGCGAGAATGACGGCCAGCAGTACTGGACTGGGCCTTAAATACGCGGCGGCGAGCATCGCCCCCAGGATGGGAGGGATGACGAGCCAGATATCTATCAGGCGGGCGGCGGTCCGGTCGGCGCGGTCTCCCAGAAGGGCGCAGCCCCCGCCGATCACCAGCCCGGCGGCGTTGGCGAGCCCGGCGGCGCTCAGCGCGACGATTAGCGACGTCCTGGCGCTGAACAGCAGTTGGGACAGAATGTCCTGCCCGACATCGTTCGTCCCGAACCAGTGCTGGAGGGACGGCGATGAGAACGCCTTTCCCACATAGGCGTCGGGGGCATGAGGGGCGAGCCACGGGGCGGCCAGCGCGGCCGCGCCCCAGAAGCACAGGACGAAGAAGCCCCGGCGGCCGGCGCCGTTTGTTATTGTTGCTTTGTAGCGGATGTGCATGTTTTCCTCACTCGGGCGTCAAGGATGGGATAGAGGGAGTCGACGAGGAAATTAGTCGCCAGCACCGTGAGGGTGCCGACGAGCAGGATGCCTTGCAGCAGCGGGTAATCGCGGGCCGACAGGGCTTTGCCGAACAGTGCGCCCATGCCGGGATAACCGAACAGTATCTCCACCATCAGGACGCCGGCGAACAGGTGCGCCAGATGGAGCCCTGCGGTCGTGGCGATCGGCAGCAGCGCGGCGCGGCCGATGTGGCGGTAACGGATGGCGGCCGCGGAGCAGCCCTTGGCCCTTGCCGTACGGATGAAGGGGCTGCCCAGCAGCCCGACGACCGTGGCGCGGGTGAGCAGATATACAGAGGCCAGGCGGACGGCGAACAGCGACGCCAGGGGCAGCGCCAGGTGCCTGAGTACATCGGCTCCCAGCGCCCAGCCGCTTTTGCCGCCATAGGCCGTCACCGCGCCCCCG
This sequence comes from Selenomonadales bacterium, assembly GCA_018434945.1. Taxonomy (GTDB): domain Bacteria; phylum Bacillota; class Negativicutes; order Sporomusales; family UBA7701; genus Anaeroselena. The sequence continues at coordinate 16,005 of JAHDOI010000017.1, forward strand.
AGAGGGAAGAGCGGCCAGTGGACGGCGAAAGCCAGCAGCAGCAGCGCACCGATGAAGAAATCGGGGATGCCGCCCAAGGCCATCAGTCCGGTGAACGAAAAGTTGTCGAACCGGCTGCCTCGTCGCGCACCGCTTTCCACTCCGGCGATGAAGCCGGCCAGGGTGGACAGGACGAGGGCCGAGCCGGACAGCAGCAGGCTCCACGGCAGAAAAGCGCCGATGACCGACAGGACGGGGGCCTGGAAGAAATACGACCAGCCGAGGTCGCCGCGGAGCAGCGCCAGCCAATAGGCGGCGAACTGTTCGCCAAGCGGCTTGTCGAGCGAGAGGCTGCTGATGATCGCCGCCTTCGTCTCCGGCGTCATGTTCAGGAGCGCTTCCTCGCCATAAATCGCCAGGAACGGGTCGCCCGGCAGCAGCCTGGGCAGGATGAAGCCCAGGCTGCACAGTATCAACAGCGCGGTTCCGTAATCGACGGTCAATCGGCGGATGCGCATACTCCGGCCTTCCCGCCTACCAGCCGCGATGATACGGACGAGCGCAGTCCAGGCATAGCTTCCGGCCGCTTACGAGGCGGAGGCGCGGCTCCATGGTCGCCTCGCCGCAGGCTTCGCAGGCATAGGATTCGAAGATGCGGGCCCGCTCGGGGATGGTGAAGGCGGGCTGCTTGAAGGAAAAGATATCTTCGGCCGGCGCGGCCAGCAGTTCGCGGATGCGCCTGTTTTTGTTTTCCTCGAACATCGCCTGCTCCTCCGCGGTGGCCGTCCCGCCGAACACCTTTTGGCGCAGGGCCGTCCCCTCCGGGGTGTCGCTGCCGGCGGTGCCTTTGTACACGACGCGCACGGCTTTCCCGTTGTCGCGGCGGAAGACGGTGAAGGCGTGTTTGCCCTGGTCGCGGAAGATCAGGTTACCCTTGCCCAGCGAACAGCCCAGCAGCACCTGGAAGGCGTCCACACCGCAGGCGTCGTTTTCCACGACGGCTACGAGTTCCTCGTCCTTGTCTCTCGTCAGCCCAAGCTCCGCGGCGGCCGCTTTCGCCGCCCGGTAGCCGATCGCCAGACCGGGGCACATGTGGCCGTGGAACGCGACGACCGCCTTCAGGTCTTCCGGCATTTCGATACTTTTCATCACTGATACCTCCCGATAAAAAATAGCAGCCGCGAACAGCCGATCTTCTCCGATCGGGTATCCGCGGCTTCAACCACGCTTGTCATTCCGGTTCCGTCCAGGAAGGCGTCCCGTCGGGGGCGCCGATGAGGGAGTTCATTCCCCGCAACAATATTTCTCGCCGCTGGGCGCTATTTCCTGCCGGCTGATTGACAATATTCCCGTTGTCCGTTAAAATTAATGCGAAGAATCCGGCGACGCGAAGTCGCTGTCATTTGCCAACTGACCATGAAATGTATAGCGGACCATGAAGGTTCACGTTCTCCTGCCGGAGATGCGTCCTCATGGTTTTTTTGTTTGTCTGTGGGCGGAAAAAAGGAGGGCCTGTTATGAAGTTATCATTAAGAGGAATAGCCTGGCCGGTATTGCTCATCCTCGCGGTTTCCCTTGTGCTGGGCGGATGCGGCCAGGCGCCGGCCGACGGCGGGAAAGCCGGTCAAATCCGGCAGGGGAAAGGCGATCCGGCTGTCGTCGTAATCGCCGATTCGGCGGGGGACTGGGGTTTTCCCAGCCCGTACGGGCATTACCTGCGCGGGCCGGGCTATGTGCGGATGACGCTCATTTTCGACAGCCTGGTATGGAAAGACGAACACGGCTACGGACCCGGCCTGGCTGAGAAGTGGCAGTGGCTGCCGGACGAAAAGGCGTGGCGCTTCACCCTGCGGCAGGGGGTGAAATGGCACGACGGCAGACCGTTCACTGCCGCCGACGTGGTTTTTTCCTTCGACTACTACAGGAAACATCCCTACCCGTACATACCCACGGCTGTCGTGACGCGGGTCGAAGCCTTAAGCGACAGCGAGATCAAGCTGTATCTCCGGGAACCGTACGCGCCGTTCCTGGACTATGTCGCGGCCTCGATACCCATCCTGCCGGAGCACATCTGGAAAAATGTCAGCGACCCCAAAGCTTTCAAGACCCCGGAAGCCCTGGTGGGCACAGGCCCTTATCGGTTGGCCGACTATTCCGGCGAGCACGGCAGCTACCGTTTTGTCGCCGCGCCCGACTATTATCTGGGGACACCGAAGATCAGGGAAATCCGGTTCGTGAAGCTCGGGTGGGACATGGCCGTGGCGGCCCTTAAGCGCGGCGAGGTCGATGTCGCCCAGGTTCCATCCGATATCGCTGATTCGTTACAGAAGGAGGGTCTGCGGGTTATCTATAACGAAGGCGACTGGGTCGCCAAGCTGCTGATCAATCACCGCCAGGCCCCGCTGGACAGCCGGGAGGTGCGCCAGGCCCTGGGGTATCTGATCGACCGGCAGGCGCTCGTTGACACGACGCTCCGCGGCCACGGCGTGCCGGGCAGCCCGGGACTGCTGCCGCCCAACAGCCGGTGGGCCAATCCCGAGGTCAGCGGCCTTTATCGGCATGATCCCCAGAAAGCCGCGGAACTCCTGCAGGCAGCCGGGTATAAGAAGGAAAACGGGCTGTGGACCAAGGACGGGCGGCCGTTGAAGCTGGAACTGCTTGTCCCGGCCGGAGCGGTGGGCATGAGCGGTGCTCCGTCGGAGCGCCAGGGAGAATTTATCAAAAACCGGTTGGCCCAGGCCGGTATCCAGGTCGATCTGCGGGCCATGGACGCCAAAACCGTCGATAACCGGCAGGCGACCTGGAATTTTCAGCTCGCCCTGACCGGCACCGGCGGCCTCGGCTGCGATCCGGAGGCTTTAAGCCGCCTGCTGGTGAGAGATATTTATTTCGGCGCGCGCTGGCAGGGCAACGCAGAACTGTCGGCGGTGGTAAAAAGGGCCTCGGCGGAGATGGATCCTGCGGCCCGGAAAGCTTTGACAGCAAGGATCCAGGCGCTGGCCGCCGAGGACCTTCCCGATCTGCCGCTCTACTATCCCCGGTCGTACTGGGCCCATAACGGCAAGGTCCGGATATGGTACACATTTCAGGGTATCGGCAACGGTGCCCCCATCCCCCAGAATAAGCTGTGCTTCGTCCGCGACTGACGGTCGCCGGACGGAGGAATGGCAGGCAGATCAGTGGCAAACAGCGGTTGAGGCCGCTGTTTTTGTTTCGGGGGCGGGAGTGAGAAATAACGTTATGCGCATTAATATTATAAGGCTGTTTTTCACCATGATTTAACTGATGGCAGAAGTTGCGAAATTAGATTTAATAGTGTAAAATATAGTTAGGATTATACCGAAATAAATTAGGAAAATGACGTGGGGATGATGGTGGTGCAGACCCGCGGGACGGAGGTAATGCCGGTGAGCGAGTCTGGAAAGGAAATGAAGGTGTATCTGCTGGCCCGCGAGGATGTGGAGAAAATGCTGGCTGACAGGTATGGCAAAAAGCTGACAGCGGTAAATCACGCCAAACTGGCCAAACAAAACGAGCGCCAGGCGAACTGGCAGAAGCGGGCCAGGCAGTAACCGCATGCGGACGCGAAGGCTTTAGCGGCGCGGGCGATCGCGGGCAATTATGATAACAGCAAGACATAACAGATAAGCGGCGCAAAAACGGGGCATGCTAATTTAGCCGTTTGAGCGCCGCTTATGGCAAATAGCGAGGAGGGGTTGAATGGATGATTTGAATAATCTCCGCAAACCGGACGAGCAGCCTGAGGATCGTAACGGAGACGTTATCCCGGATGATGTGTCAATTTGCACAATAAAACCACCATTGTTTTGCACGATAAATTAGTGGCAAATGCGTCGTAATTTGCAATTGGAACAGGGTGAAGAATCTGGGTGGCCTACCATATTTGCACGCAGAAGCGGCATTGTGCAAAGCA
>JAHDOI010000073.1 GCA_018434945.1 Selenomonadales bacterium
GCGAACGGCCTGGGTGTGGCGGATCATGTCGTTCATCGTCACCGGGAATGTGGTGTCATAGCCGAGGGAAACCATGCCCAGCGAGTCGCCGACCAGGATCATATCCACGCCGGCCTTCTCCTGCATCTTGGCTGTAAGGTAATCGTACGCGGTCAGGTATACGATCTTCTCACCCTTGGTCACCATGCTCTGGAAATCGAGGATAGTCTTTTTCGCCATTTTGATTGCCTCCCTATTATTATCTTAACTGTCTTAAATCTCGCTATATTGGACACCTAGCCTCCTTCCCTCAGTTGTAAAAAGTGTCGGCAAGCAATTGGACGGGATGCTTGACCAGGCAATCCACCCCGAACTCGCGCTTCCCATAGTCCAGCTGCATGAGGCACGACGGACAACCCGCCGTAACCACTTGCGCTCCCGTTGCGGCGACATTAGCCATCTTTTGTTCGAGAATTTGCCGGGCAGTCGCGGGATGCTTGAAACTGTAGGACCCTGCCGCGCCGCAGCACCAGTTGGCTTTCGGCATTTCCTCGAACGTCAGCCCCGGCAAAGCGGCCAGCAACTTCCTGGGCTGCTTGACAACACCCAGGCGTCGGCTGAGATGGCACGAATCGTGATAAGTAACCTTTATCCCGCCTAGGGACCGCGGCCCGGCCTTAAGGCCGGCAACCTCGGTGAGAAAATCCATGATGTCGCGGGTCTTGGCCGCAAACTCTCCGGCTTTGTCCGCCATCGCCGGATCGTGCGTGAAGATGTGGCCGTACTCCTTGAGAGCGTGAGTGCATGTACCGCAATTGGTCACGATATAATCGACCCCCTGGCTGGCAAAAAACTCGATGTTCTTGCCGGCCAGCCTCCGGTGTTCGGAATGCTCGCCGCCCTCTTTGTGAGGGAGACCGCAGCACACCGTCTCGGGAGGGATTACGACGTCATACCCGTGATTGATAAGCACCTCGACCACCGCCATCCCAACGTCGGGATACAGCGATTGCGTCAGACAGCCCGGATAGTACCCGACCTTAGTTCGTCCGCCGCCCCGGGTCAGCTCGACACCCTTGACCAAATCCCGCAACGTTTTGTCTGGGGCCGGCGGGAACATGTTGGCCTTGGCCTTGAGTTCAGGGGGCAAGAGGTGAACGAGCCCAAGTTGCTTATTAAGGTCGATCATTTTTACTATCCACCGGAAAGACTGCGGGTAGGAACAAGACTTAAGCATCATCATCTCGTCGAGCGAGTGGCCTTGCTTGCCGAAGATATCCTGTTTGATCAGGCCGACAAGTTCATCTGTTTTGATCTTGGGCGGACATACTTCGAGGCACGCCCCGCAGCCGAGGCATAGGTCGTTGTATAGCTTGAAAGTCTTGCTCACTCCCAGGCTTCCCTCAAGGTATTTCCTCGCCAAATGTACCCGACCTCTGGCCGACATCATCTCCTTACGGGTCGCCTTGTACGTCGGGCAAACCGCTGTGCAGCGGCCGCAGCGCACACAGTTGTCGGTATCGTGGTATAGCTTTTCCAACTCGGGAGTAACACCCGACTTTACGTTAGCCAGCTTTTCCATCTTTTCCACGGCGGTCACCTAAATAGCCTTTCCCGGATTAAGGATGTTATCGGGGTCGAACACCGCCTTTATTCCTCGCATGATGCCAAGATTGAGCTCACTGTGCTGCAGGGGCACCAAGTGTTTCTTGGCGATGCCGATTCCATGCTCTCCGCTGATGCTGCCCCCGAGGCTGAGCGCGGCGTGATAGATCTCATCTTTAATAAAGGGGACCTTCGCCGTCTCTTTTTCATCGCGGGGATCAAAGCAAATGTGCGGATGTACGTTTCCATCCCCTGCGTGCCCGAATGTAGGCAATAGCATGCCGTACTTGTCCGCGATCTCTTGGATCTTGGCCACCATCTCGGGCAGGCGGTCCCGCGGCACCACAGCGTCTTCGGCCACAACTGTCGGCTTATACGCAGAAAGCGCCGCAAATCCCGACCGCCGGCCGACCCAGATAGCATCAGCTTCTTCCGTGGTCTGGGCCACTTTGATCTCGCGCGCGTTACACTCTTTGCACAACTCGGATACGAGAATTATCTGTTTATCAACCTCTGAGGGGCTTCCATCCACCTCGATAAGCAACACCCCGGCGGCGTCTGTCGGATAGCCGGAATCGACGTAGCTCTGGATAAGGTTGACGCTCGTTTTATCTAGTAGTTCCAGCATCGAAGGGACAATCTTGTGGTCGATAATCTTCGTCACCGTCCGCGATGCGTCATGCAGGTTATCGAAGGCGCAAACCAGCGTTCTTTTTGCTTCCGGTTTAGGTATGAGCTTCAGCGTCACCTCAGTGAATATTCCCAGGGCACCTTCCGAGCCGACCAGAATTTGCGTCAGATTATAACCACTTACATCTTTGGTGGTCTTGCCGCCTGTCCGCAAAACGCTGCCGTCGGCCAAAACGGTTTCGAGTCCCAGAACATAATTATGCATGACGCCATACTTGACCCCGCGCGGCCCTCCCGCGTCCTGTGCGACGTTCCCGCCTATCGTCGACATATTCATGGCCTGGGGATCTGGCGGGAAAAACAGGCCCTCTTTCTCAACCGCATTTTGGAGATCTGCGGTGATTACCCCTGGCTGACAAGTAACCGTCAGGTTCTCCCGGTCTATTTCGATAATCTTGTTCATGGAGAGAATATCAAGGACAATGCCGCCTTTGAGAGGAACAGTCGCGCCACAAAGGTTCGTGGCGCTTCCGCGGGGTACCACCGGCACCTTTCCCTTATGGGCTGTCTTCATAACGGCAACAATGTCCGCGGTGGAATGCGCGAGCACCACCAGCTCCGGTTCGTGCTTATATGTAGAACAGTCGTACGAGTAGCAGGCAAGCTCCTCTTTTTCCGTCAAAACCTTATCCTTGCCTATCGCGTTGATAATCTCGCCTATCATGCTGCTGGTCATTTTTTGTCCCCTCCCATGAAGATCAAATATCCTCGCTTCTTGCGCAGACATAATTAAGTGTTAACCCCACGACCGTCATCATATTAAGTCGTGATTATTGTTATTTTTTTCACATTATATACCCCGCTAACGTTTTTTCTTTTCAATATTAATTAGAGCAATTTCCGTGCCAAATGTTATCAGAACCGGTGATGCAGGAAAATCAAGGCTTTTCACCCCAATATCCAGCCTCTCCGGGGAAAAACGTGAGAATAATGTTACAATCGCGTGAGAAACAAAAATGCTCCGATTCTGCCATCGGAGCATCCACGCCTAGAAAAATGCAATAAAATTCAACCGCTGTTCCTAAGTCTTTTCAGTTTATAAGCCACATGATAATATTCAATAGCGTAACCCATACTCTGCAGCTTTGTGGCTATTTTCCGAGCGCCGAAGCCTTTCTCCGCCAGTTCCTGAATCATGCCGTCAACCTGAGAGGCTTTAACGGGTTCTTCGTCGATTATCGTCACCGGAATATTGTTTGGGTGTACCACGACATTGATCTCGCTCAGTTGGCGGGAAAGCTTGTTCACTAACGGGGCCGCTGCATCGATGCTTGCATTTATCACATCGCGGAACTGGCGAACGTTACGCTCGTAGTGAGCGTTCAATATAATTTCCTTTGACTGTTCGGTAAAGCGGACGTTAAGGATGAGATTCTGGCGGATGCGCACCCGCTCACAATACTGTATCACGAAGTGGTCAAACAGCGCCTGCTTTTCTCCCAGACTCCGTTTCGCCAGAGGCGGAAGCTCGATCTGGTATTGGGCAAGTCTCTGATAAAGTTCCGGAACGAACTCTTTTTTCAGATTTTTACTGGACGCGGCGATCACGATCAGCTCGACCTCACGGTCTTTACGCCCGCCGATCCTCCGGACCATACCCGATTCGATAAGCTTCAGCAGCATGGTCTGGTGCTGAACGAGAGAATGGGCCTCGTCCAGGAACAAGACTCCTCCATTCGCCAATTCGACCAGCCCGGGCTTTTCGGCCGCGCCGGTAAAAGCCCCCTTGTCGGTCCCGAAGATTTCCATAGCGGCGATGTCGGCGTTCGTGAACTGCCCGCAGTTCACCTCGATAAACGGCGCGTTCGGCCTGACGATGCCGTTTTTCACGGCGAAATAATACATCGCTTTCGCCAGCATCGTTTTGCCTGTTCCCGTCTCACCCGTTATCACCGAGTGCCTGGGCCCGCCGATGGCGGCGATACACCGCTGCGCCTTCTCCAGGACACCTTCCAGGCTATCCCCTTTGCCGACGAAGTTTTCGAAAACATCCTCAACCTGGCTGAAGGCCAGTTCCATTTCCAGGGTCTCCAATTGCCGCGAGAGCTCTTCGATTTCCGTTATATCCCGGAAGGTTGCCACACCGCCGGCGAAATTTCCGGCGGAGAACAGCGGAAACGCATTAACTATAAAAGTGCGTCCGTCGTCGTGGACAGTTTTAAAATCCCTGACCGGCCCTTTGCTCTTCAAGACTTGGAGGAGAACAGCCCGCGGGTAATACTCGGTTATGTGCTTGCCGATCATGCCCTCCTGGTCGGCATGCGCGTAGATGGCGGAGCTTTTATTCGCATAGATGATGTTCCCGTTTATATCTATTACGTTTACACCCTCACGCTGGGTATCCAGAATCATCTGATACAATTGTTCCCGATCCGTAAAGGTATCCTGCAAAGTAACCACCTCCAAAGCATACCGAAAAAATCCGGCAAAGCTGGCATGGACGGATTTATGTCTACACTTAAATCATATCTCCTAAATCACTATACTTCAACACACGTTTTTTGCTGATATGGTTATCCGCCAATCAAATACCAAGGGCTAATCATAATGATTAGCCCTTGGTATTTCTCATGCGAAAAGCTTAAGTTCGCCGGCATCGGTGAAGGGAAGCGCGCCGACAGGCGTCGCTGGCAGATGACCGAGCTCCGCCTTCAGTGCCTCCGACACATAGAGCGTCTCCATTTCCAGAGTGTTCTTTATAACACACACCCGGGCCATTGCCGACGGTACAGGTCCGATTGCGCGAAGGGCGGCGGATATAGCATCCTGATCCCTTTCGAGGAATATAGGAATTTTACCCCTTTCCAGGTAGGAGGTGGATAGAACGTTTGTATACATCGCGGCGTGATCGATCTTATCAATGAGACGGCGGGTAGTGAGGTCGGCCAGACCGATACCCAGAGCGTTGCCGTAAGATTTATCACTCAGATCGAGTACCACCACCCGCTTAATGCGGGGGGTTTCCGGCTCGCGCTCTCCTTCGACCTTCATCCTGCCCAAGACGTTCGTGTCCATCCCGGTGCCGCTGAAATTCTTACCCATTTCCTTCACGATCAGAACATCGATATCCTCCACAGGCAGCCTGGCCATCATCCTCCTTGCCTCGGCAAGCAGGTCGGGCTCCTCGGTGAGGAATTCATCAGGCAAGAGCAGCCGCAGCATCGCCGTTTGCTCGTGACTGTTCTCGATAATCGCCAGCCCACCGACGACGCGCCCGGCGTCTATCGCCACTTTCGCAGCCAGCGGTATATTAGCCGTCAGTCCGTGGGTGTGCAGCGTCACGCACCCTTGGTGGTTGCCGAGGCCGATCGCCACCATCTTCGTCAGTCCGCTGCCCACATTCCCGTTGAAATCGGTATGCGGTTTGACGCGGTTTACGACGAAAACGCCCTCCGCCTCTGCGGCCGCCTTATCCAGGAAGACCGGCACCCCGCCAGGGGTTTTGCCAATCTCCACGACCTCCATACTCGATACCACCGGCGCCCCCATGGCGGCCTCCTCGATACCCAGTTGCTTCAGCACCTTGGCCTGCCCTTCGGCGGTGGCCCCGCCGTGGCTGCCCATGGCCGGCACGATGAAGGGCGCCGCCCCGAGCTTTTTGAATTCGCCGATCACCGCCGCGACGATGGCGGCGATGTTGGCAATGCCGCGGCTGCCTGCAGCTACCGCCACCTTCTGCCCGGGGATGATACGGGAGCGCATGTCCCGACGTACGAACTCGCGGGCTACTGCGGCAGCGATGTCGAGCTCCTGCGGTCCGCCCAATTTCTGTTTGACCTCATACATCACCGGAAACATAAGACCCTCCTACTTCATCAGCAAGTCAGGCAGGAACATAACCGTGCTGGGTACATAGGTGATTATCAGAACGGCGACAATCATCGCCAGCAGCATCGGCAGTACGGCCTTGGAAATGCTCTCGATGGAAATCTTCGACAGGCCGCAGGCGACGAATAGATTTACCCCCAGCGGCGGTGTAACCTGACCTATGGCAGTGTTTACAACCATCATGACGCCGAAATGGATGGGGTCGATATCCATCTGGGTCACCAGCGGCAGGAAGATCGGGGCCAGGATGATGATGATCGCGTTGGTCTCCATGAAACAGCCGATAACCAGCAAGAGCACGTTGAGCAGGAGCAGAATGACAATCGGGTTGTTCGAGAACTCGATAAATGCCTCGGCCACCTTGTCGGGAATCTGCTCACTGGCCATAATCCAGCCGAACACCGAAGCCGTGGCGATGATAAACATTACTATCGACGTACTCACCGCCGAATTGACGAGCAGTTTCTTAAGATCGCCGAATTTCAGCTCCCGGTACACAAAGAAACCTATGAACAGCCCGTAGAACACGGCCACGCAGGCCGCCTCGGTGGGGGTGAAGATGCCGCCGTAGATGCCGCCGAGGATTATGACCGGCATTAAAAGCGCCCAGAAAGCGTCCTTGGTTGCGACTAACAGGGCCTTGACGCTGAAGGTGCCGGTGCCCTTGTAGCCGCGCTTGCGGGCGATCCAATAGGCGACAACCATCAGTGCCCCCCCGTAAATCAGGCCGGGGATTACGCCTCCCAGGAAAAGAGAACCGATGGACACGCCGCCCACCACACCGTAAGTAACCATCGGGATGCTCGGCGGGATGATGATGCCGATCGAACCGGCCGCGGCCATGATCGCCGCGGCGAAGGCCAAATCGTAGCCTGCCCGTACCATCGCCGGGATCATGATGCTGCCGATGGCCGCGACGGTGGCCGGACCCGAACCGGAGATAGCGGCGAAAAACATACAGGTGAGGATGGCCACCATGGCCAGACCGCCGGTGGTCGCCCCCATCAGAGTGTTTGCCAGATTAATCAGGCGCCGGGATATCCCGCCCCCCTCCATGAGAGCGCCGGCGATCATAAAGAAGGGTATGGCCATCAGCGGAAACGAAGATGTGGAGGTAAACATCCGCTGAGCGACAACCGTGAGCGGAATATCGGTGCCCAAAACCAGCCCGGCGGCGGCGGAAAGGCCCAGAACCACCGCGATGGGCAACCCGAGAACCGCGAGCAGGACGAAAGAGGAGAAAAGGATTACTTCCATTACTTCGCACCTCCCCGCGTTAGTTGAACATGCAGCAGTTGGAGGGTGCGGATAAACATGAACGCTCCGCCCACAGGCACTGATAGGTAGGCGTAATACATGGGGATACGCATCGCCGGGGACACCTGCCCGGTGACAATCTGCTTATTCACGATTTCGCAACCGAAATACACCATGATAGCGAAAAATACAGCGCTCAGAACGAGCGACAGAACCTTGGTGGCACTTTGAAGCTTCTTAGGCAGCAGCAGAACGAAGGCCTCAACGCCGATATGAGCCCATCTTTTCACGCCCAGGCTGGCACCCATGAACGAAACCCAAGACAGAACGTAGATGCCCAATTCCTCCGTCCAGCGTAGCGGAAGTTCGAAAACAAACCGGAACAGTATCTGGCATAGGATAGCCCCGGACATTACTACCAGAAGGACAACGCACAGGTATTCCTCCAGATTGTCGAACAGATGCCGTAAGTTCACTTATTTCCCTCCTGGAAGTGTGAGGCAAGCTGACTCTGTCAGCTTGCCCTCACCATTTCTATATCGGGGAGAAGGGATGACTATTTCTGGGCGTCAACTACCTTCTGGATCAGGTCCTTGCCGATGGTCGGTTCATACTGGGCCCAAACCTTCTTGACAGCCTCTTTGAACGGTCCCTTGTCGACTTCGAGGAGTTCCATCTTCTTCTCTTTCAGCTTGTCGATGAGATCCTTGTTCTGCTGTGCGAGAAGCTGGCGCTCATAGTCGCGGGCTTCCACCGCGGCTTCCCGGATAGCTTTCTGTTGGTCGGCCGGCAGCCCGTCAAAGAATTTCTTGGAAACCAGCAGCGGAGCGGCAGCGTAGAAGTGGCCGGTCAGGCTGCAATACTTCTGCACTTCGTAGAAACGGGAGGTCCAGATGATCGGCACCGGGTTTTCCTGCGCGTCCACCGTCTTCTGCTGGAGGGCGGTGAACAGTTCGCCGAACGCCATCGGCATGGGCAGAGCGCCCATTGCCTTAAAAGTATCCATATGGATGGGGTTTTCCATCAGCCTGATTTTAAGGCCATCGAGGTCCCCCGGTTTCTGGATAGGCCGCTTGCTGTTCGTCACATGACGGAAACCGTTCTCCCAATAAGTCAGGCCGATGATGCCTTGCGCTTCGAGCGTCTTCAAAACACCCTGGCCGATTTCGCCGTCGAGTACTTTGTAGGCGCCTTTGTAATCGCTAAATATGAAGGGGAGGTCAAATACCAGGAACTGTTTGGTGAAACCGGCCAGCGGCGCCGTCGAAACCAGAGCCATCTGCTGGGTACCGAGCTGGAGCGCCTCGATCATGTCGCGCTCGTTGCCGAGCTGAGAGCTGTGGAATACGTTGACTTTTACTTTGCCGCCGGTTTTCTTGTCGACGATCTCGGCGAACTTCTTCAGACCGAGTGTGTAGGGATGGTCGGGAGCCAGAACGTGACCGACCTTGATAGTGGTTACTCCCTTAGTGTCTTTAGCGGCGTCGCCGCTCTTCTTGCTCCCACCGCCACAGCCTGCAAGGGCCAGCGAGACACACAGTACCAGGATGATCAATAAAGCTAGTTTCTTTTTCACGCTTTCGTTCCTCCTCGTAGAATAAACTCTGCTCTCTAAATATTGCAAAAACCATGCCATTTCGTCAGTGAGGGCGCCATCTTCTAAAAGAAACTAGCGGGCAAGCCGCCTCGTCTCACATTGTGAAACTTAGAACTTTATGAACATTCTAACAAATGTGATAGAGCGGGAACGTCATTCTAACACGTTTCTCACATTGTTGTCATTCTCACACCTCCGTAGCATGCAATTACTAGTTTCAACATAAGCAAAAAGTCACGGAGCCACCCGTTAAACGGGTGGCTTGGGTTAGCCCTGAAAGGGCATTATACTAGCTGAGTCTCAAGACTCACTGAAAGTTTGCCAACCGCATAGCGTTCTCAGTCAGCCCCTAAAGGGGCTGGCTTTTTTA
>JAHDOI010000070.1 GCA_018434945.1 Selenomonadales bacterium
CATTTGGCTCCTTCCATTTTTCCACCCTTCCTGCCTCATAAAGCAAAGACAGAGAAAAGTGTACCATAGATCATTTTCGACCGCCGCAAATATGCAATTTTATATCGCCACTTTCCTACATTTTATCGCCGGCGCTGACACTATCAACGGTTAGCGTTTTTCCTCCCGTCTCGATGACGGCTTTACCGTCCCTGACCGATACGGTTACCGGGCCTGCCAACCGGTATCTGCCGTTAGTGCTGTCAGTCATCAGCGTCTTCATAACTCCATGCGGGCTGCCTATTTCGTACTGTTCAGCCGAAAGACTTATCTTAACCCACCCCATCGCCCCGTCTGCTTTTATCACACAGATATCGAGCCAAGGAGACCACACCCAGCCGGAGGCCGAAGCGCCAGGCCGCAGATCCGACACCTCTATCTTGCCCTCGAAAGGGCTCTGAGAAAAGATGATTTCCTGCGGCTGGATACCCTCACAATTGAGAGTCTTTGCCCCTATTTCCCTCGGCGCTCTCGACGGGGTGCCGCAACCTGCAGTAACAAAAATTATGCATAATACCATCAGGAAACATATTGGCTTCTTCATGTCACACCTCATTAATTTCTTAGGCCTCTAAATAGAAGAATCCCGGTCGTGAACACATTATCCTCCCGTGTCAAGAATTCGCTTACAGGCAACCCGGCATATGCTGCGAGCTTCTTCGCCAATCGTTTCGACGGTTCGCCGCCTCGCTCCACGTCTGAAATCACCGGCTGACTCGTGCCAAGCCTCCTGGCGAACTCCACCTGTGTCAGATTTCCGCGGATGGTCCGCACTTTCCGCCCAATCTCCATCTACCACCCCTCGTCTCTAAATATTCGGTTTATCCGAAATATTTACCACTGTGTAACATTATAGGAATTATTCCGATAAATGTCAATCGGATATTCCGATTGACATTGCCGCAATTGCGATGTTTAGACTTATTCCGAAAAGGGTATTTTATCGGAAAATGGAATAATCACATGGGACGATACGGAATATCCGAAGGAGATGCCTCAGAGATGATTTTTCAGGGCGGAAAACTGCGGGCGGCGCGCCTGTCGAAAAAGATGTCGGCTGTTGCCCTGCATAAGAGATCGGGCATCCCGTTGTCGGTCATATCGGATCTGGAGACTGGTGTGACCAAAAATCCCCGCCAAAGGACCGTACAAAAGCTGTGCTCAGCTTTAGGTGTCGACCCGGAGTTCTTCTACATCTCCGGCGAAGAGAACAAAGAGACTTTCGGCTCAATATTACCGCCGCTCTCCCCGGTTCTGATGGATTTCGTGTACGACCAAAAAAACACGGAATATATCGAGGTTGCCCGCTTTGCTAAGGCTCAGGGAATCAAGCCATCCCGCCTAAGACGCATGATCGATTTCTTCGCGGATGAGAAAAAAAGGGAGTAGGAACAAACTTAAAGGACCTGCCAAATCGGCAGGCCCTTGCGTATCGCGAGCATTTGTTATTATTATTTGGCCATAGGTTCCTTTGGCGGCGCTAACTGTCCGAACCTTTCACTGGATCTATTCGGGATTCTAGAACCTTTAGAGCGTTCTTATATTCCATAGGATGCTTTTCCTTATAGCATTCCAGGAGAACATCGAAGAGATCACGGTATCCATCTAAGCGCAACGTAAAAATTAAGGCAGCCATAAGCTCTTTGGTCGAAGACTCAAGTTTGGTATTTAAAAAAACCAACTTATCCTCCGATACCTTGACGCCGCGCATCTGCTTACCCCCACCTTATCATGATTACCGCTATCATTATATCGCAGAAGTCTTTACTTTTAAAGCGACCAGGTATACATGCTGTTGCTATTGGAAGAGCTGTTTTAAAATACCGAAAGTCAAAAAATGTAGGTCGCCACGCAGATGAAGAGTCCCACTCTTGGCTTGAGAGGGACTCTTCGTCATCTTTGCGTCATCTTTGTCCTGGCCGACCATCGCATTCCTCGCGCCTTCCTCTGGAGGGGTAGAAAAACGCGCATGCGATGTCGCCATTTATGTTTGACCGGGGCCGTCTCTGGATAGTGACGGCCTCCGACCACTTATCTCTTCTTCCCTATCGCCCGGCTCCACATACCCCCTTTCGGTAATCCTTGATGGAATATTGATACCATTGCGGCTATTGATAAAGTCTTGTGCTTTAAGCGCCGCTAAACATCATTATTGTGATGATCTTTGTCTTTCCGGGCAAGGCACCTGGCCTTGCTTTTACTCTAAACTTTCCTCCTCGATTCCAGTATATACTAATTATCCCTCTGTAGTCAACACTTCTACACTACTATCTCTTTTTTGTACACTTTCACATCGCTTAGTCGTCATAATCTTGATCCCCTTCAGACATCTCCCTCAATATGCCCCCATTTTTCAGCATCCCAGTATATCGCTAAGAGTTCCCTTATCGGAATCGCAGTATGCGATTCCGATAGCTTTTTATGCCTCCGGAGGCGTAAAATTAAGCGTGGACGATGCAAAAAGTCCAGGGACTTTTTGAAAATGAAAAATCGGCCTATATGGCCGTTTTTGAGGGTCGATACTCACCGTAAGGCGCACCGACGATGGTGGATTTCCCTGGTATTGTAAGGTGCCTTCCTGGATATGTCGCCTTATTTTGATACCCAAATTTGACTTGTTAATTTGTATGGATAAAATGTGTTACAGCAGAATTCTACTGCTCACATTTCGGGTGGCGGCCATCGCCGGAGGTAACTGGAATGATTCATGGTTTAAAGACGGTACGTCAACTGCCCCGACCAGCCCAAATATTTTACGAGATTTTTACTGACTTCGGGCTACATGTTTTTAACCTCATTGCGACAGAAGACCAATTCAAGCTATTCAAGTCAATTACTGACAATCCAGAACTATATCTTTGCGATGCGCTCGTTATAGAAAGCGACGAACCTCCCAGGCATAATCGCAAGCCTTATCGGCGGATACTGGAGATTGTCGAGTCCGGCGATTCCGGCTCCATGAAACCGCGTGAACAAGTTTATCATTTCAGGCTTCGCAGTAATAACGAATATGTTTTTTCTGTTAAGGCAAAGCCGGAAGATTATGAGAAACTTTATTTTTTGATGACCAATCCCGAGATAGCCGAACCTATTCCGCCGTTGGTCAAAAATGGGCGCCCGAAACGCGGTACGAAATAATCTACACGAAGTGAACGGCGTCCGCTTTCGCGGGCGCCGTTCACTTCACTACTATGCTTTAGGCTTGAACTGCGTTTCTTTGGGTTCTGCCTTTGTTGTTTTTATCTGTAAGATTTCTTGCCGGACTTGCTCCAGTTCATATTTGTGCTTTATACCTTCTAGAAGCCTTTCTTTGGCTTCGCTGAGTTCTTTTCGCGCTTCAGCAAGAGCGCCACTTGCCCGGGCTCCTTCATCAGCTTTTTTGCTCAGCTCATCTATAATTCTCTGCAAACGGGTGTTTTCGCTTTCACTTGAAGTGAGCCGTATCTCTAACGTAGCCTTATCGGCGCTCAGTTTACGGTTTTCAATTTCACTCTTATGCAGCTCTTCTTTTGCAGTCCGCGCATCACTTTCTGCCTTGAGTTTCTCGGCGGCCATTGCCTTACTTTCTGCTTCCATGCGGGAGTTATAGCGACTCAATGTCTGTTGTGCCTCCTGAGCAGCTATTTTGTCATTCTCCGCCTTCCGGGCTGATTCCCGCAAATTGTTGTTCTCGGCTGTTAGAGCCTCAATTTCTGTCTTTGCAGCCGTTAAAGCTTCGGACTCTCGCAGGCGACTTTCAAAAAGTTGTGCCTTCAAGGTTTTATTCTCCTCGCGCCCCGCAGTCTCGGCTCTGCACGCTTTATCCTCTGCAGTTTTCAAAGCCGCAGCCATATTTAGGAACAAGGTTGCCTCAGCTTCTTGGTGGTACTTCAGTTGCGATAACTCTCTCTCGGCTCCCAGCCATTTCGCGTCAATCGCCTTGGCATATTCTTCAAGCGCCCAGGTGGTTACCTCTCCCTGAGTTACGGATGTCCCTTTCCTTTCCGTTATCGTTGCAACCAGTTGGGCCACCAGGGTCTTACTCTCCGGCGGAACTTTAATTGTAGGGTCTTGTTCACGTTTCAACTTATCGGGCTTTTCGCCGTTCGTGTCACCGAGATGTGTCATGAATCATTATCCTCCTGTTTTTGCGATATACCACCGATATACTCGGTATATCGGTGGTATATCGCTTCGTTTTCACTTCTAACGAGTGCGCAAGGGCCGGCTTTTGAAGTGCTCAAGCAGGTCCTGAAGGTTGTATTTCATCCTCTTTCCGACCATCACGACCGGGATTCCCCCGCGCGCCGTGAGATCGTACCAGAAGCTTTTGCTTACCCCGAACATCTGGGCTGCTTCACGCCCCGATAAGAAGGTAGGGAGAGTGCTCATGCTATACTTCCTTTCTTATTTCGCATTTCGATATTTTGCAGGCGACGTCATACTCTTTACTCATCCTAGCAAAGAGCCAAATGGCTGACGACATCTACACTTCCATTATACTTCTGGCTATGATTATGAGCAAAACATAAATTTCCATTTTCGCAATTAATGATAAATATTTCGAATTTCGCTTGCAACCTTCCCCATATTATAATAAAATTAAGGAAGATAATATAAACAGGGGGAACCACTGATGGGAAAAGCGCACGGTTTGAAGCACGAGCTGCTTATCGATCTGATCCAAGACACAGGGCTTTCGCAAAAGGAGTTCGCCGAGAAGATCAACATGCGAGCAACCGATCTCTCGAAGGTCATAAACTTTTCGCGCAAACTCAAATATACCGAAGCCAAGGCGATGGCTGCCTTTTTTAACAGCGAGGCGAATACCGGAAGAACCCTTTCAACAGAAGATTTGCTGGAGTATGGACCGTTTAACGCCCAGGCGGTAATGGTAAACGCAGCAACGGACGCGAATACCGGTGTCCATATGGCACTCGGCTCGAAGAAGCGTCGCTTGAAGGGCGACCAGCTCAATGAGACTCTTAGCACACGCATCACAGTTACCGACGATACTTTGTCTGCACTCAGGGTTTTTACCGGCGATGTCGCATTCATACGCGATATTGATTGTGTCGAATCTGGCTATGTAATCGCTCTGCGCTTCAAAAATGACGAAAAAATCGTCCTGCGTAAAGCTCAGGTTATCAACGATGACACTTTAATCCTATTTGCTAATCCCACCGTGGACCCGATAATCATCGCTACCGGAGATATTGATATAGTCGGGCGCGTAGTCAAGGTCGAACGTTTCCTTTAAATAATGGTGAAGGAGAAGAGATATGCGCGGTTCGCTTATAAAGCAGCATGGAAAATGGTATGTAATTGCAGATGTAGGATTTAAACCAGACGGCACACGTGATCAGCGGTGGATTCCTACCGGTACATCAAACAAGACGGAAGCCGAGGAGATACACCATCCCAGAATCATGGAGGAAATTCGCGGAGGAGTATCGCAATCCAACAACAAGCTTACGCTGGAAGAGTACATTACCAACAAGTGGCTGCCTCACATATACCACAAGGTAAGATCCTCAACGTACGACACCTACGTATGGGCTACCAAAAACCATATCATCCCAGCTCTTGGTAAGAATCCGTTAAAGAAGCTACAACCATTAGCAATACAATTCTTCCTGGATAGTTATAAGGATGAGATGATTAAATACAATGCACACTTACTGAAAACTGAACGAATGATAGCAACAGGGCAAGACGTAGCTCCCATGGACAAGCCCATAGGAGCTACGTCTGTCAAATACATATATAATGTTTTGTATCAAATACTGTCTTATGCGCAACAAAAAAAGATAATCATCTATAACCCCTGTGAACCCGTTGATGTGCCTGAAATATCAGAATTCAAACTCACTCAGTACGATGAAGAGCAAATGAAAACACTGCTTGGAAGTGTTGTAGATACCGAAATTTGCATCCCCGTTATCTTAGCCGCGACCACCGGCGTTCGTATAGGAGAAGCCTGTGGCTTAAGGTGGAGTGATGTCAGGGACAACGAAACCCTTATTCTTGTCAGGCATGCCCTCAACTGGGTCAACGACACGATTATCGCTAACCCTGTCAACAAGATCATATGGCATTACGGGAAGCTGGGACTCAGGCCTGTTAAATCAAGGCAACGCCTGATCGATCTACCTGACCTCACTATCGATACATTAAAAAAGGCCCGACAACGATATGGCGAGATGAAAAATAAAAACGGTTCAGCATTCAACGACTTCGACTTCGTATGGTGCCACGATGACGGAACCCCCTACTCACCCGACCACCTATATGAGGAATTCAAGGAGCTTCTGGAGACTTTGAAACTGCCCGCAATCCGTTTTCATGACCTTCGTCACAGCCATGCAACGATCCTTCGCGATAGGGGCGTATCTATGGAGACAATCTGCGAAAGGCTTGGCCACTTTGCCAGCTCCTATACCCACAAAACATACGCGCACCCCACTAAGAACACGCAAAAGGTTGCGGCCCAAGCCATGAATTCGGTACTAGTACCGTCATCACAAAAGTCCTAAAATACATGAAACTGTCCATATCATCCAGATACCGACAATAACGTCCGTTAGACAAATGTTAGACAAAATACAAAAACAAAGGCTTCGCGTTTCCGCGAAGCCTTTGTCGTGACTGGTGGAGGTAAGCGGGATCGAACCGCTGACCTCTTGAATGCCATTCAAGCGCTCTCCCAGCTGAGCTATACCCCCATATTCACTTTCGGCGGTTGTCCTGCCGACATAGAGTATAATATCATAACAGGCGAATTACTGTCAACAGGTTTTATGGTGGTAGTTTTTGGGGGGATGCCGGCCGGCATCTCCCCTCTTTTTCGCTACAGCAGCCGCCCTTCGGCCGCTTCCCAGTTGATGTTGCGGAAGAAGGCTTCGATGTAGTCGGCGCGTTTGGTGGCGTAGTCGAGCATGTAGGCGTGTTC
This sequence comes from Selenomonadales bacterium, assembly GCA_018434945.1. Classification (GTDB taxonomy): domain Bacteria; phylum Bacillota; class Negativicutes; order Sporomusales; family UBA7701; genus Anaeroselena. The sequence goes on from JAHDOI010000070.1 coordinate 6,971, forward strand.
GAAGACGTCCATGACGAGGACGGGGTTGCAGCCTGCCGGGTGCCCGGTGTCGTGTTCGTTGATCCAGAAGTTGATGAGCCGCCCGTTGTTGACGTCCTGGTAGAGGACGACCCAGCCGATGCCGCGTATTGCGCCGGTGGCTTTGAAATCTTTGGCCCATTCGTCAACGCCGCCGAAGTCCTCGGTCATCTGGGCGGCCAGGGCGCCGTCGCGGCCGAGGACGCCGTCGCCGCCGAGATTTTCGAAGTACAGTTCGTGCAGGCGCATGCCGTTGAATTCCCAGCCGAGGCGGCGCTTGAGTTCGGCGTATTCGGGGGCGGCGGTTTTGCCGGTCAGCCCCGCGTCGCGGAGAATGCCGAGAAGTTTGTTGGTGTTGGCGACATAGCCCTGATAGAGGCCGAAGTGGGTTTTGAGCAATGTTTCGCTGAACCCGGGCATGCCGATGAGGTGAGAGTAGTCGGTGGCGTTATAGAGGATCTCCGCGCCTGTCAGGTTGGCCTGTCGTCCCAAGGGTAACCCCTCCTCCGCTGTTGTCGGTTTGCTCGGTAAGGTATGTCCAGCCTTCGCGCTGCTCGGCGAGGCCGGCTTTCATCAAGCGGCCCAGGGCCCGCTTGAAGGCGGCTTTGCTGATGTTGAATTTCTGTTTGACGATGTCGGGCGGGGTGGCGTCACTGTAGGGCATGCTGCCGCCGCGGGCGCGGAGCATGGCGATGATGGCTTCGGCGTCGATGTCCATGGCCGCTTGCTTGACCGGCCTGGTGGCGACGTTGATGCGGCCGTCGTCGCGGATATAGGTGACGCGGGCGGTCAGTTCCTCGCCGAGGCGGGGGCGCGCGGCGGCTTCGCTGTGGTGGAGGAAGGCGATGTGCCGGTCGGCGGTGAAGAGGAAGGCGCCTTCGTCGGTTATGTTGTATACCGAGCCTGTTATCTGGTCGCCGAGTTTGACGGCATCGGCGGGTCGCGCCGCTTTTCTGAGGTCGTCTTCGACTTCCATGGTGACGGCCAGACGGCCGGATTTGTCCCGGTAGAGTTTGATCCAGACCTTGTCGCCCCGGCGCACCCTGCCCTTCATGCCGGCGAAGGGCATGAAGATGCCGCGCTCGGCGCCGATGTCGACGAACGCCCCGTCTTTGGTGGTGTTGATGACGGCGGCTCTGGCCACCTGGCCTTCCCGCATCTGCGGCAGGCGCATGCTGGCGGTTAGGCGGCCCTTGGGGTCGAGGTAGAGGTAGACGGGCAGCGTTTCCCCCACGGCCACTTCGCGGGTCTGCTGGACGCGGTGGAGGAGGATGTCGTCGGCGGTTTTGCCTGTGCCTGCGTCGAGGAAAGCGCCTAATTCGCCCGTCCTGACGACGGTGAGGGTGCGGACGGTGCCCGGTTTGAGTTCGGTGTCGGTTGTCATGGTATCAGTCGTGGTAGGCGTATGACTTGGCGTCGCCCCATAGACGCTCCAGGCTGTAATACCGGCGGTCTTCCTCGACGAAGACGTGGACGACACAAGCGCTGTAGTCCATCAGTATCCAGCGGGCTTCCCGGTAGCCCTCCTTGCGCAGCAGGGGTATCCCCTCTTTTTCAAGCCGCTCTTCGATGTTGTCGGCGATGGCCTGCGCCTGGGTGGTGGAATTGGCGCTGCAGATGACGAAATGGTCGGCCACGAGCGAGACCCCATCCATGTCGAGGATGACGATGTCGCGGGCCTTTTTGTCGCTGGCCGCTGCTGCAACCAATTCGGGCAAGTTTGCTTCGGTCATGCTGTCCCTCCTGATATCGGTACCTGCCATTAGTAATCTCATTCCTATCATATTCTATTCTTGCTGTTTATGCCCGTTTCCTGCCACTCTATCCCGCGGCCGGCAGCGGCACGGGGAAAAAGAAAACCCCCGCGGGCGGAGTTGTTCCGCGTCGCGGGGGCCCGGTCGCTAGTTGCTGCGCGCCTGGGCTGGCAGGGTGCCGCTGACTTTGGCGCCGCCGGCCGAGAAAAGCGTCTTGACGAGCGCTTTGGTGCCTTCTTTGTCGGCGACCCAGTAGCTGAGTCCGTCGATGGTGGCGAAGTTGCCTGGCAGAAGTTCGGCTTTCAGCCCGCCGTCCTTGAATCCTTTGAGGGTGTTGGCGAGTTTGAGCATGGTGAGCGGCGGCATGTCGCTGGCGACGTACTGCCTGAGGGTGGCGGTGAGGGCCGGGAGCTTGAGCAGCGTGCCGACCTGGAGCATCTCGTCGGTCATGGCCTTCAGGAACCGCTGCTGGCGGTGCACCCTCCCGATGTCGCCTAGCTCGTCGTGGCGGAAACGGATATACTGGCCGGCTTTTTCGCCGTCCAGGTGCTGGTAGCCTTTTTTGAGATGGATGCTCAGGTCGGCGTAGGGGTCATCATAGTTCATGTCCTGTTCGACGTACAGGTCGACCCCGCCGAGGATATCGACGACGCTGACGAAGCCCTTCCAGTCCATGGTGACGTAGTAATTGATGGGGACGCCGAGGAAGGCTTCGACCGTTTTGGTGGCGAGCTGGGCGCCGCCGTAGGCGTAGGCGTGGGTGATCTTGTCGTGGCCGGTGCGGCCGGGGATGGTCACCCGCGTGTCGCGGGGGATGGAGAGCAGGCTCACCGCCCCGTCTATAGGGTCGACGCTGGCGACGATGACCGTATCCGAGCGTTTCGGCGCGCCGGGGGTTTCGCTGTCCCCCTCGTCGACGCCGAGGATAAGGATGTTGACCCGGCTGCCGAGAGCGGCGTCGGCGGCTTTCCTTGTTTCGGACGCGGGGCTGCCGCCGGGGGCGGCGGCGGTGTCGAACATTTTGAGGTAGGCGTAGAGGGCGGCGCCGGCGAACGCCGTCACAAAGACGACGAATACGGCGAGGACAAGAAACACGCGCGTCCAGCGGATTTTGCGGCGCGCACGGGTCGCGTCCAGGCGGCTGCGCATATTAACCCTCTCCTCTCTGGAGCTTTCCTGTAGCCTCCATTTGTTTGCGGTTATTTCCTCTTCATTTTCGTAAGCAGGGCGTTGCGTCCCTCGACCGTAGCCGGGTGGATAAGCCACTGCTCGGCGAGCAGATGGCGGATGGTCTGGTCGTAGGCCGCCAGCAGCGCCGCGTGCAGGTTCTCCCCGGCCAGCGCCCGCAGGCGGTCGACTCCGGGGAAGGACCTTGTCGGCTCGATATAGTCGGCAAGAAAGATTATTTCGTCAAGAAGCGCCATCGCCGGCCCTCCGGTGGTATGCCAACGGATGGCGGCGAGCACCTCAGGATCGTCCACCCCGTAATCGCGGCGGGCGATCACCGCGCCTACCGGCGCATGCAGGAGCATGGGCTCCCGCTGTTCGACATCATTCACCACTATACCAGACGCCCCGGCGACCTGCAATAGGATGTTGCTGGGCATGCCGCGGGCGCAGTCGTGAAGGAGGCCCGCCAGCCGCGCCTTGCTTATGTCGGCGCCGTACCTGGCGGCTAAAGACGCCGCCGTTTCGCTGACGCCTTGGGAATGGGCGAGGCGCTTGGGCGACAGCACTTTCGTCAGTTGTTCGAGAATTTTTCCGGTCATTTGCTTCACCTTGTGCTAAAATTCGCCATTTTGCGACCGATTCCTGCGTCCCCTCCGCCGGTTGACAGAGGAAGGGACTTGGCAGTCCGCCAAGTCCCTGGGGGAAATAAAATGCCTCCTTGGCAGGAGGCACTTGTTTCAACTAGTATTGTCCTTGCCGCGGCTTGGCCTCGTTTACGACAACCTGGCGGCCGCCGAAGTCGGCGCCGTTCATCGCGGCAATCATGTTGTCCACATCAGCGTCCTCGACCTCGACAAAACCAAAGCCTCTCGATCTGCCCGTTTCTTTGTCAGTGATGATGCGACTGGATATCACCGACCCATGCGGACGGAACGCATCCGCAAGATCGGCTTCCGTAGTGCCCCAGGGCAAGTTACCGACATAGAGAGTTTTCGCCATTAAAGGAATCACCCCTCTTTCCAATGAACTCGACAATCGCTTACACCTTCAGTATCTGCCGATTCGCGGCCTTTATGCCTGCCTTATAATGGGAACATAAAGGGCAAGAAGCTCTTGCGGTCGTCCGGCCGGCAGCGCCGGGGTTTACAGGCGTTTTGGGCAGTGCTCTCGGATAGGCGCGGTGTACGCCATCACCGGGCAGTTTGCGGATTTTTCCGGTCGATTGCCCAAAACGCTTCCTGTGTTCGGATATCCCCCCTTTGTATTTTATTTTTGCTATACAGGGGGGTATTTCCTTTTATTTTGGTCATAAAAATCGACATATTTTTGTTTTTTTGGACTGATTTTCCGCCCAGCCAGGGGCGAACAGGCGGTATCGCCGCAATACGGTCCTTCGTTATTTCCCGGCAATTTTCACCAATTCCACGTGCCGTCGCGGTTCCAGCGGCTCGGAAGAGGCGGCAGGAGGCCGAGGCTCTGCAGTATCCGCCCCGACATGCTGCGGCCGGGCTGCTGGAAGTAGCCCGCGTTCCTGGCCCCGGGGTCGGGAGCGTATTGCATTTTTTTCGCTTCGCCGACGGTGGTCAGCAGCATCCCGGCGGTGTCGCGCCCGCTGTCCCGGAGATAGGTGGGCGCGTAGTACACCCTCTGGCCGAGGTCGACGTAGACCCAGGCGGCGGCGGGGACATGGACGGTGTTTTCGAGGAAGAAACCGGCGACGAACATGCACAGGACGACAACGAGCAACCTGGCCAGGCTTCGCGGCCGCCGCTTCTGCTCCCGGACGGCGAGGTACCTGTCCGCCGTTTCCCGCAGCCGGTGTTCACGGTCGCTGTGTTCATGTCCTTGGGGTAAGCAGGCGCGCCCCTTTTTCACTGGCGATCACTTTCCCTCGCGCTGGCCGAGCTTCCGCAGCAGGCCGGGCACGTCCTGCTGGGGAACCGGCCTGCTATAGTAGTAGCCCTGGACGAAGTCGCACTTGAATCTTGCCAGTTTCTCATGCTGGTTTACGGTTTCGACCCCTTCGGCGACCACCTGCTGACGCGCGCGGTGGGCGAGGCTGATGATCGAGCCGATGATTTCCCGCTGGCCGTCTGAATCGTCGAGATCGTCGACGAACGATTTGTCGATCTTGATGATATCGACCGGCAGCTGGCGGAGGTATTTGAGCGAAGAGTACCCTGTGCCGAAGTCGTCGAGGTAGATCCGCACGCCCAGGCGCCTGACCTCGGCGAGTTTGTCGATGTTGGCCTCGAAGTTGTCCATCAGCACGCTTTCGGTGATTTCGAGGGCGATGTCCCGCGGGTCCGCGCCCGTATCGTCGAGGACGCCGCGCACCCAGCGGACGAAGTCGCCGCGGATGAGCTGAACCACCGACAGGTTGACGCTGACGACGGGATGGCCGAAACCCTGACGGCGCAGGTCGACGGCGAAGGAGCAGGCGCTGCGGAGGACCCAGTCGCCGATCGGCACGATCAGGCCGCTTTCTTCCGCTATTTTGATGAATTCGCCGGGCATCACCAGCCGGTCGGGGCTCTGCCAGCGGATGAGGGCCTCGAGGCCGCATACTTGTCCCGTGGCTGTGGCGACATACGGCTGGTACCACAGGCGCAGCTCGCCTTTGGGGATGGCTTCGCGCAGCTGGTGTTCGATGGTCATCTTCTGCCGCACAAGTTCGTCCATGCCGCGGTCGAAGAAGACGTAGCGGTTTTTGCCGAGTTCCTTGGCCTTATACATGGCGAGGTCGGCGTTCTTGAAGAGTTCTTCGGCCGACGCCCCGTCGTCGGGGAAGAGGGTCAGCCCGATGCTGACGGTGACGTATACGCTTTTGCCGCTGACGGTGAACGGATTGGCGAAGACGGCCAGCAGCCTGTCGGCGTAATCGGCCGCCTCGCTGCGGCCGGCGCCTTCGAGGAGGACGATGAATTCGTCGCCGCCGACGCGCGCTACAAAGTGGCGGCCTTCGTCGATGGCCCGCAGCCGCTGGCTGACGACGACGAGCAGTTTGTCGCCATGGGTGTGGCCGAAGGTGTCGTTGATGCCTTTGAAGTTGTCCAGGTCGATGAAAAGGATGGCTCCCTGACGGTCGGTTTTTACGCCCCCGGCAACAGTTTTCAGTTCACGGTTGAGCGCCGCCCGGTTGGCGATGCCGGTGAGCGAGTCATGGTAGGCCATGTGGCGGACAAGGTCTTCTTGGGCTTTGCGTTCGGATATGTCGGTTATCGATCCCGCCATCCTCACGGGACGGCCTGCCGCGTCCATGAGCGTCTTGCCCCTGGTCAGGACCCATTTGACGCCGCCGGGGGTATTTATCCGGTGCTCCAGGTTGAAATGCGGGGTTTTGCCCTCCAGGTGGCTGCGGAGGGCGGCGAGGACCTTGCGGCGCTCTCCGGCCGGCACGGACCGGGAGAGGAAGGTGTCGAGCCCGCCGACCCCCTGGCTGTCGAAACCGAGGAGCTCGGTGCAGCGCTCCGACATGTACACTTCGTTTGTGAGGAAATCCCAGTCCCATAAGCCGTCGTTGGCCCCGGCCAGGGCCAGCTTGTACCGTTCCTCGCTTTCCTGCAGCGCCTGTTTGGCGGTTTCGAGCGACTCGTACTGGGCCTGGAGTTCCTCCTGAGAAGAGAGGATTTCCTCGTAGAGGCCGCCGAGTTCCTCGTTGCTTTTCCGCAGTCTTTCCTCCGCCGTCCGCCGCCGGCGGATGCTGCTCATCAGGATGAGGATGTATGCCGCCATCACGCCGATGACCGTAGCGGCGGCGGCGATCACCTGGCGGTGTTGCTCGTAGAAGGAATACGGCTTGTTGACGAACACGGTGCCGGCCGGCACCCGGTCGGCAGGCAGGCCGTATCGCGCGAGCTGCCGGTAGTCGACGACGGTGCTGCTGTCCTGGGGGTCCACAGGCTTTATGGCGGACGCCTGCTCGCCGGCCAGGATCCTCACGGCGAGCGCCGCCGCCTCCTGGCCCTGCCGGCGGCCGCTCAGCACGCTGCCGCCGACCGCGCCGTAGCCTGTCTCGAAGTCGTAGAGGATGTAGACCGGGGCGCGGCTGTTTTCGGCGAAGAATTTGACGTACCGTTCCAGTTCCATGATGTAATCAGCCGCGTCGCGGGAATAGGTGGACACCAGCACGGCGGAGTCGTCGGGCAGGCTGCCGAGGGTGGCGGCGATCTGATCGCGGGTCAGGTAGTTGAGGGATACCACCGCCAGCTTATCTTTGATGCGCGGGGCGGCCGCTTCCACCGGCTCCCAGGTGACGGCGCCGCTCTCGGTGTTGTCGAACAGCAGGTAGAGGAATTTGAGGTCGGGGTTTAGGCTGGCCATCAGTTGCATAGTGCCCTCGACGTCGGGCACTTCGTAGACCCCGGTGATATTGGGCTCGTTGGCCATCAGTTTATCGGCCGCCGCGGGGTAGACGCCGGAAAAGACGAGCGGGGCGTCCGAGAACAGCTCCCGCCGGTGCTGGAGGGCAAAGATCACAGCGATATCGTCGGTTGTCATGACGAGGTCGATTTTCTTATGGGCGTATTTAGCTTTGAGAAGATCGTAGGTGAGGCGGAGGTTTTCCTGAGAGGGGTGGTTTTTCCAGTCGAGATATTCGACGTAAAATACCGGGTCGGCGCCGGAATTGCGCAGCCCGGAAATTATCCCGTCCGTCTGTTCGTCCGTCCACGGCAGACCCTTGTTGTACGAGTTGAGGATCAGCACTGTCGGCGGGGCGGGGGCCTGTTCGGCCGCCGCGGGCTGAAGGCCGGCGAGGCAGGCGAATATGGCGATGAGCAGCAGTTTCACGGCCAAGGCACGACACCCCTTAGCGAAGTTGCCGCCTGGCGATAACGGCGACAATCAACACTTTACCGCCGCGCTTGTATTTTCCTGCAAAAAACGACAAATTTTTCACTTTCCTTCCTCTGTTCCCTTAAAAAGGAAAAAGAGGGGTCAGCCGCGATACAGCCCCTCTTTGAGGATATAGTTTTCGACGCTCTCCGGGACGATGTACTTGATGGACCGGCCCTTTTTGACCCGGTCGCGGATGTCGGTGGAGGATATCTCGAGTTCAGGGGTGGTCAGGCGGTGGATGCGCGCCGCGCCCTTGGGCCCGAAGTGGCGGATGACGTCGTCGATGACGCTGATGCAGCCGGGGCGGGTGGTGGCGACGAAGTCGCACAGGTCGAGGAGTTCTTCAATGTTGTTCCAGGTCGGCAGGTCGCCGACGGCGTCGGCGCCGGTGATGAAGTAGAATTTCGCCCGGCCGGCGTACTGGGAGTGGAGGAGCCTGATGGTGTCGATGGTGTAGGAAGGCCCCGGGCGCTCCATCTCGATGGCGGATACGAAGAAGTGGGGGTTGGAGTAGGTGGCCATCGCGGTCATGATGTAGCGGTGGAGCGCCGGCGTTACCTGCGAGTCCTGCTTGTGGGGCGGGTTGGCGGCCGGGATGAACAGCACTTTATCGAGGCGGTATTCGATCCGCACGGCGTCCGCGGTGACGAGGTGACCGATATGGATGGGGTCGAAGGTCCCGCCCATTATGCCGATTTTCTGCGTAGTCTCCATTGTTTCTCCTCTGCGTACACTCTTTCGCGCACCATAATTATAACAGAGGCCAGTCCCGCTGGAAAGAATAATATAGATTGCCGAGAAAGCCCGGAATTGATGACAGTAAAAACCGCCCGTTTAGGGCGGTTATATATTTTGCTAAAATGCTCTGATCATGTCGAGCATTATCCTCACCATCGCCATAACGGCGGCGATGATAAGGGCGGCCCGCACGTAGTCCATGAAGTCGCGCCGTGTTTTGTCGGTTTTCAGCCAGTTCCAGAGGGCGTAGATATAACCCATGCGACCCGCTCCCGCATCCTTTTCCTGTTATTATACCACAAATCCTGGCTTTTATTCGTACCGCAGGGCGTCGATGGGGTCGAGCAGGGCGGCTTTGCGGGCGGGATAGAGGCCGAAGAACAGGCCGATCAGGACGGAGAAGCCGAAGGCGACGATGATCGATATGGGCGATACGACGGTGTTCCAGCCGGCGAAGTAGGAGATGGCGTAGGAGCCGGCCATGCCGACGCCGATGCCGATGAGTCCGCCGGTGACGCCGATGACGACCGCTTCGATGAGGAACTGGAGGAGGATGTTGTTGAAGGTGGCGCCAAGCGCTTTGCGGATGCCTATTTCCCGCGTCCGTTCCGTGACCGACACCAGCATGATGTTCATTATGCCGATGCCGCCGACGACGAGGGAGATGGCGGCGATGTTGCCGAGCAGGAGCGTTATGGTGCTGGTGGTCTCCTGGGCCGTGGCCATGACGGCCGCGAGGTTGCGGACGGTGAAGTTGTCGGGCACGCCGGGCGCCAGCCGGTGACGGGTGCGGAGCAGGGTGGTGATGTCTTCCTGGACTTTGTCGATGACCTCGGGGCTTTCGGCCTGGACGCTGATGTTCTGCAGCCAGGTGACGCCCAGCAGCCGCTCCTGGGCGGTTGTCAGCGGCACGATGACGGTGTCGTCCTGGTCTTGTCCCATGGAGGACTGGCCTTTGGCCTCAAGGACGCCGATGACCCGGAAGGGGGCCTTGTTGATGCGGATGGTCTGGCCGAGGGGCGAAAATTCGCCGAATAGGTTGGTCGCCACCGTCTGGCCGATGACGGCCACCCGCGCCCTGGTGTCGATGTCTTTGCTGGAGAAGATCGTCCCGGCGGCGACGGCGAAGTTGCGCACCTCAAGATATTCGGGGGTCGTGCCGAGGACATTTGTCGTCCAGTTCTGGTTGCCGTAAACAAGCTGGTAGGAGCGCTGGACGCTGGGCGCCACTGCGCTGACGCCGGCGATTTCCCGGCCGATGGCCTGCGCATCGCCGTTGGTGAGGGTGGTGCTGGAGCCGGCCGCCAGACGGACACCGGAAGGGGTCGTGGCCCCCGGCATGACGATGATGAGGTTTGAGCCGAGGCCGGCGATGGAGGTTTCGACCTTCTGCCTGACGCCCATGCCGATCGAAACCATGGCGATAACGGCGCCGACACCGATGATGATGCCGAGCATGGTGAGGAAGGCGCGCATTTTATTGGCTTTCAGGCCTTCGAGGGCGATGAGGACGCTTTCCCAGAACACGGCGCCACCTCCTGGTTCCGCTCGTCGCGGATTATCTTACCGTCGCGGACGTGGACCACCCGTTTGGCGCAGGCGGCGATGTCCGGTTCGTGGGTGATGAGCACGACTGTCCGGCCCTGGGCGTTGAGGTCGTTAAAGATCGCCATTATCTCGTTGCCGGATTTGGTGTCGAGGTTGCCGGTGGGCTCGTCGGCCATGATGATGGCCGGGTCGTTGACGAGGGACCGGGCGATGGCCACCCGCTGGCGCTGGCCGCCGGAAAGCTCGTTGGGGCGGTGGTGCTGGCGGTCGCCCAGGCCGACGAGGCCCATTGCCCAGGCAGCTTTCTCAAGCCTGGCGTGTTTGTCGACTCCGGCGTAGACCATCGGCAGGGCGACGTTCTGGAGGGCCGACATGCGCGGCAGCAGGTTGAAACTCTGGAAGACGAAGCCGATCTTGCGGTTGCGGATGACGGCCAGGGCGTCGTCGCTCAGCGTGGCCACTTCCTCGCCGTCGAGGAGGTACGAGCCGCCGGTCGGCCGGTCGAGACAGCCGAGGATGTTCATCAGGGTGGATTTGCCCGACCCGGACGGCCCCATGATGGCGGTGAACTCGCCGGCGGCCACGTCGAGGCTGACGCCGGCCAGGGCGTGGACGGTGGTGTCGCCCATCTGATATATTTTGGTGATATCGCGCAGGGCGATGGTCATGATACTCTCCCCCTTAGCGGATGCCGCGCAGCGGGTTGCCCCCCGGGGGGGCCGCTCTGCGTGGTCTGGGGCTTGGCGGCCGACAGCAGTATCTGGTCGCCTTCCTTGAGGCCGCTGGCGACCTCCACCCTGTCGTCGCTGGACAGGCCGAGCGTGATGTTCGCGTTCTGCGTTTTGCCGTCCTTGACGATTTGGACGTACTGCTGGCCTTTTGTCTGCTTGACCGCCGACAGCGGCACGATGAGGACGTTCTTGCTCTCACCCACGTGGACGGATACCCTGGCGGTCATCGTCGGTTTCAGAAGCCCCTCGGGGTTGTCGATGTCGACGGTCACCGGGTAGTAGACGACGTTCTGGGTGATGGTCGCTTTGTTGGAAACGTTGGACACGACGCCGGTGAATGTTTTGCCTGGGTAGGAGTCGACGGTGAAGCTGACCTTCTGGCCGTTCTTGACCCGGCCGACATCCGATTCGTCGACCTGTACGGAGATCTGCATCTTGGACATGTCGGCTATGGTCATCAGCACCATCGGACTGGATATGCCCGGGGCGACCGTCTGACCGGCGGGGATGGGCTTGCCGATGACGATGCCGGCGATCGGCGCTTTGATGACGGTGTCTTCGAGCTGGGATACGGCGTCGTCGTGGGTGGCCTGCGCGACCTGGTATTCCATGCGGGCCGCGTCGAGCTGCTGGGTGGACAGGGCGCCGATGGCCGCCAGCCGGCTTGTGCGCTCGAAATTGGCCGCGGAATTGGCCAGCCTGGCTTCGGACTGGGATACGGTTGTCCGGTAACGGGTGTCGTCGAGCAGGATGAGGACCTGGTCGGCTTTGACGGTGTCGTTTTCGTTGACTTTGACCTCGACGATGCGGCCGGTGATTTTCGAGCTTACATCGACGCTGTTGACCGGCGATATCGTGCCGGTGGCCGATACCAGCGACTGGATGTCGCCGCGTTCCACGGCCACGACGGTGCCGGTGAACGCCGGTTTGCTGCTTTTGGCATAGTAGTCGCTGCCGAACTTGGCCGCCACCGCCAGGACGATCAGGGCGATGATCCACCACTTGTATTGCCGGATTTTCTGCCACATGGCCTGCATAGCAAGCACCCCCTGAGTCTTTCTATCTTCAGTGTACACACAGCTGACTGACTAGTCAATCGGGTAACGAAGCGCCTCCCGGCCTGCCAACGCCGTCCAGGGCTTGTAATATAAGGTATTGCGGGTGTTTGTGAATAATGTGTGAAATATGGAAATTGCGGTTGGCGGCTGCATGCCTCTTCATTTAATGATACATGCACTTTGTGGTAAATCTGTGACAACAGGAAAAACACCCCCGGTGTTCGTTCCGGGGGTGTCAGCCGCTTTATCTTATTTGTCCCGTGCCGTTGACGAGGTACTTGACGCTCGTCAGTTCCCTCAGGCCCATGGGGCCGCGGGCGTGGAGCTTCTGGGTGCTGATGCCGATCTCCGCCCCGAAGCCGAATTCGAACCCGTCGGTGAAGCGGGTGGAGGCGTTGACGTAGACGGCGGCGGCGTCGACCTCGGCCTGGAAGCGGCGAGCGCTCTCCAGGTCGCTGGTGACGATCGCTTCGGAGTGGCGGGTGCCGTAGGCGGCGATGTGGTCGAGCGCCTCGGCGAGGCTGTTGACGATCCGGACGGATACGATGAGGTCATGGTACTCGGTGGCCCAGTCGGCTTCGACGGCTTTTTTGACGTCGGGGTGGTAACAGACGGTTTCGGAGCAGCCGCGCACCTCGACCCCGGCCTGGTTATAGGCGGCCAGCATCGGCGGCAGGAAGTCCTCGGCGACCGCCCGGTGGACGAGGAGCGTTTCCATGGCGTTGCAGACGCCGGGACGGGAAACCTTGGCATTGAAAGCGATTTCCTTGGCCATCGTCAGATCGGCGCTGGCGTCGACGAAGACGTGGCAGACGCCGATGCCGGTCTCGATGACAGGCACGGTGCTGTTTTCGACGACCGTCTGGATGAGGCCCGCCCCGCCGCGGGGGATGATGACGTCGATGTAGTCGTTAAGTTTGAGCATGGCGTTGACAGCCGCGCGATCGGTGGTGGCGATGAGCTGGATGGTCCCTGCCGGCGCTCCGGCGCCTTCGGCGGCAGCGGCCAGGATGCCGGCGACCGCCAGGTTGGAGTTGATGGCTTCCGAGCCGCCGCGCAGGATGACGGCGTTGCCCGCTTTCAGGCAGAGGCCGGCGGCGTCGGCGGTGACGTTGGGCCGGGCTTCGTAGATGATGCCGATGACCCCGAGCGGCACCCGCACTTTGGCGATGGCGAGGCCGTTGGGCCGCTGCCAGCCTTCGATTGTCTCCCCGACAGGGTCGGGCAGGGCGGCGAGCTGCCGCAGGCCGGCAGCCATGTCGGCGATCCTCGCTTTTGTGAGGGCGAGCCGGTCGAGCAGGGCGGCGGACATGCCTTTGGCTCGCCCGGCGGCCATGTCCTCGGCGTTGGCGGCCAGGATGGCCTCCGCGCCCGCTTCGAGGGCGTCGGCCATGGCATGGAGCGCATTGTTCTTGACTGTCGCCGGTGTCACGGCCATTTTCGCGGCCGCTTTTTTGGCGATGGCGCCCTTTTCTTTGAGTTCGGCCAGATAATCCATGTAAAATCCCTCCTCAGACAAGCAGAACCATGTTGTCGCGGTGGATGACCTCGTCGTAGGGCTTGCCGCCCAGTATCTCGGCGATCTCGTTTGTATGGGCGCCCATTATCCGGCGGGTGTCGGCCGCGTTGTAGTTGGCGATGCCGCGGGCGATCTCGCGTCCCCCGGCCGCGAGGATGCGGACGGTGTTGCCGTGTTCGAAGATGCCGTCGACCGCCGTTATGCCGGCGGCCAGCAGGCTGGCCCCCCGCAGGATGGCGTGCTCGCAACCCGCATCGACCGTGACGGCGCCGCGAATGCGGGCCCCGAACGCCAGCCAGCGTTTGCGGACCTGCAGGCGGTTGACCTTCGGCAGGAAGATTGTGCCGACAGGCGCGCCGCTCAGCACCTCCCGCACCACCCCGCTCCGCGATCCGGAGGCGATGACCATGACGACCCCGCTGTTGACGGCGATCTTGGCGGCCTGGATCTTGGTGTGCATGCCGCCGGTGCCCTTGTCGGTGCCGGGGCCGCCGGCCAGAGCCTCGACGGCCGGGGTGATGTCGGCGACTTCGGGGATGAGCGTCGCGGCCGGGTCGGTCTGGGGGTTGGCGGTGTAGAGGCCCTCGATGTCGGACAGGATGATGAGCAGGTCGGCCTCGACGATGCTGGCGACCATGGCGGAGAGGGTGTCGTTGTCGCCGATCTTCAGTTCGTCGATGGCGACGGCGTCGTTTTCGTTGATAACCGGCACGACCCCCATCGACAGCAGCGTCATGAGGGTGTTGCGGGAATTGGCGTAGCGGCTGCGGTTGACCGAGTCCTCCCTCGTCAGGAGGACCTGGGCCACGACCTGGCCGTATTCGCCGAACAGTTTTTCGTAGGTATGCATGAGGATGCCCTGGCCCACGGCCGCGGCAGCCTGTTTCTCGGGGATTGTCTTAGGTTTTTCTTTTAGTCCCAGCCGGTCCATGCCCGCCGCCACCGCGCCGGATGTGACCAGCAGTATTTGCCTGCCCTGGTTTGCCAGATCGGACAGTTCCCGCACCAGCTTTTCGATTCCCTGCAGATTTAGCTTGCCGGTGCTGTGGGTCAGCGTACTTGAGCCCACTTTGACGACGATCCGCTTGGCCTCTCCCAGGCTCTGCCTGGTAAGCATAGTTCTCTCTCCCGTCTTTTTTCAGCCCCGGTACCGGTTTGCCCGCGCCGCGCGGCTTAGGTCCGAAGGCTTTTTCGGCGGCCGGTTTGCCGGTGGCGCGCGGTTTTGGTCCGAAGGCTCTTTCGGCAGCCGGTTTGCCTGTGGCGCGCGGTTTTGGTCCGAAGGCTTTTTCGGCGGCCGGTTTGCCGGTGGCGCGCGGCTTTGGCCCGAAGGCTTTTTCGGCCGCCGGTTTGCCGGTGGCGCGCGGTTTTGGTCCGAAGGCTTTTTCGGCGGCCGGTTTGCCGGTGGTGCGCGGCTTAGGCCCGAAGGCTCTTTCGGCCGCCGGTTTGCCGGTGGCGCGCGGCTTTGGCCCGAAGGCTCTTTCGGCGGCCGGTTTGCCAGCGCCGCGCGGCTTTGGCTTAGCCGGCCGTTCTTCCGGCGGCGGGGCGGGTTTGACGGCCGGGGCTGCTGCGCCGGCCGCAGGGAACTCGATCTTCGGTTTTTCGGCGTTGCGCTTGAACAGCAGGCCGTTGCGGCCGATGACCTGTACGAGCTCGGCCCCCACTCCTTCGGCGAGCTGGGCGATGGCGGCCGCCGGTTCCTCCGGGCTGTTCTTGAGCACCCGCACCTTTATCAGCTCCCGCCCGGCGATGACGCCGGCCGCGCCCGCTACCACCGACGGGGCGACGCCGGCCTTGCCGATCTGCACCACAGGCTCCAGCTTGCCGCCGAGCGCCTTGAGATAGCGTTTTTCCTTGTTGGTCAGCATGAAGCTCACCGCGCCTTCCCCTCCCCTGCCGTCGAAAACCTAGGTTTGGAACGGCACGGGGTTTTCTTATTAATAATTTTATTCCTTGAACTCGAACTCCGCGCCCCTGATGCGGACGGTGTCGCCTTCCTGGATGCCCCGCTCCTTGAGCTCTGTTTCGATGCCGAGCCGCCGCCAGGCGAGCTGGAAGCGCCGCAGGGCTTCGTCGTTGGCGAAGTTCGTCATGGCGACGAGCTTCTCGATTTCCTTGCCTTCGACGACATAGGCGCCGTCGTCGTCGCGCCTTACGGTGAAGGGCTCCTCGGGTTTGGCGGTGTAGACGACGGTGTCGGTGGGCGGGGCGGGCTCGTCCTTGTATTCGGCCAGCAGGGCCACCGCCCGGTCCAAAAGCGCGGGCAGGCCGTCGCCGGTAGCGGCGGAGACGGGGAATATCTCCCGCCCTTCCCCGGCCATGTGCGCGGCGACCCGCGGGTAGTTTTCCCGCGCTTCCGGCAGGTCCATCTTGTTGGCGGCCACGATCTGCGGCCGCGACGCAAGGCGTTCGCTGTACAGCTTGAGTTCGCCGTTGATTTTGTGGTAATCGTCGATCGGATCGCGGCCCTCCTGGCCGGATACGTCGAGAACGTGGATTATGATCCGCGTCCTTTCGATGTGGCGGAGGAAGTCGTGGCCGAGGCCCTTGCCCTCGTGGGCGCCTTCGATCAGGCCGGGGATGTCGGCCAGTACGAAGCTCTGGCCCTCCCGCACGCTGACGACGCCGAGCACCGGCGTGAGGGTGGTGAAGTGATAGGCGGCGATCTCGGGCTTGGCGGCGGAAACGCGGGCCAGGAGGCTGGATTTGCCGACGCTGGGGTAGCCGACGAGGCCGACGTCGGCCAGCACTTTGAGTTCGAGGAGCAGGCCGCGCTCGTCGCCCGGCTCGCCGCGCTCGGCGAATGTGGGGGCGCGGTGGACGCTGGATACGAAGCGGGCGTTGCCCCGCCCGCCGCGGCCGCCCTTGGCGGCGACCATTTCCTGCCCCTCGGCGGTCAGGTCGCCGAGGATCTCGCCGGTGGCTTCGTCGCGCACCACCGTTCCCGGCGGCACTTTGATATAGAGGTTGTCGGCCTGACGGCCGTGCATGTTGCTGGTCTGGCCCTTGTCGCCCGAGTCGGCCTTGAATTTGCGCTTGTAGCGGAAGTCGATGAGGGTGTTGAGGCTGGGGTCGACGACGAGGACGACGTCACCGCCGCGGCCGCCGTCGCCGCCGCTGGGACCGCCCTTGGGAACGAATTTCTCGCGGCGGAAGCTGGACATGCCGTCGCCGCCGTCGCCGGCTTTGACATGGATTTTTGCTCTGTCTATGAACATCGAATCACCTTTATTTCTGAAAACGTCGCATTGTATGTAATATATGCCAGCAGGCGGATTTTTATGAGCCGGCGGTGCGCCGGCAGGCAGGATGCCGGGTGTGCTGCCGGAGCGGCCCGGCCACGAGTTCGGGGTCTCTGGCCAGGTCGTCGAGGTAGGCGAGGGCCTTTTCGGTCCGGCCGAGCTGGAGCAGGGCGTGGACGACCTGGATGTGGTTGATGAAATCGTGGCGCTGCGCCCTGAGCGCTCTTACCAGTTCCTCGCAGACTTCTTCGGCCATGGGCTCCACCTCCCGGCAAAACAGTATGTTACCCTTCGCGCCAGATGTGGAAAAATCCTGCAATAATGGCCGCTGATAACCACCGGGTCTAAGCGGCCGCAAAATCACAGTGCCCGCGGCTTTACCGCGGGCACTCGCTGGTTACATTACAGCTTCTTCTACGGGGTAAACGCTGATCTGACGGTTCTCGCGGCCCTTGCGCTCGAAGGCGACCTTGCCGGCGACCATCGCGAACAGGGTGTCGTCCCTGCCGATGCCGACGTTCTTGCCGGGGTGGAAGTGGGTGCCGCGCTGGCGGACGAGGATGCTGCCGGCGGTGACCACCTGGCCGTCGTGGCGTTTCACGCCAAGGCGTTTGGACTCGCTGTCGCGGCCGTTGCGCGAGCTGCCGACGCCTTTTTTATGGGCAAACAGTTGCAGATCGAATTTGAACATTGCCTTCACCTCCTGTGTTCGGTTATGCGAACACTATGCGGACTTTGTTTCGCGATCTCGGCCAGGCCGAGGAGCATTGTTTCCAGGATGGCGTCCGTCGCTGCGTCGGGAGCGCCTTTGAGTTTGAGTATCAGTTTGCCGGAACTGATGTCCAGGTCGATATCCCGCCTGAGGTGCCTTTCCAGCCCCAGCACCGCTGTCTGGGTGAGGGCCGCCACGCCTGCGCAGACGATGTCCCGTCCGTGCGGGGCGGTGTCGGCGTGCCCGTTAGCCGAAAACCCGGCGATGGCGCCGGCGGCGTCGCGGTAGATGTCGATCCTGACCATGTTAGGCTTTGATTTTTTCGATGACAACCTTGGTGAACGGTTGGCGATGGCCCTGGCGGCGGCGGTAGTTGGACTTGGCCTTGTACTTGAAGACGAGAAGCTTCTTGCCTTTGCCGTGCTCGACCACCTTGCCGGTGACTTTGGCGCCGGAAACTACCGGCGTGCCTACGACCAGTTCGCCTTTTTTGACGACGGCCAGGACGCGGTCGAAGGTCACGGTGTCGCCTTCGCCCTGTTCCAGCTTCTCGACGAGTACCTCGTCGCCTTCGCTGACGCGATACTGTTTGCCGCCTGTCTCGATGATTGCGTATACCACATTTACACCTCCCAGCATTGATTGGACTCGCCATCCAAAGGCACCCTACGGCCGGCCCCGTCATCTGCTGCCTAGCATCTGTCGGTTTCTGAACGGCCTAAGAGATTTCCAGAGCCTTTTCCGAGCGGTTTCGGGAACCATGGGTCGGCTATGCCGCCTACGGAATAAAATTTTATCACAGCAGGACTGGTTTGTCAATTCTTATCAATAAGAACGGAGTAGGCCTCCATGCCCATGTCGGCCGGCGTCTCGACTGTGATCCGGCAGGCCGTTTCCTGGGACAGGCGCTCGACCTCGCCCGGCCGCTGCAGCTGATCGGCGACGCGGGGATGTACCTGGACGACGACGCGGCCGCGGGCGGCCGGCCGGGCTTTGCCCAGCTGGCGGAGCTGGCGCCTGACGGCGGCGGCCACGGTATCTGGCGAACGGACGAAGCCGCGGCCTTCGCAGCACGGGCACTGGCTGTTAAGGACGGTGGTGATGTCCTGGCGGACCTTTTTGCGGGTCATCTCGACCAGGCCGAGGCCGGTGAGGCCGACAACATTTGTGCGGGTGCGGTCTTTGCGGAGGTGTTCGTTGAGGGCGGTGAGCACGGCCTGCTTGTGCTGCTCGCGGTCCATGTCGATGAAGTCGCAGACGATGATGCCGCCGATGTCGCGGAGACGGACCTGGCGGGCTATTTCGGCGGCGGCCTCCAGGTTGACGGTGAAGACGGTGTCGGCCAGCCTGGTTTTGCCGACGAATTTGCCGGTGTTGACGTCGATGACGGTCAGTGCCTCGGTGCGGTCGATGATGATGTAGCCGCCGCATTTGAGGTCGACCCGCCGCATGCTGAGTTTCTCTATTTCCCCTTCGAGACGGTAATGGGCGAAGATGTCGTCGTCGCCTTCGTAAAGCTCCAGGCGGGGCAGCAGCCCGGGAGAGACGGCACGCAGCAGCTCGGCGACCCTGGCGTGGGCCTCGCGGTTGTCGAGGACGAACTTTTCGACATCGTCGCTGAAGTAGTCGCGGACGATGCGGATGAGGAGGTCGACGTCGCGGTAGAGGAGGGCCGGCGCTTTGACCATCTTGCTGCGCGCCGCCAGCGATTTCCACAGGTTGACGAGGTATTCGCAGTCTTTGCGCAGGTCGTCCTCGCTGTGGCCTTCGGCGACGGTGCGCACCACGAGGCCCATGCCTTTCGGCCTCACTTTGGCGGCCAGCTCCTTGAGGCGCTTGCGCTCGTCGGCGGTGCCGATGCGCCGCGATACGCCGACGAAGTCGACGGTGGGCATGAGGACGACGTAGCGGCCGGGCAGGGTGAGGTGGGTGGTGAGACGCGGCCCCTTGCTGCCGATGGCTTCCTTGGCCACCTGGACGACGAGTTCGCGGCCGGTGGTGTAAGTATCGCCTTTGCGGCGGGTTTTGCCCCCGAGGTCGCCCACGTACAGGAAGGCGTTGCGCTCGCGCCCGATGTCGACGAACACCGCCTGCATGCCGGGCAGGACGTTTTGGATTTTTCCTTTGTAGATGCTGCCGACGATATGGCCGCTCTGGGTTCTCTCGATCGCGACCTCGGCCAGTTCGCCGTCCTCGATGAGGGCCATCCTGGTCTCCTCGGGCACGGCGTTGACGATGATGGTCTTGGCCATTTTCCCTTTCTCCCTTGGCGTCCCGCTAGATATCGAGGGGCGTAAGCCGGCTGGCCCCGTCGGCGACGAAAAGGCCGGTGCGGGTGACGAGCGCGGCGTCCGGATCGGCGGGCAGGCCAAATTTTTCTACAAGCACCTTTATCACTTCCGCCGGCTTTATGCTGCCGGTCGGGGTTATCCTGACCTCTACGGCGAGCTTAAGGCCGTCCGGGCCGGGATCAGCCGCGATTTCGGAGACATAGTTTTTGACATCGATCTCTTTTTTGCCCTTGGGGTTCTCTTTGACGTACGGGACGGCGGCGGCGGCGTTGAAGCGGCCGAGGGCCTCCATGGCGGCGTCCCCCCCGGTCAGGGGCAGGCTGATGCGGTAAGCGGCGAGGTTGACGACCGCCATGAGGGCCGGCTGCCCGGTGGCGGGTATCTGCCTGAGCCGCAGGATGGCGATGCCCGGGGGCAGCTGGGGGGCGAGGGCTTCGCCCACGGCGTCCGCGCCGGGGTCGTGGGTGAGTTCGAGATCCATGTATTCCGCTTCGCTGGCCACGCCGACCGACAGGGCCGAGGCGAAGGCGATTTTCATATGGGGGTTGAAGCCTTCCGAGTAGGCGGCCGGCAGTTTGGTCCGCCTGACGGCCCGCTCGATGGAGCGCATGTAGTCGAGGTGGGAGACGTAGCGGACTTCTTCGCCTTTGGTGATCGCCAGCCGGTATTTTACGTTCATGACGATACCCCCCAGTCGATGATGTCGACGCCCAGCCCCTGACAGACGCCGCATACGCGGCAGTCGCCCCGGCGGCAGTCGGCGGTGGGGGCGGCGGCGAGCGCCTGGCGGTACTCGCGCTCGAGGAAGGCTTTGTCCACCCCGGCGCTGAGGTGGTCCCAGGGCAAGACTTCGTCGGCGGATCGCTCGCGCCCGGCGTAGAAATGCGGGTCGACGCCCGTCTCGCGGAAGGCATCCTGCCAGAGGGCGAATTTGAAGTACTCGGACCAGCCGTCGAACTTCGCCCCCAGCCGCCAGGCGGCGAGCAGCACCTCGCCCAGGCGGCGGTCGCCGCGGGCGAAGACGGCTTCGAGGAAGCTGACGTGGGCGTCGTGCCAGCTGAAGGAGATGCTGCGGTCTTTGAAAAGCGATTTGAGCAGCTGCTGCTTGCGCTCCAGCTCGGCCATGTCGTTCTGGCCATACCACTGGAACGGGGTGTGGGGCTTGGGCACGAAGGAGGAGACGCTGACCGACACCCTGGCGCCGCGTTTGCCGTTGACCTCGCGGTAGATGTCGAGCACCCGGCGGGCGAGAGCGGCGATGCCGCGGATGTCGTCGTCTGTTTCGGTGGGCAGGCCGATCATGAAGTAGAGTTTGACCCCCGACCAGCCGGCCCGGAAGGCCGCGCCGACCGCTTCTTCGAGGTCTTTTTCGGTGACGCCTTTGTTGATCACGTCGCGCAGACGCTGGGTGCCGGCTTCGGGGGCGAAGGTGAGGCCGCTCTTGCGGACTTTCTGGACTTCCTGGGCAAGCTCGATGGAGAAGCTGTCGATCCGCAGCGAGGGCAGCGACACGCTGACGCCCTGGTCTTTGAACTGGTCGATGAGACGGCTCACGATGTCTTTGAGGCAGGAGTAATCGGCCGAGCTGAGCGAGGTGAGGGATATCTCGCTGTAGCCGGTGTTGTCGACAAGCTCCTGGGCGAGCCGGAGGAGCGTCTCGGGTTTGCGCTCGCGCACGGGACGGTAGAGGACGCCGGCCTGGCAGAAGCGGCAGCCGCGCGTGCAGCCGCGGAAGAGTTCGAGCATGATGCGGTCGTGGACGATTTCGAGGAAGGGCAGCACCGGTTTTGTCGGGTAAGGGGCCTGCTCGAGGTCGGCGACGACGCGTTTGGTTACGACCGGGGGAGCGGCGGGGTGGCTGGCGGCGACCCCGGACAGGGTGCCGTCGGCGTTGTAGGCCGCGTCGTAGAAGGCGGGGACGTAGACGCCGGCGATGGCGGCCGCCCTGGCGAGGAAGCCGCGCCGGCCGCCGGGCTTGCCGGCCTTTTTCCATTCCGCGACGGCCGCGGCCACGTCGTCGACCGCCTCTTCGGATTCGCCGAGCACGAAGAAGTCGATGAAGTCGGCCAGCGGTTCGGCGTTGAAGGCGCACGGCCCGCCGGCGATGACGAGCGGGTGGTCGTCGCCGCGGTCGGCGCTCTTGAGCGGGATGCCGGCCAGGTCTAGCATGTTGAGGATGTTGGTGTAGCTCAGTTCGTACTGGAGGGTGAAGCCGACGACGTCGAAAGCGGCCACCGGCCGGAAGCTCTCGAGGGTGTGGAGCGGGATGCCTGCCGAGCGCATCTCGGCCTCCATGTCCGGCCACGGGGCGTAAACTCTTTCCGCCGCGGCATCAGGACGGCGGTTGATGATATGGTAGAGGATTTTCAGGCCGAGGTGGGACATGCCCACCTCGTAGACGTCGGGGAAGGCGAGGGCGAAGGATGCGTCGACCTCGGCGGGATTTTTAACGACGCTGTTGCGCTCGTGGCCGGTGTAGCGGGCCGGCTTCGAAACCCGGCTAAGTACGGCGGGGGGAATCTTTATCATCATATCCTCCGGGGGCAGGTTGTCCCAGAACGGGGCCTGCCGTGTGTCGTTGTCCAGTTACAGCTATTATTCCCATATTCGCGGCTTTTCCCATCGGGAATCCCGCACGCGCGGGCGCCAAGGCTGAGGATGCCGGGCTACTTAGGGAAAGGCGTCTTTTGTTGTTCTCCCGCCGCAGGGGAAAATCCTGCATTTGCTTACAAAAAATCCCCGATGCGGGACGCGAAGCCACGGCCGGGCCATCCCTCCCAGACCTCGGTCTCGGTGAGGGCGCCCCGGAGGCGGCAGTCGCCGTCCACCACGAGGACGACGTGGTAATGCTCGGGGCCGAACAGCCGCACGACCTCGCTTACCCGGGCGGTGGCGAGGGCGGTGAGGTGGACGGTCGGCATGACGCCGCGGGCGGTCAGTTCGGCTTTCTTGCGGGCCAGGATGCGCATGGCCCGGAAGCCCGCGGCCGCGGTCTCGGCGCGGGAGGCGCAGAACAGCCAGACGGCGGCGGCAAGGAATGTGAGGTTGACGGTGGCCGACTGCCACAGCCCCACCCCTGCGGCCACCAACAGGATTACCGCCAGCAGTTTGCCGAGGCCGGCCGTCGCGGCGGTGGCCTCGCCCCAATCCCAGCGCAGAGCGAGCAGGGCCCGCAGGATGCGGCCGCCGTCGAGGGGCAAGGCGGGCAGGAGATTGAAGGCCGCCAGCATGAGGTTTACCTGATAGTAGAAGTCGAGCCACAGGGCGTGGGCGGGGAAGGCGGCGCGCGCCAAATAGACGGCGGCCGCCAGGACCAGGCTGGCAAGTGGTCCGGCAGCCGCCATTATGATTTCGCTCGCCGCCCCCGCCGTATCAGCCCTTTCGATGCGGGCGACGCCGCCGAAGGGCAGGAGTTCTATTTCCCGCACCCGGTATCCCATAGCGGTGGCGGCGGCGGCGTGCGCCGCTTCGTGCCATAGCACCGCGGCAAATACGGCCAGGGCTTTTCCGGCCAGTCCGGCGAAGGCGAACAGAGCGATGAGGGCCAAAAACCAGTTGTTGAATATCAGTTGAACGCCTGCAACCTTACCGGCCCGCAAGCTTTCACTTCCCTTCCCGTCTGTCGGTCCCGCCCGTTATCCGCGGCAGCGGATCGACCGCGACGCCCTTTTCCCGCACTTCGAAGTACAGGAGCGGCGCCGCCGTCATCCCGGTTTTGCCCGCCCTGGCGACAAGCTGGCCCTGGCTGACCGTCTCCCCTTCCTTCACCAGGACTTCGCCCAGATGACCGTAAAGGGTTTCGACATCCCGGCCGTGTTCGACGACCAGCACCTTGCCGTAACGGGCGCTGTCGGCGACCGCTTTGACCCGCCCGGCGGCCGCGGCTCTGACCGGCGCCCCCAGCGCGGCTTCGAGGCCGATCCCCTCCTGCATCACTTCCTGCTTGAGCACGGGGTGGACCTGCCAGCCGAACGGGGCGACGACTTTGCCGTCGACCGGCCTGATCATGTACTGGTAGGGGTCGGCCGGCTTGGTGACGTTGCCGCCCAGGCGTTTGAACACCGAGATATCCATGTTGCCGGGCGCGTAGCTCGCTATTTTGTCCGCCAGGTAGGCGAAGTCGGTCTCGGTCGTGAGCGTGTATTTCACCGCGTCGGTGACGGTGCGGCCCACCGCCGTGTCCGACACCTGGGCGGCGTAAACGACGGCGAACAGCAGGAGCGCGGCGACGGTGCGCCGCAGCCAGCCGTAGCCGTCCCCTTCCTCGCGCTGCTGCCAGTGATCCCGCGGCTCCCGGCGATGACTTCCCCAGTTGGCGTTCCAGTGTCTGGCCATTATTTTCAGCCGCCCCCCACCAAGACGTCAGTTCTCTACTTGCATGTATATGACGGGAGGGGGAAAATCATAACAAAAAAGTGCACAAGCTGCATGCTTGCGCACTTAGTAATTCTTTCAGTATCGCGGCTGTTTGTCCTGCTCGTCGCAGTAAGCGGCGGGGCCGATCTCCCGCATGCGGTCGTTGATGGCCCGCCAGCGGTCGCGGAGCTTGCCTTCGAACTGCTTGTCGCAGGGGTACTGGCCGCACTGGAAGCAGAAATCGACCCCTTTGTCCTTGTGGCAGGTCTTGGCGGCGCAGTCCAGCGGGCAGGTGACGTTGTCGCCCCTACAGCCGCTGCAGGCTGCGGCGGCGAACGAATCGAGCACGGCCGCGAACTGGTCGTAGCCGGCGAATTCGGGCCGGCCGGCGGCTTTCATGGCGGCGAGCCGCCTGTAGTTGCCGAGCAGCTCTTTGAGCCTCGCGCTCAGAGCCCGGATGTCGCCGTGCCGGAAATCGGCGCAGCGGCTGCAGTCCAGGCCGCACGGGGCGAGACGGATTACCGCGTCACGGTATTCCACGCGATCACTCCTTAAAAGAGTATCTTCTGCCTGCGCATATATATGTTGATCAGGATGCCGATGCTGACGAGGTTGGTGGAAAGCGAGCTGACCCCGTAGCTCATGAGGGGCAGCGGGATGCCGGTTACCGGCATGATGCCGGCGGTCATGCCGACATTGACAAGGATATGGAAGGCGAGCATCGAGGTGATGCCGGTGGCCAGCAGCATGCCGAAGTTGTCGCGGGCCTCGCCGGCGACCTTGACCCCCCGGTAGAGGAGGATGAGGTAGAGGGTGAGGACGACGAACGAGCCGAGGAACCCGAATTCCTCGCCGATGACGGCGAAGATGAAGTCGGTGTGGTTCTCAGGCAGGAAGTTGAGCTGGCTCTGCGTGCCGGCGAACAGGCCTTTGCCGAACAGCATCCCCGAGCCGATGGCGATCTTCGACTGGATGATATGGTAGCCCGACCCAAGCGGGTCGACGTTGGGGTCGAGGAAGACGGTCAGCCGCATCTTCTGGTAGTCTTTGAGGAAGTGCCAGAAAATCGGCATGAAGGCGATGCCGGCGCCGATGATTGTGAGGAGGTGTTTCATCCTGATGCCGGCGATGAAGAGCATGCCGAACAGGATGGCGATAAAGACGAGCGAGGTGCCGAGGTCGGGCTGTTTGAGCACCAGGAGGAAGGGGACGCCGACGAAGGCGAAGATCGGCACAAGGTCTTTGTAGGTATTGAGCCGTCCCTGCCGTTTCTCCAGCAGATGGGCCAGCGAGATGATCATTATCAGTTTGGCGAATTCGGACGGCTGGAGGCTGATGGGGCCGATCTGAATCCAGCGCTGCGCGCCGAGGGCGGACTGGCCCAAGAACATTACCGCCAGCAGCATCACGAGGTTGACGGCGTACAGGATGTTGGCGTATTTGCCGAGCGATTTGTAGTCGAAGTGCAGGAGGACGAAGATGACGGCCAGGTTGGCGAGGGCGAACAGGCCCTGGCGCTGCACGTACCAGTAACGGTCTTCGCCCGGGGTGTTGATGTGGGTGGCGCTGCCGATGACGACAAGGCTGATAAGAACAAGAAGAACCGTCACGGTGATGACGGTAAAATCCAGGTTTTTCAGGAGGCGCCGGCTGAGCATTGGTTTACCCTTACCTTCCGAGTGTATTCCTATATATTATAGCCGTTAATATCAGCCCAGTCCAGTTGGAAAGAATGCGCAGAAAACCGGAAGCTGTTTAGCAAGTCCGCCGGCGGGACGCCACAGTCAGGCGCCGCCGGGACTCGATAAACAGCTTCTCGTCATTCCGCGGGCAGCGCGCCCCGCTTCATCCTGTTGACGGGGATGTTGGCCACGAGCGCCACCTGCGAGGTGTTGGTCTGGGTGAGGGTGACTTCCATGTCCTTCTCGTTGATCTCCATGTAGTTGGAGATGGCCTTGATCATGTCTTCCTTGAGCACTTCCATGAATTGCGGCGACACGTTGACCCGGTCGTGGACGAGGACGAGGCGCAGCCTCTCCTTGGCTATATCCTTGGACTTGGACGTTTCCCTGCCGAACAGCTTCTGCAAAAGGTCGAACACCCTTATCCCTCCTTGAAGCCGAAGATTTTTTTGAGTCTGCCGAAGAACCCGCTTTCCGCCTCCATCGACATCAGCGGCACGTTCTCGCCCATCATCCGCCGGACGATGTTCTTGTAGGCGGTGCTGGCCGCCGAGGCCGGGTTGACCACGGCCGGCTCGCCCCTGTTGGTGGAGATGACGATGTATTCGTCTTCGGGGATGATGCCCAGGAGGTCGACGGCCAGGATCTCGATGATGTCGTCGATGTCCATCATGTCGCCCTTCTTGACCATGTGCGGCCTGATGCGGTTGACGATCAGCTTGGGGTTGCTCTTGCCCTCGGCTTCGAGCAGGCCGATGATGCGGTCGGCGTCGCGCACCGCCGAGACCTCGGGCGTAGTGACGATAACGGCGCGGTCGGCGCCGGCGATGGCGTTCTTGAAGCCCTGTTCGATGCCTGCCGGGCAGTCGATGAGGACGTAGTCGAAGTCCTGGGCGAGGTCCTTGCAGAGCTTCTGCATCTGGTCGGGGCTGACGGCGTTCTTGTCGCGCGTCTGGGCCGCCGGCAGCAGGTACAGCGTCTCGTAGCGCTTGTCGCGGATGAGGGCTTGCTTGAGGCGGCAGTTGCCCTCGGTGACGTCGACAAGGTCGTATACGATCCGATTCTCCAGCCCCATGACGACGTCGAGGTTCCTGAGGCCGATGTCGGCGTCGATAAGGACGACTTTTTTGCCCATCAGGGCAAACCCGGTGCCGAGGTTGGCGGTGGTTGTCGTCTTGCCTACCCCGCCCTTGCCGGAGGTGATTACGATTACTTCGCCCATATACCAAGATTCCTCCCTATCTGTTGGCTGGCTCGATGACAACGCTGCCTTTCCTTATGCGGGCCGTCTCGATGCCGGACGGCTTGTCCGGTTCGTCGGGCGCCCTGGCGATCAGCCCGGCGATCCGCAGTTGGGTGGCGACGATCCTGTTTGCGGTGATGGTGGCCGTCTCGTCGCCGTACGCGCCGGCGTGGGCCACGCCCCGGCAGGAGCCGAGGATTATTATGTCCCGGCCGGCCACCACCCGGGCGCCGGGGTTGACGTCGCCGATGACCACCACCGAGCCGGGATGGACGATCTGCTGGCCGCTCCTCACCGTCCTGGCGACGACGAGGGCGTTTATCTCGTACCCTTCCCGCTCCGCGGCGGCCGGGGCCTCCGCCGCCCCGCCGGGGTCCGCCGCACCGTCGGCAGCCAAGGCCAGCCCGAACTCGCCCAGCACGGCGGCGAGCCGCTCTTTTTCGTCAGTTGTCAACTTGAGGGCGGACGTCAGCTTCACCGGCGTGCCGCGCGGGAAAAACTCTTCGGCGGCGGCCAGTTTGGCGGCCAGCCGCTCGAGGGCTGCGGCGAAGTCGTCCGTGTTCAGGACAAGCTGCACCTCGCCGTTTACTCCTTTGAAGGCTACATCTTCGCCCTTTGCGGCCACAAAACCACCCTCGTATATAACATAACACTGCTACCTTTCAGTAAATTCGCGCCGGCCGCCGATAATCCTGCCAATTATTCACATGGCGGCGGAAATAGCCGCTAAATCTTGAAGATATGGCGGTGGCGGAAGCGGAACCTGATGTGTTTTTCGAAGTATTCGTCGCGGGAAACGGCGGTCATGAGCGACTCGTAAACCACGAGGGGAACATCGTGGTATTCGCACAGGCCGCCGGCGTGGAATTCCACCTCGAGGACCCTGGTTTCGGCATCGTAGCGGACAGAACGCAGGTTGGACTTCACTGTTGTTCCGCGCATGGGCATGCCGCCTTTCGTTTGTCGTCAGGCCCCGCACGGGCCCTGATATGGTTTTTCTCGCCAAACGCCGATTCTCCTGCCAATAACTCCCACAGGCGCCAAATAATCCGCGAAAATCCCGCCGTGACGCCCGCCGGTGCGATTGTCCCCCCCGGCGCGGCATGGTAAGATAAGAGTAAGAATAACAACCCGTCAGGGAGGCAAATATGGCAAGCGAAACGAAGCGCTCCGTCTGTCCCTACGACTGCCCCGATACCTGCGGCCTGCTGGTGACGGTGGAAAACGGCCGGGCGGCCGCCGTGGCCGGCGACCCGGACCATCCATTCACCCGCGGCGCCCTCTGTCCGAAGATGGCTCACTACGAGCTGACCGTCCATTCACCGGACCGCCTGACCAGGCCGCTGCTGCGCACCGGTCCCAAGGGCGCGGGCGAGTTCCGGCCGATCTCCTGGCCCGAAGCCATCGACATCATCGCCGCCCGCTGGCGGGAAATCGCCGCCACCCACGGCGCCGAGGCCATCCTCCCCTATTCTTACGCCGGCACCATGGGCCTCGTGCAGCGCAACATCGGCCATGCCTTCTTCCACCGCCTGGGCGCCTCGCGGCTGGAGAGAACCATCTGCTCTTCCTCAAAGGACGCCGGCTGGAAAGCGGTGATGGGCAACACGCTCGCCGTGCACCCCGACGAGGCGATGGACAGCGACCTCATCATCCTCTGGAGCCTCAACGCCGTCGCCACCAACATCCATTTCCTCCGCAACGTGCGCGCGGCCCAGAAGCGCGGCGCCCGCGTGTGGCTGATCGACACTTACGAGACGCCCACCGCCCGCTTCGCCGACCGCGTATTCCTCACCAGACCGGGCGCCGACGCCGCCCTTGCCCTGGGAATGATGCATGTCATGGCCCGCGACGGCCTGACCGACGAAGGCTTCATCGCCAAATACGTGCACGGGTACGACGAGTTCGCCGCCCGCATCCTGCCCGCTTACCCGCCCGCGGCCGTCAGTGCCGTAACCGGTCTGCCGGCGGAGGCAATCGAAGAGCTGGCCCGCGGCTACGCTGCCGCCAAGGCGCCGTTCATCCGTCTCGGCAGCGGCCTGTGCCGCTACGGCAACGGGGCGATGACGGTGAGGACGGTGACCTGCCTGCCGGCGCTGGCGGGCGCGTGGGCGAAACGGGGCGGCGGCCTGCTCGGCAATATCGCCACCGGCGCCGCAATCGACACGTCGCCGGTCACCAGGGAAGACTTAGTCACCGCACCCACCCGCGTCGTCAATATGAACAGGCTGGGCGAAGCCCTGACGGAACTCGCTTCGCCGCCGGTCATGAGCCTGTATGTATACCACTCCAACCCGGCCGCCGTCACCCCCGACCAGAACAAGGTGCTGTCCGGCCTGGCCCGCGAGGATCTGTTCACCGTCGTCCACGAGCGGTTCATGACCGATACGGCCCGCTACGCGGATATCGTCCTGCCGGCCACCACCTCGCTGGAGCACAGCGACATTTACCGTGCGTACGGCCACTACTGCTTCCAGCGGGCCTACCCGGCCATCGAGCCGGTCGGCGAGGCGAAGGCCAACCTGGACGTATTCCGGCTGCTGGCTGCGGCCATGGGGTTCACGGACGAGGTATTTTCCCGCAGCGCCGACGACCTCATCGACGACATGCTGGCCAAACCCACGCCGTGGCTGGCGCGGACCGACCTGGCGAAGCTCGGCGCCGGTGAAGCGGTCGAGCTGCCGCTGCCGGCGGACGCCAAGCTCGCCTTCAAGACTCCCTCTGGCAAGATCGAGCTTGCGAGCGCCACTGACCCCGAGCCGCTGCCGCGCTACCTGCCGCCCAACGGCGATGATGCCCCGCTGT
Source organism: Selenomonadales bacterium (assembly GCA_018434945.1). Taxonomy (GTDB): domain Bacteria; phylum Bacillota; class Negativicutes; order Sporomusales; family UBA7701; genus Anaeroselena. The sequence goes on from JAHDOI010000070.1 coordinate 36,674, forward strand.
GGCTGATGACGGCACCCACGCCGATAATGCTCAATTCCTCGTTCTGCGAACGTGCCGACCTGTTGGCCGGCCAGGCGATGACCCTCAAGCTTAACCCGGCGGACGCCGCCGCGCGGGGCCTGACGGACGGCCAGCGGGTGATCGCCTTCAACAGCCGCGGCGAGGTGGCCTTCAGCCTCGGTGTGACGCCGGGCGTCCCGGCCGGGGTCGCGGTGGCCGAAGGCGTGTGGTGGCTCAAGGACGCCCCCGGCGACCGCACCGTCAACGCCCTCACCTCGCAGCGCCTGACCGACCGCGCGGCGGGCAGCACGTTTTATGACACGAAGGTCGATGTAAGAGCGGGGTAGATAAAATGACCGGCCCGAGATATCTCGGGCCGGTTTTTCGTTTAGTTTTACAAAGCTGTTTTCGGCTTATATATCCGTCCGCTCTCGTCAGGCTTCTGGTTCAGATTGAACGCCGCTTCGAAGATCTTCCTGGCGATCGGCGCCGCGGCGTCCGAACCGAAGCCACCCTGTTCGACGACAACCGCGACAACGACGCGCGGATCCTCGAACGGGGCGTAGGCCACGAACCAGCCGTGGTCATCACCGTGGGAGTTCTCCGACGTACCGGTCTTGCTGGCCATCGAGATGGGGAAGTCGGTGAAGATGTAGCCGGCGGTGCCGCCTTCGCGGCCGACGTCGTGCAGCGCCTCGCGGATAAGGTTGAGGGTGCCGTCGGAGATCTTGATGCTGCCCGTCTCTTCAGGGGTGAACTGCTTGACGACATCGCCGTTGGGAGCTGCGATCTTGCTGACAAGGTAAGGGCGGTAACGATGGCCGCCGTTGGCTATCTGACTCATGACCACGGCCATCTGCAGCGGCGTGGCCAGCTGGAAGCCCTGGCCGATGGCGGCGTCGAACGTTTCCGATAAGTACCAGTCCTCGCCGTAGACTTTCTCTTTATAGCGGCGATTGGCGACCAGGCCGTCGGACTCGCCCGGCAGGTTGATGCCGGTGAAGGCGCCGAGGCCGAACATGCGGGCGTATTTCTCCAGGTTGTCGATGCCCAGGCGGTTGCCCATCTCGTAGAAATAAACGTTGTCCGACTTGGTCAGCGCTTCCTTGAAGTCGATCCAGCCCAAGGCCTCGCCCATGGCGTTGGTCTTGGGGATGATCCAGTGGGTGCCTGAGTCGAAGATTTTTTCCTCGGGCGTGACTTTGCCGAGCTCGAGCGCGGCCGCGCCGGTGACGATCTTGAAGGTCGACCCGGGGGAGTATTCGCCGGAAATGGCCCGGTTGTCCATGGGGTGGAAGGGATTGTCGTTGAGCGCCTTCCAGTCCTTGGTGGAAATGCCGCCGTTGAAGAGGTTGGGATTGAAGGCCGGCCGGCTGACCATGGCCAGTATCTCGCCCGTCCGCGGGTTCATGACGACCGCGGCCGCGGCCTTGGCGTTGGGGTTGCCGAGCTTGGTCTGCAGGAAGACGAGATGTTCGTCGATGGCTTTTTCGGCCGCTTTCTGGATGCGGTAGTCGATGGTCATCACGAGGTTGTTGCCGGGGACGGCTTCTTTTTTGCCCAGTACCTGGACGGCCCGGCCGTTGACGTCGACCTCCACCTGTCCGCCGCCGGCGGCGCCGCGGATCTCCTTGTCGTAGACCTTCTCCAGGCCGAACTTGCCGATGATGTCGCCGGTCTTGTAACCGTCGGCCTTGCGTTTTTCGAGCTCGGTTTCGCTTATCTCGCTGACATAGCCGAAAACGTGGGCGCCAAGCTCGTTGTTGATGTAGTTGCGGACGGGCTGGATTTCGATGACGACGCCGGGCATCTCCCGGCGGCGCTCCTCGATGCGGGTGACGACGTCAGGGCCGATGTCGGATTTGATGCGGACGGGCTCGAACGAGCCCTTCTGCGCATCAACCTTGGCCTTGATCTCCGCCGCGTCCATGCCGAGGATGCCGGCGAGCCTGGCGATGACCTCGTCGGGGATGGGACCTGAGATCGGCACGAGGGTGACGGTGAAACCCGGCCGGTTAGAAACAAGCGGCACCCCGTTACGGTCGTAAAACGTACCGCGGGGAGCCATTATCGGGATAAGCTTGATGCGGTTGCCGTCAGCCAGCCGTCCGTAGTAGCCGCCTTGCACGACCTGCAGATAGCCCAGCCGGGTGACGAGCGCTACGAAGACGAGGATGACAATCAGGCCGAGAACATCGAGGCGGTGGGCAAAGCGTTTGGCCAGCAAAGCGGAACCCTCTCCCTCTGGAAAAATCTTTTCTATCTAGCCGTTCGGGTCGGGAAGCTCGCTCTTGGCCAGCCGGTACACGATCTGGTGGACCGGGATGGCCAGCACGGCGTTGTAGCCAAGCACGAAAAGGGTGTTGTCCACGGCTGTGGCAACGTTTACCTTGAACCCGAGACTAACGAGCAGCACAATCATGACCGCGTTGTTGAAGACGGTGGCAACCAATACTGCCATCAGGGGCAGGAGAATCTTTTCCTTGAAGACTTTGCGCTCCATATGGCCGGCGATATAGCCGACGGCCGTCTTGGACAGGACGCTGACGCCGAAGATGTTGCCTGACGCCAGATCCTGGAGGAGCCCGGCGAAGAAGCCCATCCCCACCCCCTGCTCGCGGCCGAGCAGCAGGCCGGCGGATACGACGACAAGCAGCAGCAGGTCGGGGCGCACGCCGCCCACGGTTATGAGCGGCAGCAGGGTAGCCTGAATTATGAGGGTAACGATGATGACGAGCCCCCAGACAAACGGCCTCATTGGCCCGCCCCCTTGGGCGGCGCGGGCTGGGCGGGAACGGAGCCCGGCGGCGCCGGGACCGGCTCGCGGGAGCGCACGATGACCGCTACCTCCTCTAGTCTATCAAAATCGGCAGCCGGCTTCAAGACAGCATATTTTAGCAACCCGCCCTCTTCGTTGACGACGTCGGTGACTTCGCCGACGAGGATGCCCTTGGGATAGATGCCGCCGAAGCCGGAGGTGATCACTTTGTCGCCTTTGATGATGTCGGCGTCGCGGGCGAGGTTGATCATCTTTGGCGCGAGCGGCTTGGCGGGGTTGCCCTCGACGATCGCCGCGACCCGCGATTCGGGCCGCTGCACGATGGCGCCGACGGCGCTGCGGGGGTCGAGGAGAAGCTGCACTTTGGCGGAGTTGCTGTAGGCCTGCACCACGCTGCCGACCAGCCCCTGGGGGGTGACGACGGCCATGTCCTTGGCCACGCCCTGGGCGGTGCCGCGGTTGATGATGATGACGTTTGTCCAGGCGGCGGGGTCGCGGGCGACGACGGCCGCTACGACGGTGTCGAATTGCGGCGCGGCCCGGCGGTAGTCCAGGAGCGCCTTGAGGCGGACGTTCTCGGCCACGATCTCGGTGTTGTTGATGCTCTCGCGGCGGAGGTTCTCGATCTCCTCCCTGAGCGCCTGGTTGTCGCGGTAGACGGTGAAAATGTCGCCGGCGGCCGCGCCGGTGCTGCGGACGGTATAGCCGACTTTGGAAACGACGAATTCCACCGGCGCAAGGACGACGGTGACGATGCGTTCGCTCCAGTAAAAGTTGTACTTGCCGCGGGCCGCGGAAAGCGCAAGCAAAAAGACGGTTAGCACAGCAACCGCAAGAATGGCCGCCTTCTTGTTTAAACGACGCACTAGCTTCCTCTCCTAATCACAACAAATCAAGGCATGAGTATCAGCCGAATTTCTTCGGCATCATCAGCACGCGTTTCAATAGATCGATGCTCTCCAGGGCTTTGCCCGTGCCGACGCCCACGCAGATCAGCGGGTCTTCGGCGATGTTTACGGGCATGCCCGTCTCTTTGCTGAGCAGACGGTCGAGGCCGCGAAGCAGCGAGCCACCGCCGGTCATTATTATGCCGCGGTCCATTATGTCGGCCGCCAGTTCGGGCGGGGTTTTCTCCAGCGTCACCTTGACCGCCTCGAGGATGCCGTAGACAGGCTCGCTCAGAGCCCGCTGCACCTCATGGGCTCTGATGGTGAGGGTCTTGGGCAGTCCGGTGACGAGGTCGCGGCCGCGGATCTCGTACGACTCGTCTTCGGCGGGAGGCACGGCCGAGCCGATCTTGATCTTGACCTCCTCGGCGGTCCGTTCGCCGATCATGAGGTTATAAGTACGCTTGATATACTGGACGATCGCTTCGTCCATCTCGTCGCCGCCGATGCGGATTGACCGGCTGGCCACGATGCCGCCGAGGGAGATTACGGCCACTTCGGTGGTGCCGCCGCCGATGTCGACGACCATGTTGCCGGTCGGTTCGTGGACAGGCAGGCCCGCGCCGATGGCGGCGGCCATGGGTTCCTCGATGAGGTAGGCTTCGCGGGCCCCGGCCTGGATGGTGGCGTCGATGACGGCCCGTTTCTCCACCTCGGTGACGCCGGAGGGCACGCCGACGATGACCCGCGGCCGGATCATCGACTGGGAGGACATGGCTTTGCGGATGAAGTATTTGAGCATCGCCTGGGTGACGTCGAAGTCGGCGATGACACCGTCTTTGAGCGGTCTGATGGCCACGATGTTGCCGGGCGTCCGCCCGATCATCATCTTGGCTTCTTCGCCGACAGCCAAGACCTCGCCTGTATCGCGCTGGATCGCCACGACCGACGGCTCGTTGAGCACGATGCCCTTGCCTTTGACATGCACAAGGGTATTGGCGGTGCCGAGGTCAATCCCCATGTCGCGGGAAAGTGATCCGAATATATTCATCTGAATGATAACCCCTTTCGTTGGCTTGGAACAAAGCTGTTATAGTATTCCCTTTTCTTTCAGGCTTACATACTTGCCATCGCCGATAATCAAATGGTCGAGAACGGAAATGTCAAGCAGCCGGCCGGCTTCGGACATTTTACGGGTGAGGGCCACGTCTTCCTGGCTGGGGGTGGGGTCACCGCTGGGGTGGTTGTGGACGAGGACTACGGAGGCGGCGTTATGGTTGATGGCTTCGCGAAACAGCTCCCGCGGGTCGACCACCGAAGCGCTCAGCGTGCCGACCGCCAGGGTCGGCGACGCCAGGACGTGGTTTTTCGTCGACAGGAGCAACGCGATGAACAACTCCTTTTTCTCGTACCTGAGCCTGGGCAGCATCAGCTCGGCGGCGTCCTGGGGCGAGCGCACGACCGGCCGCTCGCCGGCGGCCATGGCGGCCATCCTTTTGCCCAGTTCGACCGCGGCCGCCACGGTGACGGCTTTGGCCGGCCCGATGCCTTTCAGTTTGCTCATCTCCTGGGGGGCGAGACCGCCCAGGCCACTTAGGCCGCCATGCCTGGCAAGCAGCTGCTCGGCCAGGCGGAGCACCGACTCCCGGCTAGTGCCGGTGCGGAGCAGGATGGCGAGCAGGCCGGCGTTCGACAGGGCGGACGGCCCCTTGGCCAGCAGCAGCTCGCGCGGCCGCTCGGCGGCGGGCAGTTCTTTGACCGTCAGCGGTCTGGCGGTTTCTTTGGCTTTCATAACAACCCAACTCCCACCGCGCGGCTCAAGAGCTTGTCGAGTGTGACCAGCGGCAGCCCCACGACGTTGGCGTAGCAGCCGGCGATACTCTCGACAAGCAGCGCGCCCGCGCCCTGGATGGCATAGGCCCCGGCCTTGCCCAACGGTTCGCCGCCGGCCAGGTAGCGCTCGAGCGTCTCCGGGCCGAAGGCGCGGAAGGTGACGGCGGTGACGGCGAAATCGGTCCATGCCTCGCTGCCCTTCACCACCGCAACGCCGGTGATCACCTGGTGCTCCCTGCCGGCCAGTTCGGCCAGCATGCGGCGGGCGTCGGCGATATCGCGGGGTTTGCCGAACACCCGGCCGCCCAGGACGACGATGGTGTCGGCGCCGACGACGATGTCGTCAGGCATCCGCGCCGCCACGTCGCGGGCTTTGGCCAGCGCGTGGGCGACAGCCAGTTCGACCGGGGGCAGTCCCCGGTCGTTGTCTTCCTCAACCTCGCTGGTGATAACGCTAAACTGGCAGCCCACCTGCCGCAGCAGCTCTTCCCGCCGCGGCGAGGCGGAGGCGAGGATAATCGCCATGAAATCCTCCTCTTGGTCCTGATGCGATGCGATACCTAAAACCGCCGGACGAGGAAATATGCCCCGAGCATGCCGAGGAGGCTGACGAGGTTGGGGTGGAAGGACAGTCCGACGACGAATTTGGCGACATACAGATTGACCGTCACAGGTGCCAGATCGAAAATGGGATAGGTTTTCACCAGGAACGGGGTGACCCCGCCGAGGGGAAAACCGGCGATGAGTTCGCCGATTATGCCGCCGATTATCGCGCCGAGAACGAGGAAAAGGGCGATAAGCCCGAGGCTTTTGCCGGCTCCGTTTCTCACGATTCGACCTCCCGAAATACAAAAGGCATGTCTATTATCCAGTATACCTTCTACAGGGTTGGTGTCAACTCCTTGCAGGCAAGCGAACATTTCTAGCCGACCCGCGGCAGCCTCGCGAGAAAGTAGGCGGCGGTTAGTCCGGTCGCCAAGCCGGTCGGCAGCGCGAACAGCACGAGGTAGGGCAGATACCAGAATATGGCGGCACTGGCCACCAGCAGGGCGGCGACAGCGATCTGGGCGAGGTTGTGGACGGCGGCGCCGAGGACGCTCACCCCGACCAGCGACAGCGCCGGCCGCCAGCGGGCATGGGCGTACGCCATCGCCAGGGTGCTGGCCGCCGCGCCGGTGAGGCCGAGGGCGAACGACGGCCCCAGGAAGGCCCCGCCCAGCAGCGAGCCGAGGACGACCCGCGCCACGGCCACGGCGAGCGCCGGCCGCCAGCCGTACAGTTCGATGACTACGAGTGACACGATGTTGGCGAGGCCGAGCTTCACCCCGGGAACGGGCACCGGCAGCGGCAGCCACGCCTCGACGGCGTGCAGCACGCCGGCGGCGGCGACGAACAGGCCGAGAATTATGAGGCGACGGGTGTCAGTCATACAGCAGCCTTGTCCCTTCCTATTTCGTGATGTCGTCCACGTCGGGCGGAGCGGTTGAAACCACCTTTATTACCACCCGGTAGGGCAGGCAGACGATCTGCTGCGGAGCGGCGCTCACCCAGCCGGTGCGCACGCACAGCTGGTCAGGGCAGTCGGCCGCCGCGATCCTCACCCGGCCGTCGTCGGCGACGACGAGGTTGTAGCGCTCCGTCCCGCCCAGTCTGAGCTCCTCGCGGTACCCGGCGCGCAGTTTGATCGTCTGGACCAGCGTGCCATCCCGGTAAATCTGCGCTTCCTGGGCGCCGGCGGGCGAAAGCAGCGCCAGATTGAGCCCGATGCCGCCCGCGGAGGCCGCCAGCAGCGCAGCGATCAGCCATTTGTCAGCCTTCGTCAGCAGCATCTTCCCCACCCTGTCCCGTCTTTCTTCCAATATTGTATAGTAAATCGTCCCTGCCTGCAAATGGTCAGGCGGGCGGCGGCGCAACGCAATAGCCACCGGCATACAAATGAGTCGGGGAGGAATGGCGGCCGCGACGGCGAATAACGACATAATTCGCGATTTTGGGCCTACTTTATCCAGGCCGCTATCATGCAAGGAGGCAACCCGATGAGAAGAATTGTCTTGCCCGTAATCCTCGTCACCCTGGTGGTGATGGCCCTTTCCCTCTGGATGCCGCTGGACGCCGTGGCAAAACAGAGCGCGACGGCGATCACCGCCTGGGCGGACAACATGGTACGCCAGCCCGACGACCCGCCCTTCATGAGCGCCCACTACCGCATCCGCGAGCTGTACTTCGCCGTCGATCCCTCGCCCGCCCGCCCGGTCGTCTTCCTCGGCGACAGCATCACCTACGGCGGCGACTGGGGCAAGCTCTTCCCCGATTCGCCGGTGGAGAACCGCGGCATCGGCGGCGACTCGACGCGCGGCCTACTCAGGCGGCTCGACCAGGTCATCGCCCTCAAGCCCTCGCAGATCTTCCTGATGATCGGCACGAACGACCTCTGCTACAACCGCCAGATACCCGACATCGTGACAAATTACCGTCTTATCCTCGTCCGTCTCCGCGCCGGGCTGCCCGGCACCCGCATCTACGTCCAGAGCGTGCTGCCTTTCAACGACGAGCTCTTTCCGGCCCGCGCCCTGCGCAGCAACGCCAACATCGCCGCTCTCAACGTCGAGCTCCGAAAACTGGCCGCCGAGCAGGAAGTCCCCTACCTCGACCTCGCCCCGGCGTTCACCGGCCCCGACGGCCGCCTGCCGGCCCAATACACCGACGACGGTCTCCACCTTTCCGAAGCCGCCTACCTCGTCTGGCGGGAGCAGATAAAGCACCTTGTCGGCACGCCGGCGAAAAAGATATGAGCCAAAGCCTGCACCCCGCGTGCAGGCTTCGTTATTCCGCCAGCCAATTTTTGCATTTCGCGGCCGGCGGTGGTATAATGCTTTCGAAACCGGCCGGCGCTCAGCCGGCCCCCAGCGGAGGATTCCCGTGAACAACGTCGTCACCGCCGAGAATCTCGGCAAATGCTACGGCGATCTGAGGGCGCTCAAGGGCGTATCGTTTTCCATCGCCGAGGGCGAATGCTGCGGCTTCCTCGGCCATAACGGCGCTGGCAAGTCGACAACCATGCGGATGATCTACGGCCTGTCCACTGTCGACGAAGGCCGGCTGACCGTCCTCGGCCGCTCCGTCCGCCTCACGCCCCCCGACATCAAGAGCCTTATCGGCGTTGTCCCCCAGGAGGACAACCTCGACCCCGACCTGACAGTGGCCGAGAACCTCGAGGTCTACGGAGGGCTGTTCGGTCTGCGCCGCCGCGAGGCGGCGGAGCGGACCCGCGAACTGCTTGCTTTCATGGGCCTCGAAGATAAAACGCGCGCCCGGGTGGATGAACTGTCGGGCGGCCTCAAGCGCCGCCTGGTCATCGCCCGCGCCCTCATCAACCGCCCCCGGCTGGTGGTCCTCGACGAACCGACCACCGGCCTCGACCCCCAGGCCCGCCACCTCGTCTGGCAGAAGCTCCGCACACTCAAAGCCGAAGGCGTGACCCTCATCCTCACCACCCACTATATGGAGGAAGCCACCCAGCTGTGCGACCGCCTGCTCGTCATGCACGAAGGCACGATCCTCGCCGAAGGCAGCCCGCGCCAGCTCATCGAGCGCCACACGCTGCCCTGGGCCATCGAGGTGCTCGTGCCCCTGGAGCAGGTGCCGCCGGGTCTGAACGATAAGGTCACGGAAGCCGGCGGGGAAGTCCTCCAGGTAGTCGACGGCCTCTTCCTTTACGCCGCCGACGGCGAGGCACTGTGGAGCCGCCTGGGGAGCTGGGGACTGTCCCCCCACGCCTGTTTCCTGCGTCCGGCCAACCTCGAGGATGTGTTCCTCAAACTCACCGGCAAAGGGGAGGAAGACTGATGGGCGCTTTAAGGGTGCTGAACCGCCATCTGCGGGTTTTCGGCCGCACCTGGCAGCACAGCGCGATGTTCAATGTCATCGAGCCGCTGCTTTATCTTGCGGCGTTCGGCTTCGGCATGGGCGCGCTCGTGCAGGATATCGAGGGCATGAGTTATCTCGAATTCCTCGCCCCCGGCATGGTGACCCTGTCGGCCATGTACGCCGCCACCTTCGAGTGCTCCTACGGCACATTCGTCCGCCTTCAATATCAGAAAACCTTCCTGGCGATGCTGGCCGGGCCGGTCACCGCCCGCGACGTCATCCTCGGCGAGATGCTCTACGGCACGCTGAAGAGCGCCCTGTTCGGCACCGTCATCCTCGCCGTCGTCGCCGCCCTCGGGCTGATCCGATCGCCGCAGGCGCTGGCGATCCCGCTGCTGCTCGCCTTGCAGGGGGCGGTCTTCGCCGCTCTGGCGATGTGGTACACCGCCTATATCAGCAACATCGACTACCTCAACTATTATGTCACCTTGGCCGTCCTCCCCTTCTTCCTCTTCGGCGGCCTCTATTTCCCGGTCAGCACCCTGCCGGCCTGGGTGCAGGCGGCAAACTATCTCAACCCCCTCTTTCACAGCGTCGAGGTGTGCCGGGCTCTCGCGCTCGGCCAGGCGGCGGCCGGCCTGTGGCTCCACGTCGGCCTCCTCGTCGCCATCGGCGCCCTCGTCCTGCCGGCGCCGCTCAGGCTGATGGAAAAACGGCTGATAAACTGAGACGGCGGAACCGCTAAAGCAGGTCCGCCCTATGGACAGCAGGCTGATAAATCACGAAGGAGGAGACGTCCGTCTCCTCCTTCGGCTATGTTTCGGGCTGTCTCGCCTGGCGTTCCGCGTCAATCGGCGGGTCTGCAGGTCCGCGGGCTGCAGCTGCGCGGGCTGCACTCGCGCGGGTTGCACACCCGCGGGTTGCAGCCGTAGGGACGGCAGTCCGAGCCCCCGGGGGTGCACCCGGTGGCCTGCTCGGGGAAATAGTAGGCGGCGTTGTATTTGCTGTTGGGGTTGGGACAGCAGGTGGCATAGTTGGTGCTCGGCTCGCAGTAGCGCGGGTAGCAGTACGGATTGGGGCAGCAGGAGGGGTAACACGCGCCGACGAAGATCTGGCGCTCGTTGTAGTCGTAATCGCACCAGTCGTCGATTTCCGGCGGATAGAACCGTTTGCGATATCTCACGGCAATACCTCCTTTTGAATAAAGTCCTCATCAGTAACATGATATGTAAAATCCGTCCAATTGGTTCGGGCCGGGAGCAGGGAATCATAAAAATGGGCGCATAAAAAGGAGGAGACTCACGTCTCCTCCTGACTCTTTTTACCTATACTTAGTCTTACCCGGCGACGGTATTCGTTTTCACGCACGACGGGCAGGCGCGCTCGACGGCGGCCTGGTCCTCGGTGCCGGGGACGATGCCCAGGACCGCCGGCCGGATGGCCTTGGTCGGGCACTTGGCGAGGCATTTGGCGTCGGTGCAGTTGTTGGCGACACACACGGCGGTGTCGACGACCGCCAGGTTGTTCTCCACCTTGACGGCCTGGTAAGGGCACTCGCGGACGCACAGCGTGCAGGCGATGCAGGCCGCGCTGCAGGCTTTGCGGGCCACCTGGCCCTTATCGCGCGAGTTGCAGTTGACCCGTACGCGGGCGGTGAGCGGCATCATGGCGATGACCTTTTTTGGGCACACCGTCTCGCATTTGCCGCAGCCGGTGCATTTTTCGGCGTCGATTACCGGCAGACCGGCCTCGCTCATGGACATGGCGTCGAACGGGCAGCCCTTGACGCAGGTGCCGAGACCGAGGCAGCCGTATTTGCAGGTCTTGGCGCCGCCGAACAGCAGGTTGGCGGCGACGCAGTCTTCCACGCCGGCATAATCGAAGCCGCGGACGGCTTTTTCGTTCGAACCGGCGCACTTGACCTGGGCGATGCGCGGTTCGACCGCTTCGGCCGCTTTGCCGGTCAGCTCGGCGACCAGCTTGGCGACGGCGTCTTTGCCGGGGATGCAGAGGTTGGGAGGCACCTCGGGTTTAGTCACGACCGCTTCGGCGTAAGCCATGCAGCCGGCATAGCCGCAGGCGCCGCATTGCCCCTTTGGCAGCACGTCTTCGACCACGTGGATGAGCGGGTTGACCTCCAGCGCCAGCTTTTTGTTGGCATAGGCGAGGATCAGCCCGAAAACCGCTCCCAGGAAGGTCAGTATCAGTACAATGATTATCGCATGTTCCATTTTAATCCGTCCTTTCCCGCTCGCCTACAGCGGTATCATGCCCGAGAAGCCCAGGAAGGAGAGGGCGAGCATCCCGGCCAGTATGAAGGCGATGCCCAATCCCTGGAGAGACTTGGGAACGTCGGCATACTGGAGTTTTTCCCGCAGGCTGGCCATCAGGATGATCGCGACCGCGAAGCCGACACCGGAGCCGAAGGCGTTGACGACGCTCTTCATGAAGTTGAAGCCTTCGGCGGCGTTGATGAGCGGTACGCCGAGGACGACGCAGTTGGTGGCGATCAGCACGAGGTAGATGCCCCACATGTCGTACAGGGTCGGCGAGAAGCGTTTGATGACGATCTCGAGAAACTGCACGAAGCCGGCGATGAGAATGACGAAGACGACGATCTTCAGGAATACGAGGTTATAAGGGATGAGCACGAAGTTGTAGACTACCCAGGCCAGGGCCGAGGAGACGGTCAGGATCGAGGAGACCGCCATGCCCATGCCGACCGAGGCGCTCAGGCTCTTGGAAACCCCGAAGAATATACATAGCCCCAGGAAGCGGGTCAGTACGAAATTGTTGACGATGACCGCGCCCATGAACAGGGTAAAATATTCCGCCATTAGGCCTCACTCCTTTGCACGACGAGCCCGGCAGCCGTAGCCGCTCTGCGCTTGAGCTCAGCCTGTTTCGCCTGGTGTTCGCCGATGACGTTGAACATGCCGATCATCAGTCCGATGACGAGGAAGGCGCCTGGGGCCAGGATCATGATCAGCGGGCCGTCGTAGCTGGCGGGCAGCACCTGGTAGCCGAGAAATGTACCCGGACCGAGGAGTTCGCGGACAGCGCCGATGAACACCATCGCCACGGCGAAGCCTACGCCCATGCCCAGCCCGTCGAAGAAGGACGGCACCACGGTGTTCTTCATCGCGAACACTTCCGCCCGCGCCAGGATGATGGCGAAGACGACGACCAGTTCGAGGTAAAGGCCAAGTTCCTTGTTGACTTCCGGGAAGTAGCCTTCGAGGATGAGCTGGGTGAGGGTGACGATCGTGGCGATGATGGTGATGAACACCGGCACGCGCACCTTGGGGTTGACGTAGTCCCGCACCAGCGAGACGACGATGTTGTTGGCGGTGATGACGAACATTACCACAAACCCCATGCCGAGGGCGTTGAATACGTTGGAGGTGACCGCCAGGGCCGGACAGAGGCTCAGCGCGAGGCGGAAGATCGGGTTCATCTCAAAGATGCCTTTTTTGAATATCTCCCAATAATTCATCTCGCTCACCTCACTTCTTCTGGCCGGCTGAGTAGGCGGCGACAGCTTCCGCTGCTTCCCGCACGCCGTTCGTCACGGCCCGGGATGTTATGGTCGCGCCGGTCAGGGCCTGGATGTTCTTATCGGTGGGAACCTTGACCACTTCCATGTCCTTGGCGGTTTTGCCGGCGAACTGGTTGCGGAACTTCGGCTCCGTCATCTTGTCGCCGAGGCCGGGGGTCTCGGCGTGTTTGAGCACTTTGTAGTCGAGGATCTTGCCGTCGGGCGCCACTGCGGCCAGCATCTGGATGACGCCGGCGTAGCCTTTGCCCTGGGCTGGCACCACATAGGCGATCGCCTTGCCGCCCTTGATGCCGGCGTACCAGCCGTCCTTGCCGTCGATGGCCTTGAAGCTGTCGGCGTCTTTCACCAGTTCTCTCATGGCGTCGTTCTTCGCCTTGATGCGCTGGGCTTCGGCGGCCGGCTCGGTGATGGCGAAGGTGCCGGCGATGATGACGCCCGAGATGAAGCAGGTGAGGGCCAGATTCATGGCAATCCTTATTACGCTGTTGTTTTTGTCGTCATGTCCGTGCGCCATGCTGTCTACCTCCTTGCCCCAAATTTGGCGGGTTTTAGCCAGCGATCGATGAGCGGCGTCACGGAGTTCATCAGCAGGATGGCGTAGCAGACGCCTTCGGGGTAGCCGCCCAGAAGCCGGATGAGTACGGTGAGGCAGCCGGCGCCGATGGCGAACACGATCTGCCCGTTATTCGTGATGGGGATGGTGACCATGTCGGTGGCCATGTAGAAGGCGCCGAGGATGAGGCCGCCCGACAGCATGTTGAGGATGGGGTCGCCGCTGAACAGGCCGGCATGGCCGCCTAAGGCCCAGGTGAGAACGCCGACGGTGCCGATCATGAATACGGGGACCCGCCAGTTGATATAGCCGCGGTAGATGAGATAAGCGCCGCCGAGAATGAGCAATAAGGCCGAGGTCTCGCCCATGCTGCCGCTGCGGGTGCCGATGAAAAGGGATTTATACATCTCCATCTTGTCGCCGAACACCGATACGAGCTTCTCATACCCCTGGAGCTTGAGGATGCCGAGCGGGGTCGCCGAGGTTACGCCGTCCACCTTGCTGGCCATCTCGGGCCAGGTGGTCATGGCCACCGGCCATGATGCGAGCAGGACGGCGCGTCCGACGAGGGCGGGGTTGAAGATGTTGTAGCCGAGGCCGCCCATGGTGTGCTTGGCGACGGCGATGGCCACCACCGAGCCGAACAGCGGCATGTACCAGGGGACGGTGGACGGGATGTTCATCGCGAGCAGCAGGCCGGTGAGGAAGGCGCTGCCGTCGCTGACCGTGACAGGCTTGTTCTGCCACTTCTGGATGAGGTACTCGGTGACCACGGCGGCCACGATGCAGATTATCATCGTTACGAGGGCTTTGACGCCGAACCGGTAGACGGAGAAGAGGGCGGCCGGGGCCAGTGTGGCGTTGACCGTCCACATGATTTTGCTGATCGACTCGTCGCAGCGGATATGCGGCGACGCGGAAACGGTCAGTTGGCCGATTTCCATTTTAGCTTCAGCGCTCATACCGCATACCTCCTATTTCTTGGCGGCTGCCGCCGCCGCATTCTGGGCTTTAAGGTATTTGACGTAGTGGACGATGTTGCGCTTGGCCGGGCACGCATATACGCACGAGCCGCATTCCACGCAGTCCAGCAGGTCGTATTCTTCCTTGGCGACCTCAAAGAGGCCACGCTGGCCGAGGATGCTGAGCATGCTGGGCACCAGCCCCATCGGGCAGGCGTCGACACAGCGGCCGCAGCGGATGCACGGCTTCTCTTCGCCGGCGTTCACGTCGTCCTCGGACAGGGCGAGGATGCCAGAGGTGCCTTTGATAACCGGGACGTCGAGCCGGCACTGGGCCATGCCCATCATCGGGCCGCCCATGATAAGCTTGGCCGGGGGCGCGGCAAAGCCGCCGCACTGTTCCACCGCCTGGGCGAAGGTTGTGCCGATGCGCAGCAGCAGGTTCTTCGGTTCGGCGATCGCGCCGCCGGTAACTGTGGCCACCCGTTCGACGAGCGGCAGGCCGCTTACGACCGCGTCAGCCACGGCCACCATCGTGCCCACATTCTGAACGACGGCTCCCACGTCCATCGGCAGGCCGCCGGACGGGACTTCGCGGTCCAATATCACTTTGATGAGCGTTTTCTCCGCTCCCTGCGGGTACTTGGTCTTGAGCGGCACGACCGTTATGCCGGTGCCTTTGGTGGCGGCGACCATCGCGGTTATCGCGTCAGGCTTGTTTTCCTCGATGCCGATGTAGCCTTTGGCAACCCCCAGCACCTTCATGACGATACGCATGCCGGTTACGACCTTATCGGTTGCTTCCAACATCACGCGGTGGTCGGCGGTAAGATAGGGCTCGCATTCGGCGCCGTTGAGGATGAAGGCGTCGATGGGTTTCTCGGGCGGCGGCGCCAGCTTCACGTGGGTCGGGAAAGTGGCCCCGCCCATGCCGACGATACCGGCTTGGCGGATGATGTCCTTGAGGGCGGCGGCGTCGAGCGCCTGCCAGTCGCGGCTGAGTGGCATCCCTTCGACCCATTCGTCCGCCCCGTCGCTCTCGATGACCACCGACTGGCAGAAGCCGAATACGGGGTGCGGGTAATCCGCCACCTCCACCACTTTGCCGGAAAGGGATGCGTGGATCGGGCTGGATACGAACGCCTGGGCTTCGGCGATAACCTGGCCCTTCTTGACCAGGTCGCCCGCCTTCACAAGCGCCGCGCAGGGGGCGCCGATGTGCTGCCTGGTGGGAATGACCACTTTGTCGGGCAGCGGCGCCGTTTCGATGGGTTTGGCCGCCGTATACCGCTTGCGGTCGTCGGGATGGACGCCACCCCGAAAGCTTTTTGCCATACTTTCACCCCTTCGCTGCCGGCGCTCCTATGACAGGATGCGCGTAATCACCGGCTGCATATTTTTGTTCGAGCTGGCACTCTTATCGAAATACCTTATATACAACACCGCTGCGGCGAAACCCGCGGCGGCGCCGGCCACCTGGAACCAGAGAGCGTCCTGGGCCAGCCTCTCGGCGGCATAGCCGCCGGCCATCGCCCCCAGGGCCATGGCGATCAACGGCAGTATATAAACGATGAAAGCCGATTTCAGAAAGCCGACTTCTTTTACCTCCAGCATCACCAGTTGGCCTGGCTTTGCTCCCAGCGGATTGCGGGCGTCGAGTACGATTGCCGAGTTGCCGGGGCAAGCGCCGCAGTTTTCACAGTCGTTGTGCCGGCTGGTCCTCACCCTGGCCATTTCGCCTTCGGCGCTGATGACGATCCCCTCTTGCTGCATGCTCATGTTCGTCACCTATATCCTTCCGGTCTAATGGTCATACCAGGAAACTGCATTTGTTACTTTGTTGTTTGCGAGAGATTAACCCCGGACCAATATATTCTCTTTTTCCCGGAAAATACCTGCCACGGGCCCACGATACCTTACGCCTCTTTCCTTATTGACCGACTATTCATTGTCTTCATCTTTTTCAATAATAGCAAATTATCGTCTTCTCTGCCACCCATTTGTGGCGAAAAGAAAAAATCCCAGCCTGAGCCGCCGGGAACTGTCGGTTTGCTTCTATAATAGATTGCCGCCGTCTGTTTTATAACTGTTTGGAAACTATGTGTCACCGCTGCTTTTCTTTATATAGTTACTTTTCCCTGGCGACCTTCTGGGCGAAAACGTCTTCCTCGGTCACTTTCACTTTGGAGGGCATTTTCTCGTGGAGCAATTCGAGCATCACGTCGCTGGGCTTGAAGAAGATGCGCCTGTTCTCGGTCTTGCCCCTGCGCCCCTGCGCCTCGTAGGCGATGACCCAGACCGGCCGGCCGTCGAGGGCCGAATGCAGCCGGTAGGTATGGCGGAATTTGATGATACTCATCAGTTTCGGCTCGTAGTAATATATGCCGTCGATGTCGCGGTACGGGATCTCGAAGGTCTTCGTGCCGCCGAACACGCCGGTCTTAGTTATCGTGAGCGATTTCTTGCCCGCCTCATAGGTGAATTTGCTCGCAGCCCGGGAAATCACCCAACCGGCGATGAGGATGGGGGTGAACAGCCGGTAAGGGTCTACAGTATGGCGCGTCGCCCAGAAGTAGGCGGACAGGGCGGCCATCCCGAGCAGGAAGGCGAGGGTCACCCCGATGACGATGCGGTTTTTGCGGTGAATCTGCGAGTGTTCGGTCAGTTTTTCCATACATCCTCCTGGGCTTAGCGGGTGCTAATATTATACCACATCGGCGGCATAGGGCAAGAAAAACCGGCGGCCGCGCGGCCGCCGGTTTGACTTTCGACTCTTACAGGCCGAGGATGCCGAAGAACAGCCAGCAAGCGAACGCGCCGACCACCGACATGGAGAGGCCCCAGATCAGCAGGTTGCGGAACAGCTTGGCTTTGTCCTCGTGGTCGCCCGCGCAGGCGATGCAGAGGGCGCCGAGGGTGGAAAGCGGCGAGCTGTCGACAAGGTGGGCGCCGACGTTGATCGAGGAGATGAGGGCGACCGGGTCGCCGCCG
>JAHDOI010000100.1 GCA_018434945.1 Selenomonadales bacterium
AACGGCTTTCACCGCCCGGTCGTCGTTGGCCGGATCGGTGCCGGCCGCTTCGCCGAGCTCTTTGAGGTTGGGGGTGATATAAGGCGCCCCGGCATACTTCCGCCAGTTGAGTCCCTTGGGGTCCACGACGAGCGGCACTCCGCCGGCGGCGCATTCTTTGACGATATGCTGACAGAGCCGTTGTGTGCACAGGCCCTTGGCGTAATCTGACAGAATCACCGCCTGGACCCGCCCGGAGCTTATCGCCCGACTGACGACACTCTTCAGGCCGGTTTCCGTCTTGCCGCCGACCGGACGACTGTCCTCGAAGTCCAGCCGCAGCATCTGCTGGTGGCCGCCCAGCACCCTCAGCTTGGTCGTGGTCGGCCGGCCGTCGCTCAACAGGCCGCTCCCGTCGATGTCGGCGTCCGCCAGCAGCCCGTCCAGGCGTCGGCGGGCTTCGTCCTCTCCGGCCAGCCCGGCCAGCAGCACCTTGCAGCCCAGTCTGGCGAGGTTGTTGGCTACGTTGCCCGCCCCGCCCAGGGTGGCGTGTTCGTGGGTGACACGGGTGATTGGCACGGGGGCCTCGGGCGAAATGCGCTTTACTTCGCCGAAATAGTAACGGTCGAGCATCACGTCGCCGACGACGAGGACGGCGATGTCACCGATGCCGTTATTGAGCAGGTCGAGAATTTTGCCGTTGTCGTTAAACACCGCCGGCCTCCTCGTCGACTAGCAGGCAGGCGATATGGCCGATGAGGGCGTGCGCCTCCTGGACCCGCGCGGTGACGTCGGCCGGCACCTTGATGCACAGGTCGCAGACAGCGGCCATTTTGCCGCCGCTGCGGCCTGTGAGGCCGACGGCGACCGCTCCTGCCTCTTTGCCTGCCTGCAGGGCTTTGATAACGTTGGGGCTGTTGCCGGAGGTGGACAGGCCGACGACGACGTCGCCTGCCTTGGCCAGTGCTTCCACTTGGCGGGCGAACACGGCGTCGAAGCCATAGTCGTTGCCCACCGCCGTAAGGATGGAGGTATCGGTGGTCAGGGCTACGGCCGCCAGGCCCCGGCGTTCTTTCTGGAAGCGGCCCACGAATTCGGCCGCCAGGTGCTGGCTGTCGGCGGCGCTGCCGCCGTTGCCCATGAAAAATATGCAGTTGCCGTTTTTGACCGCCCGCGCGAACAGCGCCCCCAGCCGTACTATGTCGTCAAGTAGTTGCGTGCGGGTCTCGGTGATCGCCCGGTCGTGCTCGTCGAAAACGGTTTCGGCGATTGTTCTCATTGCTCTGTCATCCATGCTTATCACCTCTTTGAGTCTTCCCGGGGCAGCCGCCGGCGGCTCACTTCCGGTACAGCCGGGGCCAGCTCTATCTTAAGCTTTGGCGCCGACGACCGTGACCAGCTTTCTGGCGAACCCTGCAGGGGAAAAAACGGTGTTGGCTTTTACCAGTTCCTGCTCGTAGCGGTCAGCTTTTACAGGGTAGGTATTGACAAATCTCTCCAGGGC
>JAHDOI010000030.1 GCA_018434945.1 Selenomonadales bacterium
GTCTTACTAACCTCGTCGCCGACTCCGCCGCGCCACCGCCAAACGAACGTCCGTGTTCGTTGTCGGTTCTCGCCGCCGTCCATGGCGGCTCGCGCGGTGTCGTTTCGGCTCTCTCGCTAAGTAGCGACCGTCGCCTCACTTGAAGGGGGCGCACCCAAAGCCGGGAAAGCCGGCTGCGTATATCTGTAACCATAGGTGCTCCGCCGGAGGCGGCGGAGAACGCAGGCGTAGCGCCGTTGAGGAGGCCGTTACGCGCCGTCGGCGAAGCTAGCCGGTAACACGAACGTACGCCCGTCCATGGACGGACGGGCGAGGAGCCATCTGTCACGGACGACAGTTGGCGACGGTACGGCTGTGTCGGCGCGAGCCCTACGGCGCGTTCCGCCTTGCAGGCATTAGCGATCACATCGCCGCTAAAGCGGCGTGTGCCTGCCTAGGCTGCAGCTCCGGCGCATAGCCTGCGTTCTCCGCGGTCAAGACAAGGGATTAGCTATCCACATAATCATGCCCACTCCAAATAATGCCCAGCCTTTCCCGCACAAACTATAATACTCGTCCGTCAAAAATCCATAGCATTCCGATAGGAATTATTGTATAATAATAACAAATACCCCCCAAAGAGGAGGCCAGTCATGGATATCGCCGCCCTCATCGCCAAAGCCGAAAATACCCACACCCTCGCCAAAGAAGAAATCGTCGCCCTCCTCGCCGACGACGCCCATACCCAGGACCTTCTCGCCGCCGCCGACCGGGTCCGCCGCCGCTACGTCGGCGACGAAGTCCACCTGCGCGGCCTCATCGAATTCTCAAACACCTGCCGCCAGAACTGCCACTACTGCGGCCTCCGCCGCGACAACAATAAAGTCGTCCGCTACCGCATGGAGCCCGCCGCCATCATCGACCTCGCCCGCAAAGCCAAGGAATACGGCTATCGCACCGTCGTCCTCCAGTCGGGCGAAGACCCCTACTACACCCCCGACATCCTCCGCCACATCATCGGCCAAATAAAAAAACTCGGCGTCGCCATCACCCTCAGCATCGGTGAAAAAAGCTGCGAAGAATACGCCGCCTACAAACAGGCCGGCGCCGACCGCTACCTCCTCCGCATCGAAACCACCGACCGCCGCCTCTACGAGGACCTCGACCCCGGCATGAGCTTCGCCAACCGTCTCCGCTGCCTCCGGGACCTCAAAACCCTCGGCTACGAAGTCGGCACCGGCTGCCTCATCGGCCTGCCCGGCCAGACCCTCGACTCCCTCGCCGACGACATCCTCTTCTTCAAAGACATGGACGCCGACATGATCGGTGTAGGCCCCTTCATCCCCAACCCCGACACCCCGCTCGCCGCGGCCGCCGGCGGCACCTTCACATTAAGCCTCAAAGTCATGGCCATAATAAGACTGCTCCTGCCCGACATCAACATCCCCGCCACCACCGCCATGGAAACCCTCGACAAAAACGGCCGCATCATCGCCCTCCAGAGCGGCGCCAACGTCGTCATGCCCAATGTCACCGAAGGCGACTACCGCCGCCACTACGCCCTCTATCCCGGCAAAATCTGCGTCGGCGACACCCCGGCCCAGTGCCGCTCCTGCATCACCGGCAAAATCACCGCCATCGGCCGCAAAATCTCCGCCGGCCACGGCTTCCGGCAAAAGAAAACCCAATAGGGAGGTACTCCCCAATGACAATCGCCCGCTCCCTCACCGACCTCATCGGCAACACCCCTCTCTTAGAGCTTAACGGCTACGCCCGCGCCGAGGGACTCAATGCCCGCATCCTCGCCAAACTCGAATACTTCAACCCCCTCGGCAGCGTCAAGGACCGCGCCGCCTTCGCCATGATAACCGCCGCCGAAGAAGCCGGCCTCATAAACAAAGACACCCTCATCGTCGAACCCACCAGCGGCAACACCGGCGTCGGCCTCGCCTTCGTCGCCGCCGCCCGCGGCTACAAAATCGTCCTCACCATGCCCGAAACCATGAGCCAGGAACGGCGCAGCCTCCTCAAAGCCCTCGGCGCCGAGCTCGTCCTCACCCCCGGCCCCGAAGGCATGAAAGGGGCCATCAAAAAAGCCGGGGAAATCGTCGCCGCCACCCCCAACGCCTACATGCCCCAGCAGTTCGAAAACCCCGCCAACCCCGCCGTCCACCGCCGCACCACCGCCGAAGAAATCTGGCGCGACACCGGCGGCAAAGTCGACATCTTCGTGGCCGGCGTCGGCACCGGCGGCACCATCACCGGCGTCGGCGGCGTCCTCAAACAGCGCAACCCCGCCATCCGCGTCATCGCCGTCGAGCCTTACGACTCGCCCGTCCTCTCCGGCGGCCAGCCCGGCCCCCACAAAATCCAGGGCATCGGCGCCGGCTTCGCCCCCAAAATCCTCGACATCGCCGTCATCGACGCCGTCGCCACCGTCAAAGCCGACGACGCCTTCCGCACCGCCCGCGCCCTCGCCGGCAGCGAAGGCCTCCTCGTCGGCATATCGAGCGGCGCCGCCGCCTTCGCCGCCGCCGAACTCGCCCGCCGCCCCGAAAACGAAGGCAAAACCATCGTCGTCATCCTCCCCGACACCGGCGAACGCTACCTGTCAACCGACCTGTTCGCCCAAAACTAAACTCAGCCGCATACGGCCCGCGCTCTACGGCGCGGGCCTTTCCGTTCCCGGCAGGATATTCCGCCGCCCGTCTGGAAGTAATACGACCGACAACTATCGACACTGCCCGCGGGCCGGTCGGAGTTCAAGGAGCCTTTCAACATGACAATACCGATCACCGGCCCCCTGTGGTCCAAAAACTTCATCGCCCTCGCCCTCTCCAACGCCCTGCTCTTTTCGGGCTTCCACCTCACCATGCCCGTCCTGCCCATCTTCATCGCCGATTTCGGCGGTTCGGACAGCCAGATCGGCCTGGTCATGGGCAGCTTCACCTTCTCGGCCGTCGCCGTCCGCCTGTTCACCGACGCCGGCATCAGCCGTCTGGGGAAAAAGCGCTTCCTGCTCATCGGCATGTTCGTCAGCGTGCTGTCGGCCGGGGTTTACTACTGGGCCGACACCGTCGGGCTCGCCGTCGTCGTCCGTCTGTTCCACGGCCTCGGCTTCGGCATCGCCACCACCATGTACGCCACCCTCGCCGTCGACATCATCCCCGCCGCCCGCCGCGGCGAAGGCCTCGGCTACTTCGGGCTGGGCAGCACCGTATCCCTGGCCGTCTCACCGGCGCTCGGCGTCTGGCTGGCCGCCGACCTCGGCTATGGGGCCCTGTTCGCCGCCGCCGTCGCCGGCCAGCTCATCGCCGTCCTGGCGATGGGCGCTTTCCCCTCGCCCCCGGCCGTTCCCGCCGGCGCCGCCCGGGCAATCGGCGACATCTCGCTCCTCGACCGCCTGATGGAGAGGAAAGCCGCTTTCCCCGCCCTCCTCTGCCTTATGACCGGCGCAGCCGCCGGCGGCGTCATCGGCTTCGTCACCCTTCTCGCCAAAAGCGCCGGCCTCACCACCGTCGGCTACTTCTTCACCGTCTCCACCCTGTTCGTCTTCCTTGCGCGCCTCTTCGTCGGCCGCATCTTCGACCGCAGAGGCCCCGCCCTGGTTATCATCCCCGGCGCCATCTGCCTTGGTATCGGCCAGCTCGTCCTCGCCCACACAGCCTCCACCCCCGTCCTGCTAACCGCCGCCGCCTTTCACGGCCTGGGCTTAGGCATCCTTTTCCCCTCCCTGCAGGCCTGGATGGTCGGCCTCGTTCCCCCCGAGCGCCGGGCCGCCGTCAACGCCACCTACTACAACTTCATCGACAGCGGCATCGGCGGCGGCGTCATCCTCCTCGGCTTCGTCGCCGAAGCCGCGGGCTACTCCGCCGTATACCTCGCCGCCGCCGCCGTCATGGTCCTCTTCATCGCCGTCTACGCCGGCTACTTGGTACGCGGCCGCCCGCCCGCTACGGGCAAGGTTAATCCCGGCGGATAAACATAATACACAAAACATGGCCCTAAAACCAAGGAGGCAGGATTATCTGCCTCCTTGCCGTTTCCCGGCGAAATCCCCTAGCGATAATGATGGCAATCGTGGTGGCGCATGCAGCGCTCGAAACAGTGGCGGTGGTTATCGTGGTGGCCGCGGTGGTGCCGGCACTGCTCCATGCAGTTATGGCGCACCCGCTCGCAGCGCTGGCGGTGGTGGCGGTCCCGGTCGTGGTCGCGGTAAAGGCCCTCCAGGTCTGCTTCCCCTGGCTCGGCGGCAACGAATTCGAAATTCTCGTTGACGCCTGCGAAATCGACGCACTTGGCCATCGTATCAGACTCCACGGCCGGTCTTAAATTCCCGCTCGCCGGCGCCGCCATAACCGCCGCAGGACTCATGAGAAAAGTAACCGTCAGAACCAGCGCCAGACACAACCCTCTTATCATCCGTGCTGAAACCATCCACATCGACCGCCTTTCGGTGTTTTTCTTATTATATGCGGCCGCTGCGCCGGGATTGACCGCGGGTTATGCGCCCCGGACCCTGGTTGCGGCGAATTTTTTCGCTATCTGCGCGTATACATTCTACATACCCGCAGAAGCGGGACGAGGGGAGGAGAAGCCTGTGTGGAAAAAACGCCTGGTGGCATGCTTGCTGCTGGCGTTGGCATTGACCCTGCCAACCGCGGCCGGGGCGGCCGGAAAAGACGATGCCTTACTTGCGGCAGTCAGGCACAGTGACATGACGGCGGCGGAAAAATTGCTGGCCGGCGGGGCGGCGGTAGACACCCGCGACGTATGGGGCAAGTCGCCACTCATCATCGCCGCCGCCAGGGCCGACATCGCCATGACCCAGACACTCCTCGCCCACGGGGCCGGCATCGACGCCCGCGACAACTGGCAGCGCACGCCGCTCATCGTGGCCGTCCAGGCCGGCAGCACCTGGCTGACCGATATCCTCATCCACCGCGGCGCCGATGTCAACCTTCAGGCCGCCAACGGCATAACCGCCCTGATCGCGGCGGCCCAGCGCGGCAACGTCGCCGGCGCCGCCATGCTGATCGCCGCAGGGGCGGCCGTCGATCACCGGGACATCATGGGCTGGACGCCGCTCATGTGGGCGGCGCGGCGCGGCGACCGCGAAATGATCCTCCTGCTGCTGGATTCCGGTGCCGACGCGAACACCGCCGACCGGGACGGGCGCACCGTAATCGACCAGGCTGCCGACAGCGGCTACCCCCCGCACCTGATCGAACTGCTCCGCGCCAACGGGGCCCTTCCGGCGGGCGAACTGACGATCGGCGACTACGGCGAACCCGTCCGCGGTTCCAGGTGCGCCGCGGAGTACCGGCCGGTTATCGCCGGCTCCGCCGTCAAAGGCCCGCCGTCAGCCCCGGTCACGATCTTCGAATACACCGACTTTCAATGCCCCTACTGCCGGTCGGCGGCGGAAATCGTCGACGAAGTTCTCGCCAAATACCGCGGCAGCGTAAAACTGGTCCTCAAACACTGCCCGCTGGAATCTCACCTCATGGCTCTGCCCGCGGCCCGCTACTTCGAAGCCCTCCGCCGGCAGGACGAGGATTTGGCCTGGCGATTCTACCGGCGCATATTCGCCAGACAGGACAGACTGAAAGAAGGCGAATCCTTCCTCCGCCAAACCGCCGCGGAACTGGGGGCGGACCTGTCCGGGCTCGACGCGGCCCTGACATCTCCCGCCGTCGACCGGCAGATTGCCGCCGATATAAGGGAAGCGGACGACTTCGGCCTTGACGGCGTCCCCATCTTCATCGTCGACGGCCGGCTTATCGACGGCGCCCACCCCAAGGAAACCTTCGCCGCCGTCATCGACCGGCTCCTCGCCGGCGGGGACCGGCTCCCCTGAAGCTGCTTCCGGCCGTGCCGCCGCCATTACGGCGGTTTTTTTTGCCTCTTGTCCTATTTTTTTCTCATAACACGCCAGTCCGGCGCGTAGACTTGTACGGAAAAAACATGGAGGTGAATCATGAAAAAAATCCTGCTTCTTATGGCCGCGGTGCTGCTCCTGGCAGGCGCACCCGTCTGCGCCAGCCCGCTGGAAGACTTCTCCTCCGGGCGTCTGGCCGTCGACCTCAACTGGAAACCCTACTCCTACTCCGGCGGTAACGCCGGCGAATTCGGCGTCACCGCCGGGCTCGGCGGCAACTGGGCCCTCGCCTTCCGGCAGATAAACCTCGACACCGACGGCCATACACGCGACTACCGGGTGCAAAACCGGGAAATAAACCTCATCCGCAAACTCGGCGACGGTCTCCAGCTTTACGTCGGCCACTCCCGCACGGGCGGCGGCGCCGGGCTAGCCGCCAAGAATGTCGTCCAGGCAGGCGTCATCGCCGCCCGCAAGCTTGGCGACCGCTTCACCCTCTACACCATCCTCGGTGGCGGCAAAAACGTCGCCAACGTCGAATTCGGTCTCTCCTACCGGCTCAACCCCCACCTCGAGCTGACCTCCACCTACCGCCACCTCACCGTCGAAAAAATAGGGGAGGGGGCCTCACGCCACAACTACCGCGGCTTCGGCCTAGGCTTAACCTGGAAAATCTAGGCGGGCGTTGATAAGCCCCCATCTACGGCGTTGCGATTCGTTTGCTTGCTAGCGTACGTGCCGAGTACGCGTTGCTGCGCAAACCTCATCGCGCCTTGTACCTGGGGGCTTCTGAACGTCCGCTCGCCGATAGGTTCGCACTTCTGAACGGCTGCGGCAACTCAAACATTTCCCTTTTCCCGACAAAAATTATCCTATTTCCCGGGCAATCATCACCGCTCGTACCCGATAAATCGGCCTTTTCACGGCTTCACGCCCAACATGGTCAGCGCGTCTGGCCCCAGCACCCCGTTCTCCTCCAGGCCGCGGTCCCGCTGGAACCTCTTCACCGCCTCCTCGGTCACCAGGCCGTAGATACCGTCCGCCCGGCTTTCCAGATACCCCAGCTCCTTCAGCTTCAGCTGCGCCAGCACCACATCCGGCCCCACCGACTGATACTTCAGCACCCGGTTCACCCTTGTCCGGCCCCCCTCGATCACCACCGGCGTCCCGATCCGCACCCACTCGAACAGCTCCTCCACATCCCGGTTACGCATCCTTATGCACCCGTGGCTCGCGAAACTGCCGATCGACCACGGCTTATTCGTCCCGTGGATGCCGAACGTCCCCCACGGCACATTCAGCCCCATCCAGCGCGTCCCAAACCCCGTCCCCCAGTTGTAATCCTTCCACACCACCTTCCACTCCCCGAACGGCGTCGGCGTCCTGCTCTTCCCCACCGCCACGCGGTAAGTCTTATGCAGCACACCGTCGTCATACACCTCCAGCGTCCTTTTCACCACATTGATCTTCAGGCTCACCGCCCCCTCGGGCGGGCTCGCCGGCTGTCCCGGCGCCGCCGCCAGCTCCAGCTCGTCGGCATAATCCACCGCCGCGAAGCCCGCCGCCAGCACCGCCAGCACCAGCCCGGCGACTGCCAAGTACAGCGGCCGCCGCCGCCACACTCCGCTCAACCTCATCATTCCACCTCCATCTTAGCCGCGGCCGGCGGCCGTATTCACCAGCCAGCGAAACAGCTCCAGCATCACCGGCTGGCTGGCGAGCATATCCTCCGGGTGCCACTGCACCGCCAGCAGCAAACCAGCCGCATCCTCCAGCGCCTCCGCCACGCCGTCGGCCGTCCGGCCGCACACCGTCAGGCCCGGCGCCACCATATCCGCCGCCTGGCGGTGGAAACTGTTCGTCCGCACATTATCCCGCCGCAGCACGCGGTGGAGCAGTGTCCCCGCCCTCACCGCCACCGTATGGCCCGCCACCTCGCCGCGGCTCTCCTGCCAATGCTGCAGCCCGCCCGGCCGGCCCCGCAGATCCTGAAGCAGCGTTCCCCCCAGCGCCACGGTCGCCGCCTGCAGCCCCCGGCATATCCCCAGCACTGGTCTGCCTAAAGCCCCCGCCGTCGTCACCAGCGCCAGCTCATACTCGTCCCGTTCCGGCCATACCCGCCCCAGGCCGGGCAGCGGCTCCGCCCCGTACAGCCAGGGATCGACATCCCCGCCCCCGGTCAGCACCACCCCGTCCACCACCGCCAGATGGCGGCCCGCCTGCTCCGCGCCGCCCGTAAAAGGCAGCACCACCGGGCAGCCGCCGGCCAGGGCCACCGCCCGCACATACGCCGCGCCCGCGAACAGCCGCTCCTCTCCGTCGGGCCAGATGCTTGCCGCGATACCGATAACCGGCTTATTCACCGTCATCCCCTCCGTCAACTTACCACGCCCCCAAACCGGCTGCTAAAATATATGCCAGGGTAGCGGCAAACTTCCCTGCAGACATGCCGCCGCCTTTACGGCAAAAAGATAACCGGCCGCTAAGGCCGGTTATCTTTCTATTGTCCGCAACTTCCGTATGTCATAGTGAAATGGCGGGCGAAATCGTCAAAATCCGACAGCACCGCCTGCGCGGCCGGCTCCACCACCGCCGTCTCCGCGTCATTGCCCGCGAACGCGCGGATCGCGTCCAGCGACTCCCACATCGTCACCGCCAGGAACTCCACCCCCGCGGCCGTCTCCCGCTGCAGCAGATAAGCTCCTTTATGACCCGCGATCCCTTTCAGCTCCGGGAAAACCTTCCCTGTCACGTGGCGGTAATACGCGGGCGCATTCTCCCGCGTCGCCTGACCGCGCCAAATCCGCACCACCATCGTCCATCCCTCCCGCCGATATTCTTACCACCAGCATAAGCCATCGGCGGGCAGCGGTCAAGCGCCGTCGCCGCCGCGCAGATCGCGCAGCAGCATGACATCGTCCACCGTCAGCGCGAACGAGAAGCGGTAGCCGGCCAGCACCTCCGTCGGGCGCAGCTCCGGCAGCTCCAGATACGGGTTATCAAACACCGCCAGCGTCGCATCGCCCTTCCACACCGGCGACATCATCACATCGCGCGACTTCAGCTGCACCAGCTCGTGCACCGCCGGCCGGTCGTGCCTGCCCGCCGCCAGCTCGGGGAAATAGCGCACATTCACCGCCCGCGCGAAATTCGGCACCGGCAGCGCCGCCCCCGGCTCGCGCAGCGTCACCCGCGCCTCCGCCACGCGGCGGTCCTTCACCGCCAGCGTCGCCCCGAACCTGCCTCCCGGGCCCACGGCCGGCGTCGCCTTCGACGCCAGATCGTACGCCCGCGTCACCCACGTCGACCCGGACTGCTTCGGCCACCCCTGCGCAAGTCCGCGCATCAGCGACACGTCCTGATCCACGAAAATGAACGGGCAATACGCCACCGGCGTTCCCTCGTAGCTCGCCGACATCAGGAAAATCGTCTCCCGGTATTGGCTGCGCACCGGGTCGAGATACTCCTCGCCCGTCTCGCTCGCGGACTGCCACTCCACGAAATACGCCGCGCACCGCCCGCCCGCCGGCTCCAGCCCCTCAGGCAGGAAAGCCGCCGCCCGCGCCGGGTCGGCCATGAACTCCACCGCCAGCGCCGTCCCCACGTAATGCCACGGCGGATAAGGCGCCAGGCTCGATGTGCCGCGCGGCGTGCGGGGCAAAGTATAACCTTTTAACACACAAATCACTCCTCGCTGTTTTGCATCCATCCTAACACCACCCACACCCGCCGTATTGTAAAAAATTGTTCCCGCCCCATCCGCCCCGGAGTTTGCAGGAATCCGCCCCGCCGCCGAGAAAAGCATAAATAATACCAGCAAAAATAGGGTAGGGGAGAGGATAAACCATGAGCAAAACCGTCATCGCCGTCAACGGCAGCCCCCGTAAAACCTGGAACACCGCCACCCTGCTCGCCAGAGCCATCGAAGGCGCCGCCGCCCAGGGCGCCGCCACCGAGCTCGTCCACCTCTACGACCTCGACTACAAAGGCTGTGTCAGCTGCTTCGCCTGCAAACTCAAAGGCGGCTCCAGCGGCGGCCGCTGCGCCGTCCGCGACGGCCTCGCCCCCCTCCTCGAAAAAATCGCCGCCGCCGACGCCCTCATCCTCGGCTCGCCCGTCTACTTCGGCTCCGTCACCGGCGAAATGCGCTCCCTCCTCGAAAGGCTGCTCTTCCCCTACCTCAAATACGCCGCCGGCGACAGCCGCAGTCTCTTTCCCCGCGTCCTGCCCACCGCATTCATCTACACCATGAACGTCGACGAAGCGAGGCTCAAAGAATTCGGCTGGGACAAACACCTTGCCAACAACGCCCGCGTCCTCGCCATGATCTTCGGGGCCCACGAAGACCTGTTCGCCTACGACACCCTCCAGTTCGACGACTACGGCCGCTACGACGCCCCCATGTTCGACCCCGCCGCCAAAGCCAGAAGCCGCCGGGAAAACTTCCCCCGCGACCTGGAAAGCGCCTTCGAGCTCGGCGCCCGCCTCGCCGTCGGGAGGGACGCGTGATGGAGCAGATACCAGTCGCCGCCATCCCCGGCTTCAAGCTCGGCAACGCCCACGACCTCGCCGCCGCCACCGGCTGCACCGTCATCCTCTGCCCCGCTGGAGCAGTCGCCGGCGTCGACGTCAGGGGCGGCGCCCCCGGCACCCGCGAAACCGACCTCCTCCGGCCCGAAAACTATGTCGAGAAAATCCACGCCGTCCTCCTCGCCGGCGGCAGCGCCTTCGGCCTCGACGCCGCCGCCGGCGTCATGGCCTGGCTCGAAGAGCGCGGCCACGGCTTCGACGTCGGCGTCGCCAAAGTCCCCATCGTCGCCGGCGCCGTCCTCTTCGACCTGCCCTGCGGCGACCCGTCCGTGCGCCCCGACAAAGCCATGGGCTACGCCGCCTGCCAGGCCGCCGACCAGGGCGGCTTCGCCGAAGGCACGGCCGGCGCGGGCACCGGCGCGACGGTCGGCAAATTCTTCGGCCCCGACCACGCCATGAAAGGCGGCCTCGGCGCATGCGCCGTCCAGGTCGGCGACCTCATCGTCGGCGCCGTAGTAGCCGTCAACTGCCTCGGCGACGTCGTCGACCCCGACGGCGGCGGCATAATCGCCGGCGCCTACCGCCAAGACCCCTTCGCCTTCCTCGGCAGCGAAGACGGCATGATCGCCAAATACGGCCGCACCGGCAACCTCTTCGCCGGCAACACCACCATCGGCGCCATCCTCACCAACGCCGCCCTCACAAAGGCCCAGGCCGCCAAAATCGCCTCCATGGCCCACAACGGCTACGCGCGCACCATGCGGCCCGCCCACACCATGGTCGACGGCGACACCATCTTCTGCCTGTCCGCCGGCTCCGTCGCCGCCGACACCAGCGTCGTCGGCCTCCTCGCCGCCCGCGTCATGGCCCAGGCCGTCCTCCGCGCCGTCACCGAAGCTACAAGCCTAGCCGGCTTCAAAGCCGCCCGCGACATCAAAAAAGGCTGAACCGTAAGGTTCAGCCTTTTTCATCTGCCTGTGCATAATACCGGCTTTGGGGCAGCACCAAAAGCCGCCCCCGGCGCGATATGCCTAAGGGCATACCGGGGAAAATTTACATCTATCCCGGGCTTAGAATTAATCAGTGATTGCAGGTTTTTGTAAATTATCCTAGAATTTTACACATTGGTGATAAAATCACACGAGGAGATGATTTCCGTGTCCATACTCAAAAGGTTAGTGGTCCTTGTAGTTCTCATTACGTTTGTTCTTTTCCAGGGCTTAGTTTGCGCCGCGTTCGACCCCAGCAAGATTGTCGTGCCGACCGAGGAACAGGAAAGTACAAAGGCCAGGGTGGCGCTAATGTATGTGAATAACGCCAAGGCGACTTATGATGATGAAATTAACAAGAAAATGAACGATAACTTTGACACCATCCTCAAACAGTACAAAATCATCCCCGGACAGCGTTACGTCGAAATGCTCAATAAGATCGGCATAAACGATATCACCACCGCCGAGCGCGGCGACATTATAGGGGTATTTAAAGGTGAAGATATTGACTATGTTCTATATGTCGAGATACAGCCGTTTGTCCGCAAAGAACGGATTACCTTTTTTACCTACGGTATTGACATTACTGCAATCGTGCCGGTAAAGATAATCGATCTGAAGGGCAACAAGTACCTTTACAACGGCAAGTTCACTGAATTCGCCAGAGACAGCAGCATGATTGGCGGTATTGGGAATAAGTCGGTGTCGTTAAAGGCTCTCGATTTGGTTATTGAAAAAATGAATCCGGTGGTAGCGACCCGTTTGCCGCTGACCCGCCCGGAAGAGAAGCCCGATGAAAAGAACGCTGTCAAATAGCTTAATCGTTTTCCTGTCGTTAATTGCCATGCTCACGGCCGTGGCGGCTCCGGTCGCCGCGGCGGAACGTCAAAAAGCATCGGTGGCCGTCGTATTTATTAACAACGCACGCACCACCTATGACGACGAGCTGAACGCGAAAATAAACGCATGGTTCGGTACCAAAGTCGACGGCATATATAAAGTCGTTGCCGGCGAACCATTCAAGACAAAGATGGAGAAATTAGGCCTGGCGACCATCAGCGAAAGCGAAAAGGCCGATCTGCTGACGGTGTTTGAAGGCGAGGACATCGACTACGCAGTGCTGGCAGAGTTGCAGCCTTTCATTCGCAAACAGCGTTTGACATTTTTCATTTACGGCAAGGACATGACAGCGACGATGTATCTCAAAATACTCGACTTGCGCAACGGCAAATACCTGTATAACGGCAAATTTATTGTCCGGGCACGAGATTCCACAGAGGCCGGGCTGATAGGCAACAAATCGGTGGCGTTCAAGGCGCTGGACAGCGTGTTCATCGAAATGGGCGAGGTCATATCATTCCGTCTGCCTCTCAACCCGCCTCCGCAAGAGTCGAGCGCCAGACAGATATCCCAATAACACACAAAAACCCGGCCTTACCGGCCGGGTTTCCACATTCCCCCTACAGCTCCACCGCCGCCAGGCCTCCGCGCCGTCACCGAGGCCACCACCCTCGCCGGCATCAAAGCCGCCCGCGACATCAAAAAAGGCTGAACCTTTTCAGGTTCAGCCTTTTATATCTTCCCGTCAGTAAGACAAAGCGGCTAAGACGGCGACGGCATAAGCGCGGTTGTGATCGTCATCGGCAGCCAGGTGAAGGTATTTTTCCAGCGATTTGATCGCATCCTGGCGAAACCCCAGACCCCGCGCCATCATCCCCCGCAGGTAATGCAGCTCGGCCAGCTTATCGTCCGAGAGGTCGGCGGCCTTGCACAGATCGGCGTACGCCTTGCGCTGCTCGCCGAGGGACCGGTAAGCGCGGTAACGGGCGTAAAAAAGCTTGTAATCCGACGGCGCCCGTGCGACGGCCAAAGAATATTCGGCCAGAGCTTCCCGGTAATTCCGCTGTTTGGCGAACAGGTCGCCCCGCTTGCCGTAAAGCTTAGCATTGTCGACCCCCAACTCGTCGCTCTTGGTATAGCAGGCGAGCGCTTCCTCGTCCCTGTTGAGCCCGGCCAGCGCTTCGCCCTTGATGCGCCAGGCCGCCCCGCAGTTGTCGTCCTTGGCAATAATCTTGTCGATTTTATCGATAGCTTTCCGGTACTTCTTCTGGTTCACCAGAATTTCCGCTTCGCGCAGGAACGGAACCAAACTGTCGGGGTTATCTTCCTGCAGAGTATCATATATCCTGAGAGCGTCGCCGAGGCGCTCGTTGGCAAACAGCCACTCCGCCTTGAAAAACGCCTCCGCCTTGGTCCGCGGTCTGTACTGCTCGATTTCCGTTTCCCACGCCGACTTCTCGCCGGCTTTGATTTTTCCGCGGCTCATATTCCTCAGCGCCAGATATTCCAGGCTTTTCGGCCATTTCTTGGCGATCTCGCCTACTTCTAGGCTGCTGTCGGCCGTCCGCTGCAGCTCAAAAAGGCAGACGGCCTTCCCGTAACGGGCGGATAATAGCGTGGGGTCGGCGGCAATTATTTCCTCATAAACCGCCAACGCTTCTTCGTAGCGGCCGGTAGACTGCAGCGCCCAGGCTTTGATCAACATCAGCTCGGCGCCCGGTTTGTCGGCCGTTGCGCTTTGAAAAGCCGCCAGGATCGGCTCGGCCATTTCGCCCGCCTGCTGGCTCTGCAGCATTTTCAGCGACAGCTCCGGCCCCGGCGCGGCCTCGCCCCCGCCTTGCGGCAGACAGACGACAACGACAGCGCACAGCAGCATGATCGGCCGGATAAACGTACCGGACAGCGCTTTAAAACAGTTCATAACATCGCCACCACTGCAATCTTATTTTATTTTGAGAAGACTGTTTACGACCTTCTCGCGTTTATACCCTTCAATCCGTACCAGCACAACGGAATCGAGCATCTGCTCGGCCATAGCCTCGGTTTTGAGCTCGCCGCTATTCGCGTCCTTATAACTCAATTCCTGAAACCGCTCTAGCTGCTCGATCAACTCGATCGCCCGTTCTATCCTTCTGGCGAAGTTGATATTCTGCGGCACGTCGACAATGCCGTCTTCATTGACATTGCCGGCCAAGCCGCTGGTGATGATCGCAATCGGTTCGCCTATGGCGTTGACGACCGGGCCGCCGCTGTTGCCGCCGTAAGTCGGGATGCTTACCTGAAGTTCTTTTTCGCTCCCTTTATAGCCCTGCAGGCTGGTAATGATCCCCTCGTTCATTCGCATCTGCATCTCGGAGATATCGCCGCTCAGCTGACTGGGGGCCGGAAAGCCGAAACTGTATACGCGCTGGCCCACTTTTACCGAAAGCGAGTTGCCGATTGGCAGCGGTTTGATGGTTTTTTCCAAACCCTTCACTTCCAGGATGGCCACGTCGTAATCCGCGTCAGAAGCCAACACCGTCGCCGGCGTCCACATGCCGTCTTTGGTGCGGATCTCCACCTTTCTCGCGCTGTCGATCACATGGTGGTTCGTGACGACAAGATTGGGGCTGACGAAAAAGCCGCTGCCCGTGCCGGCGATCCCCGGGGCCGGATTTCTGGACGGAAACAGGCGCTGCAAATCAAATCTGCCCATATCTTCGGCTTCCAGCCGCAGCGTATTGCCTATCACCGTAAAAGTCGCATTAATGCCGACCTTGCTTTGGACCGGGAGTCCATAAATAAAATACACTGTTATCCCCTGCCAGGAACCCTCGTATTTCTCGTGCGGCGTCAGCACCTTATTGATCGTGAACCGCACTTCCCCCTTCGTCCAAAGCGATTCGGGCTGAAGCATTACGCCGACGAATCCCTTTTTGTTTCTGTATTGCTCCCCTATGTCCGGTATTGCCCCCGCCAACACGGCAATCAGCACCGGTCCTTTCTGGCCCTGGTATATCCATAAGCCTTCCACTCCGTCGAGTTCCCGGCCGCTGTAATATTCGTTAATAATCTGGTGAACCTTCATATCCTTGAAATCCATTCTCGGCGCCGCCAGTACCCCCTGGAATGTGACACTAAAGAATATAAGCGCCAAAACCAGAACTGAAAGCCTCTTCATTTTTATCCTCCTTAAATATAAGGTCAACCGCAACTACATTCATCTATAATAATAACATATAAATTTCCAGTAAATGTAGAAATATGCCAAATTATTTGGAATAATGCGCCATAATCCCCCAGGGCGAATGGCACACAAAAACCCGGCCGATCACGGCCGGGTTTCCTCATTCCCCCTACAGCTCCACCGCCGCCAGGCCGGCGCGCCGTCACCGAGGCCACCACCCTCGCCTGTTCAAAGCCTGCCTCGACATCAAAAAGACTAAACCCGCAATGGTTCAGCCTTTTTCTGGCCTGCATAATACCGGCTTTGGGGCGGCTTTGGGTGCTGCCCCACGCTGCGGCGACGGTCTTACTA
Source organism: Selenomonadales bacterium (assembly GCA_018434945.1). Lineage (GTDB taxonomy): Bacteria > Bacillota > Negativicutes > Sporomusales > UBA7701 > Anaeroselena. Next base: position 15,740 of record JAHDOI010000030.1, read on the forward strand.
GCAGGGCAACGACTCACGCGAAAGTGAACTTTCGGTTCGCTGTTGCCTTGCATAGCGACTCGCACGAAACCGTCATCGCTCCGCTCGCCGCTTTCGGCTCACTGCTAGGCTCGTCGCCGACAGCGCCGCGCCACCGCCAAACGAACGTCCGTGTTCGTTGTCGGTTCTCGCCGCCGTCCATGGCGGCTCGCGCGGTGCTGTTACCGGCTCTTTCGCCAAGTAGCGGCCGCCGCCTCGCTTCACGGGGCATCCCCCAAAGCCGCCCCCGCCGGCACGGAATTGAGAAGCATTAAGTCAGTGCTTGTGTGAAATTATGGAGGATTTTGTAAAAAAGACACGAAGGAGTATTTGGTAGTAAAACGAGGGAGCGTGAAGTAGTGTCTATCATCAATAAAATACTTGCTGTTCCCAATGGAGCAACTTTTCGCCGAGCAGATTTGCATATACATTCATATGGTGAAAGTGGATCGTACGATGTTACTGATACTCAAATGACCCCTGTCAATATTGTTGATACTGCAATGAGAGAAAAGCTAGAAATAATAAGTATTACTGATCATAATTCTATTGGAAATGTAAAAATGGCTATTGAATATGCTAATGAAAAGCCTATCTTGGTTATACCAGGAATCGAGTTGTCTTGCACACAGGGCCATTTGCTCCTTTACTTTGGTGATTTTGATGCCCTCCAAAAATTTTATGGGAAACTAGATTTTTCGAAAGACAAGAAAACCTGTAACCATACTATACCCCAGTGCCTTGAAATAGCTGCCAAATATGATGGTGTAGGGATAGCTGCTCATATCGACCAGGACGCCGGTTTTGAATCAGTAGTTTCAGGATACGGGCCTTTCAAAGAAGCAATTTTAGAGTGCCCCAACTTGCTTGCGTTGGAACTGACAAAAGCAGAGAATGAATCTTGGTACTCTGACCGTGATTTAAACGATAACAGGAAACGAATATTTGAGAAGAGACGTGAAGCTCTTAAGCTAGACAATGTTTATGATATGGCAAGAGTACTATTTTCTGATGCTCATAGTCTTGCAGTGCTTGGTCGGAATGCTTCGGGAAACAACAAGATAACAAGATTTAAAATGGATAGTCTATCTTTTCCGGCCTTTAAAAATGCATTACTTGATGCAACGGCCAGAACAAGGATTGAGGATTTGCTACCTACAGCAATTCCGCACTTTGTTGGAATTATGTTTGAAGGGGGGTTTTTAGACGGGCAAATTATAAGATTTAGCAAGAATCTTACATGTATTATTGGTGGTAGAGGTACTGGTAAATCGACCTCGTTAGAGGCATTAAGGGCAGCATCTGGTAATAATGCCAGGGAAAGTCTTGTCGATAGTGAGGTGTGGCCTGAAAACGTTTATCTTATTTGGGAAGACGAGTCGGGAAGAAAACAGCTATTGGTCCGAGAGAAGTATGGCAATGTCAGAAACGATAGTGACCCGCGAGACGGTCTGCTTTACCTGCCGATAGAAAGCTATGGCCAAGGGGAAACTGCAGAAAGGATACAGCATTGTGACAAAGACCCAAACGTACTGTTAGAATTTTTAGATAGCTTTGGTGACTTTGGTAATCTAAAATTTGAGGATGAAACTATCCGTGAGCAACTTTTACAAAATCAGACATTATTAGAGCGTCTTGAACTAGATATAAATGGCATACCGGACGTTACACGGGCTTTAAATAATGCAAAGGCTCAACAAAATGCACTTAAAGACCAAAATGCGTCAGAGGTTATTGAATTAGAAACTAGTATAGTACAAGAAAGGAACTTTAGGGTAAAACTTATTAAAGATTTGGAAATGCTAATTAATTCGATTCGCACTTGCTTAAAAAGTGATTCAATAGACGTATTAATCAAGAATTTAGATCCTGAAAGCCTCGTGGCAGGAAAAGAAGACTATGATGCGATTAAGCAAATACTTGAAATGTTCTCAAAGACCATTAGAACTTTTTCTGGCGACATTGAAAATCAATCTAATACATTAATCACTGAAATTAATAAACACCTAAGACATTGGAATGATAATGAGAAATTAATTCAACAAAAGATAGATAATATTAGAAATGCCTTAGCTGAAAAAGGAGTAAAACTAGATATATCATTTATCAAAAAAAACTGTAGCTGATGTTGCGGATTATACAAAAAAACTAGAAGAATTGAATAAAAAAGCTGATCAACTGGAAAATGCATTGAAGGATAGGATAAAGCTCATAAAAACAAGAAGGTCGCTGAAAGGTAAGATTTATTATATTCGTTATGCTCTAGCACAATCCTTAACAGAAAACTTGAAGTCAACCGTTTTAGACTATCAAGTATCCATTAAGTTTCGGAAGGGAGTATTCTCGGAGGAATATGCAAAAATCGTTCAAAATAGTATGGGATGGAGAACATCTCAAGTTCCTAAAGCCGAACTAATTGCCAGCCAGGTAGAAGTTTGGGATTTGTTAGATGCGTTAAGATCGAAGCAAAACAAGACGTTACTTTCTGTAAAAGACAAAAGTGGGAATACGGTTTTCAATAATAGTGAAGCAACCTCTATTCTAGTTAATTTGAATAACCCTAAAATTGTTCGTGCGCTTGAACGTTGCCAGTTTGAAGACAGACCTGAAATCATAGTTACAAAAAAGGCAACAACACCAACCGGGGAAACAAAAATTATTTCTAGGGAATTTGCTAAACTATCTTTAGGACAACAACAATCTATTTTGCTTACCATACTTCTATATTCAAAAAATACCGCTCCATTAATTATTGATCAACCGGAAGATAATTTAGACAGTGAATTTATCTACAAAACACTTGTGACAAATTTAAGGCGTGTAAAGGAGAAAAGGCAGGTAATAATCGTAACTCATAATGCAAACATCACTGTTTTAGGTGATGCTGAGTTAATAATTCCCCTAAGGAGTTCAAGTGAGCACGCGGCTATATATTGCAGAGGGTCCATTGATACACCTGAAACAAATGCTATGACATGCTCAATCCTAGAAGGAAGCGAGCAAGCATTTAAAAAGAGAAAACAAATATACGGAATTCTACCTTAAATCCGCCCCGCCGCATAATAAGACTTGACACGAAAACCCGGCCCTACCGACCTTCTTTTCCACATTCCCCCTACAGCTCCACCGCCGCCAGGCCGGCGCGCTCCACCCCCGGCGATTCCGCCAGCCCCGCCACCAGCCGGAACATCGCCTCATCCTTCATCTTCGCTTCCACCATCACATCCAAATCGCGGCCCGTCTCCCGCGCCAGCCGCAGAAACGGCAGCAAATCTTCCGGCGCCACGTAATCGGCGTGAGCGCGGATATCCTTGCTGCTTTTCGGGCTCGACACATGAATCTTCGGCGTCGCCCCGCCCCAGGTCGCCGCAATCCGCGGCCACACCTCCGCCAGCTCGCCGCCGCCGTTACAGCGGTGGTGGTGGATATCGAGCACCATCGGGCGCCCCAGCTCCTCGCACAGCGCCAGCACCTCGGCGGCGGTGAAAATCTTATCGTCGTTCTCCACCATCAGCCTGGCGGCCAGCCGGCCGGGCAGCGCGGCGAAGCGTTCGGCGAACCGCCGCAGCGCCGCGGCCTTCTCCCGGTACTGCCCGCCCACATGCAGCACAAGGGAAGGGGAGGGCGGCAGCCCCATCGCCTCAAACATGCGGGCGTGATAATCGAGATCGGCGAGCGATGCGGCCAGCACCTCCGGCTTCGGGCTGTTAAGCAGGGTGTAATGGTCGGGGTGGGCGCTCACCCGCATCCCGTGCAGCTTTACATAATCGCCGATCTCCCGCCACAGCGGCTGGCCGTCGGCGATATAGTCCCAGCCCGTCGCCAGCGGGTGGGTGGCCAGCGGCACCGTCTTCGACGTGAAGCGGTACAGGGCGACCTCATGGGCGGCGTTGTACCGCAGGATGCGCAGCGTCGTCTCCAGGTTGGCCGTCATCAGGCGACGCAGCCGGCCGATGCGGCCCTCCCAGTCGGCAATCTTTTCTAAGGCTTTCGCCGTCGTCGTCTTGTTCGGCGACCCCTCCGGCACGCCCAGCGCGATCGCCACATAGCCGAACCGTACCCGCACAGCCTTCGCTCCCTTCAGCCTTTGCTATTAATCTGCCCATTACCGCGCCCGGCTAGCCCGCCCCGGCGGCGGGCAAAAAAATCCCGGTCGGCCTGACCGGGATTTACCGCTATTATCCGGGGCCTGTTCAGCGCATCATCCCCGTGCAGCCGCGCGTACACGTGCCGCTGCAGCCGCTGCCGCAGTTCTGCGAGCAACTGCCGCGGCAGGTATTCTGGCACGAGCCGGTGCAGGTCTGGTAACAGGAGCCCCGGCACGAGCCGTCGCACCCGTAGCTGCACTTCCCGCCGCACTGGCCGGAGCAGCTGCCCGCGCACGCCCAGTTGCAGCCGCTCCGCTGGGGAGACGGGCTGCTCGTCCGGTTCGCCCCTGCGGCGCCCCGCCCCGCGTCCGATCCGGACCCCTGGGCGAACGGCGCTCCCTCCGCGATAGAGCCGAGACCCAGCACGGCGATCGACGGCAGTGCCAGTCCCACCGTCTTGATAAAATCGCGCCTCGTCAGGCCGCTGCCAGCGGCGGACGGCGTGCCGGTCTCCTTGTCCGACCTCTTCATGGCTGTCCTCCTTTCTCACCGCATGGGGCGGCTGGGCGACATATATAGATGTCGCCGCTGGCGAAATCGATTTCCCAACTGCAGCCGCAGATATTTTCCCAGCCATACCTGGCGCTCTTTTCGTCCCACCAGGCCTGGAACCTTGTCGCCGTTTCCCCCATATCCCTGACCAGACGCTCGTAAATGGCGCTTTGGGCCAGCTCCTCGTCAGGCATGCCGGCCAGGGAACGGAAAAGTTCGCCCAGAGCGTTCTTCCGTTCGAACAGCACCTTGATCTCATCGCGTTCGTCGGGGGTGACGGCGCCGATTTTTCGCCTGGCATCGGTCATGGCTGAAGCCTCCGTGTCGGTATTTGGTCGAAAGGATCGAGATAATCGACGGCGGGAATGGCCCTCAGCCGCGAGAAAGGGGGGACACTCCCGAGACGGTCCAGGAGGAGCCGCGCCGCGTTCCGTTCCAGATGGGCCAGCACGCACTGTTCGCGAGACGGCGTATTCCATTCGAGCGTCAGCTTGTTGTTCAGATAAACGCAGCGCTTGCAGTGAAAAGCGTCGCAGCACGAGCAGATCGGCGCGTTCGCCAGTGTCAGCAGCTGTCTGTTGGCAAGGGTGATGCCGTCCTCGAGGCTGCCGGCCGGCTGTTCGCCGTCGTAGTAAAAACCGGGGCAGATATAAAGCTTCCCGTCCGGCGCCGCCGTAAGGTGGACCACCCCGGCGTCGCAATTGTTCATGGCGCTGAGCAGCATCCGGTCGGAGAAAATATTCACCTCCGGCAGGCTGCCCTGCCGGTACACTGCGGCCACATACCCCGCCGCCAGCTCCAGCTGCCGGCCGTACTCCTCGATATCGGCGGCCGTATAGCGCTCGATATCGCCGAGGTAAACATTGAGCCGCGAAGCCCTCCCCAGACAGTCGCGGACAAGGTCGGCCATGGCGGCCAGCCTGTGCCGCGGCAGGCGGAGGATGAACTGGCGCCGTTCGCCGGCAGCCCCGCCGGCAGAGCCGTCGTTGCCGTCGGCATCCACAACGAGAATCGCGTCCGGGTATCGGCCAGCCAGGCCCGCGGGTACGATCGCCGCATGGGCGGTATTATCCATCACCGCCCGGTATTCCGGCGGCAGCTCCTCCCTGCCCGGCACATAGGTCAGCGCCAACCGGCGGTCGTGGGCGAAAGCGACCGTCCGTTCCAGGACGGCGAGCGGCATCAGCTCGGTAATTCGGCGGTCGTGACCGTAGTGGCAGAACGACGGCGCGCTGCCGTCCACCAACACCAGCAGATGGGTCAGCATATATTCCCGCCCCGCTTCCGGCGCAGCCTGTCCCAGTAGTAGCGGTTCGCCCGCACGCGGGCCTTGTGCATCAGGCAGATATAAGTCGCCCGCTGATAAATGGTATCGGTGGCGGCGGCCTCATAATTCAGACCCTGGCACCAGGCGCAGCCGCTGGCCACCTCGCAGGCCGCGCATTCCGGCGGGCTCTGCGCCAGCCGGGTCAGGGCGAGGAAGGGGCGGAGCAGGTTGGCGTTGACGCCGTCCGCGCAGTTGCCCACCGCCCGCGGCCGCTTGTTGCCCATCGAGTGGGGCGCGAAGCGCACGCAGGGGTAAAACTCCCCCTTCGCCCCCACGGCGAGCATCTTGCCCGACCCGCACCAGTTCTGGTTGTCCGCCGGGTCGAGCGGTTGGCCGATCGTCGCGTCGAAAAACGAGCAGTCATATTCGCGGTATAGCTCTCCGTCGACGATCGCATCGGCCAGGCCCACGAGCTGCGCCTCGAACAACGTGTCGTCGCCCGGCTGCCACACATCCTCGAAAACCACGTTGATATTCACCGTCTTCACGCCCAGGTTCCAGATATGCAGCACACTTTCCTTCACGTACGGCAAATCGTCGTGCGCCACCGTAACCTTCGTGGCGGCGTCGGGAAACTGCCGCAGCCACAGCGGTATGTTCCGCACCACCGCGTCATAAGAGCCACGGCCGTCGGCGAACACCCGGGCGATGTCGTGCTTTTCCCGGACGCCATCGATAGTGATGCCGATGCTGAGGTGGGTCCGGTTCTTGAAAATAAAGCGCTGCACCCTCGGGTCGTCATACGCCAGCCCGTTCGTCGAAAGACTGAAACGGTAACTGTTGAACCAGGGATGACCCGTCTCGTACATCCGCAATTTTATATAATCGCTGATCCTGTCGATCAGTTCGATCTCCATCAGCGGCTCGCCGCCGATGAACTCCCAGATCACCGACGGGTCGTCAAAAAGCTCCCTTGCCCCGAGGAGATAATCGACCGCCTGCCTGGCGACGCCGAAATCCATCCGCCGGCCGGGATTTTTCCCTACGAGGTAGCAGTACTTGCAGCGCAGCTGGCAGTCTTCGGTAACAATGAATGTGATGTTTTTGGCGCGGCCTTCCTCCCAGGAAGCCTCCCGCCGCTTGAGATCCTCCAGTCCGTCCACAGGCGCCTCGCAATGTCACATTGGAATTTACGTCCATTTCTGTTATCGTTATACAAATATTTTGTAAATTCCTGCAATTTTTCCCAATAAAAACAACTATTTTCTCCCGCCCGCCCTGCTTCCAGCCACGAAAAAACCGCCCCTCGCGGGCGGCTTTTTTGAACCTGGTCACAGAAGCTTCCTATTCAATTATTTTCGGCCAGATACCTGACCGCTTCCGGTTCAACCAGCGGCTTGCTGAAGATAAATCCCTGGATGCGGTCGCAGCCGTTCTCCCGGAGATACGCCAGCTGCTGCTCGGTTTCCACCCCTTCGGCGACAACCGCTATACCGAGCGCGTGCGCCATATGGATGATGGAACCGATAATTTTCGCCGCATTGATATCGGTTGTTATCATATCTACGAACGACTTATCGATTTTCAGCGTTTCCACCGGCAAATTACGCAGATAAGTCAAAGAAGAATAATCTGTGCCGAAATCGTCGAGCGACAGACGCACCCCCAGCGCTTTGAGTCCGGTCAGTTTTTGGATCGCATCCTCGGGTGATGTCACGAGAACGCTCTCGGTGATTTCCAGCTCAAGCTGGGGCGGCTCGATACCGGCATCCTGGATGATCCTCTGGACGATGGCGTCGAAATTGTCGACCGCCAGCTGTTTTGACGAAATATTCACGGCAATCCGGATACCGTCCCAACCTTGGTCGGTAAGGCGGCGGGCAAACAGGCAGGCCTCGCGCAGCACCCATTGCCCGATGCTGTGGATAAGGCCGCTTTTCTCAGCCAGCGGGATGAACTGCCGCGGCGAAACGGACCCCAACTCGGCACTGTCCCAACGCAACAGCGCTTCGAAGCCGAAAACGGAACCGGAGGCGAGAAACTGCGGCTGGTAACAGAGATAAAGCTCCCCCCGCTCCAGGGCGCCGCGCAAACTGCCGGTAAGGCGCATTTCCTCATAAGCCGCCAGCTGCATCTCCTTCGTATAGACCCGCCAGCAATTTTTCCCCTCCCCTTTTGCCGCATACATGGCATTATCGGCGTTCTTGATCAACTCCTCCGCGCTTTCCCCATCATCGGGATAACTGGAAATACCTATGCTTGCCGTCATATGGAAATACGTCCCGTAAATCTCATGGGTCTCGCCGAGCGTCGCGATGATCCGTTCGGCGATCTCGCCGATCCGGGAACTGCTCTGGCCAGGCAGGATCACGATGAACTCGTCGCCGCCGACCCGGGATACGAACGCTTCTTCCCCCACGCTGGCAACGATGTTGCGGCTGGCGGCGACAATAATCTCATCACCGCAGGTATGCCCGAACGTATCATTCACCATCTTTAAATCATCCAAATCGATGAATAGCAGCAGCCCCGTCGAATCGCCCCTGCGGGCCTGCGCGATCTCGATGTCGAGCCACTCATGCAGATGCCGGCGATTCGGCAGCCCGGTCAGCGAATCGAAATAAGCCATCTGCCGGATGACTTCCTCCTGTTTCCTCAGCGCCTCCTCCGCCCGCACCCGCTCCGTGATGTCCTGGTTCGCGCCATAACTCCGCACCAGCTTGCCGGCATCATCCTTGACATAGTTCGCCCGCACCATAATCGTGCGCACCTCGCCGTCCCGGCGGATGATGCGGTGCTCCACCTGGCCGAGGTAAACGCGTTCCCTGGACGCGAGCGCTTTTTGCCTCACCTCGGCGACCTTCCAGCGGTCCTCGGGATGCACAAACTCCCTCACATAGACTTCCAGGGGCATAAACCGGCCTTCGCGCGCCACTTCCGTGCCGTAGATGGCATAGAACTCATCGTCGAACTCGAAAATATTCGTCTCGGCGTTCAGCTCCCACGGCCCCAGGTTGGCCAATTTCGCCGCCACCGACAACTTCGTCTTGCTGGCGATCAGGGCTTCCTCCCGTCTCCGGGACTCCTCCTCCGCCCGCACCCGCTCCGTGATATCCTGGTTCGCGCCAAAAGCGCGCAGAAGCCTGCCGTCCTCGTCTTTCACATAATTTGACCACACCATAATCGTGCGCACCTCGCCGTCACGACGGATGATGCGGTGCTCCACCTGGCCGAGGCAAATGCGCTCCCGGCGGGCGAGGGCTTTATTCATCTCCGCGGCGATCTTCGGGAGATCGTCCGGATGCACGAACTCTCTGCTATAAACCTCCAGCGGCATAAACCGGCCTTCGCGCGCCACATCCGTGCCGTAGATGGCATAAAAATCATCGTCGAACTCGAATACATTCGTATCGGTGTTCAGCTCCCACGGCCCCAGGTTGGCCAATTTCGCCGCCAGCGCCAGCTTCGCCTTGCTGACGGCCAGCGCCTCCTCCCGCTGGCGGAGCTCCTCCGGCAGCTGTACGGAATCGGCCGCCCGCGTTCCGGCCGCACCGAAAAACTTCACCAAGCCGCTGCCGCCGATCAGTCGCATCAAAACGGACAAAATGCTGTTAACCCTGCCCACCACGCGATCACACTCCAAATCAGCGAACACTGTAACGACCTGCACAACCCTGTCAAATATGTTCAAACTAAAATGTTTCCCGTAAAAACCGCCTATTCGATATTATTTGACAATATTCGCAATATTCCTTGTTCGTTTCGCCGCCGGGACGCTCATCCTCCCAAGGGAGATCAACTTGCGGGGAAATAACGCCCAAACAAAGATGGAAGTATCGCGTGGCATGACGGCCGGCGATACTTCCATCGGTCTCATTATAGCTTTTCCTTCAGCACCTCGACAGCCTTCGCCAGCTGTGCGTCGCTGCCCGTATCCCGGGCGTCGGGCGGCTGCACCACCAGGATATCGGGCTCGATCCCCACACCGTTGAGCACCCGGTCCTTGGGGGTGTGGTAGCGGGCGATAGTCAGCTTGACCGCCGTGCCGTCGCCGAGGGGGACGAGGCTCTGCACCGAGCCCTTGCCGAACGAGCGCGTGCCGACGATCGTACCCGCGCCGGTATCCTGCACCGCGCCGGCCACGATCTCCGACGCGCTGGCGCTGCCGCCGTTTATCAGCACCACCAGCGGGTACCTTGGCCCTCCGGGCTGCGCATAACTCGTCCGGCGGTTGCCGTCTTTTGTCACCACCGACACCACCGGTCCCTTGGGGACGAACTGTCCGGCCACCTTCACACTCTCCTCCAGCAGGCCGCCGGGATTGTTGCGCAGGTCGAGGATGGCGGCCCTCATGCCCTGCCCCTCCAGCTCGCGCAGCTTGGCGGCGAAGCTCTCGCCCGTCGTCTCGTTGAAAAAGCTCAGGCGGATGTAGCCGATATCGCTCTCGAGCATCCTGCCGGACACCGTCTTGATCTCGATCGTATCGCGGACGATCGTGTAATCGGCGGGCTCCTGTCCGGCGCGGCCGACGGTCAGGATGACCTCGGTGCCCTCCTTGCCGCGGATCTTGCTCACCGCCTCGTCGAGCGTCATATCCTTGGCAGGCTGGCCGTTAATCTCGATAATCCAGTCGCCGCTGGCGATCCCAGCCCGGTCGGCGGGCGTCCCCTCGATGGGAGCGATGACAGTAATCCGTTTATCCTTGATGCCGAGCACCAGCCCCACGCCGCCGAAGACCCCCTTCGTATCGATGAGGAACTCCTTGAGCGTGCGGGCGTCCATGTATTCGCTGTAAGGGTCGCCGACGGCGCCGACCGCGCCCTTCACGGCGCCGCTCAGCAGATCGAGGTTGGCTGTGCCGTCCACATACACGGCCCCGATCAGCTTCCTGACCCTCAGAAGCTTGAGAGTCGCGGCAAGTTCGTCGGCGGTCATCTCCGCCAGGTACCCGCCGATTTCTTCCATCGTCTCGGCCCTGGCGTTCCCACCCTGTTGGTCGGCGCCCTGGGGCGCGGCGAGGGCGGGAACGCCTGTCAGGAGAAGGGCGGCGACCAGGCCGGCGATAATCCCTTTGGCATAGCGGCTGATAATTGCGGACATAATCTTTCCTCCGTTGTCAGGTTTACCTAACACGGAAGATTCGACCAACGGCGGCCCCGTTCCTTCCTGCGGACGGGGTGCCGACCGTCCGGGATTGAGGGCGGCGGCGCTATGGGGTAAAATATCTACAGAGAGGGGATGAACGGATGGATAATTCGCTGACGATAACCGTCAAAGTATTCCGCTTCGACCCGGCCGCCGACAAGTCCGGCCGCCTGGAACAATTCGCCGTCGCAAGCGCCGCGCCGTTGTCGGTCATGGCCCTGCTGGCCAAAGTCCGCGAACTCGACGCCACATTCTGCTGCCGGACGTCGACCTGCTTCAAAGGGCGCTGCGGGTCGTGCCTCGTGCGGGTCAACGGCAAGGACGCGTTCGGCTGCACCACCCTGGTGAAGCCGGGCGAAACCGTCGTCATCGAGCCGCACTCGCGCTACGCCGTCCTCCGCGACGTCGTCGTCGATTTCAGTCGCCCGCTGGCGGCCGAAGGGGAGGGCGGGCAATGAAAATCACCGCCAGACATCAAACCGACGTACTCGTCATCGGGGCAGGGGCTTCCGGCCTGCGGGCCGCCCTGGCCGCAGCCGGGGCGGGGGCCAGTGTCATCCTGACAAACAAAGGGCCGCTGGCCAGGTCGGGGATAACGCTCACCGCCGCCGGCGGCATGCAGGCCCCGCTGCACCCCGACGACAGCGCCGCCCTCTTCTATGACGACATCATCGCCTGCGGCTGCGGGCTGGCTGACGGCGACCTCGCGCGGACCCTCGCGGAGGACGCCGCCGACCGCGTCCTTGAAACCGAGCGCTATGGCGTAACCTTCGTCCGCGACGCCGCCGGAGGCTACGCTCTCGGCCAATTCCCCGGCCAGTCCCGGCCGCGCAACCTGTTCGTGCGCGGCGGCGGCATCGGTCTCGCGGCCGGTCTCGCCAAAGCCTGCCGGAGCCATGGCGGCATCAAGGTCATCGACGACTTCCTCGTAACCGGTCTCGTCCCCGACACCCGCGGCGCAGCCGCCGGCGCGGTCGGGCTCGGCCTGAGAAGCGGCGAACTCACCCTGCTCGCCGCCCGGGCGGTTGTCCTGGCCACCGGCGGCTGCCAGTGGCTGTGGGCCACAAACGACTGTCCCGCCGACGCCACCGGCGACGGCATCGTCTACGCCCACCGTGCCGGCGCCGAACTCGTCGACATGGAAATGGTGCTCTTCTACCCGTCGGTGCTCGTCTGGCCGCCGTCATTAAAAGGCGCCTTTGTCCACTACGAATTCCTCGCCTCCGACGTCCTGGACGGCAACATCTACGACAACGCCGGCCGGCCGGTGCTGCCCAAGCCCCTGCCTGTCCGCGACGAAGCCATGCGTCTCCTCGCGCGGGCCATCAAAGACGGCCGCGGCGGACCCCACGGCGGCCTGCTGTGGTACGTCGGCGACTCCCCCAAAGGCGCGGCCGCCGTCGCCGCCAAACTCGACATCCTCCAGTACAACTACATCCGCGCCCACGGCGTCGACCCCGCCACCGACCGCGTCGAAGTCGCCCCCGGCGCCCACTACCTCATGGGCGGCATCCACATCGACCCCGACTGCCGCACCTCGGTCGCCGGCCTGTTCGCCGCCCCCGAATGCGCCGGCAACTTCGACGGCGCCAACCGCCTCGCCGGCAACGGCCTCACCGCCACCCAGGTCTTCGGAGCGCGCGCCGGCCTGGCGGCAAGCCGCCGGGCGGCGGAAAACGGCGGCGCCGGGCCCGATCCCGCCGCGGCCGAAGCCGAAGCCGCGCGGGTCGCCGCCAGGCTGGACAAAAACGGCGGCGGCGCGGACCTCGCCGCCCTCCGCGACCGGCTGCGTGCCGCCGTCCAGGAATATGCCGGAGTGGGCCGCGACGCCGCGGGGCTTGCTCGCCTGGCGCGCCTCGCCGGCGAAACGCGGGCCGAGCTCGCGGCTGCCCGGGTCCCCGACACCGGCGTCTTCAACCAGCGCCTCATCGAACTCATCGAACTCGAGAACATGGCCGAAATCGCCGGCCTCGTCGCCGGCTGCGCGCTGCTGCGCGCCGAAACGCGCGGCCACCATATCCGCGACGACTTCCCCGCCCGCGACGACGACAATTGGCTGCGCCACACGCTCGTCACGCGGACAAGCGCCGGACCGCTGTTCGCCACCAAGCCGCTCAGGGGCTGAAGCCCGCCGGCCAGCCCGGCCGCGCGGCCCGCGCCCAGGCGGCCACATCGCCGATAACCGCGTCATAGGCCGTCGCGCCGATAAGCGGATTGGCGGCCGCCGCGGGCGCCTGTCCGTCCAGGCCGGCCAGCTCGCAGGCCAGCGCATGCCGGTAGGCGAAATAAAGGTCATCCTTCAGCCGGGCGAAAGCTGCCTCGCTCGGCAGGCAGAGATGCAGCCGGCAGACCAGCGGCCGCACCCCGTAGATCAGGCAGCGCCCGTCCGCCGCCAGGAAACGGCACCGTCCCGCCCCGTCCGGCCGCAGCAGCCAGCGGTGCGAGAGCGGGTCGAGCCTGAGGACGCGCCGGGGCAGCTCGCCGGCCTCCCGGCCGCCGACGGCGGGCCGCGCCAAAGCGCACAGGCTGCGGACGAAAACATTGTCCGCGAACACCGGCAGACCGGCGCAGCACGTATGAGCGCAGCCGGCGCAGTCGACCGCGCCGCGCCCGAAAACCGCCATCGCCGCCAACAGCCCGGCCACCGTGGCCTCCGGCGCGGACGGCCGGACAGCCACCTCCCCGGCCGCCGTAAGATATACCTCCATACCATCACTCCCTCGGTCGCCGCCATATATAATACGCCGGCGGCAGGCGGGGGTGACGGTGATAAAGACCGCGGCGCGTGAGCACACTAACAACTGGAGGTGGTTTGTACGCCCAGGCAGGAAAAAGGACCGGTCAAATTCGGCATCGAGCACGACGTCCGGCCCCCAAAAGGCAAAAGACAGCTTACCGCTGAAGAAGTGCGGGCCGAAGCCGCGCGCTATCAGGACAACACCGACAAATAGGGGAGAGGGGATCCCGGCGATTCATATCGGGATCCCCTCTCATTTTCCGCGGCGGCTAGCCCCTGATGAGCGGCCACAGCCCCAGTCCGCACGTCACCAAGCCGCTGAGCGAAATGACACCGAGCGCGATCCGCCGGAAAAGCGCCGCGTCCACGCGGGCGAACAGCTTCTCACCCAGCCACCAGCTCAGCAGGATGGCCGGCAGTGCCACTGCCGCGATACCGCCGAGCCGGTCGGCGGACACCGTGCCCATGAAATAGGCGATCACCAGGGTCGTGGCGTTGCCAAGGAAGAAATAGCGGGCCAGATCGGCGCGCATCGTCGTCTTGTCCTCGCCCTCGTTCATCATATACAGCACAAGCGGCGGGCCGTTGAAACTGGTCGTAGCCCCCAGAAAACCGCTGAGGAAGCCGACCGCCGACTTGGCCAGGCCGTGGCGGCGGATGGTGACGCTATAATTGGCGTACATCGCCAGCGTCACCAGCACGAGCGTCAGGCCGATGAACACCTTCAGCGCGCCGTCGCTGACCACCCTGAGAACATAAGCTCCCGGCAGCGCGCCCAGGACACTGGCGGCGAACACCAGCACGATGCGGGCAAACGCTCCGTCCCGCCACGTCTTGTACACCATGAACCCTTTCATCATGATGCCGACAAACAACACGGCGATAACCGCCTCCTTGGGGGAAAGCGCGAAGGTCAGCAGCGGCGCGGCGACGAGGGCGAAACCGAAACCGGTGATCGTCTGCAGCATGCCGGCGACGAAAATGACGCCGAAAACATAAAGGGCGGACAACGTTATCATGGGCTGCCTCCGAGGGTATTGATACTCTACATTCTAAGCCATTTCCCCGGCGGAAACAACCGTCCCCGGGCATTTCCCGGGGAAACAGGAGATCAGACTGCGGTGCCGTCGCAACGCAGAGCCGGCACATAATCCGCCGTCCGCGGGAAAAAATAAGCCGACCCGCGTATGGGCGGGCGGAGGGGGTGAAAGGATGGCGGACGGCCTTATCCGGCCCGAAGTGGCAATTCTTCTGTTCCGGAGCGTCCTACTGGCCGGCTGCCTGCTGGCCGTCTGGCGGTGGGGCGACTGGCGGCGCTGGCCTCGCTATTACCCGACCCTGCTATACGTCATGGTCGCCAACCTTATGGCAGGGTACATCACCTACCAGCACCCCCTGTGGGACTTCAACGCCGACGCCCTGGCGACCAGCGAAACGACGGTCGAACTGCTCAACACCTTCATCGCCCTCCCGGCCGCCACGCTGGTCTACCTAAGCCGCTACCCGGCCGCCGGTCCGGCGCGGCGGGCGAAATACGTCCTGGCGTGGATCGCGCTGTTCGCGGCTATCGAAACCGCCGACACCCTCCTCGGCGGCATCTCCTACTTCAACGGCTGGTCGCTGACCCACTCCATCCTCTTCGACTGCGCCATGTTCCCCATCGTCCGCCTCCATCACGTCCGGCCGCCGTTCGCCTGGCTGGCGTCCCTGGTTCTGGCCGCATATATCCTCGCCGCGTTCGGCTTCTCGGCCGCGGAGATGAAATAAAACGCTTAACGCGCGCCAATTTCGAATAAAGGCAGCCCCTATTCCGGGGCTGCCTTTATTCACCACTCCTGCCGCCATGTAAGACTCCACGTACGCGCCCAGTAATCGCCCGACCGGTCGTAGCGCAGCGCCGCCGTCAGCGCTCCCGCCTTCAGCTCCGCCTTCGTCCCATAGCGTTTTATAGAGCCGTCGGCGTTGCGGGCCGCGAACGACCGGTCGCCGCTCAGGGTCAGCGTCGCTCCGTTAAGCGGGATGACATACTCTCCGCCGAGGAACCAGGCTCGCTCCCGCACCGGCACATAATAAACCCCCGGCGCCTTGCGGTCCGCTCCGTCGTATGAATAGCCGCCCCGCAGCTTTGCGTTGCCAAACTGCCGCGTCACCGTGGCAAGCAGCTTGTCGCGCCTGTTGCCGTCGGTGTAGTTGAACCGCTTGTACTCGGCGGTCGCCGCCAGTTCAGGCCCGAAGGCATATCTGGCCGTCAGGCCGGTCGTATCGGCGAACACGCGCCGTTCGTAAGCCGCGATCGTGCCAAGCCCCTCGCGCCCGCGGCTCAGCCACACGCGTCCCTTCGGACCGAAACCCGTGTCGTACATCACCGCGTAGGGATGGAAATCCACGATCCTGTTGCGGGTCGCGCCCGCCCATACCGTCAGCGCGTCCTCGTGCTTGCTCAGCACCGCCCGGAACTTTGCTATGACCGTCGTCTCCCGCAGCGACCTCGCCGGCTCGTCGAGGCTGGTGCGGTACAGCGTAAGATTGAAGGGCGCTTCCTCGTTGGCCGTTGCCAGTCGCCAGGCCCTGGTTTTGATGCGGTCGCTGTCCTCGCTGTAAGTATAGACAAGATCGGTGGCGAACGGGGCGGGGGTGCCGGCGCTCGCCGCGGGGGCGGTGAACGCGAAAAGCAGCAGGGCACAAAGCAGCGGTCGCAGATGCGGCATAAAGCAGCGCCTCCTTCTTCTCCCTCAGCGGGGAACCGCGGCGCCCGGAGCCGGGGTGAAGCCCTTGCGGGGCATCTTCCCCCAGCCCTGCGGCGCGCGCAGCGAATTAACATAGCCCGAAATCCGCCATAAACTCATCAGCTGCCTGATGCCGAAGTTCTCCAGCACGGCGACCAGCACCAGCAGCGAAATCTCCCGGCGGGAAAAATAGTTTATCTCCTGCTCGGCTATCAGCAGCGAATACACCGACACCGTCACCCCCATCAACACCGAACCGAGGAAGAGCAGCAAGGCGATCTCGACGTTCAGCAGGCCCAGCATAGCGGCCAGCAGCACCGCGATGAAGCCTTGAGCCTCGATCAGCGGCCCCACCATCTCGAAGATGAGGAAATACGGCATCGCGATAAGGCCCGTCGCCCCATGCCCTGGGTTGAAAATCATCCGGCGGTGGAACGAGAGAATATCGAGCAGGCCCCTCTGCCAGCGATCCCGCTGGCGGAGCAGCACCGTCAAATGCTCCGGCACCTCCGTCCAGCAGTTGGCGTTGTAGGAATAAAAAATCTTGTGGGCCACCTTCTGTTCACCCAGGCTGCGGGTCAGGCGGACGACAAGCTCCATATCCTCGCCCACCGTATCCTTCCTGAACCGTTCGCTGCTCGTCAGGTAGCCGCCGATCGCAATCACCCGGTCCTTGCGGAACAGTCCGAACGCGCCCGAGATGATCAACAGCGACTTCAGATACGCCCACCCCAGCCGGCCGGCCATGAAGGCCCGCAGGTACTCGGCCGTCTGCAGGCGGGGCCAGAAGCCGTCCGGTATCTTCCGTTCGATGATCTCACCGTTTCGCACCGCGCAGCCGTTCGCCGGGAAGACGTTGCCGCCCAGAGCGACAGCCTCGTGCTTGCTGTCCACCGCCAGCGACGCCAGACGCAGCAGCGCCTCCTGCTCGAGCAGCGAATCGGCGTCGATGCCGCAGAAATACTCCTTGCGCGACAGGTTGATCCCCGCGTTGAGCGAATCGGCCTTGCCGCCGTTGGCTTTGTCGACCACCATCAGGCGGGGGATGTCCTTGTTTACATATACGCCCCTCACCGGTTTGGTATTCAGGCGCCGGGGCACCACCACATCGACCTTCTCGAGATTGAAACAACTGATCAGCCTGTTGAGGGTATTGTCGGGCGAACCGTCGTTGACCACGATCAGCTCGTAATCGGGGTACTTCAGATTGAGCAGCGATTTGACACTCTCCACGATCGTCGCCTCCTCGCGGAAAGCGGGGGCGATTATCGACACCGACGGCAGCATACGCTGCTTGAACAGGAAGGTATCTGTCTTCAGGTGCCAGTAGCGCATCTGCATCCTCACCCCCAAGAAGGAGAAAAACAGCAGGGTGAGATACACCGCGTTCACGGTGATCGAATAATAGGCGACGAAGTAATTGAAATCGACCACGAACAGTTCGGCATGTTCCCGCCAGGCGAGGGAGAAGAAACCATCCCAGCGCAGGGCGACATGGGTGGCCGGCACCAGCAGCACCGCGGCCAACAGGAAAACATACAGGAAAACGAGCTTCTCCTTCTCACGTTTCTCGTCGCGGGGGGCGGGAGGGTCGGCCAGGCGTTCATAGCCGAGCTTGCCCAACAGCCGTTCGTTCAGATACAGGCGGAACTCGCGCCGCAGGCCCTCGTCACCCGCCATCACCCGCTTGATGATCGGCAGCACCTCGTTCTCCAGCTCGATATTGCGGTTCTTGTTCATGAAGCCGATCAGGCCGTTTATTTTACCCAGCGACGCGATCCCTTCCACGATGGCGTGGTAGTCGCGGTTCGCGGACGACAGCAGTCGGAGCAGCAGATACTCGATCCTGTTCGACAGAATCCTCGCCAGCGCGCCGCGCGTCGGCTCGTCCGCGCAAGCCCTGAATTCGGCCACCAGCAGCTCGACATGGCGGGGATCGAGCCTGGCCATCGTCGACACCGTCGCGATGGCGTGGTCGCCGGAGCCCTCATCGGTGATCAGCGGCAGCACCCGCCTCAGTGTGGCGAGGTCGGAAAATTTGGCCAGGGCGGAAATGGTTATGTTGCGGACTACCGGATCGGCGTGGCGCACA
Source organism: Selenomonadales bacterium (assembly GCA_018434945.1). Classification (GTDB taxonomy): domain Bacteria; phylum Bacillota; class Negativicutes; order Sporomusales; family UBA7701; genus Anaeroselena. The sequence continues at coordinate 34,365 of JAHDOI010000030.1, forward strand.
AACCGGTCATCGTTAAGCGTATCGGTGTAAAGCGCCCCGAGAGCCCGCACCGAGCGGTAGACGATGTCCCGGTTCGGCGACTCGGCATGGCGCAGGAGGTAAGCCTTCAGGTCGTCGGCCACGTACACCGTGGCAAAATCGACGATCGCCGCCTTAAGCTCCACCTCATCGCGCTCGAGGATGGCCGGCAGATAATCGTGATATTCTTTTCCGAAAGACTGGAGGAAAACGCTCACCCTGTTGCGGTACCACAGCGGCGAACCGGGCAGCGATTCGGCCAGCAGCGGGATGGACGACGGCGAAGCGTGGTCAGCCAGGGCGCTGCCCATATACAGGCGGACGTGCCAGTCTCGCTCGCGGGCGAAAGCCTGCTCGAGCGCCGCCACGGCATTCATCCCCGGCAGCACGGCCAGGAAAGACGCCGCCTTCATACGGGTATACTTCCTGCGGCTCCCCAGCATCCTGATGAACGGCTTTTCCAGCCCCATCCGCCGCACAGCGTTGACCAGCGGGGCGAAATCGGCGCTGCGCAGAACGACAGGTTGGGCGAGCTTTCGCAGTTGATCGACGACGATATCCGGCCATTTTTCCAGCAGCCGGGTCAGCGAGCGCACACCGGCCGCGCCGGCGCTCCGGCTGAAGCACTCCGCCGTCTCGGCTATCCGGGCCCGGCGGCGGTCATGGGCGGCTTTCTGCCAATAAACGCCGATTATCCCTGCCAGGCACATGACCCCGAAGGCCGCCACGATAACCAGCACATCTCCGGCGCGCCCGGTCATCCGGCAGCCACCCCCGCCTTGACCGCTCTCGTCCGGTTACGCACGAAATTCCTCACCACGCCGACCAGTTCGGACAGCAGGAACGGCTTCCGGAAATAATGGTTTATCTCCAGAGCCAGCGCCCGCTGTACGCTGTCGCCGTCCTTGTGGTGCGACATCAGCACGAACAGGGAATCCCTGGCTGCCGAAACCTGCAGCGACCTCTCCCGCAGCGTGAACCCGTCCAGCTGCGGCAGCATAGCCTCGCAAACGATCACATCGGGGTTGTGCGCGCCGATAAGCTCCAGCGCGGCGGCTCCGTCGGCGGCGGTCAGCACCCGGTAATTCATCTGCCGGAAAATCGTCGTCAGCACATCTGTGTTCAGCTCGTCGGTATCCGCCACCAGCACGCTGGCGGCAAGCGCCATCTTATCGAGGTCGGCGACGCTCTCGTGGCAGACGAGGTTTCCGCCCCGCAGGCGGGCAACCGTCGCCCTCGATCTCGCCAGTCTGAAAATGACCTCAGCCGCCTCCCCCGTATCCGCCATGGGCAGACCGCGCGCCTCGCTCAGCGCGGCTGCGCCCACCGACACCGTCACCGGGCGGATGGTCACCGTCGCCTTCTCCACTGTCGTGCGGAGCTGCTCCGCGAACGCGAGCGCCTCTTCGAAAGACGTGCCGGCTATGTAATAAGCGAAAGCCGGGCCGGTAAGCCGGAAGAGGGAATGGTTGGGCCGCCTCAGCTCATCCAGGAGATAGGCGACCGACTGGATCGTCCCGTCGCCGCTTTCCACGCCGTGGGTGATATTCAGGTTGACCATGTCGTCGATATAGATCGCCAGCACCGTCCCCCCGCCCGTCGCCGGCGGTGGCGCCTCGGCCTCGGCGCGGAGGTACTGCCGGAAGACCTGCTCGTTGCTCAGCTTTGTCAGCGGGCACTTCAGCAGCGTTTCGCCGGCCTGGTCCAGGTTCTGCTGAAGTTGTGCCCTGATAGCGGCCAGACGCAGGTTTTCCTCGCTCAGATGCAGCTTATCCCGTTCCGCCGCCAGCAGCAAAGAAGTGAACATATCGGGCATATCCAGCCCGTATTCCGCCGCCAGCTTTGTGACATAAGGCTCGATGAAGCTCAGCCAGCCTATCCCCCTGCGGGCATTGAAAAGCCGGAATATTTCGTGCCACAGCTCCCGGCCGGTGCAGTTGTAATCGGTGATCAGCCCCGAACCCGGGTCGAGGGTAATATGGGTGCCGGCGAACACGGCGGCCACCTCGTCCCGGGAAAATATGGCGTAATAGCGCTTCAGAATCTGGTTGCACAAGCCGGTGAAGCCGTCGATCTGCGACAGATCCTTCTTGATTGGCTGCAGGAACGAGCCGCACTCCAGGTCGCGGAGCCCCTTGACATAACTCGGGATGTCCCGGCGGATGACCGAGCCGTGCTGGGGGGCGAGCATGCTGATATCGAGGGACAGCAACTTCTCCATCACGGGCCGGAGCACCTCGTTGCCGGGCATATAATGCTCATGGAAGGTCTTCATCCCTTCCAGGTAGGCGTCGGCATCGCCGCAATCGACCTCGTCGGCGAACAGCGACCAGTTTTGCGAAAAAGCGCCGAAGAGGTCGCTCGTGAACAGGATTTTCGATAACTCGTCATGAGTAGCGATCGCACCAGGGAAATGCAGATAGGGGGTCGGGTGGAAACGGAGGATGCGGCCGTTGCCGAACGTGAGCTCCCATTTATGCTCGTTCACCCGGTAAAAAGGCGACTTCACCCCGTAATAGCGGATCAGCATGCTGGCCCGCCAGTGGGTGGCAATCTGCGCCTTCAGCCCTCGCGCCTCGAACAGCGGCACACTCGCGCATAAATCTGGGTCCTGATGCTGCAGCACCACAAACTTGATCTTCTCCAGCGGCACGATCGACGTCACCTTTGTATAAACCATTTCGAAATCCAGCGGTGAGCCCGGGTCGATCAGCACCGCCTCATCGCCGTCGACGAGCAGATAAGGGTTGCAGTGCAGGCCGCTGGGCTTGTCCCAAAACCCCACCCAGTAAACCTGTGGGAATAGTTCGATCGCTTTTCCGTAATCGCGCGTCTCCATCGCCGTGTCTCCGAACGTGGGGAAAATATCTCCCAAAATATTTAATGATTTTAATTCGGCAAATTCGCGCAAAATACCTTGTTTTTCTCCGTCAAATTAAAAATTACTCTTTATTTCGCCATATTTCGACTTAAATAACGGCTTTTGAACCGAAACCGCAATAAAAAAGGGGCGGCCGCCGCCGCCCGCCCTATTTCCCGTGTCCCGTCAGGCCCGGCAGCTTTGCGTCCCGGCCCGCTTTTTCAGCATATTGAGGGCATCCACCACTTGCCCCGAGCATACGTCCATCCTCGCCAGCTTCTCCTCGGCAGTCTTCATATCGCCCTTTTCGTAGGCGACGGCAGCCTCCTTGGCGAACCGGTGCAGCTCGGCGTGGGGCTCATCCATGCCGGTGAAAACGCCGTCGCCGCCGAATGCCTGGGCGCCCTCCGCGTAGTACCATTTCCCCAGCCGGCAGTCGCGGTGCGTCCCGACGGTATTGACGTCGATCTTCTCGTAGCCGAGCAGCATATTATAAACCCGCCAGCGCCACAGCAGATGGTCGGCGATGCAGATATCCAGCAACTCCTCGACCCCCAGGCAGAGGTCGTTCTTTAAAAGCTCCATTCGCAGCGTGTTGATTCCCTGGCTGAGCGCGAACACGCCCCGGCCCGTCGTGTCGCACGAATGCTGAAGCTTCTCGGCCCCTGACGACACCGTGCCCACCTCGGCGGCGATCTCCTGCGCGGCCGCCGTCTGCTCCTCGCTGTTCGCGGCGATCTGGACGATTTCCCCGTTGATGGCGACGATCGCCTCCTGCATGCCGCGGATTGCGCCCAGCGCGCCGTCCACCAGCTCCTTGCCGCTCTGCAGCCGGCGGGCGGTAGCCGCTACATTCGCCACCGACCCCTGGGTATGCGCCTGCAGGTCGCCGATGCTCCCCTGGATCTCCGTCACCGAAGCCTTAGTGTGCTCCGCCAGCTTGCGGACCTCGTCCGCCACCACCGCGAAGCCCCGGCCCTGTTCGCCCGCCCTGGCCGCCTCGATCGCCGCGTTCAGCGCCAGCAGGTTCGTCTGATCGGCGATTTCCCTGATGATATCCACGATCGCGCCGATCTTCTTCGTGCTTTCGAGCACATCGTGCATCTGCCCGTTCACGGCGTCCATCGCCGCGAACGACTCCTCCACGAACGAAAACGCCTTGGCGATCGTCTCCGTACTCTGCCCGGCCTCCGTCGCCGCCTTATCCGCGTGGCTGGCCGCGCCCTGGGCGCGGTTCGCCACATCGTCCACCGACGCCGCCATCTCCTCGCTGCCGGCCGCGATCGAATGCATCGCCTGGCTTTGCTTGCCGACCTCGTCCAACATCTGCTTGACGAAGTCCATCCTGGTTACCTCGGCCAGCAGGTCGTTCACCCCCGCCACCGTCCGTCGTTTATCAGCGCACACTGCGTCCAGCATCGCGTTCCACTCGCCGGCGAGCTCCCCGCACCCCAGCGCGTGCCCGTCCAGATACGCGTCTTTCCCGGCGCGTACGCTCCTGATGGCGTCGATAAGCGACTGTCGGCAAATATGGGCTTCAGGGTGGACGGCGCTTTCTCTCTTGTTAACATCGTTTCTTTTTCCTAACCCGAACAACGGTTATACCCCCCACAAATAATTATGATGAGTTGCCAATTCGGGAGTAATGGGCTCTTATCCTGCATTTTCCGGGGATAAACAAAAAAAATAGCGCTACATCGCCAAATTTCGACCATAATAGCGCTATTTGAGCTAAATATTATGCTTGCCCTTTTGCTCGGCGGTGTTATCGGCCTTCACCTGAAAAGCCCCCTGGGTATCGAACCCGGCATAGATAACATTACCGGTATCCGCTATCCCCCTAAGCGCCAGCACGTTCAGCAACCACTCCCGCGATACCCCGGCGCGGGTGAGGTTATCGGCCACGATCTCGCCGTCCACGATCAGCTCGACCGGCAGGCGGGCGTCGTCCTGGCGGATGTTCAGGTCCTGCCCCGTGGCCGGGCGGTACGCCGCCTTCTGCAGCACGCTCAGATGCCCCGACGTCTCCAGGATGGCGAACTGCACCTCGCCGACATCGAAAATGCCCTGTTCGCGCAGCTGACCCATCAGTTCGTCGACATCGAACCGCAAATCCTTCAGCTTATCCTTCAATATCCGGCCATTCTCGATCACGATCGTCGGCGAGCCCTCGATCAGCTTGCGCAGCGGCCTGTTGATCAGCGTCGCCCGGGCGGCGATAAGGGTAAGACTGCAAAACAGGAGAAGATCGAAATAGTGGTTCCACACCTCCTCAGGCTTGGAAGCCACTATGTTAGCGCCGATTGAGCCGATCGTGATGCCGCATATGTACTCGTATAAAGTCAACTGACCCACCTGCGTTTTGCCGAGAATCCTCGCCAGAACCAGCATCGTCAGAAAAACCAGCGACGTCTGCCAGATATCGCGGAGAAACTCATGCCCAGCCAATACGCGTCACCCCTGTTCATGCACCGTTATTGCTAGTATGCCGGACAAGCAGCCTGATTAATCCCGTGCCGGGGCCGGACGACCCAAGGCCGCCGGACTCGCCGGCGGCCTTTCGCCTGTGCTACTTCCTCTTCGGCAGATCCATGCAGCCGTCGTCGCAGCGGATGATCGGCGAGTTGTGGCAGCCGTTCAGCTCGCCGCCGATCATCTCCAAAATGTGCAGGAAATGCTCCGCCTCGCGGCGTACGTGGTCCGCCAGCAGCGGCGGTATCAGCGTCAGCAGGCTGCACTGCTCGATCAGCTCCTGCGCCATCGCCTTGAAATCGCGCAGCTCGACAGCCGCGTCGGTCACCGTCTTCTCGAACCGCGCGAAATCGGTGTTCGGCCGCATATGCCACAGCATGCTCTCGAAGTCGCGGGCGTGGAGATTGAGACCGTCCCACTTGTCGCTCAGCGCCTGCACCTGGTCGAAGGCCTCGCGCTCCGAAGGGTCGAGGAGGCCGCGGATGAACTTGAGGTGATCGGCCATGATGCGGATCCAGAACACGTTCTCGCTAACAATCGCGTCCACCGGATACTCCATCTCGCCATCCCCGATCTTCTGCAGCAGCTTGTAGAAATACAGCGCCTCGCGCGAGATATGGTCGATCAGCAGCGGATAATTCGCCCCGCCGCGGATCTTGCACTCCACCAGCAGACACAGCAAATGGCGCTTATAAGCGAAAAAGTTTTTGACCGCCACCATCACTTCCTCGACGAACGCGTGGAACGCGTCGCCGCAATTCACCTTGGCGGCTTTTTGTTCCAGTCCCTGAAAAAGCTCGAAGAAACACTGCGCCTCCCTGCGCAGCTCCGCCTGGTCGCACGGCAGCCCTAGCCTGATGAACAGCGCATGCTCCTTCATTATCCGCAGCCAGAAGCGCACCTGATGCATATCGAGCGGCGGAAAAGGCCGGACCTCCCGGCAGATTATCTCCATAAAACACTCACCCTCCCTATTTTTGTTATATCTTATGTAAAATTAATACCCGGTGTGCCTGCGTGCCGCCCGGGCGGGCATCGGCCCCCGGTCCCATCACGCCGTGCCGCTGCCCCCTATGACCCTGCTCCTATAAATTGACAACTGCCGGCGCAAGCTATATTATTAAACTAAGCGACGAAGCCCGAGGGGTAATCCCCTTTGGGCTATTTTTTTCGGAGCGCGGGGGTTGACATGCGAAAACTGCTCATCATCAAGACCGGGACGACCTTAGCGTCCATCCGCCAAAACCATGGCGACTTTGAAGACCATATCATCGACAGCCTCGGCATCCCGGCGAGCGACGTCGTCGTCGCTCCGGTCCATATCGATAAAAGCCTGCCGCCGCTCGAAGACGTTTCAGCGGTCATCATAACCGGCTCGCACGCCATGGTCACCGACCGGGAGGCCTGGAGCAGGCGCCTCGCCCACTGGCTCAGGCATGTATGCGGCGCCTCCGTCCCCGTCCTCGGCCTTTGCTACGGCCACCAGCTTATCGCCGACGCCTGGGGCGGGGTCGTCGACTACCACCCCCGCGGCCGGGAGGTCGGCACCGTCGAAATCGAACTCAGTGAAGCAGGCAGACGGGACCCGCTGCTGGGCTGCCTGCCGGAAAAATTCCCGGGCCACGCTTTCCACGCCCAGACGGTCCGCGAACTGCCTCCCGGCGCCCGGCGGCTGGCCAAAAACGCCTTCGAACCCCACCATGCCTTCGTAATCCACGACAATATCTGGGGTGTTCAATTCCACCCCGAATTCAACGCCCCAATAATGCTCGCCTATATCGAGGAAGAAAGCCGGTCGCTGAGCAGCGAAGGCTTCGACGTCGACAAACTGAAAAACTCGCTGCTCGATAACCCTTACGGGCAGCGTCTCCTGCGCAGATTTATCAACCTCGTCTAAGCCGGCCGAACCGATCTTAAACTGCAAAGAGGCGTCCTGCTGTCGCTCCACAACGGCAGGGCGCCATTTTTCGCGTCAACGGGGGATTTTTCCCTCTGGGAGTTTTATTCAAATGGACGTATAATGGGAATAAGGCGGTCGGAAGGGGCGTGCGAAAAGCCGATTTTCGCCGTTCGCCGCCAGGCAAGACACACAGAATGGAAAAGGGGCGTGTTCACCTTATGACACCCGGGAAAACGAAAAAAATATCGCCATCCGTCGATGAATGGCTCAAAGAAGCGAAAGCTCACCCGTCCGCCCTCAAGGTAGGCATGTATTTGGTTCATAACGGCGTTGTCCGGCAGACACCCAAAGCCCAAGTCCGCCAGGGGATCAGCGACGGCTCGCTCGTAAAAGGAATGGAATTCGCCTACGATGCCGTCAAAGTCGACGCCGCGATCGCCGAAACCTATAAAAGGGAAGGAATCTTCTACATAAAAGTATGGCTCAACGAAGGCCTGCTGGACATCGGCGACGACATAATGTACGTGCTGATCGGCGGCGACATCAGGCCCCGTGTCATCGACGCCCTGCAATTCCTCGTCGAAAAAATCAAAACCGAATGTGTCACGGAAATCGAACAAAAGCAATAGCTGCGGGGTCGACCGTCTCCGCCATGCCGAATGAACGCCAGGTTCCGCCTGAGGCAGGACCTGGCGTTTTCATAAATAGCGGCCGGGAAGGGGCGGTTTGCGATTGACAAAGGGTACGCTCCGCCGTAGAATGGGGCTTGGTGGCAATAACTGATAGGAGATGAACCAGCTAATGAACAAAAGACTCAGAAACGCCCTGGTTTCCGCGCTTGCTGTCGCGGCCCTGGCAGTCACAGGCTGCGGCGGGGGAGCAGCGAACGACAAAGAAATCAAGGTAGGCGGCAACTTCGAACTGACCGGCGGCGTTGCCAACCTGGGCAAACAGACCGTCAACGGCATCAACCTCGCCTTCAAACAGACCAACGAATCAGGCGGAGTACTCGGCAAGCAGCTCAAGCTTATCACCGCCGACAATAAATCCGAAGTATCCGAATCGATCAACGCGATAACAAAACTGGTAAACCAGGACAAAGTCGTGGCGGTGCTCGGCCCGGTGGCCAGCTCGAGCGTCATAGCCTCGCTGCCGGTAGCTACCGATAAAAAAGTCGCCGTCATCACCGCGACAGGCACCAACGAACGGGTTACTGTGGATGAAAAAGGCGCGACAAAGCGCTACGGCTTCAGAGCCTGTTTCATCGACCCCTTCCAGGGCACGGTCATGGCCCAGTTCGCCGGTAAATCCCTGAACGCGAAAAGCGCCGCGATCTATATCGATAACAGCTCGGACTACGCCAAAGGTCTGGCGAAATCCTTCGAGGAGACCTTCAAAAAGAACGGCGGCAAGATCGCCGGCTCGGAGGCCTACCTGCAAAAAGATACCGACTTCAAAGCCACGCTGACAAAGATAAAAGCCATGAACGCCGATGTGCTCTTCGTGCCCGGCTACTACGAGGAAGTCGGCCGGATTATCCGCCAGGCCCGTGAACTGGGCATTACGACGCCGATAATCGGCGGCGACGGCTGGGATGATCCCAAAGTCGTGGAAATAGCCGGCAACATGAACAACACCTATTTCAGCAACCACTATTCGCCTGACGACAAAGATCCCCTGGCGGTGAAATTCGCGGAAGCGTATAAGAAGGAATACGGGCAGGCGCCCAGCGCCTTCGCCGCGCTCGGCTACGACGCCGCCCTGATGCTGATCGACGCCATCAAACGCGCCGGCACCACCGACTCCGACAAAATCCGCGACGCGCTCGAGCAAACCAAAGACCTGAAAGTAGTATCGGGGGTCATTACCCTCGACGCCAAACACAACCCCATCAAGAGCGCGGTGGTCATCGAATTCAAAGACGGCAAACAGATATTCAAAGAGAAAATCGCCCCGGCGCAATAGAGCATCAAAACAGGGGGACCTCCTCAACGGAGGTCCCCTTCGCTATTCACTGAAGCGATCGGCTGCGGCCGAGGCCAGGGAACCCGTTCGGGGCCTGCGCCAGCGCCTTCGCGACAATTTACAAACTCTTAACAAAACGTTAACAATAGCTTTTTTGTTTCATGGTATAGTCAGTGGAGAGAATCCACCGGGAGGACTACGCCTGATGAGCGACAAGATCAGCATCAACAAGCTTTCCCTTTTCTACGGAGATACGCAGGCCCTGAAAAAGGTGTCCTTTGCGGTGCGGAAGAACAGCGTCATGGCCCTGATCGGCCCCTCCGGCTGCGGAAAGTCGACCTGCCTGCGGACCATCAACAGGATGAACGACCTGATCGAAAATGTCAGGATCGAAGGCGAAGTGATGCTCGACGGCGTGGACGTCTACCACCCCGACACCGACGTTGTCATGCTGCGCAAACGGGTGGGGATGGTCTTCCAGCGCCCCAACCCCTTCCCCATGTCGATATACGACAACATCGCCTACGGCCCCCGGGTCCATGGCGTAAAAGACAAGACCGTCCTCGACGGCATCGTCGAAAAAAGCCTCACCGGCGCCGCCCTGTGGGACGAAGTCAAAGACCGCCTCAAACAATCGGCCATGGGCCTCTCCGGCGGTCAGCAGCAGCGCCTGTGCATCGCGCGCCTGCTCGCCGTCGACCCGGAAGTGCTGCTCATGGACGAACCCTGCTCGGCGCTCGACCCCATATCGACGATGAAGATCGAAGAACTGATCGCCGAGCTGAAAGAGAAATACACCATCGTGCTCGTAACCCATAACATGCAGCAGGCCGCCAGGGTCTCGGGGGAAACGGCCTTCTTCCTCAGCGGCGAACTGGTGGAATGCGGCGATACCGACACCATCTTCACGCGGCCCCAGGACAAACGCACCGAAGACTATATCACCGGCCGGTTCGGCTAAAGGAGACAGGAACTATGCGGCAAAGCTACGAAAAGGAGCTTGAAACCCTGCGCCAGGAAATCCTGCGGATGGGCGGGCTCGTGAGCCAGTCGATAGAGGATGCCGTCCAGTCGCTCGCCAAACAGGACGAACAGCTGGCCAAAAAAGTCATCGCCGGCGACGACGCCATCGACCAAATGGAAGTCGACATCGAGGACCGGTGCATGGTGCTGATCGCCAGGCAGCAGCCGATGGCCCGCGACCTGAGGATCATCGGCACCGGGCTCAAGATAACCACCGACCTGGAACGCATGGGCGACCACGCCTTCGACATCGCCAAAGTCACAGTAAGGCTGGCCAACCAGCCGCTGATAAAACCGCTTGTCGACATTCCCCGCATGGCCCGCATGGCCCAAAAGATGCTGACCGACTCTCTCGAAGCCTACATGAAGATGGACATCGCCCTCGCCGAGCAGGTCTGCCTGGCCGACAACGAGGTCGACGACCTCTACCAGCAGGTATTCCGCGAACTGCTCACCTACATGATGGAAGACCCGCGGACGATCGGCCAGGCCACCCAGCTCATCTTCGTCGGCCGCTACCTCGAACGGATCGCCGACCACGCCACCAACATCGCCGAATGGGTGATATACCTTGTCACCGGCCAACGCCTGCGCAAAAAATAGGTCGGCCAGCCTTGGAAACCATTATAAAAGACCCTTACGCCTTCATAGCGCGTAAGGGTCTTTTATCACAAGCGGGCCTTTTACTCGGCCAGCGGCAGGGTGATAGTAAACGTCGTCCCCTCGCCGGCTTTGCTTTTCACGGCGATCGTGCCGCCCAGCGTCTCGACGATGAACTTCACGATCGACAGGCCCAGGCCGCTGCCGCCGCCCTCGCGGACCCGGGCCCTGTCCACACGGTAGAAGCGGTCGAAGATGAACGGCAGCTCGGCCGCAGGGATGCCGCTGCCCGTATCCTCGACAGTGATGACGGCATTGCCGGCCTCCTGGCTGCAGGATACCGTTATCCTCCCCCCCGGCGGGGTGAACTTGATACTGTTGTCAAGCAGATTGACCAGCACCTGGGTGAGCCAGTCGGCGTTCGCCCGGGCCAGTACCCGTCCCTCCCCGGCGGCAAGCCTGACATCGAGCTCCTTGGCGTGCCACTGGGGGTAAAGCTGGCTGACGACCGTCGCGGCCACCTCCGCCACAGCGGTCGGTTCCAGCTTGACCTGGCGGCGGATCTCTTCGGAACTGAGGCGGGCGAGCTGCATCAGCTCCTTCACCAGGCGATGCATCCTGTCGGCTTCTTCCTGGATGATGGTCACGAATTTGACGCTCAGCGCGGGATCGGCGAGAGCCCCGTCCAGCAGCGTTTCGGCGAAGCCCTTGATGGCGGTCAGCGGCGTTCCCAGCTCATGGGAGGCATTGGCCACAAATTCGGCCTGCCGCTCCTCGACCTCCTTCAGGGCCGTGATATCGTGGAAGACGCACAGCACGCCGGCGGGCTCGTCCTCGGGGCTGAATGTGGGGGCGAGGAAAACCTGGAAGACCCGCTTTACGCCGGCCAGATTAGTCTTCAGATCGATATGGCGGCTCCGCCCTTCCGTGACAGTCTGCCGCACCGCCTGCTCCAGGGCGCTGTGGCCGATCACCTGGATATTGTGCTGGCCGAGCATCGCCGGCGTTATGCCGAACATTGCGGCCGCCTGGCGGTTGACATCCGTCACCTTGCCGAAGCGGTCGAGCAGGATGACGGCGTTGTCCATATTCTCCAGTATCAGCTCCAGCTTCCGTTTCTCGGCGACGATCTCGTTAATCTTGTCGCCGAGGCTGGCGGCGAGATTATTCAGCGTATGGCCAAGCACCTCGATCTCGTCGCCGGTGCGGACGTGGACGCGCCTGTCGAGCTGGCCCTGGCCCATCTGGCGGGCCACATTGGTTATGGCCTCCAGCGGAGCGGTATACCTGCGGGCCAGCCGGAAACTGAGCAGCACGGCGAGCACGGAAGTGACGAAGAACGCGAACAGCATGACCGTCCTTATCCTGTTGAAGCCCGCCTCCACATGCGCCATCGTGGCCGCCACCCGGATGACGCCGGTTGTTTCCGCGCCGTCGCGCATCGGAATGGCTATATATAAGAAGTTTTCTCCCACCGTCGAACTATGGCGGATAGCCGAGCCCTGGCCGGCGGTCAAAGCGTCGGCCACCTCGGGACGCTGACGGTGATTCTCCATTGTCGCCGGGTTTTCCCACGAGTCGGCCACCACCACGCCGTCCTTGTCGATAACCGTGATGCGGTGGTCCACCGTTGTCGCCAGCTCGCGGAGCAGCGTCTCGAGCGAAGCCTTCTCGCGCGGTCCCCGCATATAAGGATGCAGGAACTGCTCGGCCACCCTCGCCTCGGTGAGAAGGCCGCCGGCCAGCCGTTCGGTGTTATTCTCGTGGAAAAACCACAGGATATAGCTGCCGAGAGCCAGCAGCGTGGCGCCGATCAGCAGCAGGAAAGAAGCGATAAGACGGTTGCGGATGCCTGATGAAAACATGCGTTACCCCCGCAAGAAAAAACTTTGTGGCTCTTACTACCATCATAACAGGCCCGGCCGGCAAAAAAAACAGTCCGCCAAACAATTAACACAACCTTAACACAGCCTTAACACAAGCACCGTGCGCCCGGCGTTATAATTTAGGCGAAGACAATCATTCAGATATTAGGAGGGTAATAATGAAAAGAGCTTCCAAGATCATTGCCGTCATTTTCGTACTTAGCCTCAGTCTCGGCCTGCTGGCGGGCTGCGGGCAGAGCAAAGCCGACCAGCCCAAGCAGGCGGGGGGGCGAAATCCAGGGCACCGTCACCGCTTCCGGCTCCACGGCGCTCCTGCCGCTCCTCAAACCCGCCCAGGAAGAGTTCCAGAAGCTCCACGCCAAAGTCACCGTAAATATCGCCGGCGGCGGCTCGTTCACCGGCCAGAACCAGGTGGCCGCCGGGTCGGTCAATATCGGCAACTCCGACGTCGGCCTGCAGGACAGCCTCAAAAGCGCCGGCCTCGTGGAACACAAACTCGTCGGCATCCCCTTCGTATTCATCGTCAACCCCGGCGTCGCCGTCGACAGCCTCACCCCCGAGCAGTACGTGGCCATCTTCAGCGGCAAAATCACCAACTGGAAGGACGTCGGCGGCAAAGACCAGGCCATCACCATCATCCACCGCGCCAAGTCCTCCGGCTCCCGCGCCACCATCCAGGAAGTCGTCATGAAGAGCGCGTCCTTCACCGACAACGCCGTCATCCAGGACTCCAACGGGGCCGTGCGGGCCGCCATCGCCTCCACCCCCGGCGCCGTCGGCTACGTCGACGCCGCCTATGTCGACCAGTCGGTGAAAGGCCTGGCCTATAACGGCGTCAAATTCTCGCTCGAAAACGTCACCGGCGGCAAATACCCTGTCTACACATTCGGCCGCATGTACACCAAAGGCCAGCCGACCGGCGCCGTCAAAGCCTTCATCGACTACGCCACAAGCAAGGAATTCCAGGAGAAATACGCCGAAAAGCAAGGCTTCGTACCGGTCACCAAAATGCCCAAGTAATATGTAAAAGCGGCGGCGCAGAAGCGCCGCCGCCTGTTTTTTTGCAATCCGCCCGCTCACCCGGACAGGGGAACGGCGGTAACCCAGATTTTCAACACGTCGGAAACGAGGATCCTGCCGACGCTGAGCCGATAATCGCGGCTGCTGAGACGCACCACCCGGTTATCTGTCACCTCTGCCACCAGATCGGTGTCGATCGAGCCGACCTCTTTGCCCACCAGGCTGCTGTAACGGTCCTTGACATATTTATCGAGCGGCGTTCTTTCCGTTTCGTCCCCGCTGAAAAGCAAAACCACCTCGATCCGTCTGACAATAAACTTCTTTTTGTTCACCGATTCTTCGAGCTTCGCCAGACGGGCGTCTTTTTCGTTCACAGCCGCCTGCAGCTGGCTTATCCGTTGCAGCGAGTCGTCCAGCCTATAGCCGAGCAGCAGCGCGACAAGGCTTGCGCCGACCAGCATCCCGCCGAGCAGGCCCGTTAACAGGCACACCGGCAAGGCATAGCGCCCGCGGCTCAATCGCTCCATAACTGGTGACATCTTCTCACAAGCATAATGAAGCCGAAGCCCGTGTTCGCCCCGGCCAGAGCGGCGGAGATATAAATCAGCTCCTTGACTATCGACCTGATTTCCCCGCGGAAAAGCCCCTGCTCAAGCACCTCCAAAGACTGAAACGTCCCGCCCAGCGCCGCCGCGACGGCCCAAAGCTTCATCGAACCGGCCACGGTCACCATGGTTTTCGCCGGCGGATGATTACTGACGATCGCCGCGACGCTGGCAGATATGCTGGCGCCCACGATTATCCCGAAGGAAATGAAAAAGTTCAGCAGCAAGGTATTCCAGAATACCGGCATAATTCACCCCAACCCGGACGAAAGTAGTCGCTCGCGGCAGCGCTACTAATTTATATGACGCCCCAAGACATCTTATCGCACAATCCGCCCGCGGTTTCCCGCCGCCGTTTTTTAAACTTAACAAAAAATTAACACGGCATTAACAATCGCCTGACAGACAGTCCTTATAATAAAAATAAACACGATGTAATATTTCGGGGGAAAAAACGACAATGGCGTCTTCGGTTAATATCGGCGAACACAACCTCAAACTGGCCTACGACCGCTACATGCGCTACCTGTTCATCGCCAGCGCCCTGCTGCTCACCGTCATCATCGCCGCCATCATCATCTTCGTCGGCCAGCAAGGCCTGATGACCTTTACGGAAGTAAGCCCGGCCGACTTTTTCCTCGCCGGCAAATGGGACCCCACCGAAGGCAAATACGGCGCCCTCAGCTTCATCCTCGGCTCGGTGTACGTCACCCTCCTCGCCGTGCTGCTGGGCGCGCCCCTCGGCCTGGCGGGCGCCGTATTCATGGCCAAGATCGCCCCGCCGCGGCTGCGCGACATCATGCGGCCGGCCACCGACCTCTACGTGGCCATCCCCTCCGTCGTCTACGGCTTCATCGGCCTCACCATCCTCGTCCCCTATATCCGCGTCCAGTTCGGCGTCAACACCGGCTTCGGCCTCCTCGCCGCCGCCGCCATCCTGGCGGTCATGATCCTGCCCACCATCATCAGCATCTCCGAAGACGCCATCCGGTCGGTGCCCCGCGCCCTCGAGGAAGGCTCGCTCGCCCTCGGCGCCACCCGCTGGCAGACGATCACCGGCGTCATCCTGCCGGCCGCCCTGCCGGGCATCCTCACCTCCGTCATCCTCGCCATGGCCCGGGCGGTCGGCGAAACGATGGCTGTCCAGATGGTCATCGGCAACACCCCCCAGATAGCGCGGTCCCTCTTCATGCCCACCTCGACCCTCACCAGCGAGATCGTCGTCGAAATGGGCAACACCCCGTTCGGCTCGGCGTGGGGCAACTCCCTCTTCCTCATGGCCCTCGTCCTGCTGCTCTTATCACTGGCGATGATCGTCGTCATCCGGCGGGTAGCCGGGGAAAGGACGGCCTGAAATGAACGCTGAAGCGATCGACCGCGGCCCGGTCATAATGAAAGACAAACGCCTCATCAGCCCCAAAGTGATCGACCAGGTTGCCAATCTCGGCCTCTGGCTGTCCGGGCTCATCATCCTGGGCATCCTGGCGGCTTTCCTGACCTACATCCTCTATAAAGGGCTGCCGGTGCTGACCTGGGATTTCATCACCGGCATGTCCACCGACACCCGGGCAGGCGGCGGCGTCGGTCCGCAGCTCTTCAACTCCTTCTACATCCTTTTCCTGTCGATGGCCTTCTCCATCCCCGTGGCCGTGGGCGCCGGCATCTACCTGGCCGAGTACGCCGGCCGGAGCAAGCTGACCGACATCATCCGGCTGAGCACCGAAAGCCTCGCCACCGTTCCCTCCATCGTCCTCGGCCTGTTCGGCATGATCATCTTCGTCAACACCCTCGGGCTCGGTTTCAGCATCATCGGCGGGGCGCTGACCCTGTCCCTGCTCAACATCCCGGTGCTCGTCAGGGTCACCGAGGAAGCGGTCAGGACCGTTCCCCACCAGTACCGCGAAGCCAGCCTCGCCCTGGGGGCGACGAAGTGGCAGACAATCTGGCGCGTGGTGCTGCCCACCGCCCTGCCCGGGATGATCACCGGCCTGACCCTCACCGCCGGCCGGGCCCTGGGCGAATCGGCCATCCTCATCTTCACCGCCGGCACAACGGTGTCGCGCCAGCTGCCCGACCCGAACCTGCTCGCCGCCGGCGAGACGCTGGCCGTCCACATGTGGTACGTCATGGCCGTCGGCCTTGTGCCCGACAGAGTCGAAATCGCCAACGGCATAGGCGCCCTGCTGGTCATCACCATCCTCATCTTCAACCTCGTCTTCACCATCCCCGGCAGACTGCTGCAGCGCAAACTGAGCGGGACAAAAAACTGAGCGGATACCCCCTCTGGCATGCCGGCTCGAAGAATTATCTACCTTTTGGACTAGCTGCGTTTTCAGCGGCGGTAGCCGGAACGATGCCAGCCATAATGGGGGTTTGTGTCGGAAATTCGGAATAATGGTAAAATACTACTTTATCAGGAAGATAATGTCTGCGCATCCGGGTATAGTATACTCAGAGGCATAATAGTGCGGCATAATGCGGCCTGCCGGAATCCCCGCCGCAATCGCGTATTATAATAATAAATACTAAACGAAAATAATTATTGACAAACTGGCGAAAAAATGGTAAAACTAAGACAAAGACACAACTGGAGATGATTACCGTGAAATCCGTGAAACCGACATTTTCGCGGCAGCCTGACGAACAGGCGAAATTCAATTATCTCATCCACCTGCTCGTGAGGGTCAAAGGCAAAACCGGCCTCCCTTCGGGCAAGATCGTCAGCGCCCTCCTGACAAGGGGCAAGGACGAGGTCAACTGGAACAGGGCCAAACATGGCTGACCCCGGTCGTAGACCGGGGTTTTTGCGTTGCGTAAGCGGCAACCACCTGCTAAGCAGGTGGTATCAAAAAGCTTATAGCTATGCGGAGGAAAGAAAAGCCTCCTTTGTTAAAATATATGCAGGTTTGCCGACCGCATAAATAACAAAGGAGGCGCATCCA
>JAHDOI010000054.1 GCA_018434945.1 Selenomonadales bacterium
ATTTTGGATGCGCCTCCTTTGTTATTTATGCGGTCGGCAAACCTGCATATATTTTAACAAAGGAGGCTTTTCTTTCCTCCGCATAGCTATAAGCTTTTTGATACCACCTGCTTAGCAGGTGGTTGCCGCTTACGCAACGCGAAAAATCCGGCCTAGATACGGCCGGATTTTTATTGCTTGTTTGGTTTTTCGGCGGAGGCGACCTTGCGTGGCTATTCCTTATCCACTGCCGCCAGCAAGGCGTCGACCACTATGGGGTCGAATTGTCGGCGGCTGCCCGCCCGTATTATGCCAAGCGCTTGTTCGATACTCATGGCCTTGCGGTATACTCTGTCGGAGGTGAGGGCTTCGAAGACGTCGGCGACGGCGAGGATTCTGGCGTTTAGGGATAGCTCCCCACTTTTTCGGCCGTTGGGATACCCTTGCCCGTCATAGTGTTCGTGATGGTCGCGGATCGCTTCGCTGACGTTTTTCAGGCGGCAGATATGCTTGAGCGTATCGTAGCCTATCTGGGGGTGGCGCCGTATCACCGAGAACTCTGCTTCCGTCAGGCGTCCGGGTTTGTTGAGAATCGATTCGGGGACACCTATTTTCCCGATGTCGTGCAGGATGGCGGCGAAACTGAGCTCTTTCAGCTCGTCGTCGCTCAGTCCGAGGATTTCCCCTATCGATACGGCGATATGCTGCACATTGGTGCTGTGGGTTCTTGTGGACGGGTCGCGGCTTTCGATAAGGTGAGCCATGGAGGTTACGATGTCCATGAGGATCTGGAGGTTTTCCCTCTCCAAGGATACTTCCTGGGTTATGTCGGTTATGATCTCGAAAACGTATCCGACGTTCCCCTGCCGGTCTTTGACCGGAATGACTGTTTGTTTTCCGTAGATCGGCTGGCCGGCTTTATCGTATTTGAGCCTGGCGCCACTTTCCGGCCTGCCAGATGTAAACGCTTGTTGAACAAGGCAATCCCGGCAGATTTCGCCATCGCCCAATATTTCGTAGCATTTTTTCCCTATGAGGTCCTGGTAACGGAAGCCCGAGGCTTTAATCATCAATTCGTTGGCATCGATGATGGTATAGTCTTTCGTCAGTTTTGTTATTGCCCCGGGCATATGCGTGAACAGCTCTTGCGTCGCCTGGCAGGCGGCCGGGGTCTCGGGCTGTTCATCCGTTTTTTTCAGCTTAATCGCTTCCACACCCTCTCGCCGCAGGCTATGAGCCACGTCACCGCCAGGCGGGTTTTGCCGGATATTGTCTAATTTTAGCATCGGCAGTCAATTTCCTCTGGGAAAGCCGGGAAAACCCCGGAATATTTTATCATGTTTTTCCGCGGCAGCCTATTTTATGAATGGCGGGCGGCGGCCGGCGCTCCGGCGCACCGAGAAAACCCGGCCGCCGAGGGCCGGGTTTTGCTGGTCCGGGGTATGGCCGGCGGGGACGGGGCCGGCTTTTTTACAGGATTTTACGGTTTGATGGTTTGCTTGTATACCTGTTTGCCGTCTTTGAGCTGGATGATGACTACGCCGCGGACGGCGTCGTGGGTTTCGTTGAGGTTCATTTCGCCGCTGACGCTTTTGAAGTTTTTGGTGGCGGCGAGGGCGTCGCGGATTTTGTTGGCGTCGGTGCTGCCGGCGCGCTTGATGGCGTCGATGAGGAGATAGACGGCGTCGTAGCCCATGGCGGCCATGGAGTCGGGGGTCTGGCCGTATTCTTTTTTATAGGCCTCGACGAATTTGTTGGAGGCGGGGTTTTTGTCCTCGGTGGAGTAGAAGTTGGTGAAGTAGGTGTTGTTGGCGGCCTGGGGGGCCGGAAAGCTCTACGAGCCTGGGCGAATCCCAGGCGTCGCCGCCGAGGATGGGGAGGGCGATGCCGAGTTCGCGGGCCTGTTTGATGATTTTGCCGACATCTTCGTAGTAGCCGGGAATGTAGATGAGGTCGGGGTTTTGGGCTTTGAGCTTCGTGAGGATGGGCTTGTAGTCCTGGTCTTTCTGGAGGTAGGCTTCCTGGGCGACTATCTGCCCGCCGCCGGCCGCGAAGGCGGTTTTGAATATGTCGGCGAGGCCTTTGCTGTAGTCGCTGGAGTTGTCGACCATGACGGCGACTTTGCGGGCGTTCAGGCCTTTAAGGGCGAAGTCGGCGCCGACTCTGCCCTGGAACGAGTCGATGAAGCAGGCGCGGAATGTGTAGTCTTTGACTTTGCCGGTCCGTTCGTCGACGGTGACTTTGGGGTTGACGGTGGCGGCGGCGACGAAGGGGATTTTGTTGGCTTCGGCGACGGCCGAGGCGGCGATGCCGCAGGAGCTGACGGTGAAGCCGGCGACGGCAATTACTTTGTCCTGGGAGATGACCTTGGCCATGGCGTTGGTCGATTCGGCCGGCTCGCCTTTGTTGTCGGCGGTTACTACCTGGATCTGTTTGCCGAGGACGCCGCCGGCGGCGTTGATTTCTTTGAAGGCCAGCTTGGAGCCGTTGGCGGCCGAGGTGCCGTAGGACGCGGTGTTGCCGGTGAGTTCGTAGACCATGCCGATTTTTATGCCTTTGCTTGCTGTGTCTCCGCAGCCGGAGACGAGACCGGCGAGAATGATGATGGCGAGTACTATGCTGATAACAGGCAACCGTTTCACCAGTGTATCCTCCCTTGTTCAATCGACGATTTCAGCCGCGGGGGTGTGCCTTCGGCGCGTTTCACACGGCCTACCATAACGGTATTTGAGTTTTATTTGACACGGAGGGCGAAATACCTTCCGATTAATGTGCCGGGAGATTAATTTGCCGGGGATTGAGGCAGAAAGCAGGACAATCCGCGGGGGCCGCCGGGAGGGGGTCAGATGTCGAGGGCGGCGTGGTGACCCTGGTAGATGGCGGCGGTGATGTTGGCGACGCGGACGCAGTCGCCGATCTGGGCGACATGGGGCGCGCAGTCGAGCAGGTCTTCGACGTCTTTGCGGTTCGACCTCTGGCCGAGGGCGCAGATCACGGAGGCGCCGGCCACAAGTTTTTCTGCGCCGTCGCGGTCGGCGCAGACTACGCCTTCCGCCGTGACGCGCCGGCCGGTGCAGTCGGTGTGAACGGCGATGCCGAGTCTGGCGATTTCGTCGAGGAGGATGGGGCGGTGCCTGACGTTGGCGTCGGGGGCGAGTTCGCCGTTCATTTCGACGAGGCTGACGGTCTTGCCTTCGCGGGCGAGGTGGACGGCTATTTCGCAGCCGGCGAGGCCGCCGCCGAGGACGACGACGGCGGGGCCGACGGCGTCTTTGTGGAGGTGGTAGTTGTTGACGATTACGACGTTGTCGCCCTCCAGTCCGGGAATAGGGGGGATGAGGGGTTCGGAGCCGACGGCGATTATGAGGGCGTCGGGGTTTTCTTTTTCGGCGTATTCCCTGGTGACGGGGGTACCCAGGCGGATGTCGACGCCGGCGTCGGCGGCCTGCCTGGCGAGGGTGAGCGCCAGTTCGTACATTTCGTGCTTGAAGGGGATGGCTTCTTCGCTTTTGAGGATGCCGCCGAGGCGGTCGGTTTTTTCGCAGAGGATGACTTTGTGGCCGCGCCGGGCGGCGGTGACGGCGGCCTGCAGACCTCCCGGCCCGCCGCCGGCGATGAGGACTTTGCGGGGCCGGGGGGCGGGAAGGATTTCGGTGCCGTCGAGTTCGCGGCCGATGAGGGGGTTGACGGCGCAGCGCCTGGTGGCGGTGGCGGCGCGCTCGGCCATGCAGGTGAAGCAGCGCAGGCATTTGACGATGTCGCCGTCGCGGCCGGCCATGACTTTGCGGGGCAGGGCGTGGTCGGCGAGGAGGGCGCGCGCCATTTCGACGACGTCGGCCTGGCCGGAGGCGAGGATGTCTTCCATCATGGCGGGGTCGTTGAGGCCGCCGAGGGTGGCGACGGGGATGCCGACGTGTTTTTTGATTTCGGCGGCAAGGTAGACGTTGCAGCCGTGGGGCACGAACATGGAGGGATGGGTGCGGCTGAAGCCGCGCTGGTAGGTGCCGGCCGAGATGTGGAGGAGGTCGATGCCGGGTTCGAGGAGCTTGGCGATGGCGACGCCTTCGTCGAGGTCGTAGCCTTCGGGGAAGAGTTCGGAGCCGCTCATGCGGAATTCGATGGGAAAGCCGGGGCCGACCGCCTTGCGGACGGCGGCGAGCACTTCGCGGGCAAAGCGGGTCCGGTTTTCGAGGGTGCCGCCGTATTTGTCGGCACGGCGGTTGAAGTAGGGGGAGAGGAATTGGTTTATGAGCCAGCCGTGGCCGCCGTGAACCATGACCATTTCGTACCCCGCCCGCTTGGCGAGGGCGGCGCAGTTGCCGTAGGCGGCAACGATGTCGGCGATTATGTCTTCAGTGAGCGCCCTGACTTCAAGGCCGTCGGGGCGGACGCCGTCGCTCGGACCCCATTGGGCCAGGCCGCGTTTTTTGTCTTTGTCGGTGAGGTATGTGCCGGCGTACTGGCCGGAGTGGGAGAGCTCGACGCTGGCGATGGCGCCGTGGCGGCGGATGGCGTCGGCGGTGTAGGCGAAGCTGGCGAGCGAGCCGGGGGTGGCGAGGTCAAGGTGGAAGGCGTGGGAGCCGTCGGTTTCGGGGTGGACCATGACTTCGCTGACGGTGACAGCGGCGGCGCCGCCTTTGGCCCGCAGTTCGTAAAAGGCGGTGGACGCCCGCCCGATGGTGCATTCGGGTGTTATGTCCGTACCGCCCATGGGAGCGGAGAACATGCGGTTGCGGAAGTGGACGCCGCCGAGGGTGATCGGCTTTGAAAGATACGGGTATTTTCTTTGCATTAGCATCGCCTCCGGTTCAGTTGGTATTGGTATAAGCTTTCGGCGTATCCGCCATCATTCCTGCGGTTTTTCGCCATCTCTCCGCGAGCGTTTAAGCCGGCGGGCTAAAAAAGGCGGGTGGTGTTTTATGGGCGAAGAGTGGTATTATGGTAGTGTAATGTTTGGATAAATTTTCTCGGGAGAGGTGCGCGGTAATTATGACGGTTAGAGACGCGGCGGAACGTCTGAAGGATGAGATTGTCGCCTGGAGGCGGCAGATCCATGCGAACCCCGAGGTGGGCTGGCACGAGGTGGCGACCGGGAATCTGGTGGCCGCGGAGCTGGCGAAGATGGGGATAGAGGTGACGCGGGTGGCCAAAACGGGCGTGCTGGGCGTCATCAGGGGAACGGCGCCCGGCAAGACGGTGGCGCTGCGGGCCGATATGGACGCGCTGCCGATCACCGAGGCCAACGATGTTCCCTATAAGTCGCAAAATCCCGGGGTGATGCACGCCTGCGGCCATGACGGGCATACGGCGATGCTGCTGGGGGCGGCAAAGATCCTGAGCGGGATGCGGGATAAGCTTAAGGGCACGGTGAAGCTTTTCTTCCAGCCGTCGGAGGAGATCGGCGGCGGGGCGCTGGCGTTCATCGAGACCGGGGCGCTCGAAGGGGTCGAGGCTATCCTGGCGATCCACCTGTGGCCTGCTCTGCCGAGCGGGAAGGTTTCGCTGGTGGCCGGGCCGCGGATGGCGTCGGCGGATAAGCTGCTGATCAAGGTGAGGGGGAAGGCGGGACACGGGTCGATGCCGCATCTGGGGGTAGATGCCATCCTCGCCGCGGCGGCGATCACGATGAACCTCCAGTCGATCGTGAGCAGGGAGGTGGCGCCGCTCGAGCCGGCGGTGGTGACGATCGGCAGATTCACCGGCGGGACGACGTGGAATATCACCTGCGACGAGGTAGAGCTGGAGGGGACGACGCGGTGCTTCAGCCGCGAGATCAGGAAGGATTTCCCGGCGACGATCGAGCGGATTATCAAGAGCACGGCGGCTTCGTACCGGGCCGAGGCCGAGCTGGCGTACCTGCCTATTTCGCCGCCGACGATCAACGACCCGCTGGTGGCCAAGGTGGCGGCCGGCGCGCTGACGGAGCTGTACGGCGAGGAGGCTTTTGGCGATTTGGAGAAGGTGATGGGCGGGGAGGATTTCGCTTATTATCTGGAGCGCGTCCCGGGAGCGATGGTGTTCGTGGGGGTGGGCAACAAGGAGAAGCAGACCGATTACTCGCTGCATAACGAACGGTACAATCTCGATGAGGATATGCTGCCGGTGGGCGCGGCGCTGCACGCCCAGTTCGCGCTGAATTTTTTGAAGGGCTAATATCAAAAGAGCACCTTGCGGTGCTCTTTTGATATTATTTTTGTATTTTCGCCCAGGAGTCCTTGAGACCGACGATACGGTTGAATACGGGCTTTTCGAATGTCGAGTCGGGGTCGGCCGAGAAGTAGCCGTGGCGGATGAACTGGAAGCGGTCGCCGCTTTTGGCGTTGACGGCGAAGGGCTCGATGAGGGCGGCCAGGGCTACGAGCGAGTCGGGGTTGACGCGGCTGAGGAAGTCCTCGTCGCCGGCTTCGGGGTCTTCGGTGGGGAAGAGGTGGTCGTAGAGGCGGACTTCGCAGGGCAGGGCGTAGGCGTCGGCTACCCAGTGGACGGTGCCTTTGACTTTGCGGGTGCTGCCTGAGCCGCTTTTTGTTTCGGGGTCGTAGGTGCAGCGGAGTTCGACGACGTTGCCGTCGGCGTCTTTGACGACTTCCTCGCATTTAATTATGTAGGCGCCTTTGAGGCGGACTTCGCCGCCGGGGGTGAGGCGGAAGTATTTGGGCGGCGGGTTCTCCATGAAGTCTTCCTGTTCGATGTGGAGGACGCGGCCGAAGGGCACGCTGCGCGTCCCGAGGGTTTCGTCCTCGGGGTTGTTTTCGATTGTGAGGGCTTCGATCTTGTCTTCGGGGTAGTTGGTGAGGACTACTTTGAGGGGGCGGAGGACGGCCATGAGGCGCGGGGCCTTGGGGCCGAGGTCTTCGCGGACGCAGTGCTCGAGGAGGGCGTAGTCGACGACGCTGTCGGCTTTGGCGACGCCGATGCGGCCGCAGAAGTCGCGGATGGCTTCGGGGGTGTAGCCGCGGCGGCGCAGGCCGGATATGGTGGGCATGCGGGGGTCGTCCCAGCCGGCGACGCGGCCGTTTTCGACGAGGGCCCGCAGTTTGCGCTTGCTCATGACGGTGTAGGTGAGGTTGAGGCGGGCGAATTCGATCTGGACGGGGCGGGGCTTAAATTCGCCGAGGATATCGACGCACCAGTCGTACAGGGGCCGGTGGGCCTCGAACTCAAGGGTGCAGATGGAGTGGGTGATGCCTTCATAGGCGTCGGAGAGGGGGTGGGCATAGTCGTACATGGGGTAGATGCACCACGCATCGCCGGTGCGGTGGTGGTGGGCCCGCATGATGCGGTAGAGGACAGGGTCGCGCATGTTGAGGTTGGGGGAGGCCATGTCGATCTTGGCGCGGAGGACGCGGGCGCCGTCGGGGAATTCGCCGTTTTTCATGCGTTCGAAGAGGTCGAGGTTTTCGGCCACAGGGCGGTTCCTGTAGGGGCTTTCTTTGCCCGGCTCGGTGAGGGTGCCGCGGTACTGGCGGATCTGTTCGGCGGAGAGGTCGCAGACGTAGGCTTTGCCGGCGAGGATGAGGTCGCAGGCGTAGTCGTAGAGTTTGTCAAAGTAGTCGGAGGCGTAGAAGAGACGGTCGTCCCAGTCGAAGCCCAGCCAGCGGACGTCTTCCATGATGGATTCGACGTATTCGGTTTCTTCTTTGCTGGGGTTGGTGTCGTCGAAGCGCAGGTTGCATTTGCCGCCGTATTTGAGGGCGGTGCCGAAGTTGAGGCAGATGGATTTGGCGTGGCCGATGTGGAGGTAGCCGTTGGGCTCGGGCGGGAAGCGGGTGTGGACGCGCTGGCCGTATTTGCCGCTGGCGTTGTCTTTGTCGATGATGTCGTGGATGAAGTTGCCGCTTATGTGGTGTTCGGGTGTGGACATGGCGCTGTGCTCCCTTGCTGGTATTAGTTCCGTTTCCGGTCGATAGGGCGTACGTGGCTATAATAGATTATTTTATCATAATAGCGACAATATACCAACTAAAGCAATTGGGGGGGACGGAAAAAAGGAAAAGCCTTGCGGCTTTTTCGCAAGGCCGGGACTTATTCCAAAGGTTTTTCGGGGACCTTGCCCATCCTCTCCAGGCTGGCGGCGATGCGCTGCAGGGAGCGCGAGATTTGCGTGAACTGCCACAGGACGTAGACGATTATCGCGATATGCAGCAGGGCGAACACCATCCCGAAGCCGCTCATGAAGCCCATCATACCGGGACCGTATCCGTAGCCGAACCCCATCATGCCGATACACCTCCGATGCTTAGTGTCTTAGTATACGCTAGAGGTGAGAGGAGTATGTATGGGGGAAGGAGGCAGGCGCCCCGTCCCGGCGTTTTGGCCCCGCCACCGCGCTCCTGGCGGCGGTCTTACTAGTATAGTAATCTTGACCAACTGGAGATGGTTTACGTACCTCCGGAACTTTGCGATAATATCCTCAAAGAAGTCGGAGAGCTACGGGGTCTTACTGAAGCATGGACTTCGGTGCTTAGAGTGTAGC
>JAHDOI010000035.1 GCA_018434945.1 Selenomonadales bacterium
ATAAAAAAGCCAGCCCCTTTAGGGGCTGACTGAGAACGCTATGCGGTTGGCAAACTTTCAGTGAGTCTTGAGACTCAGCTAGTATAATGCCCTTTCAGGGCTAACCCAAGCCACCCGTTTAACGGGTGGCTCCGTGACTTGTCCGCAAATTAGATTACCAGTTTTCGATTTCCGCGACCTCTTCTACTTCATGCGTCCTCCCCCTCCCCATCAGCCGCCCAACCGCTTCGCGGGGGTCGGCTCCCTGGTAGAGGACGCGGTGGATTTCGGCGGTGATGGGCATCTCGACCCCCAGGCGTGTTGCCAGTTCATAGGCGGCCAGGGTGGAGCGGATGCCTTCGACGACCATGCCGGTCTCCCCTTCTATCTCCCCAACCGTTTTGCCGGCGGCGAGGGCCAGGCCGGCGCGGCGGTTGCGGCTATGGCGGCTGGTGCAGGTGACGATCAGGTCGCCGATGCCCGACAAGCCGGCGAAGGTTAGCGGCCGGGCGCCCATGGCGACGCCGAGGCGGGTTATTTCGGCCAGGCCGCGGGTCATGAGGGCTGCTTTGGCGTTGTCGCCGAAACCGAGGCCGTCGCCGATGCCGGCGCCGAGGGCGATGATGTTTTTGAGGGCGCCGCCGAGTTCGACGCCGATGTTGTCTGGGTTGGTGTAGACGCGGAAGTAGGGTGCCATGAGAGCTTCCTGTACGGTCTCGGCGGCCGGGCGCGAGAAGGAGGCGGCGACAGTGGCGGTGGGATGGCGGAGGGCTACTTCTTCGGCGTGGTTGGGGCCGGAGAGGGCGACGAGGCGTGCGGCCGCTGCCGGGATCTCTTCGGCGATGACTTCGGTCATGCGTTTGAGGGTGCCTACTTCGAGGCCTTTGGCGGCGCTGACGACAACGGCACCGTCAGCGAGCTGCGGGGCGAGGGCCGCCGCGGTGGCTCTGACGGCATGGGACGGGGTGGCGATGATGACGATGGCCGCGCCTTCCGCGGCGGCGGCCAGGTCGGCGGTGCAGAGGGCACCGGCCGGGAGTACGGCGTCGGGAAGGTAGCGACGATTGCGACGGGTGGCGGCGAGTTCGGCGGCGAACGCCGCGCTGCGGGCCCAAAGCGCTACCTGATGGTCGTTTTCTCCGAGGACGGCGGCCAGGGCGGTGCCCCAGCCGCCGGCACCGATAACGGCAATTTTCATGGCTTGTCGCTGTCTTTCTTTTCCGGTGCGGAGCTGCCGGCTTTGATTTTGAGTTCCTGACCCTTCAGGAGGCGCTCGATGTTGGGTCGGTGGCGGATGATGACGAATGCGGCGGCGACAAGGCCGAAGTAGAGGTATTCCGTCCGCTCGCCGAAGAACCAGATGAGGGGCGGGGCGATGGCGGCGGCGACGATCGAGCCGAGGGAGACATACCGGGTGAGGAAGACGATGACCGCCCAGACGGCGAAGACGATGGCGGTGACCTTGGGCATGAGAACGGCGATGACGCCGAGGGCGGTGGCGACGCCGCGCCCGCCTTTGAAGCCGAGGAAGAGCGACCAGTTATGGCCGGCGATGGCGGCGATGCCGCCGAGGAGGGCCGCCGGCGGTGTGCCGAGGACGGCTTTGCCGATGTAGACGCCGGCGACGCCTTTGGCGATATCGGTGATTAGGACCCAGAAGGCCGGCCACGGTCCAAGGACCCTGTATACGTTTGTGGCGCCGATGTTTTTGCTGCCGAACTGGCGGATGTCGACACCTTTGAACGTTTTGCCGACGATAAGGCCGTTGGGGATGGAGCCAATGACGTAACTGAGGGCAATTATGATAATGTAGTCCATTTTCTCACCCCACAAAATAAAGCTTGCAAAACTTACAAATAGTGAAGGCCGCACTCAAGGCTTAGGCCGTTTAGAAAGGTCCAGATGCCAGGCGCACCGGAGGGTGACACCGGAAGCGTACACGAACGTACGCTGAGGATGGCAGCCGAGGAGCAACGCCGCAGATGGGCCTTTATGGACGGCCGTACTAGTCTTCTTCTTTGTCTTTGCGGCCGCGCACGACTAACTTCAGCGGTGTGCCTTCGAACCCGAAAGCTTCCCGCAGTTTGTTTTCGAGGTAGCGGAGGTAGGAGAAGTGCATAATTTCGGCGTCGTTGACGAAGAAGACGAATGTGGGCGGTTTGACGCCCGGCTGGGTGGTGTAGTAAATTTTGAGCTTGCGGCCCCGCTCTGACGGCGGGGGGTTGATGGCTACGGCGTCTTCGACGACTTGGTTGAGGACGCTGGTGGCGATGCGCATGGCATGCTGTTCGGCGACAAATTTGACGAGTTCGCTGACCCGCTGGACGCGCTGTTTGGTGAGGGCGGATACGAAGAGGACGGGAGCGTACTGCATGAAGCCGAGTTCGCTGCGGATGTTTTCGGTGTAGCGGAGGGTGGTTTTACTGTCTTTTTCGACGAGGTCCCATTTGTTGACGACGATGATGCTGGCCCGTCCGGCCTCATGGGCGTAGCCGGCGATTTTTTTGTCCTGTTCGGTGACGCCGTCGACGGCGTCGATGAGCATGAGGACGACGTCGGCCCGGTCGACGGCTCTGAGGGAGCGGATGACGCTGTAGCGCTCGACGGGCTGGTCGATCTTGGCTTTGCGGCGCATGCCGGCTGTATCGATGAGGATGAAGTCGGTGCCGTCTTTGGAGTAGTGGGTATCGATGGCGTCACGGGTTGTGCCGGGGATGTCGCTGACGATGACCCGTTCTTCGCCGAGCAGGGAGTTGACGAGGGAGGATTTGCCGACGTTTGGCCGGCCGATGAAGGCGACCCTGATGGTGTCGGTTTCGTCGGCAACGGCTGTCTGACGCGGCAGGGCGGCGATAACCTGATCGAGGAGGTCGCCGAGGCCGAGGGCGTTGGCGGCCGAGATGGGATAGGGGTCGCCGAGGCCGAGGTTGTAGAATTCGAAGATTTCGGTTTCGTCTTTTACGCTGTCGACTTTGTTGACGGCGAGCAGGACGGGTTTGCGAGCGTTGCGGAGGATGGCGGCCACTTCTTCGTCGGCCGCGGTTTGTCCGGCCTTGACGTCGACGACAAAGACGACGACGTCGGCCTCTTCGATGGCGAGTTTGGCCTGGTGGCGCATGGAGGTGAGGATTTTGTCGGTGGATTCGATTTCGATACCGCCGGTGTCTATCATGGTGAATTCGTGGCCCAGCCATTCGGCGTCCATGTAGATGCGGTCCCTGGTGACGCCGGGGATGTCTTCGACGATGGAGACACGCTTCTGGGCGATGCGGTTGAAGAGGGTGGATTTGCCGACATTGGGCCGGCCGACTATGGCTACGATCGGTTTGCTCATTGTCATCACCTTTTCGCGTTGGTTCAGTAGTCTATGCCTTGCCGGGCCGCCACACCGTTTTGGTATGGGTGCTTTACTTCCTGCATGTCGGTGACGAGGTGGGCGACGGCGATTATTTCCGGCGGCGCGTAGCGGCCGGTGAGGATGATTTCGACGTTGCGCCTGACGGCGGTGAGGTAAGCCACGACGTCGGCGGCCGCTATTAGGCCGCAGGCCATGGCGACGTTGATTTCGTCGAGGATGACGATGTCGTAGCTGCCGGAGTCGATGACGGTTTTGGCCTTCTCCCAGCCTTTTTTGGCAAGCTCTACGTCTATGGGGTCGGGATCGGCCAGGTCGACGAAGTCGTGGCGACCGACCGGAATGACGACAAAGCCGGGAAGATGCTGCGCCGCTTTCACTTCGCCATAATCCGGGCAGTCTTTCATGAATTGGAGCATGCAGATTTTGAAGCCGTGGCCTGAGGCCCGGAAGGCCAGACCCAGGCTAGCAGTAGTTTTTCCTTTGCCGTTGCCTGTATATACTTGGATGAGGCCGAGGTCTTTCATGTTACCTCCAGGCTGCGAGCTGCTGTTTGAGATCGGCGGCGAAGTGGGCGACCCGCACGGGGCGGCCGAGGGCGCGCGAGACGTCTTCCGGGGTGAGGCCGTCGAGGAAGATGTTTTCACCTTTCCTGAGGGCGACGCCGGGGATGACGACGCCTCCTTGCGGTCGGTCGCCGGCACGGAGGGCGGCGATGATGTCGGCGCCGGTGAGGAGCCCGGTGACGGTGACGTCGGGGCCGAAGAAGGCGTTGACGACGGGGACGAGGTTGACGGTCAGGTTGGGCAGGGAGAGCCGGCTCAGCAAAGGACCGAGCACCGTTGCAGCCGATACGCCGCAGACGACGTCGATATTATGCGGGGTGGAGTAGCCTTGACCGGAGACGGCGGTTTCATCCCATTCGGCGAGGAAGGAGCGGACGATGCCGACACCGTTCTCGAGTTGGGGGAAGTCGTCGTAGTGGTCGTATGCGGGGATGGGCTGGCCGCAGGCGAGGTAGAATTCGTCGGCGAGGTAGACGAAGGAGGCGCCGGTTTCGGCCCGGCAGCGGCGCTGCCAGGAGGCGACAGCGGATATGACGCCCGCGGCTTCTTCGGGGGTGAAGCCGCGCAGGGGACGACACTTTTCACGGTGGCGGGTCAGGCCGACAGGCACGATGGCCAGGGAGAGGACGCCGGGGGCGAGGGCGTAGAGGTCGGCGATGGTGCGTTCGAGAACAGGGCCGTCGTTGAGGCCGGGGCAAAGCACGACCTGGGTGTGGAGTTCGATGCCTTGGGCGGCAAGGTCCTTGAGGCGGCCCAGGATGTCTTTGGCGCGCGGGTTGCCGAGCAGGGAGGCCCGTATGTCGCCGTCGGTGGCGTGGACGGAGACGTAGAGGGGCGACAGGTGGAGGCGGCGGATGCGGGCAAGGTCCCTCTGGGTAAGGTTTGTGAGGGTGATGAAGTTGCCGTAGAGGAAGGAGAGCCGGTAGTCGTCATCTTTGACGTAGAGACTTTCCCGCATGCCGGGGGGCATCTGGTCGACAAAGCAAAAGACGCATCTGTTGGCACAGGGGCGGACACGGTCGAAGACGGCGCTGGCGAATTCCAGCCCGAGATCCTGGTCGTAGTCCTTTTCGACTGCGAAAAGCTCCTCTTCGCCGCTCTGCCGCGCCACGAGGAGCTCCACGTATTCGTCGGCCAGCGCAAAGCTTAGGTCGATTATGTCGTTGACGGGTTTACCGTTGACGGCCAGCAGGGCGTCGCCGGGGTTAAGTCCGAGCTCGGCGGCGATGCTGCCGTCGGCCACGGCGCTGATGATTCCTTTGGTCAAAGCGGTTCTCACCTCTGGCAGGAGACGTCCGGATGATTTTGCCTTTACTATGTATTCCGTCTTTAGCAGGCTTTTCCTGCTCAACGGAAAAAATCGGCCAAACTGCCTTTATTGCTGAAGCTTGCGTTTGACGTCCGCGACCATGGCAACGAAGGCGGGGTATTGCCGCTGCATGCCCCAGACGGTCATCCGCCTGCCCAGGTTGGTGAGCCGGTAGCGTTTGGAGAGCAGACCGCCGATTTTGGTGGAGAAGTTGATGAGCGGGAAGGCGTCCTGGAAGAGGCTGGCCCGCTCGTCGACACCGGCTGTGGCGAGCAGCACGCCGACAGCGGCCATGAGGGGCTTGCGCTGGTCCCACAGGCCGAGAAAGTAGACGCGGTGGCCGTATTCGTCCTGACCCATGAGGTAGGGTGTGCCGATGAGTCGCGGGGCGGTGCGGTCGTAATATGGCAAATCGACGAATTCGCCGAAGGCGGGGACACGGTCGCCGGGCAGAAGGCCGCAGTGGATGGCGCTGGCGACTACTGATGCGTGGGCGCCGGCGAAGCAGTAGTAGATGATGTTCAACGGCAGTCCTCCCGGCGGCGGGCGAGCAGGCTGGCGCGCAAGTCGGCGGTGATGCGGGGGAGCAGGCGGTGCCCGAAGGCGGCCGGCCAGCGGTCGGCCAGAAAGACGCGCAGCTGCGCTGTCAGGCCGTGTGCGGCTATTTCCCGGTCGAGGTCGACCCAGGCGAGCGAGAAGGAGAATATGCCGGCCATTCCGGCAAGCGTCCGTCGGTACAGTCCGCCGTGGCGGCCGTGGGCGAGGCAGCAGACGGTGGCGCCGTCGCTGTCGCTGCCGGCGACGAGGAGAGGCTCTGTCCGCCAGTCGCGCCTTTGTCCGGCAGGCAAAAAAGGCTCGGCCTCATTATTAAGGCCGAGGTGGAGGGCGCAGGCCAGCAGCGGCAGGTAGGGCCGCTTTGCGTGATAGATGATGTTCATCGGGGGTCGTCACCTTCGCTGTCAGGGTTGTCCTGCCGGCGTTTGCGTCTGACTTTGGGGCCGAGGAAGTTGGCGAATTCGGTGGAGGTGAAGCGCTTGAGTTTGGCGCCGGCTTCTTTGACGCCGCCTGTGCTGATAAATAGGAAGGCGATTACGCCGACGACGAGCAGGGCGACAATCCAGCCGATCGATTTGCTGGCACCTGATGGGCCTGCCTGCTCTGTGCCCAGGCCTGTGGCCCCGGCTGGGGTGCCCGGTTTGCCGGAGGTCTGGCCGAGGACGGACGGGATGACGTCGGCGAAGAGAGCGGCACCGCGCTGAGCTTCTTCACGGCTGTTGGTGTGGGAGCCGACCTCAAGCAGCATGGAACGCGGGTGGAGGTCCTGGTTGTAGTCGCCCCCCTTGGCGAAGAAGATGCCTTTGATGAGCCCAGGGTGCTTCTGGTCGGCGGCGGCTTTGATTTTGAGGGCATAGTCCTCGATTTGTTTGCCGGTAGGTCCGTATTTGCCGACAACTAACTGGACCTTTGTCATCGCCTGGCCGTTGATTTTTGTCCCGTATCCTTCAGGCGGCAGGGCGTCGCGGTGGATGTCGAAGATGGCGGCAGGCTGCTGTTTGACGAGGTCGGCGGCGGTGCGGCGGGAGCGTTCGTAGGCCATGTTGTCGTGCGGGTCGTGCTTGGCGGTGGAGATTATGGGCTGCAGGCCCTGAGCCTGGAGGGAATCGCCGAATGTCTTGCCTACTTTGTAGATGCCGCCGTTGCCGAGGATGCTTTCCTTGCCGTCGCCTTCGATATAGGATTCGTCGGAGTGGGTGTGGTAGATGGCGACTTTGTTGCCCTGGGCGCTCGCCACCCGCGGGGCGAGATGGACGGCGAAGGCGTGGTAGCGGACGGCATTCGACGGCGCGTAGGCGCTGAGGTTGACTTCGCCGATGAATTTGGCGTGGGCGGTATCGCCGCTGATGCCGGTGACTTCGTAACGTTTGTTGTCCGCGGTGAGGCACTGGTCGCCGATGTTGACTTTCCAGCCGGTCAGGAAGACGGGGCGGCCGAGCTCGTCGACGATGGTGTAGTAACCGCCGTCGTTGCGCTCGTGCGCCTGGGCTGGCACGACGATGAGGCAGGCGATGAGGAGGGCCGCGGCGATGACTAGCCTATTCACGGTCTTCCCCCCTGTCCTGCTGTTCGTTTTTTTTGGCGGCGGTAAGCGATTTATCCTTGTTGTGTTTGCCGTGGTGTCCGAGTTCTTTGCTGAATTCATACAGACCCTCGGGGCGGTTTGGTCCGAGTACTGGTCCGCCCTGGAGCTTTTCCCGCGTTTCGCCGACAAGTTCGGCTACCATCACGCCGACGAGGCCGGCGATGATGACGACGTCGAACGCTCCTGCCCCGCCGATGTCGGTGGTGCCGGGGATGCCGGCGCGCAGCACGGTGTAGAAGTGGTAGACGTCGCTGAGGATTATACCGAGGGTGCCGCCGATGAAGGCGGCACGGCGGGAGCGGCCGGCGATGTAGGCGATGATGCCGGCGGCAATGCCGTAGATGAGTTTGGGATCGAGGAACATGTTTTCCGGTTCGTAGGGCAGGTATAAGGAGCCGAGCATCACCGCCCCGGCGACGAGGAAGCTGGCGACGACCGCCCTGATCCGTTCGGCGGTTTCGTCGGCGGTGGCTATCAGCCAGATGGCCAGAGCGGCCGGGAGCAGCGCGCCGCCGACGTTGACGCTCAGTTCTACGGGTGAGCGCATCAACGGTACGTCAACGAAGCTGCCGACGATGATGGCGGCGATGAAGAAGAGCGCTTGCTTGTCGGTGAGCCGCATACGGTCGAGCAGGCGCTGGGCTAAACCGAAGTAGGCCAGGACGCCGACCACCAGGAGCAGTATCATTCCTACCGGCAAACTCATGTGGTTTTTTCACCTCACATCCAGGATGATGGCGAGCACGAATCTAGCTTGCCCCGGGCGGAGGGAAAACATGCAAAAGCATGGCCGCGCGGCCATGCTCGTGAGTTGTTATTTATTCGATTATATCGACTATCGGCGGCCGCCTTTCCTGGCAAAACGGGTTGTGTCGATGCCGCGGGCGTCGAGCCACTCCCTGCTCTTGCCGGTTATCACGACAGGCACTTTCGCCAGGGCGGGGATGTTGCGCGCCCCGACGAGGAGCATGTAACGCCTCATTTCCGTAAGAAAGGCATCGAACCAGGCGACGGCGTCGGCCAGGCTCTTTTCCCGCAGCAGCCTGATGGCCGGGGTGGCGATGGCGACGGAACACCCGCCGACGGCCAGAGCTTTTACGGCGTCGAGGGGGCTGCGGATGCCGCCGGAGACGACGAGGTCGACGGCTGGGGGCAGAACGGAAGCTACCTCGACGGCGCAGACGGCGGTGGGTATCCCCCAGGCCAGAGTGTCGGCCGGCAGTTCGGCTGAGCCGCGGGCTGCTTCGATGGCGACGAAGTTTGTGCCGCCCGCACCGCCGGTGTCGATTGCCCTGATGCCGGCCGCTGCCAGGGCTTCGGCCTGTTCGCCGGCGACGCCGGAGCCTACTTCCTTGACGATGACGGGGACGGGGCTGGCGGCGGCGATAGCGGCGATGTTTTCGAGGTAGCCGCTGAAGTCGCGGTCTCCCTCGGGCATGGCGAGTTCCTGGGCGGTGTTGAGGTGGATCTGGATGGCGTCGGCGCCGATCATCGACACCGCCCGGACTGCCTGGTCCGGGGTGGCGTGGGCGCCGAGGTTGGCAAACAGTACGCCGTCGGGGTTGACGGAGCGAACGATCTGGTAGGATTCGCTTACCGCCGGGTTTTCGAGGGCGGCGTACTGGGAACCTACGGCCATGGCTGCGCCGGTCCGCTTGGCGAGTTCGGCCAGCTGGGCGTTGACGGCGGTGACGTCGGCCGCGCCGCCGGTGATGGCGTTGATGATGACCGGGTGGCGCATGGGTATGCCAGCGACGGCCGTGGTCAGGTCGATGGCGGAGAAGGCCAGGCCCGGCAGGCAGTTATGAACGAGCGAGAAGTCGGCGAAGCCGTTGGCCGCCGGTCCGTCATCGAGGGCGAGTGAGTATTTGAGATGGTCGAGTTTGCGCGATTGGCGCACACGTCCACAACCCTTCAGTCTTCTCGTTTGAAGAGATGGCCGAGCTTGTCGCCGATGGTGAAGCCCAGCCCTTTGCCGCTTTCCTGGAGGTAGGGGCTGTATTCGGCGCGGTCGCGGTCCTGCTTTGCCTGAGCGATGCTGAGGGAGATGCGTTTCGTCTTTTTGTCGACGCCGAGGATTTTGACGTTTACTTCCTGGCCGGCGGCGACAACTTCTTCGGCTTTTTCCACCCGGCGGTCGTCGAGTTCGGAGATGTGGACAAGCCCTTCCACTCCAGGAGCTACTTCGACGAATGCGCCGAATTTGGAGGTTTTGGTGACTTTTCCGGGGACGACGGCGCCTACGGTGAGAGTTTCCGCGATGTCGAACCAAGGGTCGCGCTGCACGGCTTTGAGGCTGAGAGATATTTTCCTGGTCTGCGGGTCGAGTTTGAGGATGACGACGTCGACTTCGTCGCCGACGTTGACGACTTCGGAGGCTGTTTTGACCCTGTGCCAGGAAAGATCGGAGATGTGGACAAGTCCGTCGACGCCGCCGATGTCCACAAAGGCACCGAAGTCGGCGAGGCGGCGAACCGTGCCGTGGACGGTCTGGCCGGGCTGGAATCGGGCGAAGATTTCCTCCTCGCGGCGGCGGCGTTCTTCTTCCAGGACGGCGCGCCGGGAGAGGACGACCCGTTTTTTGTCCCTATCCACTTCGATGGGCAGGACGCTCAGGGTTTGGCCGGAGAATATGCTGAGATCCTCGACGAACCTTACGTCGGCCTGCGAGGCGGGTATGAAGCCCCGTACACCGAATACGGCCACCGAGAGACCGCCTTTTACAGCTTCAATCACTTTCCCTTCGATGGGTTGCCGGGCGTTTTGGGCGTTTTCGAGTTTGTCCCAGGCGATGACGCTGTCGGCGCGGACTTTCGACAGCTTGATGGCGCCTTCGCTGCTGTCGGCATCGATGACGTACACGTCGATTTCGTCGCCTTCTTTGACGGCGTCTTCCGCTTTGGCGGGCTGCGGGTAAGCGAGTTCGGCGAGCGGGATGACGCCCTCGGCCTTGTAGCCGATGTCGACGAACACTTCGTCTTCACGGACTCTTACGATTTTACCCTTTACGATGCTGCCTTTCTCGATTTGACTGATTTCCTGCTCCATTGCTTGATCGAATTCCTGCATTTTACGATATACCTCCTCAATAACCCATTCGGGGGTGGATGCGCCGGCGGTTATGCCAGCCGCCTCCGCGCCCCTGAACCACGCGGGGTCCAGTTCGGCCGCTGTTTCTATGTGATACACCCTGCTGCCTGCCTCGCGGCACAGCTCGGCCAGGCGGGTGGTGTTGGCGCTGCCGCGGCCGCCGACGACGATCATGACGCCGACGCGCGCCGCCAGGTCGACGGCAGCCTGTTGACGCAGTTCGGTGGCGGTGCAGATGGTCCTGTTGATCTGGATGTCGCCGGTTTTGGTGTTCAGGATGGCGACGATGTCGGCAAACCTGGCTGGCGGGAACGTGGTCTGGGAGACGACCCCCATGCGCGGTATTTCCGGCAGGGCGTCCGCTTCAGCGGCTGTTTCGACGACGACGGTGCCTTCGCCGGCCCAGGCGACGATGCTGTTGACTTCGGGATGTCCCCTCTCCCCCACCACGACGATCGTGTAGCCTTTTTCCCTCAGGTCGCGGGCGGCTGTCTGGGCTTTTTTGACATGGGGGCAGGTGGCGTCGACGACGGTAAGGTTTTTGGCGGCCGCCTGGCGGTAAGTTTCCGGCGGGGCGCCGTGAGAACGGATGATGACGGTGTCGCCTTCGATGGCGTCGAGGTCGTCTACGGTGCCGACGCCTTCGGCGGCCAGCCGGGCGACGAGCTGGGGATTATGGATGATGGGCCCGAGGGTGGCGGCTTTGCCCGGGCGCTCCGCGCAGCCGCGGGCCATGGCGACGGCCCGTTCGACGCCATAGCAGAAGCCGCGGTGTTCGGCAAGCAGGATCTTCACTGTTGGCCTCCGGATGATGTTGTTACAAAGTTCTTATTGGTATTCGTCCACTTTTATTATAATTCCTTTTCCCGGCAAATTTTAATTATCGAAGAAGAAGGTCCGCGCCGTCGGCGCGGACCTTCTGAGGTACGGTGAGATTAGCTCGGGATATTCGGCTTGGTTTCGCCGAACTGACAGACCGCCGGGACGTCGGTGTTCATGCCCTCGGGTTTGGCGGTGCCGAAGAGACGCGACCATACCCGGAGGGAGTCGAGGAGGATGATGACCACCATAATGAGGATGATGATGCTGAGCGCGGCCATGAGGTTGCCGTTGAAAGTGTTAAGTTTGAGGTATACGGCGATATTCTTATAGCCTGCGGTGATGGTAGTCGCCGCGAGGAAGGTCAGCGGCACGAGGGTAACGAGGGTATGAGCCTTGGTGGCGGAAATCTTGAGAATAACGGTGGTGCCGATGGCCAGGGCGATAACCGCCAGCAATTGGTTGGTGACGCCGAACATCGGCCAGATGGTGCTGACTTCGCCGCTGTAGAGGAGGTAGCCCCAGCTGAAGCTGACGACGGCGCCGGTGAAGAAGATGCCGGGCCACCAGCCGGTTTCCTTGAGGGGCGGGTAGACATAGGTGCCGAGCACATCCTGGAGGATGTAACGGCCTACGCGGGTGCCGGCGTCGATGGTGGTGAGGATGAAGAGGGCCTCGAACATGAGGGCAAACTGATACCAGTAGCTCATGAGGCTCTTCATGCCGCCGATGCTGGAGAAGATGTGGGCCATGCCGACGGCGAGCGAAACGGCGCCGCCCGGGCGGTGCATGACCTGGATGCCGACGAGCTGTTCGAGCTGCTTGATCTCGACAGTCGGGAAGGCACCCTGAATCT
Source organism: Selenomonadales bacterium (assembly GCA_018434945.1). Taxonomy (GTDB): domain Bacteria; phylum Bacillota; class Negativicutes; order Sporomusales; family UBA7701; genus Anaeroselena. The sequence goes on from JAHDOI010000035.1 coordinate 12,115, forward strand.
TGGCGTAGACAGGCGCGAGGGTGTTGATGGCGAAATAGTCGCCGGGAAACATGACGACGGCGGAGATAAGGGCCATGGTGGCGACGAAGCCTTCGACGAGCATGCTGCCGTAGCCGATGAACATGGCCTGGCTTTCCATCTCGAGCATCTTGGGTGTCGTGCCCGAGCTGATGAGAGCGTGGAAGCCGGAGATGGCGCCGCAGGCGATGGTGATGAAGACGAACGGCCAGACGGGGCCGGGGATGATGGGGCCGCCGCCGGCGATGAACGGGGTGGTGATCGGCATGTTGACATCCGGCTGGACGATGAGGATGCCGAGGGCCAGCGCAAGCACGGTGCCGATCTTCATGTAGGAGCTGAGGTAGTCGCGCGGGGCGAGGAGCAGCCAGACCGGCAGAACGGCGGCGATGAAGCCGTAGATCGGCAGGGCGATGGCGACCTGTTCGCGTGAAAGTGTGAAAAATGGAGCTAGTCCGCCCCACGCCTGGCCGGGCATCACCCAATGGCCGGCGAAGACCGCGAAGAGGACGAGGAGGAAGCCGACGATCGACCCGGAACGGATCGCCCCTGGGGCGATTTTGAACATATAGAGACCGATGACGATGGCGATGGGGATGGTCATGAAGAGGGTGAAAGCTCCCCACGGATTTTTCATCATCGCGAAAACGATGACGATGCCGAGGCCCGCCATGGCGAGGATGATGATAAAGAGGATGGCGATCGAGGTGGTGAAGCCGGTAACGGGGCCGACCTCTTTACGGGCTATTGTGGCCAGCGATTGGCCGTTGTGGCGCACGGAGGCGAAGAGGATGATGAAGTCGTGGACAGCGCCGGCGAAGATGGAGCCGAGGACGATCCAGGCGAAGCCGGGGCCCCAGCCGTACTGTGCGCCGAGGACGGGACCGACGAGCGGGCCCGCGCCGGCGATGGCGGCAAAATGATGACCGAATAATACCCATTTGTTGGTCGGCACATACTCGCGGCCGTCGTTGCAGCGATGAGCCGGCGTGACGTTAGCGTCGTTGAGCATGAGGACCTTGGCGGCAATGAATGCGCCGTAGAAGCGATAAGCCAGGACGAATGCGCAGGCGGCTATGACCAGTAACCAGACTGAATTCACGCTTTTTCCTCCTTTGTAATAGTATTGGTATTACCGGGGGAATAAGGCTGCGTCCCTCACCTCCTCATCATGAAAGATAGGGGGTACGAGTTGTTCGACTATTCGCTAAATTCATCCTGCGTATTTTACTCCATTAGTAAGTATAGCCCGGCAATTTGTCAAAAGGCAAGACTTCTGCCGCCAAATGCGGCTTTTGGCGGTTAAACGGAGGATTTTTGCCGGTGAACCGGCAAAAAAAAACCGCGCCGTAAAGCGCGGTCTTTTGGTGATACAGTTGGTATTAGCTCGGGATGTTGGGTTTGGTTTCGCCGAACTGGCAGACAGCCTGCACGTCGGTGTTCATGCCTTCGGGCTTGGCGGTGCCGAAGAGGCGCGTCCACAGGCGGATGGAGTCGACGATGATAATGACGACCATGACGATCAGGATGATGCTGAGGGCCGCCATGAGGTTGCCGTTGAAGGTATTGAGTTTGAGGTAGTTGCCGATGTTGAGGTAACCGGCAGTGATGGTCGTAGCCGCGAGGAATGCCAGCGGCACGATGGTGACGAGGGTGTAGGCTTTGTTTTTCGCCAGCTTGAGGATGATGGTGGTGCCGAGAGCCAGGGCGATGACGGCCAGCAGCTGGTTGGCGACGCCGAACATCGGCCAGATGGTGCCAACGTTGCCGGTGTAGAGGAGATAGCCCCAGCTGAAGCTGACGATGGCGCCGGTGAAGAAGATGCCGGGCCACCAGCCGGTTTCCTTGAGAGGCGGATAGACGTAGGTGCCGAGAACGTCCTGAAGGATGTAGCGGCCTACGCGGGTACCGGCGTCGATGGTGGTGAGGATGAAGAGGGCTTCGAACATGAGGGCGAATTGATACCAGTAGCTCATGAGGCTCTTCATGCCGCCGATGCTGGAGAAGATGTGGGCCATGCCGACGGCGAGCGAAACGGCGCCGCCCGGACGGTGCATGACCTGGATGCCGACGAGCTTTTCGAGTTCTTTTATCTCGACGGTGGGGAACATGGCCTGGATCTTGGCGTAAGCAGGCGCGAGAGTGTTGATGGCGAAAAAGTCGCCGGGGTACATGACGACTGCGGAGATGAGGGCCATCATGGCGACGAAGCCTTCGACGAGCATGCTGCCGTAGCCGATGAACAGGGCCTGGCTTTCCATCTCGATCATCTTGGGCGTGGTGCCCGAGCTGATGAGAGCGTGGAAGCCGGAGATGGCGCCGCAGGCGATGGTGATGAAGACGAACGGCCATACGGGGCCGGGGATGATGGGGCCGCCGCCGGCGACGAACGGCGTGGTCATCGGCATGTTGACGGTCGGCTGGACGATGAGGATGCCGAGGGCCAGAGCGAGCACGGTGCCGATCTTCATGTAGGAGCTGAGGTAGTCGCGCGGGGCGAGGAGCAGCCATACCGGCAGGACGGCGGCGATGAAGCCGTAAATCGGCAGAGCGACGGATACCTGCTCGCGAGTGAGGGTGAAGATTCCGGACAGGCTTCCCCATGCCTGGCCTGGCATTACCCAATGGCCGGCGAATACCGCGAAGAGGACGAGGAGGAAGCCGACGATCGAACCGGAACGGATCGACCCTGGGGAGATCTTGAACATATAGAGACCGATGACGATGGCGATGGGGATGGTCATGAAGAGGGTGAAGGCTCCCCACGGGTTTTTCATCATCGCGAACACGACGACGATGCCGAGGCCCGCCATGGCGAGGATGATGATGAAGAGGATGGCGATCGAGGTGGTGAAGCCGGTGATCGGGCCGACCTCTTTACGGGCTATTGTGGCCAGCGACTGACCGTTATGACGCACGGAGGCGAAGAGGATGATGAAGTCGTGGACAGCGCCGGCGAAGATGGAGCCGAGCAGTATCCAGGCGAAGCCGGGGCCCCAGCCGTACTGGGATGCGAGGACGGGGCCGACGAGCGGACCTGCGCCGGCGATGGCGGCAAAATGATGACCGAATAATACCCATTTGTTGGTCGGCACATACTCGCGGCCGTCGTTGCAGCGGTGAGCCGGCGTGACGTTGGCGTCGTTGAGCATGAGGACCTTGGCGGCGATGAATGCACCGTAGTAGCGGTACGCAAGGATGAATGCGCACGCGGCTACGATGAGCAGCCAGATGGAGTTGATCTTTTCCACGCAGAATTACCTCCTTTGGTATGTCCGTTCAGTTGGTGCGATTAGTGCTCCTCTTCCCTCCTTTTCGCTCGCGCCATATTTAAGTATAGTCGCACATTATGTCAAACGACAATATATTTATGTTCAATTGCACTATTTGCCAGATGAACGGTTAGGTTGTTGTTCCGAACGGTTTCAAATTACGCAAAAAGAAAGCCGCTGCATAAGCAGCGGCTTTCTTTTTATAAGGTCAGGCTGGGGTTATGGGTGTCTGATCTTTGTTTGAAAACACCGCCCAGGTTTCTTTAAGCAGCAGGACAGCCAAGACGAGGAGCAGGACGCTGATTCCACAGATTATAAAGTTGTTGAGGTTGGCCATAATGAGCAGTACCAGCGCGGCGACCGTCGTGACGAGCATGAATGCCATGGGTAGCATGATGAAGGTAGCCGATTTTTTGAGACCCTTCATGACCCATACGCCGACCGTCATGAGGGACAGCGCGGCAACCAGTTGGTTGGAGGCGCCGAATACCGGCCAAATCAGCGCCCAGGCGGGCTTGTTGCCGGTTTTGTAGAATATCAGCCCGATGGCGACGGCGACACCGATGGCGGTGGCGGTGTAGCGGTCGAGCTTCATGTCGAAGAACTCCTGGAGCTGATAGCGGGCCAGACGGGTTGCCGTGTCGAGCGAGGTGAGGATGAAGGAGTTGAGAGCCAGCAAGCCCAGGGATGTGCCGACCCTTGGGTCGATGCCGATGAGGGCGGAGAACTTGCCGAGGCCTGCGCCGTATACGACTGTGGGGCCGCCTTTGAGCATTTCGCCGGCGATCATGATGGTGCCGATGGCGATGACGGCGACGATGCCTTCGACAAGCATCGAACCGTAGCCGATGGCGACGGCGTCGCTCTCTTTGCGGAGCTGTTTAGCCGTGGTGCCGCTGCCGACAAGGGCATGGAAGCCCGAGATGGCGCCGCACGCCACGGTTACGAACAACAGCGGCCACATGAGTTCTCCACCGGCGTTGGCAAAGCCTTTGAAAGCCGGCAGTTTGACGGCGAACTCCGATCCGAACAGCATGCCGACCGCGCCGATGAATACGGAGAAGTAGAGCAGGTAGGACGCAAGATAGTCGCGGGGCTGCAGGAGGAGCCAGACGGGCAGAACGGAGGCGCCGAAGATGTAGACGACGAGTATCCAGCGCCAGGTGTCGATACCGAGCTTGAACGCGGATTGAACCCACGGGTTGTATGAGCCGAAGAATACGGCGCCGAGAATTATCGGCACCATTATGACCGTAGCTACCTTGAGGGTGATGCCGAAGCGGTAGATGGCCATGCCGAAGACCATTGCCAGAAAAATGTACAAGATGCCGGAGAAGGCGACGGCCGGATCAGCCGCGAAGGTCTGGGCCGCCAGCTCGAGGAAAACGGCGATGACCAGTGTGAGCGCCAGCCAGGTAAAGCAGAGGAAAAGCCGTTTACCCTTCTTGCCGATCCACTGGGAGACAACTTCACCGATGGACATTCCGCGGTGCCTGATCGATGCCACCAGCGCTCCCATGTCGTGAACGCCGCCGAAGAATACCGAGCCGATGAGGACCCAGATGTAGGCCGGCAGCCACCCGAACATAGCAGAGGCGGCAATCGGGCCGACGATTGGGCCGGCACCGGCGATGGACGAGAAGTGGTGACCCAGCAGGACCGCAGGATGGGCCGGACAGTAATCCATCCCGTCGAACATGCACTGGGCCGGAGTTTCCTTGCTGTCGTCCAGTTCGTATACTTTTCTCTGATAAGCGCCGTAATACTTAAAAGCTAGTATAAAGACCACTGCGGCAAATAAAAACATCGTCATCAACATTGATAAATCACTCCCTTACGTTTTTATCGGCCTTTGCGACTTTCAGAAATCTCCGACGGCATCGCCTCCTTTCAGCTTTTGCGAGAATTCCCAGGCCTTATTGGCAATAAAGATCAAATCGCGGAATCCTTCCACTTCCGGGCCGCCGGGGCTGTAGGGAAGCACCTCCAGCCAGCCTCTTATACCGAGGAGATAGTATTTCTTCAGGGGCTTGGCGGCGTTGCGGCCGTCGAGGATAAGAAAACGGTGGCTCATGACTTCGTCGGCCGGCCGCCAGTCGGCGAAAATTTTGCTTTCGCTTCCAGGAGCTGCCGGATGCCAGACGATGTGATCGTCGGCGTAATAGCGGGCGACTTCGCCCAGCAGAGCCCCTTTTCGAAAGGTAACACGCCTTTTTACGCCTTTGAAGTCTTTCCAGGCCCATGGCTCAAAGCCCACTTCCTGCCAAAACAAAGGGATTTCCGCCAAACACTCCAGGGGGGCTTTGCTCATACGCACCTCGCGAAAGAATATTCTGAATACTTTTAGGAAAAAAATATAAGTATTATAGTTGAGTATAACTTCTGAAATGGCGAATGGCAAGTTATCCCTGCCAGACGGCCTATTTTTTCAGTTGAGTTGCATGATTTATCGGTTAAAAATTTTTCATAAGCCGAATATCTTCTTCAGTTTGGGCGCCTGCTGGCGGCTGACGGGAATCTCGATGCCGGTCAGGCCGTCCATAACCAGATTATAGGTGCCGTTGAACCAGGGAATGACTTCGCGGATTTTCTCGATGTTGACGAGGTAGCCGCGGTGGCTGCGGAAAAATTGGTTTTCGTCCAGCCTTGCCTGGAGCTCGTGGAGGGTTATATTGACCTGGTATGTCTTCGCCGCGGAGTAGATGGTCACCTGGCCTTCCGAACTGCTGGCGGCGATGATGTCGGCGGTGTTTATTATCTGCGCCTTGCCGTTCTGCTCGATGGCGAGCTTCTGGCGGCAGGCGGCAGGTATTCCGCTTTCGCCGGCTTTGCCGCTGACGGGGACGGGAGCCCTGGCACCGAGAAGGGAGCGCACTTTTTCGATGCACTGGGCGACGCGTTTGGGGGCGAATGGTTTTAGGAGGTAGTCGGCGGCGTTGAGTTCGAATGCTTTGTGGGCGAACTCCTCGTGCGCGGTGGCGAAGACGATGAGGGGCTGGAGAATCTCCTGTATCTTTTCGGCGAGAATGATGCCGTTCATGCCCGGCATTTCGATGTCGAGGAAAACGAGATGGGGTCTGGTCTGGCGCAGGGCGGCGAGGGCGTCCTGGAAGTGGCCGGTTTCGTACACTATGCATACGTCGTCGTGTTGTTCGAGTAAATAGCGGATTTCGCTGCGCGCCGGTGCTTCGTCGTCGACGACCATGGCGCGGATGATGGAGGCTGTCACGCTACAACCCCCCTCGCGGTGGCGGGTATGGTGAGACTGACTTTGGTCCCCTGCCCTTCCACACTGTCGATTGTCAGGGCGTGTTTCGGCCCGTAGATGTTTTTCAGCCGTTCGTTGACGTTGGACAGGCCGACACCGGCTCCCTTGCCGAAGCCGGAGACGAGTACCTGGGCAAGAGTGGCGCGGGAGATGCCGGCCCCGTCGTCGGCGATGACGATGTCTACGGAGTTGCCGTTGCGGTGGGCGGTTATGGAGACAGTCCCCCCCGTTTCCTGGGCGAGCAGGCCGTGTTTGACGGCGTTTTCGACGAGCGGCTGGATGGTGAAGGCGGGGATGAGGATGTTGAGGGCTTCGTCGTCGATGGTCCTGACGATGGTGAGACGCGGCCCGAAACGGGCTTTTTCGAGGGTTAGATATGATTCGACGTGTTCGAGTTCTTCTTTGAGGGTGACGAAGTCGCGCGAGGTTTTGAGGCTGCGGCGGAAGAAGTCGCTGAGTTCGATGATGAGGCTGCGGGCTTCTTCGGGGTTGGTGCGGCATAGGGAAACGATGGTGTTGAGGGCATTGAAGAGGAAATGAGGGTTTATCTGGGCGCGCAGGGCTTTAAGCTCGGCTTTGGCGGCCAGCTCGGCCATCTGCTCGAGGTTGGCGAGTTCGAGCTGGGTGCAGAAAATCTGTCCCAGTCCCTGGGCGAATTCGATGTCGAGGGCGGTCATGGCCTCTTCACGGGCATAGTAGAGTTTAAGGGTGCCGACGATTTCGTCACGGCAGTGGAGTGGGACGACTACGGCGGATTTGAGGGGGCAGCCTTCTTCGCAGCAGCCGATCTCGCTGGCGCGCTGGGCGACCGTGATCTGGCCGGTTTCAAGGCAGGATTTCGTGGCGTTGGTCATCAGGAGGTTGGCTGGACGGTGATGTTCCTCGCCAAGGCCTACATGGGCCAGGACGCGCTCGCGGTTTGTTATGGCGACGGCCGCGGCCGAGGTCATGCTGCGGATGGTTGCGGCGACTTTTTCCGCCGATACCTGGTTGAGTCCCTGGCGGAAGTATGGCAGAGCTGCGTTGGCTATCCTGAGGGCTTTGTGGGTCTGGAGGGCGCCGATGCGGGTCTGGTGCTCGCGGGCGTTATGGATGATAATCATGAATACCGATATGCCGATGGCGTTGGCGAGGGACATTGGCAAAGCCACGTTGGCCACGAGCACCTGGGCGGCGGCAAAAGGTTTGCTGATGACGAGGATCAGTCCCATGCTGAAGAGGATGACGCTGACGCCTGTGATGGCGCCGACGATCCAGTCGGGGGCCTTGGGCTGCATGCGGGTGTGGATGTAGCCTGCAAGGACTCCGCCGACGATTGTGGCGACGCCGCAGGCTTCGGCGGAAAAGCCGCCGAGGGTTATGCGGTGTATACCGGCGATGAGGCCTGTCACTGTGCCGACGACGGGGCCGCCGAGCAGGCCGGCGACGATGGTGCCGGTGTCGCGGACGTTGGCGATGGCGTCGTCGATGGGTATGCCGAGATAGGTGCCGGCGATGGATATGGAGGAGAAAAATAGGATCAGGACGGCTTTTTCACGGTATGAGCTTTGTTCTTTGAACATCAGGCGGAAAGCCTTGGTGTGGGAGAAGACGTAGGCGACGACGGCGATGATGGCGATACGCTGCACAAGCACTATCGACAGGTTGTCCTGCACGACGTTCAGCCTCCTTCCTTGAGCATCCTGGCAATTTCGCCGATTACCTGTTCGTTTATGTGTTCTACGGCTTCTTTGTCGGTCCTGCCCGGAGGGACGATCACCGGGGCGCCGAATCTGACCGTGAACCGCGGCAGGATGTGGCCGCCGCGGAAGAGTTTGTTTGTGCCGGTGACAGCGCAGGGCACTACGGGAACGCCGGCCTTGACGGCGATCATCCCCAGGCCCGGCTCGGCGCGGCCGAGGACTCCGGTTTTGCTGCGGGTCCCTTCAGGGAAGATGCCGACCGTCCCGCCCTCCTCGAGCAGGGCGAGGGCATTGCGAATGGCGGTGCGGTCGGCCATGCCGCGGCGGACGGGGAAGGCTCCCAGCGCGGTGACCACCCAGCGGACGACGGGGTTTTTGAAGAGCTCGATCTTGGCCATGAAGCGGATGCGCCGGTTGTCGGGCAGAGCGCAGCCGATTACGGGCGGATCGAGGTTGCTGATGTGGTTTGGGGCGATGATGACACCGCCTGAGACAGGGATGTTATCGACGCCGCTGACGCGTAAGCGGAAGGCTGTGCGGAGAATAACGCGCACGAGCAGCCGGAGAATGTTATAAAACACCGGACTTCTCCTCGCAAAGCTGTAGTATCGTTTCCACAGCCTGCGCGACGGTGAGGTAGGTGGTGTCGACCAGCACGGCGTCGGCCGCCTGTATGAGCGGGGCGATGGCGCGTTCGCAGTCGGCTTTGTCGCGGCAGGCGATTTCTTCTTGGAGTTCGGCCAGGTCGACGTTGAAGCCTTTGTCGGTGAGCTCCAGCCAGCGGCGATGGGCGCGCTCGGCGATTGATGCTGTCAGAAATATCTTTATGTCGGCGTTCGGCAAAACATGCGTGCCGATGTCGCGGCCGTCCATGACGACGCCGCCGAGGCCGGCGAGCTGACGCTGGAGGTGGACCATGGCTTCACGCACGCCGCCGTTTTGGGAGACTTCGGCGACGAGACGGTTTATTTCCGGTGTGCGGATGGCGTCGGTGATGTCGGTGTCATCTACTTTGACGAGGGTTTTGCCGGTGACGGTGGTGAGCTGGAGGTTGATTGCCCGGGCTACGGCGGCGACTTTTTCGGCGTCGTCGACGGCGATGCCGCGGCGCACTGTATCCCAGGTGACGGCGCGGTACATGGCGCCGGTGTCGATGTAGGTGTAGCCCAGGCGTTCGGCCACGAGGCGGGCGACGGTGCTTTTGCCCGCCCCCGCTGGGCCGTCGATGGCGATGATGAGTTTTTTCATTCCGTTCCTCCGGCTGCTTCCTGAAGTGCTGCGATCTGCGCGAAGAACCGCGGGTATGATATGGCAACGCATCCGGCATCTTCTATTTCTACCCCGCCGGCCGCCAGGCCGGCGATCGCCAGTGCCATGGCCATGCGGTGGTCGTCGTGTGAATGGCAGGCCGCGGCGGTAAGCGTCTGCGGGCCGTCGATGACAAGCCCGTCGGCCGTTTCTTCGATGCGCGCCCCCATTTTTGCCAGTTCGCTGGTAATCGCCCTGAGCCGGTCGGTTTCCTTGACGCGCAGTTCCTCGGCGCCGCTTATGACTGTGCGTCCTTTTGCGAACAGGGCGGCTAAGGCCAGTACGGGTATTTCGTCAATGAGACGGGGGATGATTTCTCCCTCGATTGTCGTGCCGACGAGTTCGGCGGCGGAGACGACGAGGTCGGCTACCGGCTCTTCGCCGGCCTGTCGCCGGGCGGTTATCTCGATGTCGGCGCCCATCCGCCGGAGGATGTCGATGATGCCTGTGCGGGTGGGATTGATGCCGACGTTTGTCAGGCGCAGCGAGCTGCCGGGGATGATGGTGGCGGCGACAAGCCAGAACGCAGCGGAACTGATGTCTCCGGGCACGTCGATGACCGCGGGGGCGGATAATTCCTGGACGGGCGACAGTTTGACGGTGAGGCCGCTGCGGGTCACTTTGGCGCCGAAGGTCTGGAGCATACGCTCGCTATGGTCGCGGGAAACGTAGGGTTCAGTGATGCGGGTGGGTCCGTCGGCGAACATGCCGGCGAACAGCAGGGCCGATTTGACCTGGGCGCTGGCGACCGGCATGGTGTAGTCGATGCCGTGGATACCGTCGGCGGGAACGATGGCCAGGGGGGCGTAGCGGGATTGCTCGCGCCCGTAGATGCGGCAGCCCATCTTGGCGAGCGGGGCGATGACGCGGGCCATGGGGCGGCGGCGGAGCGACCCGTCGCCGGAGAGCACGCTGAAGAAGGGCTGGCCGGCGAGGATGCCGGACAACAGCCTGATGGTGGTGCCGGAGTTGCCGGCGTCGAGAACCTCATCGGGTTCGCTCAGTCCGTAGAGGCCTTTGCCTAATACGATAAGTTCGTTTTCGCCCGGCCGGTCGATTTTGACTCCCAGGGCGCGCATGCAGGCGACGGTGGACAGGCAGTCGGCGGCGGCGAGGAAGTTGCTGATCCTCACCGGGCGGTCGGCAAGCCCGGCCAGCATCACGCTGCGGTGGGATATGGATTTGTCGCCGGGGATGGCGATTTCGCCCGTCAGTTTCCTGATGGGTTTTACCGTTTCTTTCATCGCTTCGGCCCGCCCTTTCCGTTATTAATTGTCCGGCCGACTGCGGCCGCCACTTTTTCCAGTTCGCGGGTCAGTTGACGGAAGTTGTCCAATGTGAGGGACTGGGGCCCGTCGGACATTGCTTCCTGCGGCCAGGGGTGGATTTCGATTATCAGACCGTCGGCGCCTGCGGCCACGGCCGCCCGGGCCATAGGCCCGACGAGCCGCCAGTTGCCGGTGCCGTGACTTGGGTCGACGACGACCGGCAGGTGGCTTAGGTGTTTGACAAGCGGCACGGCCGACAGGTCGAGGGTGTTACGGGTGTAGTTTTCGAATGTGCGGATGCCCCGTTCGCAGAGCACGACGTCGGCGGTTCCGCCGGATAACAGGTATTCGGCGGCCATAAGCCATTCTTCGATGGTGGCGGCGGCGCCCCGCTTGAGCAGCACCGGACGGCCCGCCTGCGCGACTTCTTTGAGAAGGGGGAAGTTTTGCATGTTGCGGGCGCCGATCTGCAGCATGTCCGCGAATTCGGCCACCAGGCCGACTGCGCGGGGATCGGTGACTTCGGTGACCACCGGCAGGCCGACTTCGCGGCCGACGGCCTGGAGGATCTTGAGGCCATCGTTTTCGAGGCCCTGGAAGCTGTAGGGCGAGGTCCGCGGTTTAAAGACGCCGCCACGCAGCATGGCCGCCCCGGCGGCTTTGGCCCCCAGCGCCGTTTGACGAAACTGTTCGTAACTTTCTACGGCGCACGGTCCGGCGATAATAGGCACCGCTTCGGCGCCGAAGCGGACGCCGTCAATTACGATGACGCTGTTTTCGGTCCGGTATTCGCGGCCGGTCAGTTTGAAGGGGGGATGTACATCCATCGGTTCACTCCAGCGAGGTTGCGCATATGTATAACATTATTACTTTCGTGCGCTGCCGCCGATTTCCTCCAATGTTGCATTATTGTTTGAATTTGACTTTACCGATCGGCACAGCTTCGCCCCGCCCTTCGACGACGAGCCCGTCGAGCGGGGAGACGAGCCCGCCGCCAGGCACGGCGACTACGAAGCGTCCAACGGCGTTCAGGCGGCTGGCGTCGATTTCGAGGTAGTCGCCGTCGTAGACGGTGACGGCGGCCTCGCCGCTCCTGAAGTCGCCTGCCCGTTCTCCGTTGACGACGGGGTATACGTCGGCCGCGGCGGGCGGATGAACGATACGGATGACGACGATTCTGTTTTCCCGCAGCATCTGGATTCGGCTGGCGACCGGCGAACCTTCGCTGATGACGAGGGGCGTCTCGGCCACCAGCGGCGTCTGCCAGGTTACCGGGTCGCCCTCGAGTTTGTCGACCCGCGAGAGGTAGCTGCGGGGCGTGTCGTGATAGATGAGCACCTGGACAACGACAAGTGCGGTGACACAGACAGCCGCCAGGCGGATGATAAGCGGTTCCCAACTGACGAACGGATTGCTTTTATTGCGGCGACTCACTTTGCTAGCCTCCCACGGCAAGGGATGGCTATATTATCTGTAATTGTTTTCCACTTTATCCGCAGCCGCCGCCCGCCCGGCGACGTAGCCGGTCGAGAAGGCCGCCTGGAGGTTGAAGCCGCCGGTGTAGCCGTCGATGTCGATGACTTCGCCGGCAAGGTAGAGCCCGGGAATGAGGCGCGACGCCATAGTAGACGGGTTTATCTCTTTTGTGCTTATGCCACCAGCGGTGACGATGGCCTCGGCCAGCGGCCGGGTGCCGGTAACGGTGAATGTGAGCTGCTTGAGCAGGCCGGCGAGCCGGGCACGTTCCTCTTTGGTTATCTGGTGAACGGGCTTGTCGGGGTCGATGTGGCTGAGGTCTATGATTACGGAGGTGAGCCGCGAGGGCAGCAGGTCTCCGAGCGAGTTTTTGAATTGCTTGCGGGCGAATTTGACGAAGTCGCGCTGGAGGCGCTTGTCCAGCGTATCGGCGCTGAGGGCGGGTTTAAGATCGATGGCGATGAGGACTTCGTCGCCCGGTCGGGCGCGAAGGGCGGCCGCGACGGGGTTGGAGAGGGATAGTATTACCGGACCGGAAAGACCGAAGTGGGTAAAGAGCAGTTCGCCGAATTCGGCGGCGAGCTGACGGCCGCCGGTAAGGGCCGAGACGGCAACGTTTTTAAGAGCCAGCCCCTGGAGGTCGGCGATCCAGTCTTCGGCGACCTCAAGCGGGACGAGCGACGGACGGAGCGGGGTGACGGAATGCCCCAGGGCGGCGGCGATGCGATAGCCGTCGCCGCTTGAGCCGGTGCCGGGGTAGGAGGCGCCGCCGGTGGCGAGGATGACGGCTTCGGCCCGCCACTCGCGTCCGTCAGCGGTGACGGCTCCTGAGGCGCGTCCATCGGCGGTACGGATTTCGCGCACAGCCTGCCCGGTCACGACGGCAACGCCGAGATCGGCGAGGGCACCTGCGAAGGCGGCGACTATGTCCCTTGCCTGGTCGCTGACCGGGAATACGCGGCCGCCCCGTTCGGTCTTGAGCGGCACGCCGCGCTGTTCCAACCAGGCCATCAGGTCGTTGTTGGAGTAGGCGGAGAGGGCGCTGTAGAGAAAGGGGCCGTTGCCGGGCATGTTGTCGATGATGGTTTTGATATCGGCGATGTTGGTGACGTTGCAGCGGCCTTTACCGGTTATGAGGATTTTCCTGCCGAGCGCAGGCATCTTTTCGAGCAGCGTCACGGCAGCGCCGTGTCCGGCGGCGCTGACTGCCGCCATGAGTCCGGCGGCGCCGCCGCCGATGACGAGGACTTTTTTCATCACAGGTGTTCTCCGTTCATATCCACTTTATTCCAGCTCGCGTCAGTATGAAAATAGCCCTGCGGATGCGGTGTCGGCCGCAGCCGCCGAGCTGAGGGACGCGGTTACCGCGGGGGCAGCCCCGCCAAATTCCTGAGGCCGGCGACTTCTTCCGGCTCGAGATGACGGTAGCGGCCGCGCTGAACGCCTTCCAGGGTGAGGAAGGCGAATTCGGTGCGTTTGAGTTTGTTAACTGGATGGCCGATAGCGTCGCACATTCGCCTGATCTGACGGTTGCGTCCCTCGTGGATAACGATGGTGAGGGTGGTGGCGGCGGCTGCCGGATCGTAGCCGGTGAGCCTTACCCTCGCGGGGGCGGTGACGCCGTCATCGAGGGTGATGCCCATACGCAGGCGGTCGAGTTTTTCCTCGGTCGGCCGACCGGCTACGGTGGCAACGTAAGTCTTGTCGATCTCATGGCTGGGATGTGTCAGGGCATGGGTGAGCTGGCCGTCGTTCGTAAGCAGCAGCAGCCCTTCGGTGTTGTAGTCTAGCCTGCCCACCGGGTAAAGCCGGGCCGGCACGGCGGCGACGAGTTCGGCCACCGTCTTCCGGCCCCGCGGATCACTTAGGGTGGTGACCACGCCTCTCGGTTTGTTGAGCAGGAGGTAGTATTTTTCCTCGCCGGCCAGGGGACGACCGTCGACGGCGACGACATCCTTGCCTGGGTCTACTTTGGCGCCGAGTTCGGCGACCACCCGGCCGTTTACCGTTACCCGGCCCGCGGTTATGAGTTCTTCGGCGTGACGGCGGGAGGCTACCCCCGCCTGGCTGATGATTTTTTGCAGTCTTTCGGGCATTGCCCCTCCTCGCGTCCCTTATCAGGGAACCAGTTGGCTGAAATCGGTCTGCACTTTGCAGAGTCGGATGCGGCGGTCGTCGCTGGTTTCGCGCTCGCAGCTGCCGCAGATGCCTTCCCCGCAGCAGAGTGTGGCGTTGTTGGTGGCGGCCATGGGGATGTTTACGCCTGCCGCTTGCATGGCGGAGATCACGCCGTGGTGCTGTTCGTCCGGGCCGGCGCTGACGATGAGGTCGGGACGGGCTTCTTCGTCGGCAAGCCATCTGCTGAGCAGACCGCTGCCGGTCCGCCGGAAGGAGTCGACGTTGTGTACTGTGACGCCGAGTTCCTCCAGGTCTTTGTCGATGAATATCCGTCCGATCTTGCCGGGGGCGAGCAGGGCGACGACGCGGTTGTTATTGGCAGCGAGACGGGCGGCCATGGGCAGCGCGGGCGGTTGACCCATGCCGCCTGCCACCAACAATATTGTACCACAGGTGATATTGTCAATCCATGGCTGTCCGAGCACTCCGTTGTAATAGGGGCCGCGGACGGTAACGGTGTTCACGGGACTGTCGAGCAGGCGGCTGGATTTGGGCCCGACCGCCTCGACGACTACTTGCACGGCGTTGGCGTTGACTTTCATCACGCCTACGGGGAAGTGGAAGTACTGCGGGTCGTCGGCAAGACGCAGGAAGACGAATGCCCCTGTTTTGCCGAGCTCGGCCGCAAGTTCGCCGCTGACGCAAAATTCGAGCAGGTAAGTGTTTTCGGCGAGCAGTTCTTTGCGGATTATTTCGCTGTCCGCCTCGATCCGCAGTGTAGGTGTGTCACCCCGCCGAACGCCGTTTTTAGGCTGCCACCGGCGTTCATATAGTATGCAGACTCCGCTCCAATTGCAGTCGCAGACCGGCTGCCCTTTAAGGTGGCTGCAGAACACGCAGTGGTTCGTCTCGGCCAGGAGACACGGGCAGTAGGGCGAGTTGATGTCGATGCAGCTGGCTGTCAGTCTCCGCTTCATGCGTCTCTCCCCTCTCATACCAGGCATTGGCTGTATATGTCGGCGAGGCCCGCTTTGGCCACCCGTGCGCCTATCTCTCCCCGGTCGGCAGAGTACAGGCCGATGGCTTTCATCCGTTCGAAATAGACTGAGCCGGAAAAGGTGTAGCGCAGCCGCAGCCCGTCTTTTGTAGCCATCTGGTCGTGGACGAAAGCGATGATATCGCCCGAGGCTACGGTGCGCGGCAGTTCCAGGTATGGCATGTCGAGACAGTGGCGGACGGCGTTGTGCCCGGCGAGCAGGCCGGTGACGATCGCTTCGGTGTGGCCGACGAAGATGCCCGCCTTTTCGCCGCCGCAGAACAGGTTGTCGACGTTATCCACCTTCAGGTTGTTGCCGCAGGGGGCGATGCCGAGGTAGCGGACCGAGTTGCCCTGGCCGCCCGCGTACGGGTCTTCGTAGCGGGCGTTTTCGAGTCCCGGGATTGTGCGCAGGTCGTCAAGCGGGAAGTACGAGGTCATGAGTTTGGCGTGGCCGGTGTCGAGCAGGACGAGATTGGCGGCATATTCGGGGATAGCATACTGCGAGCAGGCTTTGCGTCCGAGGGAGGTGCTTTTTATGAGCCTCTCCGGCACCGGCAGGACGACCGCCCCCTCCCGCTCCAGTTGTTCGCGGATTTCTTCGCTGAGCGAGTCTTTGTTGAGTTTGCAGGAGCCGCTCATTGCGCCAAACGATCCATCCGCCTTGAGGCCCATTATTTCTTTGACCTGTGAGCGGGCGGTGACGCTGACCCTCGGGCCGAAGGAGGGACAGCGCAGGATACACATGGCGCAGCCGTTGCCGTATTTGAGGCAGTTGCCCATCGGACCTGCGGTGCCGGTGGTGTCGACGAAGACGTCACCTTTAACTGCCTCGCCGTCGTCGGTCACGAGCGCCTGAAGCATGCGCCCGTATTTCAGCACGTCCACAACCCTCGCTGTTGTCCTCACTGTTATCCCATAGTTGATCAGCACTTTTTTCACCAGCGGCTCCATGGCGCTGACGTCGTAGAGCGAGGCGTGGCTGTGCCCCGGAAATCTTATGCCCCGGTGCCTGGCATTGGCGTCCATGGCGACAAAAAGATCACCGCCCCCCATGGCCGTCGCTTCCTCGGCGGCGGTGTAACGTCCGTTGTTGCGGTAGATGCCTCCCACCAGGCCCGTTCCCAGGAGCATGTCGGTCCGTTCCAGAAGCAGCACCTGAGCACCGGCCTTGGCCGCGGCCAGGGCCGCTGCGCACCCGGCCCAGCCGCCGCCGGCGACCACTACTCTGACCATCGCAGTCCCCCCATTATCTTCGTTTTCACATTACAGTGTATTCCCGGCGGTCGGATGTGCCACTGCAAGGGGGCAAAAAGGAAGGTTGCCGATAGTCCATTATCGGCAACCTTGCGATTGCTTTATGGGGAGAACAGCAGTCTGCAGATGTATATCGACATGAAAAACCCGGTGATATCGCCCGCCAGGCCAACGACGACCGCATATCGGGGGTTGCGGATGCCGGCTGCGCCGAAGTAGACTGTCAGGATGTAGAATGTGGTATCGGTGCTGCCGAGGATTGTCGACGCCATCCGGCCGGTGAGCGAGTCGGGGCCTTCGCTGGCGAGCAGTTCAGTCGTCATGCCGAGGGCGCCGGTGCCTGACAGGGGACGCAAGAGCGCGAGAGGGACGAGTTCGGGCGGGACGCCGAAGACGGACAGAAGAGGCTTGAGCAGGGCGACGCAGTCGTCGAGGGCGCCCGAAGCACGGAATACACCTACGGCCACGAGCATGGCCACCAGGAAGGGCATTATCCGCACTGCGGTCTGGAAGCCTTCGGCCGCACCCTCGACGAAGGCCTCGTATACCCTTACGCGCCGCAGGTAGCCTGCCAGGGGTATGAGGAGGAGCACAAGAGGTATGGCCCAGGCGGAGAGCAGTTCACAGATCAGGGCGAACATGGCGGCTTATCGGCCCCGGCCGCCATAGAGCGCCCGGCAGATGCGGTCCACCGTGAGGGCGGCTGTTGCGGCGACTAAGCCGACAGCCAGGGTAGAGCCGACGATTTCCGCCGGGTCGGTGGAACCGGCGGCGGCCCTGAGGGCGATGACGGTGGCCGGAACGAGGGTGACGCCGGTGGTGCACAGCGCCAGCAGGGTGCACATCGCCGGTGTGGCTGTTTCGCGGTCGCGGCTGAGCTTCTGCAGCTCCTGCATCGCCTTTATGCCAAGCGGTGTGGCGGCGTTGCCCAAGCCCAGCATGTTGGCGCTTACCGTCATCACTATCGCTCCCATGGCCGGGTGGTTGGGCGGAACGCTGGGAAATATCCTGCGGATGAATGGACCGATGATGAAAGACATAAGCCGCACCAATCCCGCCCGTTCCGCGATTTTCATCATCCCCAGCCACAGGCACATAACCCCGGTCAGTTTGAAGGCCAGGGTTACCGCGTTCTCCGCGGCTGCTATGGCGCTGGGTGTGACAGCTTCTATCCTGCCGGTCGACCCGGCGTAAAATATGCCGCCGGCCAGGAGCAGCAGCCAGATGAGGTTAATCATTCGCCTTCCCCTCCCTATCTGGAAGGTATGAGGAAACCGGTCCGGCTAGAACGGGAAAAGAAAAGCCGCCTCGCGGCGGCTTTTCAGACTGTCGATAAAGGCCCATCTGCGGCGTTGCTCCTCTGAGCGCTTGCTTGCGTACGTCCCAAAGTACGCGGCGCGGCGCGCTCTTCCGGTGCGCCTTGCATCTGGACCTTTCTCACCAGTCTGACTTTGTCTACAGGCTGAAAAGCCGCCTCGCGGCGGCTCGGGTGCTGATGCGTCAGGCGAAATTCTTGACGATGAATGTGAAGAAGCTCCACAACGACCCCCAGATAAGGCTGAAGAACGACTTGCGTTCGGCCTGCTCGGCGGCCAGCAGATCGATTGACGAAATTTCGGTGTTGCGGTAGAGGGTCTTAACCGTGCCGAGCTTTTGTCCGGCGGCTATCGGGGCGTCGACGCGGTCGGGCGCTTCGATCACCGTCGTGAAGCCATCCCGGTCGCCGGCGACAGCGGGCACGGAAAGGGTGCTGGCGGCGACGAGCCGAATTTGCTCGTTTTTGCCGTCTGTCACTTTGACTGTTTTCATGATATCGCCCTGGCTGAACATCTTGACCGGCTGGAGGCGGCTAAAGCCGTAATCGAGGAGTTTTATGGAGTCTTCCCACATCCGGTCGCCGTCGAGGACAACGGCCACGAGCTGGATGCCGTCGCGCTTCGCGCCTGATACCAGACAGCGGCCGGCCTCCTCGGTGAAGCCGGTCTTGACGCCGTTGCCGCCCTCATATTGCCAGAGGAGCTTGTTTTCGTTGTAGAGGTCGCGGTCGTGGTCTTTGCCCGGCCAGGGGACGACAGCGTGTCTGGTGCCGACGATTTGGGCGAATAGCGGGTTTTTGTAGCCGTAGGCGGCGATGCGGGCGAGGTCCGAGGCGGTCGAGTAATGCTGCGGGCCGGGCAGGCCGCTCGAGTTGGTGAAGTTGGTGTTGAGCGCACCGATGGCGCGGGCTTTTTCGGTCATGAGGCGGGCGAATTTGTCCATTGAGCCTGATATGTGTTCGGCGACGGCGACGGTGGCGTCGTTGCCGGAGACGAGCATCATGCCGTAGAGCATGTCGCCCAGTTTGAGTTGCTCGCCGGGCGCCAGCCACATCGAGGAGCCCTCGGTCGCCGCCGCGCCAGGGCTGGTGGTGACGATGTCGTTGAGGTTGCCGTGCTCAAGGGCGACGATCAGGGTCATCATTTTCGTCGTGCTGGCCGGGGGACGCCTGTCGGAAGCCCCTTGGGCGAATATGATCCTGCCTGTGGAGGCTTCGATGACGATCGCCGACTTGGCGGTCAGGGTCGGGTCCGCCGGAGCACCCCAGACTAACCGGGGAGTGACGAGCATAAATAGCATCAGCGTTATGAACGCCGTTTTTTTCATGTATACCTCTCCAGTTATTAATTGCAGACCAATAACTATTATAACTATGTTTTCCCCGTACGTCAAAGCCGTCATACATTTTTGCGCCTCGCCGGGGACATAATAGAACCAGTTTAAGGAGGTGAAAGCATGGAAATGCTTGACGTCAAGACGGCTTTACGCACGACTTTGACCCAGAAACAGGAATTGGTGCGGGACTATCAGACTTTTGCCGAGCAAATCAACAATCCCGAAGTCGCGAAGCTGTACCGTCATTTTGCCGAAGCGGAGGCGTTGCACGCGACCCAGATCAAGGATAAACTGGCCGCCTTGCACTGAGGCAGTAGATGTATATGCGAAAAACCCGCACAGGTATGTGCGGGTTTTTGTATGGGTTAGGGATGCAAGTGTCGCAAACGCCAGTATCTTTTCCTGCTATTGTGCGCTGGCCATTCAGGGTCTCCAGATGCAAGGCGCACCGGAGAACACGACGCAGGCGTACTCGGTGCGTACGCCGAGGAAGTGTTCGAGGAACACCACAGCAGATGGGGGCCATCAATGGCCAGCCTACATATTGGGCTGCGGTCCGGCGCCTTGGGTTTCGGCCGTCTCGGCTAACTCATCGAACTCATCCTGCGCGTCGCGGCTGCGCATGATTTCCTGTATCTTCGTGAGGGCCTGCGGGACCATGTCGATAAGCCGGTCATAGATTTGATTGCCTTCTACCGGCAAGAATCTTATGCCGTTGACCGGCGAACATACGAGAAAGCCTACGGGTTTGACGCTGACACCGGCGCCGCTGCCGCCGCCGAAAGGATGGCCGTCGTGGTGGACTTGTTCCTCGGTTTCGAAGTCGCCGCCGCCGGCGGCGAAGCCGAAGGTGACGCGCGAGATCGGGATGATGACCGTGCCGTCGGCTGTTTCCACAGCATCGCCGACGATGGTGTTGACGTCAACCATCCCTTTTATGCTTTCCATGGCTGTTTTCATCAGGCTTTGGATCGGGTGTTCTTCCACTTCCTGTCGTCCCCCCTTCCCAGGTGCTGGATAGTTGTCGCTATCGCGTTTATAACATTGCCCAGCGTGATGCTGAATATACACTCGAGTTCGATTTCGACGCCGTCCCGGGTGTAAAGCGGCGACACCCGGATGACAGGCCGGGCGACGCTTTTCAGCCTGCGCTGCATGTATGCGTAGGTCTGGGTTTTAAATGTCCACAACAGGCCTGTGGCCATGCCTGTAAGGGCGGCGTCGCCCGCGCCGAAGCCGGTGCGCCAGGATAGCTTTTCGCAGGCCAGCGCGGCGAGGATGCGCGCTATCAGTCGCTTGTAGATACGGGTGTAGTAACGGAGCTGTTTCATCAGGTAGTGCCAGTGTCTGGGGTGGTGGCGGAAGATTTTCCAGGTGTTGCGGACAAACCGCTGCTCTTTGCCGGCGCGCGTTTCCGCCTGTCCGCCGGGGGTGTCGACGACCGCTTCCGGCCATGGCAGGCCGCCGCGGCGCGCCAGGCGGGCGCGGGGGACTTCAAGGTGGTAGTGTACGAGTTTTTCGAGTGCGTAAACGTCGATGTCGAGGCGGTCGTCTTCGCCCTGCCGGCGGTAGAACAGGCTGATGAACAGCTTAAGCCGGGATGCGGCAAGAACGAGCAGCACCGTCGCCAGGCACAGTGCGAGCCATGTCTCCATGCTCTCCCCCCTCCCCGCTCGGATAGTAATATTGTGGCAAAAAAAACCGCCCGCATGCGCGGGCCGGATAAGTTTATTCATCGGCTTCCGGCAGTTCGGGGGGCTCGACATTAAGGAGTTCGGCGAGGTCGGGAAGGTCGTCGAGGCTGGCGAGGCCGAAGCATTTGAGGAAGTCGTCGGTGGTGCCGTAGAGTATCGGCCGTCCGATGGCTTCCTTGCGGCCGACTTCTTTGATGAGTCCCCGCTCGGCAAGGGTGGTGACGACGCCGTCGACCTTGACGCCGCGGATGTGTTCGATCTCGAGTTTGGTGACCGGCTGCTTGAAGGCGATGATGGCCAAAGTTTCCATGGCGGCCAGCGACATCCTGGCTTCCTGAACCTCGACGAGTTTTTCGATGATGGGCGCCAATTCGGGCTTACTGCAAAGCTGGTAGCCGCCGGCGACGTCAAGGATGGTAAGACCGCGATCGGCGTCAGCCATGTCCTGCTTTAGCTCGGCAACGAGCGTGGCGACATTTTCGGCATCGATTTCGAGGATCTGGGCCAGTTTGTCGGCGGCGACAGGGTTGCCGCTCGCAAACAGCAGGGCTTCGATGTGGCCCTTAAGGTGACGGTAAAACATCAGTGCACGACCTCTCCCAGGCTAAGGTAAATGGGGCCGAAGCTCCGTTCCTGTTCTATATGGATTCGTTTCAGGCGGATGAGTTCCAAGAGCGCCAGGAAGGCTGTGACCATTTCGGTGCGTGATCCGCTGCGGATGATGGTTTGGGCGAATTCCAGCCTGCCGCCCTGCTTGCGGAGGAGCAGGAGGATATCCTGCATTTTGTCCTGGACGCTGATTTCCTCGCGGGCGATAAAGGCGAATTCGTCGACGGCGCTTTCCCAGACGGCGGCGAAGGCTTCGATGAGGTCGTCGATCCTGAGGCCTTCGGGCAGGACGATTTTGGTGGCGAAATAACCGGGCGGCCGGGCGACGAACTGTTCGCGCTTGCGCAGCATTTCCTCCAGGTCGGCGGCGGCTTGTTTGAATCGCCTGTATTCCAAAAGCCGCTGCACAAGTTCCTGGCGCGGGTCCACCTCTTCGGCCAGTTGCTCGGCGGCCGGCGGCTTGGGGAGAAGCATGCGCGATTTGATCTGCAGCAGGGTGGCGGCCATCACGAGGAATTCGCTGGCGACGTCGATGTTGAATTGTTCCATGGCCCGTATGTAGGCAAGGTATTGTTCCGTGACGACGGCGATGGGGATGTCGTAGATGTCGATCTGGTTTTTGTCGATGAGATGCATGAGCAGGGCCAGCGGGCCTTCGAAGGCTTCGAGCTTGATCTTGTATTCGGCGGTGCTCATGGCTTAGAGCCGCATGGCGGCGCGGACTTCCTCCATGGTGGCGGCGGCGACCTTGCGAGCCCGTTCGGCGCCGTGGACGAGGATTTCCCGAACCCGGCCCGGGTTGGCTTCAAGGACGGAGCGCCTGGCATGGATGTCGGCCAGGCTGGCGGACATCCTTTCGGCGAGGAGCTTTTTGCAGTCGACGCAGCCGATGCAGGCGGTGCGGCATTTGCCGCCGATGTCTTCGAGCTCTTCTTTGTTGAAGAGTTTATGGAATGTATAGACGGTACAGACCGAGGGATCGCCGGCGTCTGTCTTCTTAACGCGCTGCGGGTCGGTGATCATCATCCTGACTCTGGCTTTGAGTTCTTCCGGCGGCGCCGCATAGGGGATCTCGTTACCATAGGATTTGCTCATTTTGCGGCCGTCGATGCCGGGCAGCACGGCTGCCTGGCTGAGTCTGACCTGGGGCTCGGGGAAGACAGGGCCGTAGAAGCCGTTGAAGCGGCGGACGATTTCCCGCGCAAGTTCGACATGGGGGATCTGGTCTTCGCCTACGGGCACGGTGTCGGCTTTGTAGAGGATAATGTCGGCCGTCTGCAGTTCGGGATAGCCGAGGAAGCCGTAGGTGTTGATTTCTTTGCCGATCGCGCCGAGCTGCTGGAGCTTGTCCTTATAGCTGGGCACCCTCTCCAGCCAGGCGAGGGGCGTGATCATGGAGAGGAGCAGGTGGAGCTCGGCGTGCTCTTTGACGTGGGACTGGACAAATATGATGTTCCGTTCGGGGTCGAGGCCGCCGCTGAGCCAGTCGAGGGCCATTTCATGTATGTTCTCGGGGATTTTGCTGGTGTCCTCGTACATCGAGGTTAGTGCGTGCCAGTCGACGATGGAAAAAACGCAGTCGTAGTCGTACTGGAGTTTGACCCAGTTTTCCAAGGCCCCGAGGTAATTGCCGAGGTGAAATTTGCCGGACGGCTGCATGCCGCTGAAGATACGACCTTTGCTCATGGTTTCGTTGTTCCTCCTATACGATAAGCGCTACGATGCCGGTGATTATGCTGCTGAGGAAGGCCTGGACGGGGTAGATGACCGCGCCGATGACTTTAAGGTAGACGAGCGCCATGAGGATGAACGGCCCGTAGGGGGCGATGCGTTCGAAGGCGTCGGCCTGGCGCGGCGGCAGAAAGCTGGAGATTATCTGCGAGCCGTCGAGCGGCGGCACGGGGATGAGGTTAAAGACGGCCAGGATAAGGTTGTAGGTGAATGTCCACTGGATTACTTTGAAAATCTCGGGGTTGCCGAGGTGCAGTTTGGCGACGACGCTGAAGACGAGGGCGCTGACGAATGCCATCGCGAGGTTTGCCCCCGGTCCGGCCAGAGACACGCTCAGGACGCCCCAGCGGCCGTTGCTGAGGTTGAAGGGGTTGATGGGGACTGGCTTGGCCCAGCCGAAGCTGAACAGCCAGAGCATTATGAGGCCGATGGGATCGAGGTGGGGAATGGGGTTGAGCGTCAGGCGGCCTGCGTAGCGCGGCGTTGGGTCGCCGAGTGATACGGCGGCGCGGGCGTGGGCATATTCGTGCACAGTGAGGGCTATGAGCAGGGCGGGGATGCGGAATACCATATCAGGGTCAAAACCAAACACTAATTATCCTCCTTATACGGCTTTGCCGCATCTGGTCAGGTTTCGCCGCCCGGTTCCCGGGACAGTCTCATTCTGGCCAGCGCTTTCTGCAGTCGCAACCGTTCCTCTTCATTTTGGCATATTATCCATAGATAGGCAAGCGCCGCGGGGGGAATATCTCTGAGCAAGGCGCGCAATCGGGCGTCGGTGCCGGGCGCGGCGAGCAGTCTGCGGATGGCGTATAGCCTCCCCGGCGGGCTGCAGGCGCTTTCGCACTTGAGCCAAAAGCCGGCGCGGCCGCCGATTATCAGGGCCGCGACCGCCTCGCGGTCGAAAGAGAGGCCGCTGCGCCCCAGGCAGACGGAGGCGGTGTCGATATTCTCCAGGGCGGCGATTTTCGCGCCTGACAGCACGGTAGCGAAAAGGGGCCGGAACATCCCCCAGTCGTCGAGACTGCGAAACAGCCCGGGCCAGTCGTTTTCCCTGAAAAGCAGCCTTATTTCCCGCCCCAGGCGGTGGGAACCGACGGTCAGCCAATTGCGGCCGCGGACGGCTTCCCGCAGGCGGTCGGCGGTAGCTGCGGCGAGGGAAAAACGCAGCCGGTGCGCGAGACGGACGGCGCGCAGCATCCTGGTGGGGTCGTCGCTGAAACTCCGCGGGTGAAGGATGCGGATGAGTCTTTCGCAAAGGTCCTGCCGGCCTCCAACTTCGTCGATCAGAATGCCGAAGTTCTCAGGGACGAGGCCGAGGGCGATCGCGTTGACGGTGAAGTCGCGCCGCCACAGATCGACGGCCAATGTGCCGGGGCTTACATCCGGCAGTGCGCCGGGATGGGGATAGCTCTCCGACCTTGCCATCGCCAGGTCGATACGGGTGTCGCCCACCATCAGGACGGCTGTGCCGAAGCGGGAGGTTTTGGCCACGGCACCGCCCAGGCGACCGGCCAGGAGGCTGGCACAGGCGATGGCGTCGCCTTCGACGACGATGTCGATGTCCTGGCTTATTATGCCCAGCAGCAGGTCGCGGACAAACCCGCCCACGACCGCTGTCCGGAAGCCGGCTTCGGCGGCATGCCTGCCGACGGCGGCCAGGAGGGGCGCCTTGGGATGGCCTGCGAGCAGCGCAGCAGGGTCGTTGTTCATGGTGCCGCTCCCCCCGGTTTCAAACTTCATACTAAATTATACTAGAAAAAACCCCTGATGCAAAATGTGAGGACCCGGCACAGGCCGGGTCCCTTCAAACTAGGTTCAGGATGGTGAGAAAGGGCCTTTATCGCCAGACTGATTAGGCCAGGCAGGCGACTTTGCTCTGCATCCGTTCCGGAACGATGTCGTTGCGGACGAGGTCTTCGTAGCTTTCCCGTCTGACGACGAGTTCGGCCTTGCCGCCGCAGGCGAAGACGACGGCCGGTCGCCGGTTGCGGTTGTAGTTGCTGGCCATGGAGTAGTTGTAGGCGCCGGTGGAGGACACGGCGAGGATGTCGCCGGGGACGGCCGGCGGAAGCTCGATGTCCCAGATGAGCATGTCGCCCGATTCGCAGCATTTGCCGGCGATGGAGACCGTCTCTTCGCCGGGAACGTTCATCTTGTTGGCGAGGACGGCTTCGTATTTGGCCTGGTAGAGGGCGGGACGGGGGTTGTCGGTCATGCCGCCGTCGACGGCCACGTATTTGCGAATCCCGGGGATGTCTTTGACCGAGCCGACGGTGTAGAGGGTGACGCCGGCTTCGCCGACGATCGACCGGCCGGGCTCGACGATAATCTTCGGCAGGGGCAGGTCGAAAGAAGCCGCTGTCTCGCGCACCGTTTTGGTCATGAGGGCGACGAGGTCGCTGATCGGCTGGGGGGTGTCGCCTTCGGTGTAGTAAATGCCCAATCCGCCGCCGAGGTTGAGTTCTTCGCAGGCGTAGCCGGTTTTGGTTTTGATTTCTTTAACAAAGGACATCATAGTGGCGGCCGCTTCTTTGTAGGAGTTGAGGTCGAATATCTGCGAGCCGATGTGGCAGTGGATGCCTTTGAATTCGAGGTTTTTCATGCCGAGGGCCTTTTCGACTCCCATGAGGGCCTGGCCGTTGGCGATGGCGAGACCGAATTTGGAATCGATCATGCCGGTTTTGATGTAGTGATGGGTGTGGGCGTCGATGCCCGGCGATACTCTGATGAGGATTTTGGCTTTTATTTTGCGCTGGCGGGCGAGTTCGTTCAGGAGGTCCATCTCACAGAAATTGTCTACGACGTAGCGGCCGACACGGGCCTCGAGGGCCATTTCCAGTTCCTCGGGCGATTTGTTGTTGCCGTGGAAGTAGATGCGTCCCGCGGGGAACCCGCTGGCCAGGGCGGTGTAGAGTTCGCCGCCGGAGACGACGTCGAGCCCCATGCCTTCTTCGGCCACCAACCGGCACATGGCCATGGTTGAGAAGACTTTGCTGGCGTATATCACTTCCGCGTTCGGGTAGTGTTTCTGGAAGGATTCGACATAGGCGCGGCAATTTTCGCGAAGCAGGGCTTCGTCCATGACGTACAGGGGTGTGCCGAACTGGCGGGCCAGTTCCACCGTGTCGCAGCCGCCGATTTCCAGATGGCCGGCCTGGTTGATGCGCATGGTGCCGTGAAGGTTCATGGGGATTCTCCTTTCGGTGTTGACGATATTAGCGGATACAGAATACAAAAAACGGTTGCGAGCTACCTCACAACCGCGTGTCTTTATAGTAAAGACATTTCTGCCGGTGAGATAGCGCTCCACCCGGCGCGGATACGCCGGATGACAGTCTTGTGCTTGTTCAGCCACAAGCCCAGCCGGGTTTCCTGCCTTAAAAAACCGGCTTCGGCGGGTATTCCTTTCCCTGAGGCTCATCGCTTCGGCAAGCTCGCCCCAGGTACTGATAATAGCCCGCGCCTCTATACAACACGGGTATTTAATTGGTTACATTTTAGTATATACAACGGGCGGTGTCAATATCCCCGGGCGAGGAATAAAGTCTGCGGCCGACGTACAAGCTATGGGAAAAGGAGGGTTGCTTTTGCGGCATTGTAAGACTTTCGCAGCGTTGGCCGCGGCCGCGCTTTTCGCCGCCGTGCTGGCCGGCTGCGGCCTCATGGGACCGGCGAAGAAGCCGGAAATCGGTCCGGCCGGAAAACCGGGAGACGCCAAACCCAACCCGCCCGTGATGGAACGCTTCGTATCCGCCCCCGCCCTGCTTTACGATCTGGAAGCGATCGCCGGCACGGTTTTCGAAGGCATCAACAAGGAAAACTGGCAGCAGGCCGAGGCGGGGCTCTATAACCTCCAGGCCACCTGGCAGCAAACCAAGGAGGCGGTGGGCGACAAGAAGGGCGTGAAGGAT
The DNA here is from genome assembly GCA_018434945.1 of Selenomonadales bacterium. GTDB lineage: Bacteria > Bacillota > Negativicutes > Sporomusales > UBA7701 > Anaeroselena. Next base: position 39,418 of record JAHDOI010000035.1, read on the forward strand.
GCCGATGAGGCGGCCGGCAAACTGGCGACAAGTGTGATGGACAAGAAGATAACCGCTTCGTATGAGAATCTGAACAAGTTCATGGGCGGCGTGAGCGACATCGGCAAGTCGTATAAGCTGTCACCCGTGGCGGATCTGATCGCAGTCGGCAATGCCGTCCGCAGCGTGAGCTTTTATGTGGCGGACAAGAATTGGAGCAAGGCGGCGTCGAAGGTCAAAGGACTGGAGGATACCTGGAACAACGCCAAGCCGACGATGGAGCAGCTGGGTGTGTTCGGCCCGGTGACGACAACGCATGCCCACGTGAAGCAGCTCAAGGATGCCGTCAACGCAGAGAATCAGGGCGCGGCCGAGGAACAGGTGACCAGTCTGAACGAGAGTCTGGGCAAAATTCGCGAGTATTATCGCGGTAAGTGAAAGAAACCCGCCGTCGGCGGGTTTCTTTCACTTTTCATCCCCGTTGTTTTTTTTCGGACCGCCCTGTTTCCCTTGCCTGTTGTCTTCGAGACGGTCGGGGTCCTGGGGTTTTAGCACCGCCGGTCTGAGCAGTTTGCTGGGGAGCGGCAGCCTGAAGATGACATCTTTCATGGCTTTGTAGTTGAAGGGCATGGCCGGCCACAGGTATGGCACGCCGAAGGATTTCGTCATCGCGGCGACGATCAGGACGAAGGCCAGTCCGGCGAGCAGGCCGGGAAGCTTGAAGGCGATGACGAACACCAGGAGGAGGATGCGGAACAGCCTGACGGCCATAGCCAGTTCGAAGCTGGGAGTGGCGAAGGTACCGACGGTGGCTACCGCGATGTAGAAGATGGCCTCATTGCCGAACAGTCCGACGCGGCTGGCAAACTCGCCGAGCATGAAGGCGCCGATGAAGCCTAGGGCTGTGGCCTGGGCCGAGGGCACGTGGACGGTGGCCATCCGCACCATCTCGACGCCGAATTCAGCCAGAAGGAACTGGATGCCGAGGGGGATTATTCCTGGGTCGCGCGGGCCCAGGAAGGCGAGTGTTTCCGGCAGCAGCCGCGGCTGGAGGGCGAAAGCGAGCCACAGGGGCGGCAGCAGCAGTGACAGCAGCACCGCCCCCAGGCGGACCATGCGCAGGAATGTGCCGGCGGTCATGTTCTGGCGAAATTCCTCGACATGCTGGACGTGATGCCAGAAGGTGGTGGGCAGGATAATGATGCTGGGCGATGTGTCCACTACCAGGCAGATGTGGCCTTCGAGGAGGTGTACGGCGGCGACGTCGGGGCGTTCGGTGTAACGGACCTTTGGCAGGGGGTTCCATTTGCTGCCCAGGGTGATGAATTCCTCGACAGCCTTTTCCGCCATCGGCACACCGTCGATGGCGATGTCATTCAGTCTTTTCTTGACGGTTTCCACCAGCCCTGGATTGGTGATATCCTTGATGTAGCAGATGGCGACGTCGGTTTTGGAACGGGCGCCTATTTTGACGATTTCGAAGCGGAGATTGGCGTCGCGAAGACGGCGGCGGATGAGGGCGGTGTTGAAGGGGATTGTTTCGACGAAGGAGTCGCGCGAACCTCTGGTGACTTTCTCGATGTTGGATTCAGCCGGCGAGCGCACGGGGTATGCCCTTGCGTCGACGACGATGACCTGTTCCTCACCCTCGATGAAGAGCAGCATTTCACCCGAGAGCATGCTGACGAGCGCGTCGTTCATGTTGTCGATGAGTTTGACCTGGGAATGCGGCAGCCGCTGGTAAAAGACTTTATTGAGGGTGTTGATGCTGAGTTCTTCAGGGTGGCAATTCATGACGGCCTGGTATACGTTCGTGAGGACGACATCGTTGGTCATGCCGTTGATGGAGAATGTGGCCGCACGCCGCCTGCCGATCTTGAATTCACGGAAGACGACGTCGAAGGTTTCGCCGACACCGAGGAGGTCTTTAAGGTAGTTTGTGTTTTTGTCGATATCGCTTTCGATTTTACGTACTTCTTGCATTGCTGACGCCACTCCGTTTCAATATCTCCTCGATCGCTTTGCGGGTGACCGTCGCCCCGCGTCTGATGTCGTCAGCCTTGTCCATCTTGCCGATGTCGCCTACACCGATGATGACCGGTATTTCAACATCGTTGAGCACATCGACGGTGTCGCCGTTGACGATTGTCCGGTCGCGGCCGGTCACTTTTTCCTGGCCGTATTTGTCGACGGCATTATCCACCACTTGACCTTCGCCGCTGATGCAGGCGTCGGCGGCAACGCCCTGGATACCGGTGGTGTTAGAGGCAACCGCCACAGCACCGAGAACCTCGATGTCCGGATGGGAGGCTACGTACTCCATGGCCGTTTCCCCTTTCCCTTTGTCGCGGCGGCCGCGGTCGTCGAACATGACCAACACAGGGTCGTGGGGAACTGTTTTGACCAGATCGACGATCTCCCGACCGCTTATCGGGGTAGGGTTGCCGCCTGAGGCGGATATACACCGCAGCCCCAGTTCGGCGGCGATGCTTTCCACTACGTGCTGGGCGCAACGGTCGCCGTCGGTGACGATTACTATCCTTACTTTTTCAGCCAAATTTTCACCTCATGTCTGGCGCGAGCTATTTTCCTGACCGAGCAGGTTGCTTATCTTGTCGGCCAGTTTTTCGCTCTCGCTGATGACTTGTTTCAGTTTTGCCAGGCTGGCTTCTAGTTCGTTGGCGAGTTCGTACTGGGCACGGGCAAGCGCCTGGGCGGCCGTCTGTGCCGCGGAGGATGTATTTTCGCCTGCGGTCTGTCCTTCTGCCTTATTATCGCTATCGGGGCCTGATTGCGGCTGACCGCCGCCGTCCGGCTGGGCACCGCCGGCCATCTGCTGGGCGCCATCTTCCTGCCGGTTGCCAGCGCTCTTTTTACCCTCATTTTTACCATCGGCCAGCAGCTGGCTGAAGATCGCGCTTAGTTCTGGCTGCCCTTCTTTTCCCTGGCCGTTTCCCGGCGTCGGCTGCTCAGCCTGTTTCTGGCCGCCTCTTTGCGTCTGCTGTCCACCTTGCTGCCTGCTGTTTCCTTGTGCCTGCGGTCCCGCCTGTTCCTGCCCGCCGGGACGCTGCACGGCGGTCGACGCATTTTGCAGCTGCGCCAATTGGCTGCTGATTTTCTCCAGCATTGCGAGCATTTCCCGGTTTGGCCCAACATCGGTCCCGCCTGTTATCCTGGCCTGAGCTTCGACAAACCCCTTGGCCATGTCTGCTATCAGGCTGTCGGTGTTTTGCCTGTGGTCGGCGACCTGGTTCGAGTCACCTTCATCGCGTCCGTATTCTTCATCCCGGCGACGTCCGTATTGGCTGCCGGACCTCCTTGCCGTATTTCTCATGATACATCTCCCCGTATTCAGATAAACCGCCAAAGGGCCGCGATGGACGATACCACTGCTAACCGCAGGTTAACGACGGCAAAGGGGTGCTTAAGTGCCGCGCCTGGATTGAGTAAGTGGGATGTTTTCTCCCACGCCGCCCCGCCTAAGCTCGCGCCGGCAAGATAGTTGGCCATCGCTCCGCCGAGCGCGACAGCAACGACCGGCAAACCTGCCTTCACGCCGCTGACGGTTGTCGTGCCGAATGCGCCTGCGGCGATGATTGTCTCGACGCGTCCCTGTAAAAAGACAGCCGTGAGGACTGACCCCAGGTCGTGGATAACAGCCGCGCCAAGGACGCAGTGCGGATAACGAAACCCGATGATGCAGACGGTTAGTATTAAGCCTATCAAGTCGACGGCCAGCATTGGTTCCTCCTATCCCCTGGGGTTGAAGGCCACGGCGGCCAACAGGCCGAATACTACTGCGGCCGTTACCCCGAAGGCGGAGGCTTTGAGACCGCCGCTGAAGACGCCCGTGAAGCCCGATTTGTTTATTTCTTCGATGGTGCCGCTGACAAGCGCGTGGCCGAATCCCGGCAGCGGTACGGTCGCCCCCGCCCCCCCCATTTCGACGAGAGGCTGATAAAGGCCCAGGCCGCTCATTATTCCGCCCAGTACGACGAACAACACGAGGACGTGGGCAGGCGTCAGCGGGGTGAGATCCATCAGGAGCTGGCCGATGACACAGATCAGGCCGCCGATGACGAAGGCCATGATATAAGCCTGCATGGTTTTCCTCCTCTACGCTTCGATAGCCACGGCATGGGCGATGGCGGGTATCGATTCTTTCTGCTGATATGAGGTGGGGCTGTGGAGGCTGCCTGTGCCGATAAGGAGAACGCGTTTGAGCCGCCCGGTGACGAGCAGCGGGAATGCGTGACCGCACATTACCAGCGCCGAGCTGGCGCATCCGCTGGCGCCTGCGTGCGGGTCCTGGTCCTCCCGGTAGATCATCAGTCCGCAGTCTTCGTAGTTGGCGGCGATGTCGATCCCCTTCTCCTGCATGAGCTGGATGAGCAATGTTTTGCCCACCTGGCCGAGATCGCCGGTCAGGATGATGTCGTAGTAATTGGGTTGCCTGCCGGTGTCCTGAAGGTGATGCCAGAGAGTGTCGGCAGCTGCCGGAGTCATGGCCGGTCCCATGGCGTTGGGGTCTTTCAGTCCGGCGTCAACTACCTTGCCGATCGTAGCGACTGTAAGCCTGGGGCCTTGGCCTTCCCTGGCCAGCACGACCGCCCCGGAGCCGGTGACCGTCCACTGTGCGAGCGGCGGGCGCTGCACGCCCAGTTCGGTGGGGTAGCGGTACTGACGCTCGGCTGCGTCGTGATGGCTGGATACGGCCGCGGCGACCCTTGAGGCGAAACCGCCGTCGATGAGTGCCGCGCCGAGAAGCATGCTTTCGGCCATTGTCGAGCAGGCTCCATAGAGTCCGAGGAACGGCCGGCCAAGGCTGCGGGCCGCGAAATGGGCCGACATCAGCTGATTGAGCAGATCGCCGGCGAGGATACAGTCGATGTCGTCGAGCGTGCCACCCGTCCTGCTGACTGCCGTTCTTACGGCCCATTCGAGCATGTACGATTCGCTCTTTTCCCAGGTATCCTGGCCGGCGAGGTTGTCTTCGAGGACCCTGTCGAACTGTCCATTCAGCAGTCCCTCCCCTTCCATCGGCCCGGCGATGGTGGCTGCGGCCGCCAATACCGGCGGGTCGGCGTAGGCTATCGTCTGATTGCCGCTCTTTTTATTCAATGGCTGTCCTCCCTAACGAAATGACCAATATGCCAGACCGATAAGGACGGCTGTTACAAGGCCGTAGACGATTACCGGCCCGGCGATTACGAACATTTTCGCCCCTACGCCGAAAACGTAGCCTTCACGCTTGTACTCCATGGCGGGGGCGACGATCGAGTTGGCGAAGCCGGTGATGGGAACGATCGAGCCGGCGCCCGCCTTGCGTCCGAGTTCATCGTAGACGCCTAGCCCGGTGAAGAGGGCCGCCAGGAATATCAGGACCGCCGATGTCGGCCCCGCCGCTTCTTTCTGCGACAGGCCGAGACTGATGAAATAGGTCTGGATGACTTGTCCGAGGGTACATATTAGGCCTCCTACCACAAAGGCCCAGAAGACGTTTTTCAAAATGGGCGGCTTGGGTTTTACCTGATTGAAACGGGCCTGATACCATTTTTGAAACTCTTCTTGTCCCTGCCTGCCGTCGCTGACGGACACTATGCCCACCTCCGCCTTTATTTTTGCCGGCAACCGGGCAATTAATGCGTGCCGCAAAATCGAAAGGGTGCCTCGCGGCACCCTTCAGGTATACGGTTAGTGGACGTGGAAAGCGATCTTGACGTCTGCTTTGTATTCGGCGATGCGGCCATTGTCGATATTGGCGGTGAAATTGGTCACTTCGACGCCCAGTATGTCGTCGATGGTTTTCGACGCCTCGCTGACGGCGTTATCGACGGCGTCCGTCCAGTTCTGACGGGAAGTGCCGACGAGCTCGATGACTTTTACGACACCCATTATTCTGCCTCCTTGCTTATTGATTGTGTGTTACGGTCCATAGTCTGCGCCGTTTTCGCCGTTTTATGCCACAATGTTTGCCCGTTTGGCGTGACTCGCGCGCAGTAGCCGTCGGCGTCCGCCGCCATTACCTGACGGGCCCGCGCCGGCGCCCTGGGGGATTGCTGAATATAGAATACCCAGGCGGCCACGCTACCGGCCGTCAGCAGCGCCACTATGATCAGGGCGACCCACCATCGCTTGGCGCTAATCATGTTCTTCACCTCTGCGGTTAGTATGCGCCGCAGGCAAAAAAAATAAGACCCCGCACGGTTCATGAGGTCTGAAGGTACTCTTTTATCAGCCGCAGGGCCTGTTTCTCGATTCGCGACACCTGCACCTGGGAGAGACCGATAAGGCGTGCTATTTCCGACTGGGTCTTGTCTTCGAAGAATCTCAACTGGATAACCAGACGTTCGCGCGGCGGCAGCCGGGACAGTATTTCTTTCAGCGCGATGTTGTCGATGGCGGCGACGTCGTGCCCGGGGTCGCAGCCGATCTGGTCCATGCGGTGGAGCGGGTCGCCGTCCTCGAAATATGTCTGGTCGTAAAGCGAGGCGGGCGGCTGCACCGCTTCGAGGGCTTCGGCTATTTCCTGGGGGGAAAGGGCCAGTTCTTCGGCCACCTCGCCGATCGTCGGCTCACGGCCTAGGCAGCCCTGCAGTTTCTCCTGGGCCCGGTGAACCCGGTAAGCGCGTTCTTTGAGCGGCCGGCTGATCTTGACAGGGCTGTCGTCACGGATGAAGCGCCGGATTTCGCCGATTATCATCGGTACAGCGTAGGTGGAGAATCTTACGCCGAAGCCAGGGTCGAAGCGTTCGATCGCTTTGATCAGCCCTATGCAGCCTATCTGAAAAAGATCGTCCCATTCGTACCCGCGGCCGGTGAAGCGATGGACGATGCTGCGCACAAGATTGAGGTTTCTTTCGATGAGTTGTTCTTTGGCGTCCCTGCAGCCTTGCTGAGCCTTAGCAAGCAGCACGCCGATTTCGTCGTCGCCAAGCATATGCGCCTGCCTAATGAGCCGGCGGGGCGGCGGCTCTTTTTACCATCCTGACGGTTGTCCCTTTGTCGACGGCGGACTCGACGATCAATTCGTCCATGAACGATTCCATGAACACAAAGCCCAGCCCCATTCGCTCGGGGTCGGTGGAGAAGGACGGCTGCCTGGCCTGCTCGACGTCGGCGATGCCTTTGCCGTGGTCGGTTATGACGAACTCCAAACGGTCGCCGTCGAGCGAGAGGGTGAATTCGATTTCGCCCTCTTTATCCCCGTAACCGTGGATGACGGCGTTGGTTATCGCCTCCGATACGGCGACTTTTATTTCCTCGATGTCGTTTAAGGTAAGGTCGAGCTGCGAGGCAAAAGCGGCGGCGGTTACCCGGGCTATGCCGACGTTTTCGCTGCTGCTGGGGAACGACATTTTAATCTGGTTCTTGCTCGCCATGGTTGTCCTCCTCACAGACTATTCAGGGCTTCGGCCTCGGTGCCGAATGTCCTGATTATCTTCAGCAGCCCCGACAATTCGAATACTCTGGCTACCTGCGGCCTGATGTTTGCCGCCAGCAGCTGCCCTCCGTTGGCGCTGATCTTTTTATAGCGGCCAAGGATGGCGCCCAGGCCCGAACTGTCGACGAAGGTGACTCCTTTAAGGCTGAGGACGACGTGACGTACGTCGCCGGTTTCAAGGGCTTCGTCGATTTTGTTGCGAAACTCGTCGGCTACGTGCATGTCGAGCTCTCCTTCGACCCTGACTACGAGGATGCCTTGTCTGATTTGGGTGCTGATATTCAATTTCCTACCTCCCGCATGCCCACATTTAAATCTATAGTTCGCTATAAGGAAAATTTTTCCTGCAAACTTTGCGAATTTTGCCTACAGCTTGAAGAAGAAGGAAAAAGCGGGCTTTTGGCCCGCTTGATCGTTACCGCAAAGGTAAGTTTTCCGGATAGTTCCGATTTATTTAGCCAGGTTGAAAAGCGTGCCGAACATATCCTGTACCAATCGCAAGAAGCCTGCTTTAGCGACCGCTTTTTCGGCTACGAGGTCGACTTTGCCAATCTCTTTGCCGTCTTTAAGCACTACGAGCTCGCCGCATTTTTGCCCGGCCTCCACCGGCGCTTTGAGTCCGCCGTCGCTGAGAACTTTCTTCTGGAGGTTTTTCTGTTGCCCTTTTATCAATGTGAGGTTGAGGTCGTCTTTCGCCACCAGGGCCACTTCACGCTCCGTTCCCTTGCTGACCCTCAGCCTGTCGACAACCGTCCCCTTGTCGACGACCGGCACGGCGGTGTAGTTCGCGAATCCCCAGTCCAGGATCTTCATGCTTTCACGCAGGTGGGAGCGCGGTTCGGGGGTGGCGAAAACGACGGCGATCAGGCGGAGGTTGTCGCGTTTGGCGGTGCCGACGAAACAGTATTTGGCGTCCTCCGTCCAGCCGGTTTTGAGGCCGTCGCCGCCTTTATACCACCAGAGAAGTTTGTTGGTGTTCACGAGCCAGTTTTTGCCGTCCCGCAGCCAGTATTCCTTGATACCGCAGAGCTCCATGTACAGGGGGTGTTTTACGGCGTGGGCAGCAATCACTGCGGTATCGTGCGCACTCATGTAATGACCGGGAGCCGGCAGGCCGTTCACGTTGACGAACCGGGTGTTCTGGAGCCCTAGCTCTTCCGCCCGGCGGTTCATGGCATCTACGGCCGCCGATTCGCTGCCATAGATGTGCTCCATCAGGGCGACGGCCGCGTCGTTCGCGCTTACGACCGCAACGGCGGTGAGTATTTCTTTCGCGGGCATGGCTTCACCGGGTTCGAGCCAGATCTGCGAGCCGCCCTGGCGCCAGGCATTTTCGCTCGTGTGAATCTGGTCGCTGAGTTTAAGGCGCCCCTGTTCTACCGCTTCGATTCCCAGCAACAGGGTCATTACTTTGGTTACGCTGGCCGGCGGCAGCTGTTTGTGGGGGTCTTTTTCGTAGAGGATGTCGCCGTTGCCGTCCATGAGAATAGCCGACACCGCCGTGGTTTCCAGCGGGGCACGTGCCGGAGCTTTGGGCGCGGGGGCGGCGGCCGCCAAACAGGGAGACAGGATGATGGCAATGCCGAACAGCAAGAGGATCAAAAGAGCCGCAGGGCGCAGTCGCCTCATTTAATGAACACCCCTTTTCCGCTTTTGTTTCTAGCGTGTCCAGGAGAAAAAGCGCTTACACTTGGTAATTGAAAGCATCGTTTCCCCGTCAGCCTGTGTTGTTGTGCTTCAGCAGGCGGACGGCGACGAGAATTTTGAGCAGAAATTCACCGGCCAGCGGAACCATTTTTATATCTGTCGCTCTTATCCCCCCTACGGACAGCATGGCGAGGCCGTAGACGACGATGCCCGCGGCGATGGCGGCCGCTGTGGCGAGGGTGTTGCTGTTGGCTGCCGCGACGATGAAGCGGTGGGCGCCGAAAACAGCCGCGCCCATGAGTGCGGCCGAGAAGGCGCTTTTGCGCATCGAGCCGATATCGATGGTGTAGCCGGTGTGGCGCCTGATGAAGTACATGTTGAGCAGTGCCGCCAGGACGGTGTCGGCGACGGTGGCCCAGGCAGCGCCGGTGATGCCGAGGCTGGGAACGGCGGTGAGCGTCCAGCTTAAGGCGACCTTTACAGCAGCCGCCAGCAGCAGGTTTATCGCGGGGATGAGTGTGCGCCCCATGCCCTGGAGTATCCCGGTGGAAACTTGATGGATACCGAGGAAAAGGACGCTGAAGGCCAGAGTCTCGACAGCCGTAGCAGCTCCGGGGGCATGATAAAGCATCGTGGTAAGCGGCTTGGCAAGGATAAAGACGCCTACGGAAGCCGGTAAAGCGACGATGCTGGCGAGGCGGAAACCGGCGGCGGTGCGCCTGTATAATCGGGCCCGGTCGCCACGGGCGCAGGCTTCGGAGATCGCCGGAACAATGCTTGTGGCGAGGGCCCCGGTCAACACGGTGGCTAGCCCGGCAAGCGGAACGGCCATGCCGGTTAGGTAGCCGAACTGTTCCGTCGCGGCCTCCACTGGATAGCCGGCTGTTTCCAGCCTCCGCGGCACGATGAACAGATCGAGGTTGGCGACGACAGGCAACATGATGCTTGAAGCCGATATCGGCAGCGACAGTACGAGTAGGCGGCGGATTATTTTCGTGGCCGGTACGACAGCAGCGGGAACGGCGGCGGCCGCATCTGTCGACAGGCGCTTACGGTGGCGCCAGTAGAAAAAGAGCATGATAAGAAGACCGGCTACCGCTCCCGGGGCGGCGCCGAATGTGGCGCCGGCGGCGGCGTATTCCACGCCCCTGGGAGCGAGGAGGGTTGCGAATGCCAACATGGTGACGACTCTTAGCAGTTGTTCGCCGACCTGGGACAAGGCGGTGGGGGTCATTATCTGCCAGCCCTGCAGGTAGCCGCGGAAGGCGGCGAGGAGCGTTACGAAGAAGATGGCGGGCGCAAGGGCTACCAGCGAGTGATAGGCTCTGGCGTCGCGGATGTAGCGCTCCTCGACCAGCCAGTAAGCGCCGCAATACATCAGCAGACTGAACAGGGCGCCGGTCGCCGCCAGCAGGCAGGCCGCCAGCCGGAAAACGCGCCGCGCTCCCCGGTAGTCTTGTTCCGCGACCCGTTCGGCGGTGACGATCGATACAGCCACGGGGATGCCGGCTGCGGAGACGCTCAGCGCGAGGAGATATAGCGGGTAGGCCATCTGGTACAGCCCCATCCCTTCGCCGCCGAGGACACGCGAGAGGATGACCCAGTTGAGCGACCCGATGATTTTCACGATGATGCCGGCCGCCGTTAGTACGAGCGTGCCTTTCAGGATAGCGTGGCCCGATCGTCTGTGGGACATGCCGCTCAGCCTCCGGCAAATTTCTGCTCTTTTTTGACCAGTTGACGTGACGCACCTATTCCCGTTTTAGGATAACCGGATGGCGGCGGATTATCGCGCGCCATTTCGTCTCCGGACACAAAAAAGCCGCCGCTATCAGGCGACGGCTTCGATACGCGTTGTTAGTGTTGTCCTATGCCAGGTCAATGCCGGCGGCGGTGACGGTGCCGAGGATGAGCTTCTGCCGGTCGGCTTTTTCAGGCCCGACGGCGACCGCGGCGGTGACGGCGGTCTCGGCGGCCGCTATTTTGGCGGGATTGGCGGTGTATAGAGTGGCGAGCGGCTGGCCTTTCGCCAGGCTATCGCCGATGCGGCAGTGCACGACGAGCCCCGCGCCCAGGTCGATCTGCTGTCCCTTGTATTCGCGGCCGGCGCCGAGGATCATGGCGGCATAGCCGATGCGGGCGGCGTCGACGGACTGCACGATGCCGTCCGTCGGGCAGACTACGGTGTGGCGGACGGTGGCCAGCGGCAGAAGGGCGCGGTTGGTAATTATGTCGGCGTTGCCGCCCTGGGCGGCAACGAGGGCGGCGAATTTTGCCAGGGCCGCCTTGCTGTCGAGCAGGGCGGCGAGTTCGGCGTAGCCGGCGGTAAAACCTGCTGCCTTCCCGGCCATAACGAGCATGTGGGCTCCTAGGGTCAGGCATACTTCGCGCAGTTCGGGGGCGCCGCCGGTGCCGGACAGGATGTCGATGGCCTCGGCGACCTCCAGGCTATTGCCGACCGCCAGGCCGAGGGGTTCGTGCATGGTGGAGATCACGGCCATCGTCTCGCGGCCGACCAGCGTCCCGATGCCGACCATCGTTTCCGCGAGCCGGAAAGCCTGCTCCGGCGTCTTCATGAAGGCGCCGCTGCCGGTTTTGACGTCGAGGAGGATTTTGTCGGCGCCGGCGGCGATCTTTTTGCTCATGATCGACGAGGCGATGAGCGGTATGCTTTCGATGGTGCCGGTGACGTCACGGAGGGCGTAAAGCTTGCCGTCGGCCGGAGCGATGCCCTCAGTCTGGCCGGTAATGGCGACGCCTATGCGGCCGAGGTTGGCGAGAAATTCCTCGCCGCTGAGGGCGGTACGGAAGCCGGGGATTGCTTCGAGCTTGTCGATGGTGCCACCGGTGAAACCGAGACCGCGACCGGACATTTTCGCCACCGGCACCCCTGCGGCCGCGACCAGCGGCGCGAGCACAAGGGTGGTGGTGTCGGCCACTCCGCCGGTGCTGTGTTTGTCGACCTTGACGCCGGTGACGGCGCCGAGGTCGACCGTTTCCCCGGATTTAGCCATGGCGAGCGTGAGGGCCGCGGTTTCGGCGGCGGTCATGCCACGGAAAAAGACGGCCATCAGGAAGGCGGCCATCTGATAGTCGGGAATGGCGTCTTTTGTGTATAAAGCGATTAGTTCTTCGATTTCCGCGCCGGTCAGTTCGCGGCCGTCGCGTTTGTCGAGGATGATGTCGACGACGCGCATTGTTCTTGTCACTCCGTTATCGCGCCGAGGAAACTCGTGCCGTAGGGCATCGGTTCCAGGGCGAAGTTTTCCGCCACCGTCGCGGCGATATCGGCGAAGGTGGAGCGCACGCCGAGGTCGCGGCCGGGCCGGCCGGGAACTAAGGCGAGGAGCGGCACATATTCGCGGGTGTGATCTGTGCCGGCGATCGTCGGGTCGCAGCCGTGGTCGGCGGTGATGACCAGCAGGTCGCCGTCGGCCAGCTGCGGCAGGAGGAGGGCGAACTGCCCGTCGAGCCTTTCGAGGGCCCGTGCATAGCCGCGGCAGTCGTTGCGGTGGCCGTAGAGGCTGTCGAATTCGACGAGGTTGGCGAAGATGAGGCCTTCGCGACGCTCTTCCCTCACCAGGGACTGGAGTGTCGCCATGCCGTGGTCGTTGGATTTTGTGGGGTACGATGCGGTGAGGCCGCGACCGGCGAAGATGTCGCTTATTTTGCCGACGCCTGCGGTGATTCGGCCGGATGTTTTGAGGCGGTCGAGCACCGTCGGCGCGGGCGGCTCGAGGCTGTAGTCGTGTCGGTTGGCGGTGCGCGCGAACCGGCCGGGAACGCCGACGAAGGGGCGGATGATGATCCGGCCGACGGCATGCTCGCCTATGCATACCTCTTCCCTCACCCGGCGGGCAATCGCCCCCAGCTTGTCCACCGGCACCACGTCTTCGTGGGCGGCGATCTGGAGGACACTGTCGGCCGAGGTATAGACGATGAGCGCGCCTGTCCTGATGTGCTCTTCGCCAAGTTCGTCGATGATCGCGGTGCCGGAGGCAGCTTTGTTGCCGATGACTCTGCGGCCGGAGATCGCTTCTAGCCGGGCGATGACTTCGGCAGGAAAACCGTGGGGGTAGACGGGAAAAGGCTGGAAAAGCGGACAGCCGGCCATCTCCCAATGCCCACTGGTGGTGTCTTTGCCCCGGGATATTTCCGCCATCTTCCCATAGCTGGCCAGCGGCCGGTCGGCAGCGCCGACGCCTTCCAGGGGTCTTATGCGGCCGAGCCCCATTTCTGCCAAGGTCGGCAAAAAAAGCCCGCCGTTGCAGCGGGCTATGTTACCCAGGGTATCAGCCCCGTGGTCACCGTATTCAGCTGCGTCGGGCAACGCGCCGGCGCCGACGCTGTCCATCACTACGATTATGATGCGTGTAAACAATGCTATCGCTCCACCTCATGCTTCGATGCTATCATGCGCGGGGATGGGCTTTGTCATACACTTCCTTGAGACGGTTCTTAGTGACATGGGTGTAAATCTGGGTGGTGGAAATGTCGGCGTGGCCGAGCATCTCCTGCACCGAGCGCAGGTCGGCGCCATTTTCGAGCAGGTGGGTGGCGAAGGAATGCCGCAGGGTGTGAGGGGTGATCTCCTTGTTGATGGTCGCTTCCTGGGCGTATTTCTTGATTATCTTCCAGAAGCCCTGTCTGGTCAGCCTATTGCCGTGGTGGTTGACGAACAGGGCGGCTTCTTCATATGTACGGACGAGTTTCGGCCGGCCTTTGCCGATGTACTCCTGGACGCACTTGGCGGCGATGGAGCCGAGCGGCACGATCCGCTCCTTGGCGCCCTTGCCGTAGCACTTTATGTACCCCATGTCCAGGTTAATGTCGGAGATATTGAGCGAGATGAGTTCGGAGACTCTGATGCCGGTGGCATAGAGGAGCTCCAGCATCGCTTTGTCCCTCAGGCCGGTGGGGAGGAAAGTGTTAGGCTGCTTGAGCAGTTCCTCCACCTCGGAAATGGTGAGGATCTTAGGCAGTTTCTTCTCCAGCTTGGGCGATTCGAGATGGGCGGCGGGATCCTTCTCGAGGTAGCGCTCTCTGACAAGATACTGGTAGAAAGACTTGATGGCGGCGAGGTTGCGGGAAATTGTCGAAACAGCCCTGCCTTTTGTCTGCAGGTTGTTAAGATAGGCGAGAATGGTGCTGCGGCTCGAGTCCTTTATGAAGTCAAGTTGTCCGTTGTGCAGGTAGGCCTGAAACTGCCGGAGGTCGCGGCCATAGGACTCAAGGGTGTTCTGGGCCAGCCCCCGTTCCACCGCAAGATATTGAATAAACTCGTTTACGTAACCTTCCATTCAAATCACCTTTTTCTCTTGGCAAAATTTCCCGTCCCAACGCACGATCTAGTAGTGGGTGCTATAATTCAACATAAGGTGTCAGTTTTCCTTTCTTTTCCTGCCGAAAATAACAGATTTTCTTATTTTTTTCGTAAACTAAATTATCTCCACAAATTCCGAAATTACCCTCAATGGTTTTTCCATTATCTGGTTTTCCCGTATCTTGGGGCTCTGTTGGTGAAATTGCCAGAAAAACCCCAACAACTTCGGCAGAACATACAGAATCATCACAATCAGCGCCATCGCCTTTAGCACAGCCCTGAAGCGCCGGGAGACGGAGCGACGCGAGATGCCGACAATCATCTCCCCCACCTCTTTCCGCGTCTTAACTTAATATCATACTTATTCACGGTTGGTTTTGTATATTCCCGGCAATGTAAATTAAATGGCGGCTAAAAAAACGAAACCGCCGGACGGCCGGCGGCTCAGGGCGGTTATCGTATGGGCCGGCACATCCTGCTACTGTTTCAGCAGGAGACCGGCGACGAGTTTCATGAATACAGGCGAGATGTAGACTTCGATAACGGCGGCCGCCAGCATCAGCGCCAGCATCAGCAGACAGAACACCGTGTAGCCGACCGATTCATACAGGAGGTTGACCTTGGCCCGCTGCTTACGCCTCACCAGCAGCAGCGAGAATGAGGTCGCCGCTACACCCGCTGCCAGCAGGGCCGGAACGGCGAAGAAGTTGTGGGGCAGCACGGACGCCAGCGCGAAGACAAGGCCTTTCATTATGTATTCGTTGACGAGGAACCCGACGGTGAAGCCGATAACAAAGCCGCGGGTGAAAACAATGAACAGGACGAAAGGGATGCCGACGACCGTGAATCCGAGCAGCCAGATCAGGCCGATGGTTTTGACGCTGCTTAAGGCGACGGTGGTGAACAGGGCGGGCGTGTCGACGGAACCCGGCCCCTGGACAAGACCCTGGAAGAAAACTTTGAGGTAGTTAATGAGCTCGAGTTTCTGGTCTTCCGGCAGCGTTTTGACGGCCAGGGCGCCGACGGCAACGCCGATAACGAAAATCAGGGTCATGAAAAAGTAGGCGACGATGTTGGCGCGGAAGTGTTCGTTCATATTCTGGCGGAAATTTCCCAACATGCGCCTTCCTCCCGACTACACCTGCTAAAATGTATGCCGGGCCGGAGTTCAATATACCCTCTGTCCCACTAATTTTTCGCCAGCTTGCCGTATATGCCGCCGCCGCCGGCGGTGATGGTCGCCTCGCCGGCGCGGGCGGCAAGGATTGCGGCTGCGGCTTTGTCGCCGACAATTTGTCTGAGCGCAGCGTCGTCGGCGCTGTGGAGTACGTTCATCTCGGTGCCGAAAGCGGCCAGCAGTTTGCCGAGAGCCTTGGCGCCTACCCCGGGGATGAAGCTGAGCGGCACCTGGTGGCGATATGGCGGCCGGTGGGCGGGGTGGCGGGGCGCGGGCCAGTCGGCGATGTCGTCGATGCGGTCGAATACGCCGCGGACGATTTTGCCGCTGCCGCAACGCGGACACGATACGGTGAACGGTTCGCCGGCCGGGTCGAAATAGTCGCATTCGCCGCAGAAAGTCCGGTGGTATTTGCCGAGCCGCGGGTCGAGGCCGAAGTTGGCGGCCACCGCCCTGCCCTTCTGACGGGCGAACGCCCAGGCGCACTCCTGGAAAGCGGCGGCTTCGAGGGTGAGGAGGTTGTATTCGCGGGCGATCTTGTCGAGCGAATGGGCGTCGGAATTGGTGATGAATGTGTAGGACGCCAGCTCGCCGATGCGGTCGGCGAGGGAACTGTCGGCGCTGAGGCCGAGCTCGACCGCGGCGATCGCCGCCATTTCGCGTTCGCCGAGGATATTTGCCATGCGGGTGGTGCAACTGCCGTACAGGCCTTTATGGGGGGTGAAGACGTGGGCGACGACGATCAGCGCGCCGAAGGGAGCGGCGATGCGCACGAGTTGGGCCAGAGACATGTGGGCGTTCTGGGAGCTCATGTGGATATTGCGGATATGACGGCTCATTGTGGCGGAGAAGTCCGCCATCAGCCCTATATCCGGCAGAAATATGAGGGTGTGCGCGGAGCCGCCGTCAGGTTCGGATGTCTCGATTTCCGCCCCGAGCAGGAGGGTAAGGCGGCCGTCGTAGCGGTAACCGCCCTGGGTATCGAGGGTGAGCAGCCCTTCGGCGGCGAGGAGGGCGAAATCCTCGCGGACGAACGGCGAAAGGGCGTCGACGACGCCGATTATCTGCAATCCTTTGCGGTCAGCCGCTTCAGCGAGGATGTTGCGGAGGGTCAGGCGGTTCGAGGTGGGGATTTTGACCCAGTGGCCGCGTTCGCTGAGGCCGACATGGATATGGAAATCGGCGAAGAATTCTTTCATCGTCAGTACCCGGCCATGAGCAGGCCGATGATGGTTTTGGCGTCGATGATCTCTTTGTCGGCCAGGAGTTTTTTGATCTGCGGAACGGTGTAGTGCTCGATGTCGATGAATTCGTCGCCATCGGTGTTCTGTGCGGTCTGTTGAAGATCGCTCGCCAGGTAGAGGTGCATGATCTCGTCGGTAAAGCCGGGCGCGGTGTAGAACGTAGCCAGGTGTTCGAGGCGGCCGGCACTGTAGCCGGTCTCTTCCTCCAGTTCGCGGCGGGCGCAGTCCTCGGGTTTTTCTCCTTTGTCGAGCTTGCCGGCCGGCACTTCGAGCAGCAGCCTGGCGACGGGATGGCGATACTGCCGGACGAGCACTACCTTGCCGTCGCCTGTGACGGGCACGACCGCCACCGCGCCAGGGTGCTCGACGACATCGCGGGTGGCTTCGCGCCCGTCGGGCAGCCGGACGGTGTCGTGGCGGACGGTTATGATTTTGCCGGTGTAGACTGTTTCGGACGATAGTCTGTGTTCCGTGAGCTTTGACATGGTGAACCTCCAAAATTCATATAATTAGCCAGCGACTCTCAAAAAAGCTCCAGATGCAAGGCGCACCGGAAGATGCGCCGCGACGACGGCCCAGGTTGGGCCTAGTGCCGGACGCGCCATGGACGGCGTAAGCGTCCGGCCGCGTACTCGGAACGTACGCTAGCAAGCATCTGAGGAGCAAGCGCGCGAGTTCTTGGCGCTTGAGCGCCTAGAACTGCGGCCTGCCCCTTGCGGGTACGCCGCAGATGGACTTTTTAGAGAGTCGCCAAAGAATAATTCTTCCCCCTGCAGGCATATATTACGCCAAAGGGAGGGATGTCCATGCACATCATTATCACCGCGAACGGCCTGTATTTCTCCGGGAAAGCCGGTGATTTGCGGCGTTTCCTGGCGCGGCTCGGCGCTTCGCGCCGCCTGCTCGCGGGGTATATACGGAAGAATCTGCAGTAATATTACTCCATCCAGGGGTAATGAGTGTATGGCTTCAAAACAAAGAGCGGGTATTTGACGTCGACTCCGTCAGCAAGCCACTCCGGGGCAACAACCCATTTTATCGGCACGCCGAGGAGTCCGGCGGCTTCTTCGGCTACGGCGAGCCCTTCGCCGATATGGGCGAGGGTGGTTTCCCCGGCCAGGTTGGTGTTGCTGACGATGCCAGAGACGGTCAGGCGCGATACCTGCTCGATACGGCGGCAGACCTGAACAATTGCGGCAGCGGTGTTGGTGAACGGCCGGCGGGTGTTGACGACCAGCCAGGCCTGATAGGGGTTTTCGTTGAATTTGCTGTTTAGCTGTCCTAATACTACGGCCGACTCGCCGCCGCCGACATCCATCACGACCTGGTATTCCTGCTGATAGAGGACCCTAGTCAGGTCCTGAGGCATGATCGGCAGGTCGGAATGGGCGAGTCTGCGGTCGGGGGCGACGACGACCACGCCGCGCTCTTCCAGGAGGGCGCGGTTTTCGCGGGTGCGAAAGTAAGGCTTGACCAGGTCGATATCCACGACGGCGGTCTGGTGACCGAGCTGTTTGAGCTGGAGGGCGTAGTTGACCGCAAGTTCGGTTTTGCCGCTGCCGAATTCGCCGACGAATACTTTGATCCTTGCTCCTTGCGCCAAAAGGTCGGTGTTTGTCTGCATCTTTAGCTCCGTTCTGCCCGCGGAAACGCCAACGGGCGGTTGTTCAAATAGTTTATTCCGTTCGCAAAGCAAAAATCCTGCCTGAAAATGACACGAGCCCCGCGCTTCGCTGCATGGAAGCACGGGGCCCAAATTACGCGCGTCAGGCGCGCATTTCCATCCGCAGTTTGTCGGCGATCATCGCCATGAACTCCGAATTTGTGGGTTTGCCTTTTTCAAGTTTGACGGTATACCCGAACAGGCGGTTGATCATATCCATGTTGCCGCGGCTCCAGGCTACCTCGATAGCGTGGCGGATGGCCCGCTCCACCCTGCTGGGGGTGGTGGCGTATTTCTCGGCGATCATCGGGTAGAGGACTTTGGTGACAGCGCCGAGAAGTTCTATCTCATTGATGATCATCATTATTGCGTCGCGGAGGTATTGATAGCCTTTGATGTGGGCGGGGATGCCGATTTCCCGGATTATGTTCGTCACCTCGACGTCCAGGGGCCGAGCCTTGATCGACTGGGTCGCTGCGGGGCGCTGAGACGTGATGGCGTTCGCCAGTTGACGGACACGGTTTATCAGCACGTCCATGTTGAAAGGCTTCAGTATGTAATAATCGGCCCCCAGCTCGACGACCCGCTGGGTGATGTTTTCCTGGCCGAGTGCCGTCAGCATGATCACCTTGGGTCGTTTGCCGCTCATTGTGCTGATCCGCTCCAGCACGCCGATGCCGTCGAGGTGTGGCATGATGATATCCAAAATGACGACATCCGGTTTCTTTTCGTCGATGAGGGCCAGGACTTCCTCCCCGTTGTATGCGACCCCAACAAGGTTAATGTCCTGCTGCTGATTCAAGCATTCCTGCATGATATCGGCGAAATCGCGATTGTCATCAGCGATAGCCACCTTTATTGCCTCTCTTAACATCAACATAATCCTCCCTGCCCAGTTTTCTGGAAAATACAATTCGACATATCCGCAACATATTCTTCCTCATCTGGAAAAAAATCCAAATATTTGAGATTTTTTATGCGGATATCGGAAGAAATTTTATTTTTAACGAACCGGAGTACGAAAAACAGCCAGAAAGCGTGAATAGCTTTCTGGCTGTCTGCTTTTCCCGACGCGGAACGAGGCCGCTTTCCATCAACATCCAATCGACGAAACAACCGTAGCCGCGGGTAGGATCGTGTACGAAGACGTGGGTTACGGCGCCGATAATCTTCCCATTTTGCAGTATCGGACTGCCGCTCATCCCCTGCACTATGCCGCCTGTCCGGTCGAGAAGACGGGCGTCGTTGACTTTGATGACGAGACCTTTGCCCTCCGGAGATTCCTGAAGGTTGATTTTCTGGATTTCGATGGTGAAGCGCTCGATCGTCTGGCCGTCTACGACGGTGAGCAATTCCGCCGCGCCGAGCTGCACCTGACTCATCGATGCTACGGGAATTCCGTCCCCGAAGATTTGCTGCGGCGGATAAGCCGACAATTGTCCATAAATGCCGAAGGGGGTGTTTTTTTCGATGTTGCCGAGTACCTGATCCTCTTCGATGAAGACGCCGATTTTTTCGCCCGGCTGACCCCTCCGGCCGTGCTGGATGCCGGAAACTGTCGCAAGGACGATTTTCCCCTGGTGACAATCGATGGGCTGGTTGGTGTCGCTGTCGGTTATGATGTGGCCAAGGGCTCCGTAGGTATTGGTTTGCGGCTCGTAGAATGTGAGTGTACCTACGCCGGCCGCGCTGTCGCGGACGAATAGCCCGATGCGGTAGCGCCTAGTGTCCTGGCAGAACGCCGGTCGAAGCGACAGTTCGATATTGGCCGCGCCGCGCTTGACCAGAAGATCGACCGTCCTGTTCTCGCGGCCGCTCGCGTCGATTATCTCCGCGACCTGGCTGTCGCTTTGCACGGGTACGCCGTTGATGCTGAGGATAACGTCACCGATCGCAATCCCCGCTTCTTTCGCCGGGGAGCGGCTATGACCGTCCGCTCCGGCGACGGGTGAGTGACCGACGATGATGACGCCCTGGGAGTGGAGGACGACCCCGATGGAGTGACCGCCGGGCACCAGTTTGAGCGACGGCAGGACATCCACCTGGACGGTGCGGACCGGTATCACGCCGAGCAGCCTGAATTCGAGGGTCGCCTTGCCCAGGCTGACCGGTTCCAGCGATACCGGACGGGAAAAGCCGGCGCGCGGGGAGTTGATCTTCACGGCCTGGTCCTGATTTACCGTCATCGTCCAGGGGAAGGCGACGTTGAGACTGGCGGTCTCGCCTTCGATGATGCGCATATGCGGGGGAAGCTGGTAGATATCGCGGAACCGCGGCGAAAAACAGAAGGCTACGATCAATGCGGCGAGCAGCAGGCCGAACGCAGAACGGCGACTTATGCCTGACATCTTCCGTCATCACCCCGAATACTGTTTTTTTCGGGAGCAACTTTACCCGCACAGTAAAGTTTCCCGATTTCTTCGGGGATTATTCCGGAATATGTAGCATTTATTGACTTGTCGGCCCGTATTGGCTATAATATTGCAAATAAATTGCGCAAGCTTACGCTTGCGCTTTATTTTTCCATATTTCTTTGCGTGACTGCGCTGATGTTATCATTTCCGCGGCATTATCCAGGGCAGCCCTTGTTATGCTGTCGCCGGAGATCATCCTGGTTACCTCCTGGAGGTGGGCGTCGTCGTCGAGTATTTTGACGACGGTGCTCGTGCGGTCGCCGTGCACCCTCTTTTCGACCACCAGATGACGGTCGGCCATCGCGGCGACCTGCGGGAGGTGGGTAACGCACAGGACCTGTTTATCGGCGGCGACGAGCGCGATCTTTTCGGCGACCATCCTGGCGGTCTGGCCGCCGATACCGGTGTCGACTTCGTCGAAGATCATGGTGCCGACGCCGTCCGCGCTGGCGGCCACCGTTTTGAAGGCCAGCGCAATACGGGAGAGTTCGCCTCCCGAAGCTACCTTCGCCAGTGGTTTTGCCTCTTCTCCCGGGTTGGCGGAGAACAGCACCGTGACTTCGTTTGTGCCGGTGGACGTATAGCGCGGCACCGTCCGGACATCGATGACGAGAGCGGCTTGGGGCATGCCGAGGTCGACGAGGTGCCCGCGTACCTTGCCGGCCACTCCTGTGGCGGCGTCGCGGCGAAGCCGGTCGAGTTCATCCGCCGCCAGGGCGAGTTCCTTTTCAGCGGCGGCCCGCTGGGAGCCGAGGGCGGCGAGGCGTTCTTCATAGTTGGTGATGTCGGTAAGTTCGTCCGTCGCCTTGCGGTAGTATTCCAGGATATCGGCAATTGTGGCGCCGTATTTTCGTTTAAGGGTGTGGATGGTGTCCATCCGTTCCTGCAGTTTGACCAACCGGCCGGGATCGAAGTCGACGGTTTCCCGATAGTCGCGCAGTTCTGCGGCGATGTCTTCGAGCTGGTAGAGGGCGTCGCTGATCGTTTCCAGCTTCGGAGCCAGGGCGGCGTCGAAACGGGCGGCGTATTCCAGCTCCTTGCGGCTTTCGGCAAGGTCGGACAGGGCCCCGCCCGAACCATTGCCACCTTCGGACAGGAGCCCATAGGCCCGGCCGACGGCGCTTATTATTCTCTCGGCGTTGCTCAGCAACCTGATCTCCTGGTCTAATACCTCTTCTTCGCCGTCCTTGAGGGCGGCGGCGGCAATTTCTTTCGTCTGCCAGGTCAGCATGTCGAGGCGTTGGGCCCGTTCGCGCGAATCGGATTCGGTGCGGGCAAGGGCTGCGCCGAGTTCGCTCCAGGCATTGTAAAGGCCGCGGTAGCGGTCGAGTTTTTCCCGTCCTCCTGGCAGGAAGGAGTCGAGCATCGCCAGGTGAGCTTCGGGCCTTAGCAGGGCCTGATGCTCGTGCTGGCCGTGCATGTCGACGAGTTCGCCGCCAAGCTGACGCAGCACGCCGACGGTGACGTGGCAGCCGTTGGCGAGGATGGCGGTCTTGCCTTGCCGCGACAGATAACGGCTGAGGATGAGGGTGGCGCCGTCGTCCAAGGGTATGCCCTGGTCGTCGAGGATGGCGCGGACGTTGGTGTTAGCGGCCACGTCGAAAACGGCCTCGACCCTGAAGGAGTCGCAGCCGCCACGGATGGTGTCGCGTTCCGCCCTGCTGCCGAGCAGGGTGCTGAGCGCGTCCACGAGGATGGATTTGCCTGCGCCGGTTTCACCGGTAAGGATGTTGAGACCGCCGGCGAATTCGACGCTGGCCTGCTCGATGAGGGCGAAATTTGTGACTGTTAAGGTTTTCAGCATCGAGAGTCTCCTCCCCCATGCATGCTTATTGGAGGGCCCGGAACCTGGCCAGAACGTCAGCCGCCGCTTCCGGGGGCTTAACGACGATGAAGACCGTGTCGTCGCCGCCCACCGTGCCGATGATTTCCGGCCACCGGGTGCTGTCGACAGCGAAGGCGACTGCCTGGGCGAGGCCTGGCACGGTTTTGATGACGATGATGTTAAGGCTGTGGTCCATGCCGACGACCGAGTCCTGGAAGGCGCGTTCGAGACGGGACTGGGAGAAGACGAGGTTCTGCTCGGGCGGGAATGCGTAGCGGTAGCGTCCGTCGCCTGTAGGCACCTTGATGAGCATCAGTTCCTTGATGTCGCGGGATACGGTGGCCTGGGTAACCTCGATGCCTATTTTCCGCAGCGCTTCCGCCAGTTCTTCCTGGGTCTCAACCGATTGGTTTTCGATGATCTCCTTTATGCGCGCGTGACGCGAACCCTTCATACCGTTTCACTCCCTGTCTTCCCGATTATGTATAGGATTGGCGGCCGGTTCCTCTGGTTGAGCATCCGCCAGACGGCGGCCGTGAAGGCTGCCTGGGGAAGTGTTGCGAGGAAGTCGGCCACGGCGGTATTTTCTTCTTCGCCGGCGCCGTGGCCGGGATAGGCGACGATGGTGACGATGCCGGCGGGGGCAAGGAGGCGGGTTACCGCTCCCAGAGCGGCGACGGTGGTCGCTGCGCAGGTGGTGAAACTGTGGTCGCCGCCAGGCCGGTAGCCGAGATTGAACATGGCGGCGTCCACCTGGCCGGCCACGTGGTCGGCGATACGGCTGTGGCAGTCGCGTATGAGGCGGCATTTCCCTGTCAGGCCGTGTTCGTCCATGCGCCGCGCTGTGGCCGCCAGAGCTTCCTGCTGAAGGTCGAAAGCCCAGACAAGCGCATCGGGGGGACTGCTGGCGGCCAGGAACAGGGTGTCGTGCCCGTTGCCGGCGGTGGCGTCCACCACCGTTTTAGCGGTTGCCAGCCTGTCCGTGAGCAGGTGGCGGGCCATGGTGAGCGCGTTAGCAATTGTCATTGTCGTCGTCCCGCCACAGTTTGGTGCGCAGTGTCTGCGAGTAACTCTGGCCGCTGAGGCGGATGAACCTGGCCCGATAGGGGGCGCGCCTGACGATGACGATGTCGTCGGGCCTGAGGGCGAAGACCGTCTGGCCGTCGGCGGTCATGACGATGTCGTCGTGGGTCGCCTGCATTGTTATCTTGATTTCTTCCTTTTCCGATACCACCAGCGAGCGGGCGTGCAGGGAATGAGGGCAGATGGGGGTCAGGAGGATGACTTTTAAATTGGGGTTGACCACCGGACCGCCTGCCGACAGGGAATAGCCGGTCGAGCCCGTGGAGGTGGCTACGATGAGGCCGTCGGCCGGGTAGCGGGCGATGAGAGCGCCGTCGATATAGAGTTTCAGCCTGATGAGGCGCGAGAAGCCGCCTTTCGTGACGACGACGTCGTTGATGGCGGAAGATATGAAGAGATCCTGACCGCCTCGCCGTACGATGGCATCAAGCATCAGCCGCTCCTCGACAAAGTAGTCGCCGCGGATGAGACGGTCGATGGCCGACCCGAGGTCGGGCAGCTCGACTTCGGTGAGGAAGCCCAGTTGGCCCATGTTTACGCCGCAGACGGGGACGCCGGCCGGAGCAACCTCGCGGGCGGCGCTGATGAGTGTGCCGTCTCCTCCCAAGGCGATCGCAAGGTCGATCTGTTCCTTAAGCTCCGCCCGTTCGCAGCTCAGGTCGGGATAGTTCATTTCTCTGGCCGCGTCCGGGGGAAGAAGGGTACGGATGTTGCTCTCCTTGAAATGCTGAATAAGCCAGCCGAGCACCGTGCTGACGCTTTCTTTATTGGTGTTCGGGAATATGCCGACTGTTAGCACGGCCTCCCCTCCCCTATTCACCCGCGTAAGGCTGCGTGGGCTTCGGCGACCGTCTCTTCGACAGCGCCATCGCTTATCCCCGTGCCTTCGGCGGCAGTTTTCAAGTATAAAAGATATTCGATGTTGCCTTCCGGCCCCTTCACCGGCGAGTAAGAAACCCCGACGGGGATAAAGCCCAGTTCGCGGGCGACGGCAACAATGCGCAGGATAACGTCGCGGTGAACGGCGGCATCTTTAACGACGCCGCGTTTGCCGACCTTGTCCCGCCCGGCCTCGAACTGCGGCTTAACGAGCGTAACCGCATCGGCCGCAGGCGCGAGCAGCGTTCTGACGACAGGCAGCACTTTGTCGAGCGAGATGAAGGCGACGTCGACAGTGGCGAAGTCTACAGGCTCGCCGAGGTCGGCCGGCGACACGTCGCGGATGTTCGTGCGTTCCATGTTAACAACCCGCGGGTCGGTCCTGAGCGACCAGGCGAGCTGGCCGTAGCCCACGTCGATTGCGTATACTTTGGCAGCGCCATTCTGGAGCGCGCAGTCGGTGAAGCCGCCGGTGGAGGCCCCTATGTCGGCCATAACCTTGCCGGCGAGGTCGATGCCGAATACCTCGAGCGCTTTGGCGAGCTTCAGCCCGCCGCGGCTGACGTATCCTATGTCGCGGCCGCTGACGGTAACGTCCGCCGTTTCCGGAACGAGCGTGCCCGCTTTGTCGCTTTTCTGGCCGTCGACATAGACCTGCCCGGCCATTATCATTGCTTTGGCCCGTTCCCGGCTGGCCGCCAGGCCTTTCCGCACGACAAGGGCGTCGAGGCGTTCCTTGGCCATCACCGTACGCCGAACCGTTGCATATACTGGGCGACGACCGCGGCGATGCCTTCGCCGGTAAGGCCGTATTTGGCGAGTAGTTGGGGGCGCGAGCCGTGTTCGATGAATTTATCCGGCAGTCCGATCCGGAAGACTTTGACCCAGTTGAGGTTTTCCGCGTTGATGTATTCGAGGGCGGCGGAGCCGAAGCCGCCGGCGAGCAGGTTGTCTTCGACGGTCACGATGACGCCGACATCGCGCGCGAGGCGGCGGATGAGTTGCTCGTCGAGGGGTTTAACGAAGCGGGCGTTGACGACACCGGCCCGGATGCCGTGTCGGGCAAGCAGATCACTGGCTGCCAGGCACGGCGCGGCCATGGCGCCGGACGCCACCAGGGCGACGTCTTTTCCGGGACGGAGTTCTTCGGCCCGGCCGATCTCGAGCTTGCGGAACGGTTCGGCGATGTCCACCCCCAGGCCGCAGCCTCGCGGGTAACGTATAGCGACCGGCCCGGACAGGCTGATGGCTGTATAGAGCATATGGCGAAGTTCGTTTTCGTCCTTGGGGGCCATGACGGTGAGATTGGGTATGTGACGGAGGTAGGAGTAATCGAACACACCCTGATGTGTCGGTCCGTCTTCGCCGACGATGCCGGCGCGGTCGATAGCCAGCACCACCGGCAGTTTTTGCAGGCAAACGTCGTGGATCACCTGGTCGTAAGCGCGCTGCACAAAGGTGGAGTAGATGGCCACAACCGGCTTCTTGCCTTCGGCGGCAAGGCCGGCGGCCATGGTGACGGCGTGCGGCTCGGCGATGCCGACGTCAAAGAAGCGGCCAGGGAAACGGGCGGCGAATTTCTTCAGGCCTGTTCCTTCAGGCATGGCGGCTGTGATGGCTACGACGTCCTGGTCGTCTTCGGCGATCGATGCCAGGGCGTCGCCGAAGACGGCGGTGTAGGTTGGATTGCTGCCATTTTTGATGATTTCCCCCGATTCGACGCAGAAGGGGCCGACGCCGTGGAATTTGTCGGCGTTGCACTCGGCCGGGGCGTAACCTTTGCCCTTGCAGGTAATGACATGGATAAGCACGGGCCCCTTCATGGGCTTGCTCTTTTGCAGCACGTCGGTCAGCGAGGCGAGGTCATGGCCGTCGATTGGTCCGATGTAGGTGAAGCCGAGTTCCTCGAAGAGCATCCCGGGCACGACCAGGTATTTGAGGCCGTCTTTCAGCCTTTCCACCGTTTTGGCCACCCGTTCGCCGATGGCGGGAATGCGCTTGAGAAGATATTCGGCGTCGTGCTTCATGCGGTAGTAGGTAGGATCGGTGCGCAACTTGGAAAGGTATCCGGACATCGCGCCGACATTGCGGGCGATGGACATTTCGTTGTCGTTGAGAATTACAGTGAGGTCGCGCTCGAGGTGCCCGGCGTAGTTGAGGGCCTCGTAAGCCTGACCGCCGGTGAGAGAGCCGTCGCCGATGACGGCCACCACTTGGTGGTTTTCCTTGTTGATATCCCGGGCGAGCGCCATGCCGAGGGCGGCGGAAATAGAAGTGGACGAATGGCCGGTGCCGAAGGCATCGTGTTCGCTCTCCTCTCTTTTGGGGAAGCCGCTGATGCCGCCCATCTGACGGAGGGTTTCGAATCGCAGCCGCCGGCCGGTGAGGATTTTGTGGACATAGGCCTGATGGCCGACGTCCCAGATGATACGGTCCCGCGGACTGTCGAATACCTGGTGGATGGCGAGGGTGAGTTCGACGACGCCGAGATTGGGCGCCAGGTGTCCGCCGGTCTGTGCGACTGTATGTATAAGAAGCCCGCGGATTTCTCCAGCGAGCTTTTCCAGTTGCGGCAGCGTAAGCCTTTTAAGATCTGCGGGCCCGCTTATCGTGTCAATTATCCCGTCCAACCGCAGTACCTCACTTTCCGAGTAAAAAAGCATATTTAATCATGCCACTTTATTATTATAACATGAAATGGCATTCTGGCATCAGAAAAATCTGTGGAACAGAAATGCTATCAAAAAGCCGAGCAGCGCGCCGGCCATCACTTCGAGCGGCGTGTGTCCGAGCAGCTCTTTCAGGCGGGTGTCTTTGATGGTGTGCTCGACGCGCATCTCGCGGACGAGCTTGTTGATCACCCTCGCCTGCTTGCCGGCGGCCCGGCGCACCCCGGCGGCGTCGTACATAACGATGCCGGCCAGCACAGCGCTGACGGCGAACATGGGCGACACGACGCCGTCATGAAGCGCCACAGCTGACGCCAGTCCGACGACGAGTGAGGTATGAGAGCTCGGCATCCCGCCGGCGCCAACCAGCCGTTCGGCTCTGAACTCGCGGTGCTTCCAGTACGAGGTCAGTGTTTTGAGCACCTGTGCTAAAAACCAGGCGGTAAGAGCCGACATCAGGACGATGTTTTTACCCAACGCGGCGATCAGTTCAGCCATAGCACCACCTTAACTGTCTCTGGTTAGAAGATAGTTGACGAATTCGCGCAATACCGCTGCTTCGTTCCCAAAACAATCGAGGGCGGCAAGCGCCGACGACACGGCTGTTGAGGCCATTTCCCGGGCGCCAGCCAGCGAATGGAGCGAAACGTAGGTCGATTTGCAGTTCTTTTCGTCGCTGCCGACCGGTTTGCCGATCTTGGACTCGTCGCCTGTGACGTCGAGGATGTCGTCGGTTATCTGGAAGGCGAGTCCGAACTGTTCGGCGTATTCGGTCAGTGCGGTCAGTTTTACCTCGGACGCGCCGGCCAGGATCGCGCCAGAACGGATGGCGGCCTTGAATAGCGCCCCGGTTTTGGCCCGGTGCATGTACCTGAGAGTGTCGAGGTCGATCGCCTTGCCGGCCGACTGCAGGTCGACCGCCTGCCCGCCGACCATGCCGGCGGCACCGGCAGCGGCGGCCACTTCGCGCACCACCTGGACAAGGGTGGCCGGAGCGACGCCGGGCTGGGCAAGCATGACTTCAAAGGCGGCGGTCAGGAGGCCGTCGCCGGCGAGGATAGCCATGCCGTCACCATACACTTTGTGGTTGGTGAGTTTGCCCCGCCGGTAATCGTCGTCGTCCATCGCCGGCAGGTCGTCGTGGATGAGCGAATATGTATGGATCATCTCCAGGCCGCCGGCGACGTGGAGATATTTCCGGCCGTCGCCCCCGGCCGCGTCTGCAGCGGCCATCAGCAGGATGGGGCGCAGCCTTTTGCCGCCGGCGAACAGGCTGTAGCGCATGGCCTCGTATATGACGGGCGGATATGCCGGCGGGAGCATTTCGTCAAGGGCCCGGTCGATAAGCGCGACCTGACTGCGGCAGTACTCCTTCAGCATTTCTCGTCCTCCTGTATCTTCAGCGGGTATTCGTTGACCTGTCCCTTTTCTTCGCGGATGATCTTATCGACGGCTTGTTCGGCGGCACTGAGCCTGGCCAGGCAAATCTGCGACAGTCCGACCCCCTCGGCGAACCTGCCCAGGGCGTCCTCAAGCGGCAACTCGCCTTTTTCCAGTTCTTTCACGATTGATTCTAATTTGTCTAACGCGTCCTCAAAACATACGTCCTGTCCGCGGCCCCTTTTGCGCACTGTCGTATTCCTCCTCAGACCAGATTACTTGAACATCGAGCCGTCCTTGTCCGAGCACAACTTCCAGGAACTGCCCGGCCGCGACCGAAGCTGCACGGCGGACCACCTTGCCGTCAGGCGTGCGGGTGATGCTGTAGCCGCGGGACAGCACCGCCAGCGGGTCGAGCATCGCCAGTTTCTCCGCCGCCACCTTGAAATCGTGCTGTTTGGCGGTGACGATCGTCTTAAGCGCCTGCTGGAGGCGCTGGATCATGAGGTCCACCGTTTGACGCCTGTCGGCGAAAAGGCGCTCCGGCCGCTCGAACAGCCTGCTGGCCAGGCACATATCGAGGCGGCGGCGGCGCCCGGTAAGCAGGGCGCGGGTGTGGGTCTCGAGCATGGCCCTGAGCGTCCTCACGTACTTGTCCAGCTCGCGAACGTCGGGCACGACCAGTTCGGCCGCCTGCGAAGGCGTGGCCGCCCGCCGGTCGGCGGCGAAATCGGCGAGGGTATAGTCGGTCTGATGGCCGACCGCCGACACCACCGGCAGTTCGGAGGCGGCGACCGCCCTCACGACGCTTTCGTCGTTGAAAGCCCACAGTTCCTCGATGCTGCCGCCGCCACGGCCGACGATGATGACGTCGGTCTGGCGCAGGCGGTTGAGCAACTCTATCGCCCGGACGATCTGGGCCGGGGCTTCCGGTCCCTGGACCTGCACCGGTACGAGAACAAGCCTGATGCCGGGATGACGGCGCTTGGCCACAGTGATAACGTCCCGCACCGCGGCCCCGGTGGGCGAGGTTACGATGCCTACGGCCCGCGGCAGGACAGGCAGCGGCCGTTTGCGGCTGTCGTCGAACAGCCCTTCGGCGGTGAGCTTGTCCTTCAGCTGGGCGAATGCGAGGCTGAGTTCGCCGACGCCCTCGGGGATGAGTTGATCGACGTACAGCTGGTACTGGCCGTCCCGCTCGAAGACTGATATCTGTCCGCCGGCGATAACCTTGAGGCCGTCCTTGGGTTCGAACCTTAGCAGCCCGGCCCGGCCGCGGAACATCACCGCCCGCAGCGTCGCGTCGCTATCCTTGAGGGTGAAATAGCAGTGTCCGGAGTAGTGGCGCTTGAAATTTGAAATCTCACCGCGCACCATCACATCCGCGAGTGTCCCGTCCTGTTCGAACAGCGCCTTTATGTAGCGGGTAACAGCCCCTACGCTGAGTATGTTCAATAGTCTCACCCTGCCAGTCATCAGCCGTGTGTTATACCATAATGATACAATAGCCGCGCAAAAAAAAACAGCCTGGGGAGGGCCGGTCAGAATCTGCGGCCCCAGAAACGCTGCACAAGAACGCCGCTGACTGCGCCGACCGCGAACCAGAAGACGGAGCCCGGCGGGACCAAGTGGCCGATGACCGCCCCGATTACCGCGCCGCCGAGAATATACACCAGCATAGCCGCCACCTCCGCGTATGTTAGTTTATCATATGCGGCGGCGGGAAGAGTGGTGCTAGCGGACAAGGGCGCGGCAGGCCGCGCCGACGGCGTTGTCGCCGCTGTAGCGGGCCGCGGGGAAATACGGTCTGACGCCTGCTGCGAGGCCAGCGGCGATGCGGCCGCGTATATGGGCGTTGGCCATTACGCCGCCGACGAACAGGATGGCGCCGGCGCCGGTGGCGCTTATCGCCTCCTGGCAAAGCCCGAGCAGCGAATCGGCGACACAGTTCTGCACCCCGGCGGCTACGGCGGCAGGCTCTTGCCCTTTGGCGAGGAAGCGCAGCGCCTGGGTCTCGGGACCTGCGAAGCTCAGCTTCAGGCCCCTGACCGCCACCGGCAGGGTCGCCGGCGCGGTTTGGCCGGCAAGGGCGAGCTCTTCCAGGCGGGGACCGGCGGGAAACGGCAGGCCGAGGGCGACGCCGATGCGGTCGATAAGCTGCCCGGCGGCGATATCGCCTGTGCCGCCGAGTGCTTCCACCTTAAGTCCGCAGGCTTCGCGCTTGACGAAGGCGACCTCGGTTGTGCCGCCAGAGGCGTGGACGGCGAGGAACTGGGCATCGGCAGGGCCGCCGGCCGACCATGCGCCAGCGAGGATATGCCCTTCCTGATGGCTCAGAGAAACAAAAGGCACGGCCTGTGCCGCGGCGATAACCCGGGCATAGCCCGCCCCTACGAGGAAAGCCGGCATATAAGATTCCGGAAGCGACCGGGGCTGGGTGGATGCGGCGACGGCCGCTAGCGCGAGCGGGCCGCCAGCCTTTACGGCCGCTGCCGCGAAAAGCTCCGGGAGGTGCCGGGTATGCTGAAAGATCATTTCCGACTGCGACAGACCCCTGCCCCCCGGTTTGACCGCCAACAGGCGGCGTTCGTCGGCCACCAGGGCGCCGTCTTCGCCCATCAGGGCTACAGACGTGGTGTAGCAGCTGGTATCGATGCCGAGCGCGAGCTTCATGTCGCACCCTTGTTTTTAACCAGTGAGCCGAGGATGCCGTTGACGAACCGGCTCGATTCATCCGTGCCGAAGGTCTTGGCGAGTTCCACCGCCTCGTTGATGACTACATTCGGGGTGAGCGGCTCGCGGCCGAACCGCATCTCGTAGATGGCGATACGGGCGATATTGCGGTCGACGCTGGCCATGCGGTCCAGTTTCCACTCGGCCGATGCGCGGGCGATTATTTCGTCGATGGCGGCGCGGTTGGTCGTCGCCCCGCTGACCAAATCCCACGCATAAGCACGGGTTTTGGCGTCCGGTTCGCCGGCCTCTTCGACGGCGGCGGTGAGCGCCAACTCGGGTTCGGTGGCGTTGAAATCAAGTTGATATAGCGTCTGCAGGGCCATTTCCCTGGCCTTCCTGCGGCTCATGCTTCGTCCTCCGCTTCTTTACCTGTGGTATCCTGGCGGTAATAGCTTGTCCAAAATGTCCATGATATCTTCTTTCTCGTCGATGCGTTTGCCGACAATATAACCGGCGATAACGCACAGCAGAACGAACAGGGTCTGGAAAAAGCCGAATATGATGATTAGGACCCCGAGGGTGAAGCCTGTCGTCACACCGACGATCTTGCCGCTGTGATGCTGCCAGATCTCCTCAATCAGCTTGCGGTCCACGAGCCGCCCTCCTATTCCACCCTGTGCTTGGATTTGAAGTCATTGGAAATGTTCTCGACGAAAATGTTCATATCGGCCAGATCGACCCCGACGGTGCTCTTGACATAGTCGCTCACGCGCTGCTGGATTTCGGCAGTGACGCTTGGGATGTTGCCCTCGGGGCTAATGACGGCCTTTATCCTGAGCTTGAGGCCCGCCGATGAGTGATCGGCGACCACTTTTACGCCTCTGACGCCGCGCACGTGGCGGGCGGCCTTTTCGACGAGATTTTCCACCGCTTTGAGCGATATGTGGATGTCGCCCATCTCGTTGTGGTGGATGATGGTGTTGCCGCTGCGCCGCGAGCGCAGGCCGGCCAGCAGCAGCCTGATGCTGACCAGCAGGAAGACGGCGGCGACCATGCCGGCCTCCCATTGCCCATAAATGAGCGAGATGCTTGTCCGTACTTGCTCCAAAGAAATGAGGCGCAGTGAGATGAGAATCACACCCAGCGACAGGAAGGCAAGCAGGAGGGTGTAGATTGAAAGGATGATCCGGTCAAAGATCCCCATAATTGCTCCTTTCTAGCGTACCCGGATGTCTTCGTCCTTGTCTTCGGCGGCGAAGCCGACCCCCTGGACGTGGATGTTCACTTCAACGACATCGAGACCGGTCATGGATTCTATCGCCCGTTTCACGTTCTCCTGTACCTGGAGAGCCACATCAGGGATACGCACACCGTATTCGGCAATTATGAACAGGTCGACGGCGGCTTCGCGCTCGCCCACTTCCACCTTAACGCCCTTCGACAGGTTGCGTTTGCCGAGCATCTCGGCGATACCGCCAACCAGGCCGCCGCTCATGCCGGCCACACCGGATACTTCCGTGGCCGCCATGCCGGCGATTATGCCCACGACCTCGTCAGCGATCCGAATCGAACCGACATCGTTATGTTCAGTCCTCTCGAGCTTCTTATCCATCGCCGCTCTCCCTCTCATCCTTATTACAACAATTATATTGGTATTTGCGACACATTATAACTGTGAATTATTATACCAGACTTTTCCGCTTCTTAGCAAATATAAGTGCGCGGAAAGAACCGGCGGTGTGTCGGTCTTTACCGGCAACCGAAAAAGCTGTCCATGCCGGACAGCTTTTATATCAGGGCTTCGCGCTGATCGTTATGTCCTCGGGCTTCACCCCGCTTACCCTGCCGATGACATCGGCAACCTGTATGACCTCTTCCCTGCTCAAAGTATGAGTCTTGACCACCGCGCTTACCGTGTTGTCGCGGACGAACACCAGCGCGTCGGCAAAGCCTTTCGCTTTGATGAGGTTCTCCATCTCCGACTCGCGCTGTTTTTCCAGCACAAGTTTCAATACGGCGTCCTGGGCTTTCTGCCGCGTCTCGTCGGTTTTGGCGGTTTTCAAGGTCTCACGCAACAGGTCGGAACGTTCGCTCCTCACCCTGTCACGTTCCAGGCGATACTCGGTGTAGAAATCGTTTACGGCCGGGGCTGGCTGTTCGGCGACCGGCCTCATCACCTGCATCGCGTTGCTACGGTCGACCCGGGCGCTGCGATACTCGCGCCCGTAAGCGAACACGGCAAGCACGACGGTCAGCACGACGACGACGCCGACTGCGGCCGTCAGCAGGCGCCCCGCTTTTCTCAGCAACAGCACTCTCATTGCGGTTCACCTCACTTTCTCTGCGGTAATACGGTAATCTTGTAAGACGGAAGGCCGAGGCCGGCTTCGACTGCTCTTGTAAGGCTGGCTTTCACAGTGGAGTCGGCGGCGCCCTCGGCGATCACCAGGACGCCCTTAACAACCGGTTTCGTTTCCCGTACCATCACCGGACGGTCGATGCCATTCTCGCGGCCGAGCAGCACCTGGTCACTTTCTTTGCTTTCGGTCGTCGTCCGGATGCCGCCCGAGGTGTCGCGTTCCTGGATTGTGCGGCTTTCCCGGACGGTATTCCGGGCGTATTCCTGGGTAAGACCGCTTTCGAGGGTGATGCTGACCGCGACCGCGCCGGCGCCCCTTACCTGGGAGAGCAGATTGGCGAGCTTGGCCTCCAGAGCTTCCTCGTAGCTGCGGGGGACCACCGCGCTCCTGGATGGCTCGGACGGCACCGTCTGCTGAGGTTTCGCCGGCGTGGCGTCGTACAGGCTGCCGAAGACCAAGAGGAGCACACCTACAAGCCCCAGCAGCACGAGCCGCGGACTGAGGACACCCTCTTTAAGCAGCCTGGCCGGCCACAGCTTTTTAGTAGTTGTCATTATTTCACCCAAAACGCTCAT
Source organism: Selenomonadales bacterium (assembly GCA_018434945.1). Classification (GTDB taxonomy): domain Bacteria; phylum Bacillota; class Negativicutes; order Sporomusales; family UBA7701; genus Anaeroselena. The sequence continues at coordinate 73,756 of JAHDOI010000035.1, forward strand.
CGCCTTTCCTCCCTCCTCAATTCATTTTCACCACGTCGACCTGCGCCGCCGGTATCTGGTAAAGCTCGCACACGGTGCGAACGATCTTGTCGCGGGTCGACGCCCGCAGTTCCGCCGTCCGCGCTTCGCCGCCCCGGTCGATGGTTATCCTCGCCACTTTCCTGTCGTCGGCGGTCAGCCCGGGCTGTACATAGACGGTGACCTTGCCCAGAGCGCCGGCCCGGCCGCCTTCATTCCGGGCCAGCTCGACCGCGACCCGCGCGTCGGCGACGCCGTCCACGGAGACCGCCACCGCCCGTATCTGCCTGGCGAGGTCTTTGCGATAATGCTCCGCCGCCAGCCGGTCACGCTCGCGGACGACGGTTTCCGTGCCGCTCCGCACCCGGTCCGCGGCCGGACCGCTCCGTCCGGCCAACGCCGGCAGTTCCGGCGCCACACGGCTCTGGAGGATATCGACGACTGGTCCGAGAATGGCGAGCAGAATCAGGAGCCCCATTATCACCCGCACGAACCGCTGCATTCCGCTTGATGGCAGAAGCAGTTCGAGGAAGGAGGCGAACAGCACGACCATGACTATATTTCGCACCCAATCGGTTACGGCCGCCAGCAAGGCTCTCCCCTCCTTATCTAAGCATCATCGTCACGCTGCCTACGCCAATGATCATCGTTATCGCCAGGAAAAACATGATCGCGACCGCCAGCACCCCGCCGAAAACGAGCATTAGGTTGTCGCCCATGCCGTCGAGACATCTGGCCATCTTCTCGTCGCCCATCGGCTGCACCAGCGCACCGGCGAGCTTTATCACGAAGATGAGCGACGCAAGCTTGATCAGCGGCAGGGCGCAGAGGGTGAGCACGGTGGCGATGCCGAACAGGCCGATGGCGTTTTTAAGCAGCAGCGAAGCCCCCATGACCATTTCCACCGTGTCGGCAAACATCTTGCCGACGACGGGGATGAAGGTGGCTGTCGCGTATTTGGCGGTGCGCAGCGCCACCCCGTCCGCTACGCCGCCTGCGACCCCCTGGACGGTGATGACGCCGACGAAAACCACCATGGTCAGCCCCAGCACGATCATGCCGGCTTGGCGGAACAGGCCGCAGAGGTTGCTGACCTGATACCTGTCGGACAGGAAATTGACGCATTGCAGCACGGCCGCCAGGAAAAAAAGCGGCAGAACCACATCTTTGACAACGATGCTGACAGTGCCGACGACGAACAGCATCAGGGGAGTGAACAGCGCCGCCGTGGTCACTGCGCCGACCCCGGCCAGCAGCGATATGAGCAGTGGCAGGAGCGCCTCCATGAAGCCGACCATATTGCCGACCGTGTCACGGGCGAGGGCCATCGCGTTGTAGAAGGCGGTCAGGGCGATGACCGCCAGGAAAATGTAGCAAATGCTGTAGGCCAGCAAAGATATGGCCGAATGCTCGAACGAGTTCTGCAGGTTCTGCAGCAGAGCGCAGAGGACGGCGAGAAAAAGCAACTTACCCATGAGGTGGGCGTTGGCGGCCAGTTCCTTGAACAGCCGGGCGACCGTGTTCTCTTTGATGCTCTCCCAGTCGAAGGAGAAACCGCGGGCCGCTATGCCGCGGATCGTCTCGCCGTTTAAGAGCGGGATATCCTCGTTCAGTTCGCGGTTGGTTTTTTCTATAAAACGGTTGACGTCTTCGAGGGATATCACGTCAGCCAGCTCGCCGGCAGTCTCGCCGGGAGCGGCGTGGGCCGGGAAAATCAAGAAAATTAGCATCACCGTCAGCAAAATTCTCATTGCGGCCACCTTCAGGGAATGAGTCGGACGATCGTTTCCAGCACAAGGGCGATGATCGGGACCGCCAGGACCATAACAAGCACCTTGCCGGCGAATTCTATCTTACCGGCGATCGCCCCTTCGCCGGCGTCGCGGCAGACCTGGGCCCCGAATTCGGTAATATAGGCGATGCCGATGATTTTCAGGATGGTGTTGAGGTACATCTGGCTGACACTGGCCTTGTCCGCCAGGTCACGGAACAGGTTGAGGACAACCTCGATTTTGGCCAGAACCAGCAGGAAGATCACCGTCGCCAGGGTTATGCTGATTTGGACGGCGATCTCCGGCCGCTGGCTGCGGATTATCAGGATAAGGAGGGTGACGATGAAACCCAGGCCGACGATTTGGATTATTTCCATGCCAACCGCCCTCAGTAGAGCTTGAAAACAGACTGTACGGTGGTGAACAGCTGCCCGAGGAGCTGAACCACCCAGAAGAGTACGATGGTAAAGCCGGCCAGGGTGCAGAGATGGGCCATGTCTTCCTTGCCTGCCTGTTTGAGGGCGGTATGGAAAACCGAGATCAGGATGCCCACCCCCGCTATCTTGAACAACAGGTCGAGATTCATCGCCAAAGCTCCTTTCTCAGACGAGCAGTATCGCTGCCGCGAGTCCGCCGCATACGCCCAGGTAACGGTATAGTTTCACGTTCTGATCTCTCAGCATAAGTGCTTCACGCTCTATTCTCCGCAGCTCCTCCAGCACAAGTGCCAGGTATTTCTGCTGTTCTTCGCGGCCGGTCGCCCCGAGGTTGGCGCCGAGCAGCAGCAACGTCTCCCGCTCCGGCCGTTCCCAGGCGAGCGTCCGCCCGTTGGCGTCCATCGCTTCCTCCAGCGCCTCGCGCGGCGAAAGCCAGCCGCGGTCGGCGAGGTTGCCGGCCGTCCGTCGCAGGAAATCACCCACCGGGCTGTCCAGGCCGCCGGCGGCGCGGGCCAGCGCCTCGGCGAGCGGCAGGGCGGCATAATTTACGTAGGAGCCGAGCGCGGTGAGGCAGCCGATCAGTTGCCCGAGCTGCCGCGGCCGCTCGCTGTAACGCTGCGCCAGGCTGAAGCCGAGACCGGTGCCGGCGGCGACGACCATGGCGCTGCCGAGCAGTTTCATCCACATGCTTTTATACCCCCGGGCCGGCGATAGACGATTTCGCCGCCGGCGGCGGCGATTTCGCGCACAGTGCCGACAGCCGGCTTGTCGCCGAGAATTATGTAACGCTCGAAAATCCGGTCGGTTATCAGCGCGCCGATGAAGGGGCGGGCGGCGATATCGGCGACATCGCGTCCGTGAGCACTGGCCACGACGGCCACGCCGGCGTGGCGGGCCTCGCGGACAGCGGCCGCGTCAGCCTCACGGCCGAGTTCGTCAGTGATTATGACCTGGGGCGCCATCGATCTGATGAGCATCAGCATCCCTACCGCTTTGGGGCAGCCGTCAAGCACGTCTGCCCTGGGCCCGAGATCGGCTGTCGGCACGCCGTCCCGGCAGGCTGCCAATTCGGACCGTTCGTCGACTATGCCGACCTGTACGCCGGTGAACCCGAGTCTGGCGATACCGCCGCTCAGCTGCCGAGCCATATCCCTTAGCACGGTGGTTTTACCGCAGCGGGGCGGCGAGATCACGAGACTGCTCAGCACGCCGCGCGGTCCGGCGACCGCGTAGGGCATCACCGTGTCCGCCGCGCCGGGTATCTCCCTGGCCAGGCGGATGTTCAGGGCGCTTACGTTTTTAAGGGTTTTCAGCGCTCCGCCCACAGTCACCGCCTGCCCCGCGATGCCGATTCGGTGGCCGCCGGCCACCGTCAGGAAGCCCTGCCGGAGCTCCTCCTCGCAGGCATATAACGAATTCCTGCTGACGATCTGAAGCGTTTTGGCCACGTCTTCGCCGCTGGCGACGTACGCTTTTGCCTGGTCGGACGGGCGACCGGCGGCGTCCAGAAAAACATCGCCGTCTCCCGCCACGACCAGCAGCGGTTGGCCGGTCCGGATACGGATCTCGCCCGCCTGTGCCAGCAGCGCCGCCGGAGCGGCGCGAAGCGCTGCGGCCAGCGGCGGGGCGAGCAGCGGGTAGAGCGTTTTGACTAGCACATCGCCGTAAGACATATCTTTGTCCCGCCTTTCTCTTTACATAGATATTGGCGGTAAAAGGACTTTATGCCAGAAAAGCAAAAATCCCGGCCAGCCGGGATTTTTTGAAATCACTCTCTGATTACACGCCGGGATGGACGCTGCGCCGGAATACGATCTCCTCGTCCCCGGCGTCGGCAAAATCAAGCGTGTTGTCGTAGACTACTTCACCGCAGTTGGGACAGGTGACCTCGACCATATCGTCCTCGTTCAAAAGGTCGGATTCGAACGCCACCGTCTCATGGCAGTTAGGGCAATCGACCTCCACCGTCTCGATGTCGTGGACATCTTCGAATACCTCCTCCTCGAGATCGGTGAGGTCTTCATCGATGGTCTCCACGTAGTTTTCCAGATCATCCTGACCGGAATGCAGGCAATCGATCTCGTCAGCCATGTCTTGCAGCACATCGACCATGTTGAGCAGCAACTTGCCTTCCGACGATTGGCCGCTGACGTTCAGCCCCTTGGTAAGACCCTGCAAATAAGCAACTTTTTCCTTTATATTGCCCATGATTACCCCCCTTTTTGGCTATCCTCCGGCACTGGTGGTAGTATTACCACATACGCACGAAAACATAACTTTGGGGAGGCAGGCCCAGCTCAAAAAAACAGGAGGCTGTCCATGTGACAGCCTCCTCGTATCAGGCGCGTTCGATGTAGTCTCCCGACCGGGTGTCGATCCGGAGTACGTCGCCGGTGTTGATGAACAGCGGCACTTTGACGACATAACCGGTCTCGAGTTTGGCAGGCTTTGTGCCGCCGGTGGCGGTGTCGCCGCGGATCCCGGGATCGGTCTCGACCACTTCCAACTCCACCGAGTTGGGCATATCGATGCCGATTACGACCCCCTGGAAGAAAAGGACGCCGATACTCATGTTTTCTTTGAGGAAGCGCGCGGCGTCACCGAGTTGGTCGCTGTTCAGGGCGATCTGCTCGTAAGTCTCGTTATCCATGAAATTGAAAGCTCCGTCGCTTTCGTACAGGTACTGCATCTGGCGCTGGTCGAGATGGGCGCGGGGCACTTTCTCCCCGGCATTGAAGGTGCGTTCGACGACAGCGCCTGTTTTGACATTTTTAAGCTTGGAGCGGACGAAGGCCGAGCCCTTGCCGGGTTTGACATGCTGGAAGTCGACGACCTGCCAGACACCGCCTTCAAGTTCGATGGTCATTCCGGTACGGAAATCGTTGCTTGAAATCATTGCATAACCTCCAATATACTGGTCTTTTTGCCCACTAGTTTATCTGAATGAATTCCTTGCTGCTCGCCGTAAGCACCTGCGCGCCGCCGGCGGTGACAACCACAGTGTCTTCGATTCTGACGCCGCCCCAGTCGGGGATGTACACCCCCGGCTCGACCGTGACCGTCATGTTAGCTGCCAGTACTTCGCTGCCCACCGGCGACAGGCGCGGTTCCTCGTGGATATCCAGCCCGACGCCGTGGCCGAGGCCGTGGCCGAAATAATCCCCATAACCGGCGTCACTGATGACCCGGCGAGCCGCAGCATCGACCTCCCGCCCGGTCTTGCCGGCGGCCACCGCGTCGAGGCCTGCCTGCTGAGCAGCGCGCACGAGGTCGTATATTTCGCGCTGACGTGCCGACGCTTGGCCGATGACGACAGTGCGGGTGATGTCGGAGTGATAACCCTGGTACACGGCTCCGAAGTCCATGGTGACGAAGTCGCCGGCGGTTATGACCCGTTCGCTGGCCCGCCCGTGAGGCAGGGCCGAACGCGGCCCGGAGGCGACGATTATCTCAAAGGCGGCTTTTTCCGCCCCGTTTTTGCGCATGAAGAATTCAAGTTCGAGGGCGACGTCACGTTCGCTGATCCCCGGACGCAGATAGCCGAGGATGTGGCCGAAGGCTTCGTCAGCCAGCCTGACAGCTTCACGGAGAGCCGCCAGTTCGTCCTCGTCCTTCACCATTCGCAACGCGTCCAATTTCACTGGCGAAGGCATAGTGATGATCCGCGACATTTTCTGATAGGCGTCCCAGGCGGTATAATCGCTCTCGAAACCGATCTTTCCGCCGCCGAGAGCATTGATCTCCGCCGCGAGCGTCTCGTAAAGGTCGCTGCCGTGGCGGACGACGGTGAAGGCCGGCGCCTCCCGTCCCGCCTGTACGATATAGCGAAAGTCGGTTATCAGTTTGGCCGTGTCGGCGCTTACGAGCAGCAGTCCGGACGAGCCGGTGAAACCGCTGAAATAGCGTCGGTTTTCCGGCTTGGCGACGATGACGGCAGCCAAATCACGGCCGGCGGTAAAGGTGCGTAGGTTGTCCAGACGTGAGGTCATTATTTCACCCGCTATGCATGCTAACTTAAATATTTTACCACAACTATCCTCACTTGCCTAGATTTCGGCCAGGTCAAGATCCGCTGATGGTTATTTTGTCTATCCTTAGCGTCGGCGCTCCTTGGGGGCCGAAGAAGCGCAGGTCGTCGCCGACGGCGTCCACTTCGCCGAGGATGTCGAGGATATTGCCGGCAATCGCCACCCCCCGCACCGGCTGGGTGAACTGGCCATCCTTTATCCATACGCCGGCCGCGCCCACCGAAAAGTCTCCGGAAATCGGGTTGGCGGTGTGCATGCCCATGACGCTGGTGACGTAAAGGCCTTCCCGCACGCCGCCGATCAAGGCGCTGGCCGGGGTCTCGCCCTTCGCGAAGAAGATGTTGGTCGCACCGACTTCGGGCATGCTTTTAAACGAGTGGCGCACGCCGTTGCCGGTGCTGGCCGTGCCCGCGCGCCCGGCAGTGTATGTATTGTGGAGAAAGCCCTGCAGAACGCCGCCGGCGATCAGCTCCGTGCGCCGGGTCGGCACACCCTCGCCGTCGACCGGCGAGCTGGCGACCCCGCCCTCGAGACGGCCGTCGTCGACAAGCGAGAGGAGCGGCGAGGCTACTTTCTTGCCGACCCTGTCCCGGAAGAGGGACCGCCCTTTTTGCACGGCATCGGCGCTCAGGGCAGGCACGAGAACCGCGAGGAAGTTGGTGGCAATATACGGCGGCAACACGATCGCCGCCTTGACAGTGCCTATTTCCTTTGCGCCCAGGAGGAGACAGGCCTCGCGGGCCGCTTCCCGGCCAATCTCGTCAGGATTCAGTGCCGCGAAATCCCGGGCGTAGCTTAGCCCCATGCCGGTCTGAACGTCGCCGCCGTCCTCGGCCAGGACCACGCCGTATAGTCCGCAGTACCCCGCGCGGTAAGAAAAGGCCAGTTCGTTCGAATTGGCGATAGCCACCCCGTATTCGGCATCTTCATAAACACACCGCTCAGTGCGCCTCACACGGCTGTCGGCGCTGCGAGCAGCCGTCTCCACCGCTTTGGCCAGCTCGATTTTCTTCTCGACTGTAGCGGCGGAAATGGCCGGGTCGAGGAGGCGCAGGGAGGATGTATCGCGTGCGGGCGACGGCAAGGTATTGTATTTGTCAGGAAATGTGCTGCGGCTGTTGGCGATCGCCTGCCTGACGGTGGCGTCAAGCGAGGCGGCGGAGACATCAGTGGCGAAGGCAAACCCGACCCGGCCGTCGCTTGAGATTATCCGCACACCCACTCCGGTGTCGTTGGCGAATTTGAGGGTTTCCACAGTCTGATCGGCGACTTCGACGAGCAACGATTTGGCGTCGAGCAGATAAGCCTCGGCGGCATGCGCTCCCTGCCTGGCGGCCTCGCGCACGGCGCGGCGGGCTAGTTCGAGATTGTCCACGGTAACCTCCGTCAACCTTATTATCCGCTATCCGTCGGGCGGCATACACGTCAGCCGCCGGCCAGGATCCGCGCGGTTATCTCCCGGAAAATGGGGGCAGCCACATCGCTGCCCGACATACCATCTTCTACAAATACTACCACGACATACTGAGGATTATCAAGAGGGGCGTAGCCGGCAAACCATGCATGGTTGACGCCTCGGCCGCCTACCGAACGGCCCGTTTCGGCCGTGCCTGTCTTACCGGCGCTGCCGAGGCCGTCGACATAGGCCGCCTGCCCCGTGCCGACGCGTGTGACGGCCTGCATCATTCCCCGCAACTGGCCAGCCGTCTGCCGGGAAAGCACGCGGTGGCCGCGCGAGGCCGGGTAACTCTTGACGATCGTTCCGTCGGTGGCGGTAAGTCTGCTGACGATGTATGGGTCGACAGCTATGCCGTCGTTGACGATAGTTGCGACCAGACAGGCGATCTGGAGCGGCGACGCTTCGAGCGTGCCCTGCCCGATGGAGAGGTTGGCAAGGTCCCCGGGGTAGACGCTGTCCGGGGCGGGCAGGTTGCCGTCCGCTTCGCCGTCGAACTCCAGCCTTGTTTTGCGGCCGAAACCGAGCCGGCCGGCATAATCGATCAGTCTGGCCGCGCCGAGCTTCATCCCAACCTGGATTATCACCGGGTTGCTGGAGTGGGCCATTGCCTCGGCGAAAGAAAGTGTGCCGCGCCCGCCTTTTTCGTAGTCCCAGCCTTTGAAACGCAGGCCGTTAACATCGATATGGCCGGGATCGTAAAATTGATCCGTCGGCCGCACAACCCGTTCTTCGAGGGCGGCGGCCGCAACCGTGAGCTTGAACACCGACCCGGGTTGATAAGCCGCCACCGCCCGATTGAGGAGCGGTGCCGTATCCCGGCCGAGGTATTCGCCGAGGTTGTTGGCGTCGAAACCCGGCCGTGAAGCCATAGCCAGTATTTCTCCCGTTCCCGGGCGCATTACGACTACCGCTCCCTTGCTGATATTCTCATCCATCACTTTTTCGGCGATCTTCTGCACCCGGCTGTCGATCGTGAGGACGACATGGCTGGGGCCACTGCTGTCCGCCAGCCTCACCCTTTTGTAGCCAAGGCCGGGGATAAGCTGCTGCCCGGCGTCGACGACCGCCACGAGGTAGGTGGGCTGGCCGCCGCGAAGAATATCGTCGTACATGCCTTCTATGCCGCTCACGCCTCGGTTGTCGGCGGTGTTAATATAGCCGACAACATGCGCGGCCAGCGAACTGTAGCCGTACCGCACCTTCTCGGCGACCGCCATCACGCCGGGGATGCGGCGGGCGTTTACCTTGCCAGCGCTCACCGCATCCATATCGGTTTTCAGCTTGAACGGTCGCCCGTCACGGCCGATGCGGGCGTTGATTTTTGCGGCGTCGAACCCTGTCAGTTCGGCGAGTTCCCTGGCCGTGCGATCCGCATCCGCAATCTGGGTGGGGAAGACCGCCAGGCTGAAATGTTGGGCGGTGTTGGTGAGCGGTATTCCGCTGCGGTCAAGAATTTCACCCCGATCAACATCGACCGGCACTTCCTGCACTCGTCCTCCGATGCTCTGCAGGGCGAGCCGCGGCCCGGCGACAATTTGAAGATAAATAAGCCGCCCCGCGAGCAGGCTGCAGAAGATGGTGAAAAGTAAGGCCAGGCCGAAAATCCTTTGGCTGAAGAACATTGGTCACCTCATGTGCTTCTTTACCCTTAGTTTCTCCATTTGTTGCCTGCTTAACCGTATGGGAGGACAAGCGTACGGTGAAAACAGAACGAACCCCAGTCGTTCGCCTGGCGTTCGTTTTCAATATCGGTTATTCAGGTTTTTCAAGAAATTCGATTGCCACCGGCAGGCGGCCGAGGATTGTCCGGGCGGCTGCTGCGGTATCGGCGGTAGCCCTCACGGCCAGTATACCCCTGGCCTTATCCACCGTTGTGACGACGCCCAGGTATTCATGGCCTTCCATTATCCGGTTGACGAAGTTGACGTCGCGCGGGTCGACACGGATGAAAACGGCATGTGCGTCAAACATCGCCGGCCGCCTTCCGTCGCAGCATGGCCAGTTCTTCAACCGGCAGCTCCGTTGGTATGTAGACGAGCTGTTGAGGATGGGGGGCGACCGCGATGGGATTCCCGTCGGCGTCAAACATGGCGGCGATTGTCTGGCGGAAATTTCTGCCCCGCGGCAGGAGGATCTCGATCTCCTCGCCGACTTTCATGTTATTGCGCTGTTCGACCGCCGCCAGGCCGCGGGCCGGATCATAGCCCCGCACCAACCCGACGAAATCGTGGGTCTGGCTGTAGGTGGCGCCGCTATAGAGCTGATCCTGGGAGACGGTTTTACCGAAAGCGAAACCGGTTGTGTACGGGCGGTGGGAGATTGCCGCAAGCTCGGCCAGCCATTCTTCCCTGACCGAATAACGGCTCGGGTCGGCGGCATAGGCGTCGAGCGCCTCGCGGTAAACCTTGACGACGGTGGCGACATAGTGGACGCTTTTCATCCGCCCCTCAATCTTGAGGCTGCCCAGACCGCTGGCGATCATGGCGGGGATATGGGGCAGCAGGCATAGGTCGCGGGAGTTGAATATATAAGTGCCTCGGTCGTCCTCGAGGACCGGGAAATACTGGCCTGGCCGCGTCTCCTCGACCACATGGTAGCGCCAGCGGCAGGCCTGGGCGCACTCGCCCCGGTTGGCGTCGCGGCCGGTGAAGTAGTTGCTGAGCAGACAACGGCCCGAGTAGGAGATGCACATGGCGCCATGAACGAAGGCTTCCAGTTCTATTGCCGCCTGTTCGCGGATCAGTCTGATGTCGTCGAGGGAGAGTTCGCGGGCCAGCACGATCCTGCGGGCGCCCAGCTCCTGCCAGAACAAGGCGGCCGACCAGTTTGTGGTGTTGGCCTGTGTGCTGATGTGGACAGGCAGCGAGGGCGCAACCTGACGCACCAGCCGGTAGACGCCAAGGTCGGAGATTATCACCGCGTCGGCGCCGATATCGCTCAACATTGCTATGTAAGCGGGCAAAGCCGCCAAGTCTTCGTTATGGGGAAAAATATTGACAGTTATGTACGCCTTTTTGCCGGCACTGTGGGTGATGGCCACGGCGTCAGCCAGCTCATCGTCGCTGAAGTTGTCGGAAAAAGCCCGCAGTCCGAAACTCTTGCCGCCGAAATAGACGGCGTCGGCTCCATACGCCAGAGCGACGCGGAGCTTTTCCAGATTGCCGGCCGGCGCGAGTAGCTCAGGAATGTGCATCTGATTCGCCCCCCTGAAAATGGGAAATGGCGACGCCGTCGCCGATCGGATGGATGGTCGTGGAAAAACGGGGATCACTATTCACGAAGTCGAGGTAGGCGCGCATCCTTTTGACCAACGTCCTCATACGGCGTGGCGCTTTTTCAGCCGTCACCAGGCCATAGAAGTGGACATTGTCGGCAAAGACAACCGCGCCTGTCCGGAGTTTATCGAGTGCTTTGGCGAGGTAATCGAGGTAATGGGCCTTGGCGGCATCGATGAACAGGAAGTCGTAGGCGCCCCCCAAGCCAGGAAGGACGGCAGCCGCGTCACCTACCAGAAGCTCGATGCGCCCGGCGTATCGTGACCGGCGGAAGAACGCCGCCGCAGCAGCAGCCCGGTCTGCGTCGACTTCGATAGTTGTAATTACCGTATCGGCCGGCGCCTGTTCGGCCATCAGCAATGTGGAATAACCGATAGCGGTGCCTATTTCGAGGATGGCCCGCGGCCTTGCATCCGCAACCGCTGCGGCCAGCAGCTCCGCGCTGTCGCGGCCGATGACCGGGATGGTCCTCATGGCGGCGTATTCCTCCATCGACCGCAGCAAATCGTCCATTTAAGTGTCGTCCCGGTTGATAGCGGCGAGATGTTCGTCGTACGTCCGGCTGAATACATGGCTGCCGTCCTTGTTGGCGAAGAAATACAGGTATTCGGTGTCGGCCGGATATAGCACAGCTTTAATAGCCGCCAGTCCCGGGCTTGCTATCGGCCCCGGCGGCAGGCCCATGTTCTGATAAGTGTTGTACGGCGAAGGCAGCTCGGTATCCTGCACCGTCAACTCCGGTTTCGGGAAACCGAGGATATACTGGATGGTGGCGCAAGACTGCAGCGGCATCTCAAGCTTCAGCCGCCGCAGGAAAACGCCGGCGATGACCGGCCGTTCCGCGGCCACCTGCGCCTCCTTTTCGACCACTGAAGCCAAAATAATAACTTCCCGCACCGTCAGCCCGAGTTCCGCCGCCCGTTGCCGCATGGCCGGCGTGAACTGGCTGTCGAACTGGGCAACCATCATCTTGACAAGCTGTTCTTCGCTTGTTCCGGCCGCCACACGGTATGTGTCCGGGAAAACGAAACCTTCGGCCTTGTATTTGGCGTTCGCCGCGGGGCTGATGTAGGCGAACGGCGCGTAACCGGCTGCGAAAGCCTTGTATTTGGCCGCCGAAGCGAGGTTGTTCCTTTCGAGAAGGGCGGCGATCTGGTCGATGGTGAACCCTTCCGGGATGGTAAACTGTTTATAGGCTGTTTCGCCCCGCGTCAGCTTGCCGATCATATCCTTGACCGTCATCGCCTTGCTGAAGGCATATTCTCCCGCCTTCAGCGCCCCCTCCGCGCCTTCTAGTTTGGCCACGACGCGAAAAAGCAGGACATTCTTAATAAGACCTTTTTCGTATAAAAGCTCGCCGATTGCCTGGGTGGCCATCCCCGGCTTCACGACGACCATCACAGTGTCGTTTGCGGCGGCGTTGACCGGCCGGGCAAGGCTATAAACGGCGCTGCCCGCCGCGATGACGAACACGCCGGCTATAATAATGGGGATAAGCCACTTGCGCATCTGCTTGTCTATTTGCAGCATCATAAATCACCTCACTTGCAAAGTATATTATACACAGTCGGACAAAAAAAATGAAGCCATTAATGGCTCCATCGTAATCGTCAGTTCCGATTATGCTTCGTCATCCTCTTCCGCGAGCAGGTCCTCGTAAGCCTGGCGTACTTCGTCGAATTCGGCGTCGGTGGGATCGACGTAAATTTCTTCGCCGCTCTCGTCTATATCAATACGGGCGATGTATACGTCGGTTTCTTCTTCCTCGCAGCCGCAGCCGCAACCGCATTCTTCCTCGTCCTCATCGATGTTGATGGGAACCAGGATGGCGAATTTCTTCTCGCCCACAGGAATGATTACTTCTTCGCGGTAGTAATATTCGTTGCCCTCTTCGTCGGTCATCACGACAACGGGTTCTTCTTCCATATCCATGTCGTCCTTTTCAAAATCGGCCATTTCGTCACCTCATTTTCCTTTTGTCACTATGTCACTGTAATTGTAGCCCAGAAGAAATAGCCTGTCAAGGAAGTTTCTGGGCCGGCAGGCTGTCGAGATAGCCCTGGAGAATGAACACCGCCGCCATCTTGTCGATCACCTCCCGGCGCCGTCGGCGGCTGACATCGGCCTCGATAAGCGACCTTTCCGCCGCTACCGTCGACAGGCGCTCGTCCCACAGTTTCACGGCACACGCCGGGAATGCGGCCTGAACCTCGGCGGCGAACCGCTGGGCCGCCTCGCCCCGTGGACCGATCGTCCCGTTCATGTTCTTCGGCAGACCGATAAGGAAGGTGTCGACCAAGTAGGCTTCCACAAGCTCCGCCAGGCGCCTAAAATCGGCCGTGGACGACGTCCGGCGGATGACCTCCACTCCCTGGGCAGTCAGCCCGAGTTCGTCGCTGACGGCAACACCGATCGTCTTGTCGCCGACATCAAGTGCTAGTATACGCATAGCATCACCTGTTTATAACAAAGATTTAGCTTAAAGGCCGTTCAGAAGTGCCCAGATGCTAGGCGGCTCCGCCGGGTGCGCCGCGCCGCGTACTCGGAATGTACGCTAGCAAGCGGCCGGCGGAACAAGTGCGCGAGTTCTTAGCGCTTTAGCGCTTAGAACTGCGGCCTGCCCCTTGCGGGTACGACGCAGATGGGCGCTGCTGGGCGGCCGACTATATTATTTTGAGGCAGAATTCGGGGCAATATGCCCCACAATACCCGCAGCACAGACACCTCGCGGAATCGACCACGACGCGGCCGCCGCTGAGGCTCAACGCCCCGGCCGGGCATTTTTCGGCGCAGCGCCCGCAGCCGGCACACCAATCCTCCACCAGCAGGCGGCGCGTGCGGCCCGCCAGGCGGGCGGCCAGCTCACTGTCAGGCCTGTCCCCCGCGAATACCGCGCAATTGTATGTGACCTCGTCGGCCGACTGCATCCCCACAGCAACGGCGCTTACGCCGGCCGCGCCGAGCACCCAGGCGATCGCGGCGGCGGCATCCTTGATAAGGTGTCCGCCGCCTAAAGCCTTCATGGTGTAGACGCCTTTGCCGGCCGCCGCAGCGGCGGCTACGGCGGCTGCCATGTCGGCGGCCGTGCCGTCCATTATGCCGATGCCGCGCATATTGAACAACGGGTGAATGACGTCGATCTCCGCCATCTCCGCCGCCGCCCTCGCCACCTCGACGGTATGGGTGGATACCCCCGCCGCCCTGATCGTCCCCTTACGTTTTGCTTCCACCAGGTAGGCCAGGGCGTCGGCATGCCCGGCAAGTGTAAGGCGGCTGGGCTGCTCATGGAGGAGGAAAATATCGATATAGTCGCGGCCGATGGCCCGGCAGGCTTCCTCCACGCTGTGACGCATATCAGCGTACGTGTAAGCGTATGATTTCGAGGCGACGATCACTTCGGCGGCGCCGCGGCAGGCTTCTTTTATGTAGGGGTATGTGCCGTAGAGCTCGGCGGTGTCAATAAAATTAACCCCTGCATCCAGGGCCGCCCGGATAACGGCGGCGCCGCTCTGCAGAGGCAAATTTGCCTGCAATGGACCGATGGTGAGTGCCCCGAAGCACAGGCGCGACACCTTCAGGCCCGTTTTGCCGAGAACGCGGTATTCCATCTACTTCTTTTCCAGGTAGGCCTTGACCAGCTCTTCGAGCAATTCGTCCCGCTCAAGCTTGCGGATCAGCGTGCGGGCGTTCTTATAACTGGTTATGTAGGTCGGGTCTCCCGACAGAAGGTATCCTACCAGCTGGTTGATGGGGTTGTAACCTTTCTCCTTCAACGCTTCATAGACGGCGCTGATAATGACGGCAGCGTTTTTCTCTTCGCTGTCGACCTTGAACATCATTGTCTGCTCAGACGGATTGGCCATGGGACACCCTCCTCCCCTGTAGTATTTCCCGTGCTATACCATTATATTCTACTCTGGCTATTTTTTTCCTGTATATGCGGAAAAATAAACTGAGGGCGAACCACCATCGGCCCGCCCACTTGTCCTTACTTGTTGACCTGGCCGCTGATCGCGGTTTCGGCCGCTTTCAACGCTTCCGCCAGTTTCTCGGGCATTTTGCCGCCGGCCTGGGCCATGTCCGGCCGGCCGCCGCCGCCGCCGCCCGCTACCGCCGCCGCCGCTTTGACGATGTTGCCGGCGTGCGCGCCGAGGCTGACGGCCTGGGGGGTGGCAGTGGCCACGAAGCTTACCTTGTCGCCTTGCTTGGCGCCAAGGACGATTACGCCAGCCTTACCGGCCAGCTTGTCGCGCAGCATGTCGGCAAGGTTTCTCAGGCCTTCGATGTCAGGTATGGCGACCTCAGCGCTGATAACATGGCAGCCGCCGATAAGAACGGGGCTATCCGTCAGCCGCTGGACTTCGCCCTTCGCCTTTTCGGCGTTGGCCTTAGCCAGTTCGCGTTCCAGTTCCTTGACCTCCGCCGCGAGGGCTTCGACCTTTCCGGCCAGTTCCTCGGGCCGGGTTTTCAGAGCTGCAGCGGCGGTTGTGAGGATGCGTTCGCGGCTGTTGATGTATTCAAGCGCTCCGCCGCCGGTGACCGCCTCGATCCGCCGCAGGCCGGAGCCGACGCTCGCTTCGCTGACGATCTTGAACAGAGCTATCTCGGCCGTATTGCTTACATGGCTGCCGCCGCACAATTCCTTACTGAAATCGCCGGCAACGACCACCCGCACCTTATGGCCGTATTTCTCGCCGAACAGCGCCACCGCACCCATATCCTTGGCCAGATCCTGAGTGGTTTCGATAGCCGCGACCGGGATATTGTCGAGGATGGCCTTATTGACAAGTTTTTCGATCTCAGCCAACTCCACGTCGCTTACAGGAGCAAAGTGGGTGAAATCAAACCGCAGGCGGTCCGGGCCGACCAGCGAGCCGGCCTGATTAACGTGACCGCCGACGACTTGTTTCAGGGCGGCGTGGAGAAGGTGGGTCGCGGTATGGTTGCGGGCCGTGGCCAGGTGACGGGACATTTCCACCGCCACTTTGACGGCGTCGCCGGTCTTGAGCGTGCCTTCTTCGATGTAGCCGACATGATAAACGGTTCCGTCGGGCAGTTTCTGGGCGGTGCCGACCTGCATCTTGCCGAGGGGTCCGGCGAGCACGCCGGCGTCGCCTATCTGGCCGCCGCTTTCGGCGTAAAAGGGGGTGACACTGAGGATCACGGCCGCTTCCTCACCATCGCTGGCTTCCTCTACAACCTTGCCGTCTTTGAGGATGACCACTACTTTGGCGGTTTCGGCGCACGGGTCGTGAAGCAAAGGCTCGCTGAGGACGCCGGTGAGATCGGGAAGATCGATGCGGGCATTTTCGCTGCGGGCGGCGCGGGCGCGCTCCCGTTGCTGGTTCATGGCATCGTCGAAGGCGGCTTTGTCCATGGACATGCCGTTTTCGGACAGTATTTCCTCGGTAAGTTCCCAGGGGAACCCGAAGGTATCATAAAGCCGGAAAGCAGAAGCGCCGTCGAGCGTGTTGCCGCCTGCTGCCTTGATCTCCTGGATGTGTTTGTTGAGGAGGTCGAGTCCCTGGAGGAGGGTGGCGCTGAAACGGTCTTCCTCCATCTGGATGACTTTTTTGATATAAGCTCGCTTTTCGCCGATATCGGGATATGGCTCGGCAAAGATGCCTGCGACAATGTCGACGAGGTCAGTTAGGAAGGGTTTGTCGACCCCCATCAGGCGACCGTGGCGGACGGCCCGGCGGAGGATGCGGCGGAGCACGTAGCCACGCCCTTCGTTGGCGGGCAGGATGCCATCGCCGATCATGACGACCATGCTGCGGCCATGGTCGGCGATGACCTTGAGCGAGACGTCGGAAGCCGCTGCGGCGCCGTACTTAACGCCGGCTACCTTCTCCATGTGCTCGATGATCGGGAAAAGCAGATCGGTCTCGAAATTGGACTTTTTGTTCTGGAGCACAGACGCGATGCGTTCGAGGCCGGCGCCTGTGTCGATGTTTTTCTTGGCGAGCGGCGTGTAGTTGCCGGCTTCGTCACGGTCGAACTGGGTGAAAACGAGGTTCCAGATTTCCAGGTAGCGGTCGCAGTTGCAGCCGACGGCGCAGCCGGGCTTGCCGCAGCCGCGCTCGGCCCCGAGGTCGACATAGATCTCGGAGCAGGGGCCGCAGGGTCCGGGACCGATTTCCCAGAAATTGTCCTCCATGCGGATGATGCGGTCGGACGGAACGCCTATATCGTCGCGCCATATTTCGAAGGCTTCGTCGTCTTTGGTGTGGATGGTGACCCACAGTTTGTCGGGATGAAGGCCGAGTTCCTTGCTGACGAACTCCCAGCCCCAGGCGATGGCCTCCTTCTTGAAGTAATCGCCAAACGAGAAGTTGCCGAGCATTTCGAAAAAGGTGTGATGCCTGGCGGTACGGCCGACATTCTCGATATCGCCGGTGCGCACGCATTTTTGGCTAGTGGCGATTCTTGGGTGGGGGGGCTTCATCTTGCCGGTGAAAAACGGCTTGAACGGCGCCATCCCGGCGCCGGTTAGCAGCAGGGTCGGGTCGTTTTCGGGAACAAGCGAATAGCTGGGAAGCACGAGATGATCTTTACTGGCGAAAAACTGCAGGAATTTCTTGCGCAGTTCGTTTCCGGTCAAGCTTATCAACCTCCACAATTAGGCAAACATTCTCCTGGAATTATACATAATTTAAGCTTTGTTGTCAATTAATGGGCCTGCGCCAGCGATATCTCGGCCGCCGGAAAACGCTGACGCGGCATTAGATCATTATGCGCAATAAGTGGCTCAGCAATACCTTCCCGACCGCCCCTACCGGCACGCCGAGCAGCATGCCGACAAGGCCGCCGAGTTCTTCGCCGATGAACAGGAAGAATATGACGGACAAGGGGTGAAGTCCGACGTTTTCGCCGAGGATCTTGGGGCCGATGATCGTTCCCTCAAGCTGGTGGATGACGAAAAAAAGCAGGGCGACTTTTAGGGCCAAGAGCGGCGACGACAGCAGGGCCACCGTAACCCCCGGGGTGGCGCCGATGAAAGCCCCGAAGTAGGGGATGACATCGAGAGCGCCGGCGAGGATGCCGATGATGAGGGCATAACGGACGTCGAGGAGATACAGCCCGGTGCTGACGAGGATGCCGACGATGACGGCCACGGTGACCTGTCCGCGGATAACCCCGGACAGGACGCGGTCGACATCACGGAGAATGAGGACGGTTTCGTGACGCCAGCGGGCAGGCAGTGTGCGGAGCACGGCAGCGATCAGTTCATGCCAGTCATGGAGGAGATAAAACGCCAGCACCGGACTGATCGCCAGCCCGATAAAATGCGTTATGGTGTGCACCAGACCGTCGACGACACTGGCGACGAACTCCTGCAGCGTCGCCTGGATGGTTATCAGGCCGTTGTCGAGGGCGACGCGCAGCGAGTAGGGCAGCGCGGATTGCTGGTACTGCGACTGAAGGGAAACGATCAGTTCTTCGACTTTAGCCGCCATATGCGGCAATTCCTGCCCGAAGCTTTCCAGTTCACGGATAAACACCGGGATGAGCCGGCTACCGACGATAAATAGGCATATAAATAGCAGTACATAAACACAAGCAATCGCCCATACACGTTTCATGCCTTTTCCTTCGAAGTAACCGACCGCGGGATTGAGGATATAGGCGAGAAAAAACGCGATGATAAAGGGGTACAGACCGCCGCGCACCATCCACAAGAAATAAGCGACCGCGAGCGCGAAAAAAAGCAGCAGTGCGACCCGAACCGTTGTCCGTGTTATAAGCAAACGTTTCACCCCACAGGTAAGGGGAGACCTTCTGGTCTCCCCTGCCCTTCAGTCCAGTTTTTTCATAATCCTTTTCCTAGCCCGGCGGGCTTCCCGCATCAGGTCCCGCGTCGTGTGCTCGAGGGCTTCGGCGCCACGTTCCATCAGCGGTTTCCTTTGCGGTCTCAGCATGGGACTCATGATGGCGCCGATTACGGTACCGACAACGCTACCCCAGATTAACCCGTGCATGAATTTGCTGCGCATCATATCCCCCCTCTTGCATCCCCAAATTTACGCCCCCGGCCAAGGGGTCGGCGTACAGTGTCAAACTGCCGTCAGGTTCGACGTTGAAGATCGTCACGCGCGGACCGCGGACGACAAACTCCACACAACAGTCCCAGCAGTAGTACTGGTCTGCTCCAACCTTGCCGACCGCGCGCTTGGCGCACACAGGGCAGGTCACCATCAACACACACCACCCGGTTCGTGATTTGCGGTCTGGAGCAGATCGATCATTGCTTCCGGCACAATCAGCTTGTCCCTGCCAACCACCTGGGCGGGCGGTAACGGCATGATCAAGCGTCCGCTGAGGAAATCGGTGATAAATCCGTCCGACAGCTCGTAAAAACGGATTTCCCCTGTCGCCGGTTCCCAGGAAACATCGGTCATCACGCCGAGATAATCGCCCGTCTCGGTGTAAATCTCCTTGTCGCACAACGCCGTTAGTTTGTCAACCCCGGAGTCGGCCATGACGGCGGAGAAATCTTTCACCGCTGTCGCGCTCTTGACCGTTACCGCGTCGCGCCCGATGCTGTAGAGGTCGGCGAAGAAGATGCCCCGTTCGTGGCTGAACCAGGTCGGGTCGACGATCACCAGTCCGGTGACGGCCGCCTGCCCGATGTTCATGACCACTTCCTGCACTTCGCCAATCTGGGTGCCTTGTTCGATCTCCAGCACCGGCAGGCCGAGCAAACGACGCAGTCTCTGCATACAGGCCAGCCTTTCCGTGGAAACAGATTGCGTTACTATTATGGCCGGATTCACCGTCTTTTATTTAAGAAGGCCGCGGAAAAGTTACGGCGAACTTTTCCGCGGCCTAGCTGGCATCGTCTCTGCTAAGTTGACTTTTCCTTCTCGTTTATCTTGCGCCAGTGATAAAGGTAAACCGGTAAGCCGACGCCCATTGTCGCCAGACTGTGGAATACCCGCTGCAGTTGATTATAGCGGTTGTTCCGTTCCAGCCTTTCCTGCTCGAGCCTTGCTATTTCCGCGGCCCGCTGAGGGTCTGGCTCCGCCGGCCTCATCTTCTCATATATCGGGGGAGCGTAGATATCCTTAGGTTGAAAAAAATAGTCGAACCCGGCCTGGAGGCCGCTGACCGCCCCAAAGAGCACCATCATCAAGGCGACGAAGCTGACTAAATAAAGATAGATTGTCCGGATGTCCCACTTTTTGTCCATTATCTCACCACTTTGCCGATGATACCACCGCCGAGGACGATATCGCCGTCGTAAAAGACGACCGACTGGCCGGGTGTGATGGCCCGCTGGGGAGTTTCGAAGCTTACGCGGACCTGTCCGTCGCCCTGTGGTGTTATCAGCGCAGGGGCTTCGCGGGCGCTGTAGCGGATTTTGACCGCCGCGGAGAGCGGGGCGGTCAGCTCGTCGAAGGCGATGTAGTTTAGATCGCCGGCGATAAGCTCGCTGGCGAAGACATCGTTGTCGTCGCCGACGATTACCTGGTTGCGGTCGGTATCGAGGGCGACGACGTATAGCGGACGCCCGGCGGCGATACCAAGGCCCTTGCGCTGGCCGACGGTGTAGAGGGGCAAGCCTTTGTGGCGGCCGAGAACCCGCCCGTGGGTATCGACGATATCGCCGGGCTTGAGGCTCGCGGGGGCCTTCGCGGCGAGAAAGCTCTGGTAGTCGTCGTCGGGGACGAAGCAGATCTCCTGGCTGTCTGGCTTGTCGGCGACGGCGAGGCCGGCTTCGCGGGCCAGCTGGCGGGTCTCCGCTTTAGTATACTCGCCCAGCGGCATGAGGAAATGCTTGAGAGTACGCTGGTTGAGGTGATAAAGCGCATAAGACTGGTCCTTGGTCTGATCCACGCCCTTGCGGAGCAGGAAGCGCCCCCTGGCATCGTCGTAGCCGATGCGGGCGTAGTGGCCGGTGGCGACGTACTCAGCCCCCAAAGCCAGTGCTTTCTGCAGCAGGCCCTCGAACTTGACGTAACGGTTGCAGGCTATGCACGGGTTGGGAGTGCGGCCGGCCGCGTACTCGGCGACGAAGTAGTCGACGACCGTCTCCTGGAAAAGCTGGCGGAAATTGAGCACATAGTAAGGGATGCCCAGCTTGTCGGCAACCCGGCGGGCATCTCCCACCGCCGACAGCGAGCAGCAGCCCCGATCGTCGGTTTCTTCACGTTCGCTGTCCCAAATCTGCATCGTCGCGCCGATGACGTCGTAGCCCTGGTGCACGAGAAGGGCGGCAGTCAAAGAACTGTCCACCCCTCCGCTCATGGCGACGACCACTTTCGGTTTAGCCGTCACGCTATCACTTTCCTTTTTTGTCGATGTAATCCTTAATGGCGTGATGCAGAGCGTCGGCGGCCAGGTTGGAACAGTGCATCTTGGCCGGCGGCAGCCCGCCCAGGGCCTCGGCGACCGCCTGGTTTGATATCTCCAGGGCTTCGGCAAGTTTTTTGCCCTTCACCATTTCGGTGACCATGCTGCTGGTGGCGATGGCGGCACCGCAGCCAAATGTTTTAAACTTGACGTCGGTGATAACGTCATTGTCATCCACTTTCAGATATATCCGCATGATGTCGCCGCATTTGGCGTTGCCGACTTCGCCAATTCCGCTGGCATCTTTAAGTTCGCCGACGTTGCGCGGGTTGGTGAAGTGGTCCATTACTTTTTCCGTGTACATGGTATCGCCCCTATCTTATTCATTAATGCATATGACATTCGCTGCACGGATTGTTGACAACGGTATTGGCGCTTTCGCCGAACAGGGGCGACATCGCCCGCAGCCTGTCGATTATCTCCGGCAGCACTTCAAGGAAGTAATCGACCTCTTCGGCGGTGTTTCCGCGTCCAAGGGTTATGCGGAGTGATCCGTGGGCCACTTCGTGGGTAAGGCCCATCGCCAACAGCACGTGGGATGGATCAAGCGAACCGGAAGTACAGGCCGAGCCGCTGGAGGCGGCGATGCCTTTCAGGTCGAGGTTGAGGAGCAGCGATTCGCCTTCGATGAAGAGGAAACTGAAATTGGCATTGCCGGGAAGGCGCTCGACCGGGTGGCCGTTAAGCTTGACATGAGGGATCTTCGCCATAACCTCGCTGATTATCCTGTCGCGAAGCTTTCCGAGGTATGTTACCTTTTTAGCCATTTCCTGCTTGGCGATCTCCGCCGCTTTGCCGAGGCCGACGATGCCGGGAACGTTCTCGGTGCCGGCGCGCAGGTTGCGTTCGTGGCCGCCGCCG
The DNA here is from genome assembly GCA_018434945.1 of Selenomonadales bacterium. Taxonomy (GTDB): domain Bacteria; phylum Bacillota; class Negativicutes; order Sporomusales; family UBA7701; genus Anaeroselena. The sequence goes on from JAHDOI010000035.1 coordinate 95,962, forward strand.
TGCTGGAGCGCCTCGACGCGCACGCCGCGCCGGATGTAAAGCGCGCCGATGCCTTTGGGGGCGTGGAATTTATGGCCTGACATCGCCAGCAGGTCGATATTCATCTCTTGGACATCGATGGGGTAATTTCCTACCGCCTGTACGGCGTCAGTGTGAAAATAAATGCCTTTTTCACGCGCGAGCCTGCCGATCTCCTTCACCGGCTGGATGGTGCCGACTTCGTTGTTGGCCATCATAATGGTGATAAGGATGGTTTTGTCGGTGATGGCGTTCTTCACGTCCTCGATGCGTACCATGCCGTATTCGTCAACCGGCAGGTAGGTCACCGTAAAGCCGTGTTTTTCGAGATATTCGCAGGTGTGAAGCACGGCATGGTGCTCGATGGCCGAAGTGATGATATGATTGCCTTTCTTGCGGTTGGCGAACGCGACGCCTTTAATGGCCAGGTTGTCGCCTTCTGTTCCGCCGCTTGTGAAGAAGATTTCGTTGGCAGTCGCCCCGATAAGCGCGGCAACTTTCTCCCTGGCCTCGTCCACCGCTTTGCGGGCTTCGCGGCCAAAGCCGTGAATGCTCGACGCGTTACCGAATTTTTCGGTCATGTATTCCAGTGCCGCGGCCGCCACTTCTTTATCGACGGGGGTGGTTGCCGAATGATCGAAGTAAATGCGTTTCATGCTATCACTCCTATGATTTGTCTTCATTCGCCAAGTCGGCGAGGGTAATCGAATCAAGTACGGCGTCGATGCTGTCACGGACTTTGGCCCATACGCCCCGCGTCACACAGTGCCCGGCCCGTACACAGTATTTGTTATTCTCGGTGTCGGCCAGCAGGCAATCCACCGGTGCGGTCGGCCCCTCCATAATCCGGATGATGTCGCCCACGGTGATCTCCGCCGGCGCCTTTGTAAGGGTATAACCGCCCTGTGCGCCGCGTACGCTCTTGACGTAACCGGCTTTACGAAGCGTGCCCATAAGTTGCTCGAGATAGTGCTCGGAAATCCCCTGGCGCTGGGCGACGCTTTTGAGGGAAATAGGCCCCTGCCCGTGGTGGAGGGCCAGATCAAACATCGCGGATACGCCATAACGGCCTTTGGTGGACAACTTCAATTGGATCACCCGCTTTTCCGAGTATTGCGATAGGATTTATTCAGATTAAATATACCAGAAAAAGGTCGGGTTGTAAAGGCGATGCGCTATTATTTTTGACCCCTTTACTCGGGTTTATTCCGGTCGCAAAAAGTCCGCCCGGGAGGCGGCGGACCTCAAATATTCGTGGTCACTTTTTGCCCCGTTCGCGCAGCCGGCGCGATATTTCGGCCTCGAAGCCCCGGTCGGTGGGCCGGTAATAGACAGCGCCCGTCAGTTCGTCCGGCAGGTATTGCTGCGGTACATAGGCGCCCGGATAGCTGTGAGGGTATTTATAATCCTTGCCGTGGCCCCATTGCTTAGCGCCCTTATAACTGGCGTCCCGCAGGTGAACCGGCACCCGTCCGCCCTCCTTTTCCCGCACGTCGGCCATGGCTTGGTCGACAGCCGCGTAGGCGGCGTTGCTCTTGGGGGCGGCGGCGATGTAAACCACCGCCTGAGCGAGCGGGATGCGGGCTTCGGGCAGACCGATGAACTGCACCGCGTGCATGGCCGCCGTGGCGATAACCAGGGCCTGCGGATCGGCGTTGCCGACATCCTCGGCGGCACAGATTACGATCCGGCGGGCGATGAACTTGACGTCTTCCCCCGCCTCGAGCATCCTGGCCAGGTAATGGAGGGCGGCGTCGGGATCGGAGCCGCGCATGCTTTTGATAAAGGCCGACGCCACGTCATAGTGTGTATCGCCTTTCTTGTCGTAGCCGATCACCCGTTCGCCGGCAATCGACCGCAATAGATCGAGCGTGATTTCCCGCGGGCCGTCCTCAGGCAGCATCGATGCTGCCTGCTCAAGCAGATTCAGGGCAACGCGGGCGTCGCCGCCCGTGAAATCGGCGATAGCGGCCAACACCTCCGGCGCGCACGCTACGCCCGACTTACCGAGGCCGCGTCCCTCATCAGCCAGGGCCGCGGCGAGGATGGCGATAACTTCACCATGGCCGAGCGGCAGCAGCCGAAAGACCCGTGCCCGCGAAAGCAGCGGCGAATTGACCTCGAAATACGGGTTCTCCGTCGTGGCGCCGATCAGCGTCACGGTGCCGTTCTCCACGTAAGGCAGCAGCACATCCTGCTGCGATTTGGAGAAACGGTGAATCTCGTCGACAAACAGGATTGTACGCTGGCGCAGCATGCGCAGCCGCTTCTGGGCACCTTCGATGATCCTGCGTATATCGGCCACCCCTGCCGAGACAGCGTTGAGCTGCTCGAACTGAGCATCGGTCTCACGGGCGATTATATGGGCCAGGGTGGTCTTGCCCGTGCCCGGCGGCCCGAAGAGGATCATCGACGGCACTGTGTCCGCGTCGATCATGCGGCGCAGAAAGCGGCCGGGAGCAATGAGGTCGGCCTGGCCGACGAATTCGGCCAGCGTCTGCGGGCGCATCCGCACCGCCAGCGGCGCCGGCGGCTGCGGCCCTGTTTCCTGTTCCTCGAAAAGGCTCATTGGAAAAATCCCTCTTCTTTCCACACTGGGTCTAACAAACCTCCTAGGCCGTTCAGAAGCCTCCAGATGCAAGGCGCACCGGAAAAGCGCGCCGCGCCGCGTACATAAAGAAGTACGCAGCAAGCGCTTTGAGGAGCAACGCCGCAGATGGGGGCTTATCAACGGCCTACTGGCACTCCTGCTTGAGCTTGGCCAGAACGCCGATTGTATAATCAACATCGGCGCGTTCGATGCCGAAATGCGTAACCATCCGCACGCGCCGGTCGCCGAAGGCATTGGCCTTGACGCCATATTCCTTCAGCTTGGCGACGAAGCCGGGAGCGTCGGTCTTAAGACCGTCCATCGAAAAGATAACGATGTTGGTCTGCACGGTGCTCATATCGATGGTGTAGCCACAGGCGGCGATGGCTTCGGCGAGCGTCCGGGCGTTGGCGTGGTCCTCCGCCAGCCGTCCGACCATCGTTTTCAGGGCCACCACGCCGGCAGCGGCGATAATACCGGCCTGGCGCATGCCGCCGCCGAGCATCTTGCGGAAGCGGCGGGCCTTCTCGATATAGGAACGGGTTCCGACAAGCAGCGAGCCTACCGGTGCGGCCAGCCCCTTGGAAATGCAGAACTGCACTGTGTCGGCATAACGGGCGATCTCTGCCGCGGTTACGTTCTGCGCTACCGCGGCGTTGAAAATGCGCGCCCCGTCCATATGAACGGGAATACGATATTCGTCGGCCACTTTGCGGATGGCGCCAAGTTCGGCCAGCGGATAGCACGTGCCGCCGGCGCGGTTATGGGTGTTTTCCAGACAGATGAGGCCGGTGTCGGGGGCGTGCACATCAACGCCGCGGATGGCGCCGCGGATGGCGTCGGCGGTCATTATGCCCCGGTCGCCGATGACCGGCCGCACCTGGGCGCCGGCCAGGCAGGCCAGACCGGCGACCTCGTAATAGTAAATATGCGATTCCATCTCGCAGATTATCTCGTCGCTCTTCTTGGTGTGGGCCATCGCCGCCACCTGATTGCCCATCGTCCCGCTGGTGAGGAAGAGGCCGGCTTCCTTGCCAAGCATCGCCGCCCCCAGCTCCTCAAGGGCGGTGACAGTGGGGTCCTCGCGGTATACGTCATCGCCGACGTCGGCCCGGAACATGGCCTGACGCATTTCCTCGGTCGGCATTGTCACGGTATCGCTGCGCAAATCGACTACTCGCACAAAATCACTCCTACATTCGTTATTCTTTTATTAATTCTGGTCGAAAGACAAAAATCCTATGAGCGCCAAACAAAAAACGCCGCCCCGCGGAGGGTGGGCGTCAGACTTTATGACGACATTATTTAAGCAGCAGCGGAACGATTACAAAGAGCGCTACCAGCACCCATATCAGTATTCAGGGGCGGCAGAGGCTGCGCAGAAAATCTTTCACTGTCATCCCTCCATTTCCCGTATTGTTTGAAATTCCCTCCGGCCCCGCCGTATTCCTTCCCGGATAAAACAAAAGCCCGCACTACCGTGCCGGGCCAAACATAATAATCCCCACCGTGCCGTATCGCCCCTGTTTTGAACCTGCCTCGGCAGGTGGGTGCCCTCCTGTCTGATTTATGTGTCCCCAGCGTTCAGGGGCATACACGCCACAGACAGAGTCCGGGCTCCCGCAGTAACTGTGTTGGCTCAAAACATCGGCATCCCACGCACACAGCAGGGGTTATTACACCGAAGAATTATTTGATTTTTCCGTATTATCGGATTCCGTCTCTATATTAGCAAACTTGCCGGCGAAAAGCAAGGAGAAAGCGGCCGGGATATTTTGCCAGGAAGGCTTGCGCGCCAAGGCCTGGGGGGGATTATCCGAGCCGCTTCGTTTCTTTACTTTTTGACCACGATATCCAGCTTTACGGCGAGATCCTTGAGCTGGCGGGGGGAAACCGCCGAAGGCGCCTGTGACATGATGTCGGTGGCGCTCTGCGTCTTGGGGAACGCGATGACATCGCGGATCGAAGGCCGACCAGCCATCAGCATCACCATCCTGTCGAGCCCGAAAGCGATGCCACCGTGGGGCGGGGTGCCGTATTCGAACGCTTCAAGCAGGAAGCCGAACTGCTCGTTGGCTTCCTCGTCCGAAAGACCGATAGCCTTGAAGACCTTTTCCTGCAGGTCGCGCTGGTATATGCGGATGCTGCCGCCGCCCATCTCGGTGCCGTTAAGGATCATATCGTAGGCCTTGGCCCTGATGCGGCCCGGGTCGCTTCCCAGATAGACGGCGTCCTCGTCGCGGGGCGAGGTGAACGGATGGTGCATGGCGACCCAACGCTTATCTTCCGGGTCGTATTCGAACATCGGGAAGTCGATGACCCAGGCGAAGGACAGTTTGGCGGGGTCGATGAGATTCTGGCGGCGGCCCATCTCCAGGCGGAGCTGGCCGAGGACGGGGTTGAGGGTTTCGGGGGCGTCGGCCATGATGAGCAGCAGATCGCCTTCCTCGGCGCCGGCGGCGGCCGTAACCTTGGCAATCGCAGCCTCGCTGAAGAATTTGGTGATCTGCGATTTTATGCCCTCGGCGGTATAGCACATCCAGGCCAGGCCCTTGCCGCCGTACTGGCCTACGTATTCCACCAGCCCGTCCAGTTCGCGGCGGGGGATGGCGGCGTAGCCTTTCACGTTGATGGCTTTGACCTTGCCGCCGGCGGCGAGGACGTTTTCGAACACTTTGAAGTCCGAGCCGCGCACCGCTTCGGTGAGGTCGATCATTTCCATGCCGAATCTCAGGTCAGGCTTGTCCGAGCCGTACTTGTCCATCGCCTCGTCATAGCCGAGCCGTGGGAATGGGGTCGGCACGTCGGCGCCGATGGCTTCCTTGAACAGATAGGCGACCATGTTCTCCATCATGGTCAGCACTTCCTCGCGGTCGACGAACGACATTTCGATGTCGAGCTGAGTGAACTCAGGCTGCCGGTCGGCGCGGAGATCCTCGTCGCGGAAGCAGCGGGCGATCTGGAAGTAGCGTTCGAAACCGGCGACCATCAATATCTGTTTGAAAATCTGCGGCGACTGGGGCAGCGCGTAAAACTTCCCGGGATTGACCCTGCTGGGCACCAGGTAGTCCCGCGCGCCCTCCGGGGTGCTCTTCGTCAGCATCGGTGTCTCGACCTCGATGAACCCCTGGCGGTCGAGGAAGTCGCGCATCAGCTTGGCGACGCGGTGGCGAAGGATAAGGTTGCGCTGCATCTCAGGGCGGCGAAGGTCGAGATAACGGTATTTGAGCTTGAGGACCTCGTCCACGTCGATATCGTCCTGAATATAGAAGGGCGGCGTCTTGGCCGCATTGAGAATGCGCAGTTCCACGCCGGTGACCTCGATATCGCCGGTCGCCATGTTGGCGTTTACCGTTTCGGCGTCGCGCATGCGCACCGTGCCGCGGATCGCCAGCACATATTCGGTGCGGACGGCCTCCGCCTTGTGGAAGGCGGCGGGATCGATATCGGGCGAGAATACCAGCTGCACCATTCCCGAACGGTCCCTGAGGTCGACGAAAATCAGGCCGCCGTGGTCGCGGCGGCGGGCCATCCAGCCGCACAGCACGACCTCCTGGCCGGCGTGTTGTTTTGTCAGTTCACCACAGCTGTGGGTGCGTTTCAAACCAAGAAGCGAGTCCATATTAATCCTCCATCTCCGCGCGTATCTTCTGAATTAACTGCCCGGCGTCCACAAGCTGCTGTTCGCCGGTCAGCATGTTCTTCAACGCGACTTTGTTCTGGGCCGCTTCCTCTTCACCGATAATTGCCACAAAGCGGGCCGGATAGCGGTTAGCCTGTTTTAGCTGGGCCTTGAGGCCGCGGCCGAGATAATCCATTTCGCAAGCGAGGCCTGCCCGCCGCAGTTCGGTCGCCAGCTTGAACGCCAGCACGCGCGTTTTGTCGTCGAAGGCCGCCACGAATATGGCGATCCCTCTGTCAGGGGTAGGCAGCAGTTCCTGTTTTTCGAGCGCAAGGAGTACCCTCTCCAGGCCGATGGCGTAACCGATAGCGGGAGTCGGGCTGCCGCCGATCTCCTCGATCAGCCCGTCGTAGCGGCCGCCGCCGCACACCGCGCTCTGGGCGCCGAGCGGCGGGTACTGGATCTCGAAAGCCGTCTTCGTGTAATAGTCGAGACCGCGCACCAGCCGCGGGTTTAGTTTGTAATCGACACCGGCGGCCGTCAATACCGTCTGGAGGCCGGTGAAGTGGTCGCGGCACTCGTCGCAGAGGCACTCGCTCAGTTGGGGCGCGTTCTTCGAAAGCTGCTGGCATTTTTCGTTCTTGCAGTCGAGGATGCGCATCGGATTACGATCGAAGCGGGACCGGCAGTCCTCGCAGAACTCGCCGAGGCTCCCCCTAAGGGCGTCCTGGATTTTGGAGCGGTAAACAGGACGGCACCGGGGACAGCCGACCGAGTTGATGAAGAGGTTGAGGTCCTTGAGACCCAGCCTGGTGAAAAACTCGACCGCCGCCATGATGATCTCGGCGTCGACAATCGGCCCGGTCGAGCCGATGGCCTCGATGCCGAACTGGTGAAACTGGCGGAAGCGCCCCGCCTGGGGCTTGTCGTAACGGAACATCGGGCCGATATAATACATCTTGGCAGGCTGGCTTTCGCCGTACAGCTTGTGTTCGAGGTAGGCGCGGACGGTGCCGGCGGTGTTTTCCGGCCTCAGGGTGATGCTCCGGCCGCCTTTGTCGGTGAAGGTGTACATCTCCTTCTGGACAATGTCGGTCGTCTCGCCAATGCCCCGCAGGAAAAGCTCGGTGTGTTCGAACACCGGCGTGCGAATTTCCTGGTAGCCATAGTCCCGGCACACTTCCCGGGCAATCCTTTCCACGTATTGCCAGTGGCTGCTGCTGTCCGGCAATATATCTTTCGTGCCCCGTGGAGCGGAAATTTCCATCCTATTTTTCCTCCTTAACGGCTGAACAGCGCGGCGATAAGTTCCTCCCGCCGTCTGGTGTAGTGGTCGATGTTGGCGATATATGTGGCGACGTCTTTGGGGTTGTAGACGCTGTCGAGGCGGAAGTCCGCGGTGACAGCCTTGGTGGCGGCCGCCGGCCCTACGCCGATGATCGTCTGCCGTTCCTCGATTATTTGGATGTTGTATATGCATTCCGCGCCGGGACGGGCGTAGCCGACATTCTCCAGGTTGCCGGTCATGTGCTTCTGGCGGTAGAGGTAGTAAGGAACAAGACCCAGGCTGCGGGCGCCGTCGGCGGCGATGGAGAGCATGGCGGCGGTGGTGCGCTCATCGGGCAGCGCCACGTCCTCCTGGCCGGCGGCAAGCCGCGAGCCCCGTTTGATCGCCAGGGTGTGGACGGTAATATTGTCGGGCGCCAACGCGGCGATGCCCGCCATGGTCGCGGCCATATCCCGCTCGGTCTCCTCCGGCAGGCCGGCGATTATGTCCATGTTGATGATCGGGATAGCGGCAGAGCGTATTTTCCTAAACATTACTATTATATCGCGGACGGTATGATTTCGTCCAATAAGTTTTAAGGTTTTTTCCTGCATCGTCTGCGGGTTTACGCTTACCCTCGTTACCCCCGCCGCCGCCATGGCCGAAACTTTCCCGTCGGTGATGCAGTCGGGTCGGCCGGCTTCGACGGTAAACTCCCGCGTGGCGACATCGACGAAAGCCCCGCGCACTCTTTCAAGCAACCGGGCGAAGTCGCTGTCGCCGAGGCTGGTCGGCGTCCCGCCGCCGATGTAAACCGTCTCGGCAGTCAGCCCTAAACGGGCGATAAGATCGGCGGCAGCGGCGATATCGGCCTCCAGGGCGCTCAAAAAAGCCGCCACCTTTTCGTGGTCGGCGGGCAGCACATTGGCGGGAAATGAACAGTACAGACACCGCGAGGGGCAATAGGGTACGCCTACGTATACGCTCACCGTCCGGCGGCTTTCCGGTCCGGTGTGCAGGAAGGGGCGCTGGCGGACGCCGATTGCGGCGAGCAGGCGCGCTTTGTCCTGATCAACTGCGTAGTCGGCGGATAGTCTCTCCGCTGCCTCCTCGGACGAAAGCCCGTCATCCAGGAGGCGGTGGACGATTTTTATCGGCCGCACGCCGCGCAGGATGCCCCACGGCCCGGGATTGACCCCTGTGAGCCGCGTTAAAATGGCGAGCAGGTTGAGGCGCACGAGCCGCTGGGCGGCTCCTGTCTCCTCCCCGTATCTCGCCGTCTTTCGCCTGCTGTGGCAGCCCAGAACCCCTTCGTCGCGCCGGAAAAAGACTTCGGTTATGACCGCCCTTACCTTTCCGTCTGTCACGGTATTGCGGATGAAGACCGCGCCAGCGGGGAGATGGGTGTCGATATCGTCGTTCGCTAGAACGCCTGCGGCAGGCAGGCCGAACAACGCTGCGGCGTCAGCCACCGCGCCGGCGAAGTCCTCGCCGGCAGCCGGCAGGTAATACCTTTTAACCTCCACGTCGCTTCTGGCACTCCTGGCAATAGCCGTAGAATTTCAGCTGGTGGTCGACAATGGCGAATTTGCTCCGTTTGGCGATAGCCGTCTCCAGCGTCTCCAGCAGGTCGTCGCCGAACTCCTTCACCTTGCCGCATCTTAGGCAGATGAGATGGTGATGGTGGTGGGGGGTACTGGTCTCGTTGATTTCGTAGCGCTGCCGGCCGTCGCCGAAGTCCAGCCGTTGGACGATGTCGAGCTCGCTGAACAGTTCGAGTGTGCGATAAACGGTCGCTAGGCCAATTTCCGGCGCGCGCTTGCGCACGATTGTGTAGACGTCCTCGGCCGAAAGGTGCCTGTCAGGATGGTCGAGGAAGGCCTGAAGGATGGTCTGCCGCTGCGATGTCAGCTTGTATTGGCGGTCGCGGAACTTCTGCCGCAGATCGTCCATTGTGATGCTCATTTGCTCAACCCCTTCCCACTGATCACTCGTAATGCCACAGGTGCCTGTAGAGCACTTTCAGCAGAGCCGCGACCGGCACCGCCAGGATCATGCCCACGACCCCCATCAGCTGTCCGCCGATAAGCAGGCTGATAATAACCGTCACCGGATGGAGATCGATCGACTTGCCCATGACCTTGGGCACAATTATATGGTTTTCAATTTGCTGGATCACCAGGAAAAAGAAGACGACCTTGACGGCAAGCTCCGGGGCGGCAAGATAGGCCAGGAATACCGCCGGCGCGGCGCCGATGATCGGGCCGATGATCGGGATTGTTTCGGTGAGGGCGGTCAGCAGTCCGAATACCAGTGGATAATCGACCCCTAAAAAATACATGCCGGTGAAGGCGAGACAGCCCATCACGACGCTGACGACAGCCTGACCGCGGATATAACCGCTTACCGTCGCACCCATCTCCTCTACGATGATGCGGCCCTTACCCCGCCAGTCGGGCGGCAGCGCTTCTATTGCCGAGGATTTCAGCTCGCGCCAGTCCTTGAGGAAATAATATGTAAGCACCGGAACGACCACCAATTCCACCACCTGGGAGGCAAAACCCACGGTCGCTCCGAGGGCCCGCCGGCCGAGGGTCACGGCATAGGAAGCGGCGCTCGACAATATCTGGTCAAGCATCAGCCTGATGTTGGCCGGCAGGTTTATTGAGTTAGCCTGCTCTTCGAGCCGGCCGGTAAGAGCCTGGATTTTCTGGATCAGACCCGGCAGGTTGACGATCAAGCGGTTAAACTCACTTACGAACGGGGAAAAGATGAAACTTATCATTGCCGCCAGAACACCGATGGCAACGATGATCGACAAGGCTACAGCCAGGCCTTGCGGCATCAGGGCGCGGCGGCCGATTCTCATGCTGGCGAGATGATTGACCAGCGGATTGATTATGAAGGCGAACACGATCGCGAGGATAATCGGCAGATAAATCGGCGTAACCTTGCTGAGGAGATAGAAGGCCGCCAGGACGACGGCTATTTTCAGCCAGATGAAGTACGGTTTGGACACAAGGAATCACTCCAAGCCGCGCGGGCTTCGCACGCCCTCGTTCTTGATACTTGTATATTTATTATTGGATGAAGGGGTTGTTCTTCTTCTCCCACCCGATGCTCGTTTCCGGTCCGTGGCCTGGGTAGACTTTGACACTGTCGTCGAGGATGAAAAGCTTTTCCTTGACGTTATTGACAAGCTGGCTGTACGAGCCTCCGGGGAAATCGGTGCGGCCGATCGACTCCGCGAACAGCGTGTCGCCGCTGAAGAGGACATTGCCGGTCTTCAGGCAGATACACCCCGGGGTATGGCCGGGGGTATGGATGACGGCCAGATCGAGGCCGGCGGCGACCTTGATGACATCGCCTTCCTTGAGCAGAGTGTCGGCAGGACCGCAGGAGACGCTGCCGCCGATCCAGGCCGATAGATTGAGCTGACCGCTTGTAAGCATGGCGGCGTCGGCTTCGTGGATGAGGATGGGAGCGCCGGTGGCCTCCTTGACGCGCATGTTGCCCAGGACATGGTCGGCGTGGCCGTGGGTGTTGATAATGTACTTCACGGCAAGTTTTTCCCTGGCAACGACCGCGAGGATGTCCCCTACGCTGCCGCCGGGGTCGATTACGGCTGCCTCTTTCGTCTCTTCGTTAAAGACTATGTAGCAGTTCGTGCCGAGGCTGCCGACTTCCAGTTTGACAATTTTCACGTTGTCCTTCCTCCCTTAAAACAGGCGGCTGCTGTCGAGCAGCATTGTGACCGGCCCGTGGTTTTCGATCCTGACGACCATCTCGGCCTGGAACTGGCCGCTGGCAGTCTTTATGCCGGCTTCCCGGCAGATGGCGATGAATGTTTCATACAGTTCCTCGGCTACCGCGGGCGGCGCAGCGGCGTCGAACCCCGGCCGCCGGCCCTTGCGGCAGTCGCCGTAGAGAGTGAACTGCGAGACGACCAGCAGCTCGCCGGCCACATCCTTCAGCGACAGATTCATTTTACCCTGATCATCGGGAAAAATGCGCAGGTTGACAATTTTTTCCGCCAGGTACCGGGCGTCCGTCTCGCCGTCGCCGTCGCCGACACCGAGGAACACGGTGAGGCCGCGGCCCACGGCTCCTACCTGGCGGCCGTTGACCGTCACCGACGCGGCGTCGGTGCGCTGCACCACCGCTCTCACGGCGCCCCTCCGACCGTCGGGGCGGCGCGCTGGACGCTATATACGTCTTTGACTTTGCGCATCTTGTTCATTATATTCTCCAGCTGATTGAGACTGGCAATCTCCAGACTTAAATAGATGGTGGCCAATTTATTCTTGTGGGTTTTGGCGTTTACCGAGCTGACGTTGACCTTTGCTTCAGACGTCATCATCAGTATCTCGGAAAGGACGCCTGCCCGGTCGACACAGGATATCTCCACCGGCACACGGTAGAGACTGTCGGGGGTGATGTCCCATTCAACCTCGATCATCCGTTCGAATTCCTCACGACTGCCGAGAACGTTGGGGCAGTCGGTGCGGTGCACGGATACGCCGCGACCGCGGGTGATATAGCCGACGATTTCGTCGCCCGGAACGGGGTTGCAGCAGCGGGCCAGCCGCACCATCACGCCGGCCTCGCCTTTGACGAGGACGCCGTGGCTCGATTTACTCTTGGCTTTCTTGGGTTTAACCTCAGCCACAATTGTGGCGAGGTCTGCCGGGGCCGCCGACCTCTGAGCCTTGCGGTAAGCCTCAACAAGTTTGGTCATTACGCCAGGCAGCGATTGTCCGCCGTAGCCGAGAGCGGCCACCAGGTCTTCAGCGCCGCCCCAGTTTAGTTTCCTGGCCAGGTCTTCCAGCCGGTCGCCTTTCGTCAGCTCAGAGACCTCAAAACCGAGCCGCTTGCTCTCCTTCTCGAGCATCTCGCGGCCTTTGGCGATGTTTTCCTCGCGCTTTTCCTTCTTGAACCACTGGCGGATTTTGTTCTTCGTATCCGATGAGGCCACTATATTCAGCCAGTCACGGCTGGGGCCGCCGGCCTGCTTGCTGGTGATTATCTCGACGATATCGCCGTTATTGAGTTTCGTCTCCAGCGGCACCATCTTATTGTTGACCCGCGCTCCGGTGCAGCGGTGGCCGACTTCGGTGTGGACGCGGTAGGCGAAGTCGATGGGGTTTGAGCCTGCCGGCAGGTCGATGACGTCGCCCCGGGGTGTAAACACGAAGACTTCGTCGGTGAGGACGTCTAGCCTGACCGTCTCCATGAATTCCCGCGGGTCACGGAGATCCTGCTGCCATTCGAGGAGCTGGCGCAGCCAGGACAGCTTCTGGTCGTAATCCTTGTCGGCGTTTTTACCGCCTTCCTTGTACCGCCAGTGGGCGGCGATACCGTATTCGGAGATGCGGTGCATTTCCCAGGTTCTGATCTGGATTTCCAGCGGCTGGCCCGAGGGTCCGATGACGGTAGTGTGCAGCGACTGGTAGAGGTTTGACTTCGGCATGGCGATGAAATCCTTGAACCTGTACGGCAGCGGCTTCCAAAGGGTGTGGACGATGCCGAGGGCCCCGTAGCAGTCCTTGACGTTGTCGACAACAACCCTGACCGCCGACAGGTCGTAAATTTCGCCGAGATCTTTATGGTCCTTCTGCATCTTTTTGAAAATGCTGTAGAAATTTTTCGGCCGTCCCTGGATCTCGGCCCTTATGCCCATCGCTTCCAGTCGCTCACGCAGCAGGACCACGGCCTCGCCGATCATTTCCTCGCGTTCGGCCCGCTTCTGTTTGACCTCGTCGACAAGCTTGTAATAGTTTTCCGGTTCCAGATAGCGGAAGGCCAGATCCTCAAGCTCCCATTTGACGCGGAAGATACCGAGACGGTGAGCCAGGGGAGCGAATATCTCCAGGGTCTCACGCGCCGTTTCCCGCTGCTTTTCGGCGGACATGAACTTGAGGGTCCGCATATTGTGCAGGCGGTCGGCGAGTTTTATCAGCACCACGCGGATGTCCTTGGCCATGGCCAGGAACATCTTGCGGTAGTTTTCAAGTTGCTGCTCTTCCTTGGACTTGTATTCGATGCGGCTCAGCTTAGTCACACCGTCGACCAGCATGGCCACTTCCTTGCCGAACTGCTTCTCAAGATCTTCGGCGGTTACCGCGGTATCCTCCACCACGTCATGCAGGAGGGCGGCGCCGATGGTTACGGCATCGAGCTGGAGGTCAGCAAGAATCTTGGCGACTCCAAGGGGATGGGAGATATACTCGGCCCCTGACACCCGCTTCTGCCCCTCATGAGCGGCCTGAGCAAAGCGATACGCCGTTTCGACCGTTATCGCCGCTTCCGCAGGCAGATACGTCTTTATTTGGCCGATAATATCATCGATGCCGATCGCCGGTTCGCTGCTCAAGAGCACACCTCCCTCCACAAGTTGATACTGTAATTTGTTATAGATTATTCCCGCCTGTCGCCATCTTCCATAGGTCTGTCAGCGGAGAACGCATCAGCCGTGCATTCAGCGCGGCAAATTCCCGCCTGGCGGCGATACCTGCGCGAAACGCAGCGGAGTTTTCAATATCCAGTTTCCGGTCAGGCACAGGGGACAGAATAAGCTTATTCGCCATACTCTCTTCACGCTTTGCCAGACCTATTTCGATGAGAACCGCGATGCTTGCCGCAAGGCTTTCCAGTCTGGCGGTCTTGCCACTCCTCGCCGCGACGGCGCGGGCCAGCAGCCGCAGCGGCAAACTGACGCTGCCGTCGGCTCCCGCAGTCTCGCGGAGGGTAAGATACACCCACCCGACCTGCTGACGGTCAGGGTACAGTTTTTCAAGAACAGCGCCGTCTTCGCACCCGTCGCCTGACCCGTAGGCGAAATGCATCGCGACCGGCCCGCCGCTGGCTGCGGCCAGTCGGCAATAGGCGCCGAGAAGCGCTTTCGTAAGCGGCGGCTTGTACAATACAATGTCGGCAATGCCGTCGTCGCCGCCGTAATAACCCGCCGCCACCAGCACGCGCACGACCCCGGCAGCATACCTCTCGCGCAGCCGCCGCTCTCGTCTCGCCCCCATCGCGGGGTACCAGCAGCCCACGTGACCAACTGTCTCCGGCAGCTTGCGAAGCCTGTCCGCGAGCGTTACCGCAGCTGGGCGGTCGTTTACGGCAATAATGGCCTTAGGGCTGCTCCGCAGCAGCTGCGCCAAGTACTCTTCCCCGTCCTGCCCGCGCGCGTCGATAAGGCTTACATGTTCCGGCACCGTCGTCCGCACGCGTACGTCGTGAGCTTTGAGTTGGATAGAGGTCTGCCCCTGCCACTCGTTGAACTCGGGCACAAACGCCAGATCAATGGTCGCGTCGCCTTCGAGCCGGGCCGCCAATCCACCCAGATTCCAGCCAATGACGTCGCCGTTGGCGCGCTCCCGTCTGACCCTCAGCTTCAGGTGGCGGCCCTCCTGTCCCACCGGCCGCACACCGGTGACAGCCAGTTCCTCGCACACGAACACAGGGCTGGGGTTGCCCGCGCCATGCGGCGCCAGGGCGGCCAATTGCTGAAGAAGAGCGGTATCGATCTCGGCCAGGGCGACGCGACTATCGATATTGAGCACCGGCTGATAATCCTCGGCCGTCAGCGTCGCCGCGGCAATAGCGTTGAGCCTGTCCCTAAGCAGGTCGATTTTCGCTGCCTCGACCGTCAGGCCGGCAGCATACTGATGACCGCCGAACTGGATGAGAAGGTCGGCGCATTGTTCGAGGGCGCGGTAAATATCGAAACCGGGGATACTGCGGCATGAGCCTTTGCCGATACCGTCACGGACGCTGATCATGACAACCGGGCGATAGTATCTGTCCAGCAGGCGCGAGGCGACGATACCAATAACGCCGGGGTGCCAATCCCCGCCCGCCAATACGAGTACCTTCCGGGAGCCGGGGTCGTCGCCCGCCAGCATCTCCTCCGCAGCCGTCAGCAGTTGCTTCTCCACCGTCTGGCGGCGGTTATTCTCGGCGTCCAGTTCGGCGGCCAGTTCGGCTGCCCGCGCGCTGTCGCCGGTGATAAGCAATTCCACCCCTGCGGCGGCGTGGCTCAAGCGTCCGGCCGCGTTCAATCGCGGCGCGATACCAAACCCCACCCGGCCTGTATCGATTTTATCGGCCGGCAGGCCGGCTGCTTTCATGAGCGCCTGAAGGCCAATATTATCCGTAGCCGCCAGACGGGCAAGCCCCAGCTTGACCAACAAGCGGTTTTCGCCGGTCAGGGGAACAATATCGGCGATCGTGCCGACAGCCACAAGGTCGAGATAATCGTAAAGCTCTGCGCCGTCAACCTTAAAATGCCGCCAGAGTGCCTGGCAAAGCTTGAACGCCACCCCCACACCCGCGAGATTCTTTTCGGGGTAGGTGCAGCCAATCTGTTTCGGGTTGAGGACGGCGTGGGCCGGTGGCAGCGTCTCCGGCGGCTGGTGGTGATCGGTGACCACAATATCCATCCTGCCGGCCATTGCCGCAATTTCCGCCGACGCGCTGATGCCGCAGTCCACCGTTACAACAAGCCGCGTGCCTGCCAGACACAGCGATTCCAGCGCAGCGGCGTTGAGCCCGTAGCCCTCATTCTGGCGTTCAGGAATATAATAATCCACCGCGCCGCCCAGCCTCTCAAAAACCCGGCAAAGCAGCGCCGTGGCCGTCACACCGTCAACATCGTAATCGCCGTAAACCGTTATCTTCTCACCGGCGGTGAGCGCGGCACCGATTCGGGCGACCGCCCGCTCCATGCCCAGCAACAGATAAGGATCAGGCAGCGCCTCCCGGCCGCCGTGCAAAAAAAGCCTGGCCGTGTCCTCGTCGCAAACGCCGCGGTTCACAAGCACCTGCGCGACGACCGGCGACACTCCGAGCCCCCGCGCCAAACGGGCGACCTGCTCAGTGCACTCCGGCCCGATTCGCCACAATTTATCTGGTCTTGCCATACTCCCTCCAGCCGCCCATTCCGCGACAACGGGGCGGCGAACCGCTATATCCCGTCCTTGCTCACTTCTTTAGCCTCTTCTTTGGCTGTTTCCCTATCCAGCCGTTCCTGCAGCGTTCTCGCCTCAGCCTCAAGCTCACCCTGGCGATGGAGAGCCTTCTTTAAATCCCACCTCGCCTTGATCTGCAGCGGGACAGCCAGCGAAACCACGGCCAGCGCCCCGAAAGTCGCCGCCCCGAGGATAACGATGACCAGCGAAGTCTGAAAACTCCACGCCACGAAAGAAACAGTAACAGGCAGGGAGTTCTGGATGGCAAACGCTGCTACAAGTAAAGCAAAAATCAGCGCCAGTACCAAAGATAGCATAATTCCACCACCCCAGGTAAATTTACTTAAGTATCTATTATTCTCGCCTGCTGTTGATAATACCTTTCAATATCCCAAAAAACAATAACGCGAGCCATCCCCGCGTTATCATCGCCGCCGAAGGGCATCGTCCGCAAAGCAGACAGCCGGGTTTGCAGCCTTCAAAGGCAGCGGCCCGCGCGTTCGCTCCACGCCGCGTCAACAATCGCATGCTTTTCGAGCTCTTCCACCACATACAGGCTGCCTCCGGCCCGCTCGGCCAGCTGAGTGAGAAAACTGCGGTGAGGTTTTAGGCCGATACAGGCAAACCCGTAGCCTGATAACCGGATCGAATCCGCCGCCTCCAAAGCGTCGGTCAGCGGATCGCGGGAGTGTTCGGGTACAGTCGGGATGCCGTCGGTAATAAGGATTATCAGAGGATTGCGCACATTAGCCTCGCGCAGGTAGGTCTGGCAAGTCGTCAATGCGCCCGCCAGGGGAGTCGACCCTAACGACATTATCCCACGCAGATTGTTCTCCACCTCATGCCAGTCGCGTGTCAACGGCTGCACCAGTTTGGCCGAATCCTCCTGGAAAGCGATGATCGCAAGGCGGTCCGGCGTGGACAGCAGCAGGTGTCTGGCAAGAAACTTGGCCGCCCTGAGCCTTTGCCCCGTCATGCTTGCGCTGGCATCGACAAGCAGGCATATCTCAGCCTTCTTACGGCGTTTCCGCACGAATTCCCGCAGATCGGCAGCAGTTATTTCCAGGCCGCAGCGCGCCATGTCAAGGGACCGTCTCGCGGCCGCGTTAACCGTCTCCGCAACGGCCAGTTCCCCGCCCGGCCCGCTCCCGTCGCGCGGCTTAAGCTGTTTCGGCCCGAAACCGCCCTGCCCCTCTTCCGCCATCAGCTTGCTGCGTCCCGGGCGCCAGACTGGAGGGCGGAAAAGCCTGAACGCCCGTCGCAGATACGCCTCTATCTCCGGCAGATGCCTGTCGAGATAAGACCTTAAACCCTTCCCGTACTCGGTTATACGGACCTTTCCGCCTTCTACGGCCACGATACCCTGGCGTTCCATCCGCCTCAGCGCCTGTTCGCCGCTTCCCCGCCGCGCCAGCGACTGCAGCAGCTTTTGCTCCCCCGCACCGCCTTCAGTCTCGGCGAGGACATCCCTCACATCCTGAGCGGTATCGAATTCGTCGGCCAAATCGGTAATATCCTGGAGATACTGGTGCCGCTGCGCCGACTCCGACATCCCGGCCCTTTATCGCGCAGGAACGAGTCCGTCTGGTCGCAATAAGGGGAGAGGTCGCCGCCTTTTCCTCCGCCGCGGCCATGGATAATCTTTTCGTTGCGTCTCAATTCGAGCCCCGCCTCGCGGATAGCTTCCTCTGCCGCCACAACGAGGTAAAACAGCACGGCGATATGCTCGACTGGAAACATGGCGGTTATGTGTACGTGATTTTCGTGGGCCCGCCGCAAAGAGGGCTTCTGTCCGTAATTGAGACTTCCCGTGATCCTGCCGCCGCCCGTTCCCGTCTGTATGTCGATAAAATCGGCGCTTATCGTATCGCCGGCGGATCTGAATCCGAAATGGTGGCTGGCGTAGATGTTGCAGTGGAAGTCATATATCTCGACAGCCTGGCGCAGTCTGGCCGCCACCTGGCGATGATCGGCCTGCCCGCATTGGTGGAAGACATCGAGGTGAAAAACTTCGTCAGCGTTCTGCCGGCTGTAAAAAGCCTTCCCGGCATCGACGTTTGTCAGAATTGTAACAGCCTCGGGTATTGCGGCCTCGACGGTGTGCATCTTCCGGCTTACCACTGTACTCTGACCGATCCTCGCTCCCCTGTTTTCCCGGATCATGGCCTGCAAAAGCGCGACCGGCCTGTCGAGTTCGGCGTAGAAATTTACGTTGTAGTCGAGTTTCGTCTCATACACGACGGGTGCCGTCCTCGCCGCTAACGTATTTTTCCGCCGGCAATTCCGCCAACGGCACGGCCGTGCGAGGCGGGGCGACGATATTGCATTGCGCGGGATCGGCGATCGCGTTAGCCGCCGACGCCGCTTCCCCGCCCGTCTGTCCCTGCCTGTCGCCGAGCCCGGCAGCGGCTTCGCGTCTTGTTCGCGACCCCAGCCGCCGTTTTAGTTCGGCCCACCAATTCCCCCACCGCGAAGGCGCTCCGCTTGCTTCGGCCGTCTCAGCCGTTGTCATGTCCTGCGGCTTGCCGGGCTCGACGGCCTGCGCCCTGGTCACAGAATTGCTGCCGACAGCCTGCAAATGCTTGAGAATACCAGCCAGCGTAGCGTTATCGGTACGGTGTCCCAGAACCATCGGCGCCACCAGCACGACATCCTCGACCAATATCTTGCGCCGGCCTGCCTGGACAGCCGCCAAGCGGGCCGCAGTCTCCAGCCCTTCTATGGCCCGCAGGCTTTCGAGATTGAAATCTACGTAAATCGCCGCCAGTATCGCGCGCAGTTCCTCGTCGACAGCCACACTTCTGAAGTCTCCCAGCTGAAAACCTGCCGCGGTAGGCCCGGGCTGCCTCGCATCTTCACGCTGGGCGAGCATCGCCGCAACCGCCCGGTAATCTCCCGGCCTGCCCATATTCACCACCATATCGAACCTGTCGGCCAGCTGTCTGCGCACCTGGGCCAGCGCTCCCGGCTCTTCGTCCGGGTTCGACGCCGCCCATACCGTCACCTCGACCGGCATCTCCACGACCGGCAGCCCAGTCTCCTCAACCTGCACCCTGCCGGGCTTCGTCCCCATCACATCAAGCAGAACATCGGCCAGCTCAGGTCCCGTGTCGGCCAGGCGGTTGATTTCATCGATAAAAACGACCCCGCGGTGCGCCTGGAGGATGGTGCCCGGCAGCAGAGCGGCCGCCGGATTGTGACTGTCGACAAGCCGGCCAAGGTCGATGCTGCCTAATACGGTGCCAACTTTCGCCGACTGAGAAATCTCCAGAAACGGGCACGGCACTATTTCCCGGCCGATCCGGTCGATTTCCGCCGCGTCGAGCCCTTTTGTGCTCCGGGCAATGCGGCCAGGCCGGGTGACAATTGTAGATGCAGCCTCGAACCCGGACGATCGGCGGCAGATGTTTGGCCGCAGCCCGCAGAATAGTAGTCTTGCCCGTACCCCTTAGACCTTCCGCGTGGATATGGAAGGGATGGCGGCTGGTAAGCGCCGCCGCCGATAGCTCTACGGCCCTGAACAAATCACTGTTGCCGTTGTGACGAATCAGCCGGTTGTACATTTTCTCTCTCCCTCCC
The DNA here is from genome assembly GCA_018434945.1 of Selenomonadales bacterium. Taxonomy (GTDB): domain Bacteria; phylum Bacillota; class Negativicutes; order Sporomusales; family UBA7701; genus Anaeroselena. Next base: position 116,013 of record JAHDOI010000035.1, read on the forward strand.
GCCCATTTGTATTATTGTAACCCGCACACCCCGCCCCTACCCGGAGCAGAGCATGAAAATAGACGGCCCGCAGCGCGCTCCGCCTATCTTTCAGCCTGACCGGACGCATTTCCCGCTGCCGGCTGAGCCAGGCAGCGTCATTATCCCATGATATATACCAGCACAAGGACGATCATCAGCAACCCGCAGCCGAAACGCACCGCGGCCACGGCCGCAAGACGCAGAAGTACGCGTGCCACCGTATCCCAGCGGGGCGCAAGTGTTTTACCGGCGAAAAACTCCCACGCCATCAAACCTAAGACCGGGCCGAGCAAAGCGTCGGCGGCCAGGATGCCGCCGATATTGCCGACCGAACTGTTAACGCAAAAAACCTGCGACAACGAAAAGCGGCGGGTAAGATAGAGGCGCAGCATCCGCCCCCCCACTTCGGCAGCAAAAGCAAGAACGACCATTGCCGCCACCACCCATGGCGGCGCGCTTGTGCCTGCCGCCCACAGGTAGAGGACGGCGGCCCCAAGGATCACCAGGGTGCCCGGCAAACGGGGCATCAGCGTAAGGGCGAGCCCGGCCAGCATGATGAGGATAACGGTGATTTTCAGCAATAACAAGTCCAGGGCCCCTCTATTGCGGCGTGCTTACTTAGATTATTGCTGATTACCCCCGTTTTTATGTACTGCGTACGCCGTATAGACGATAAACACGGCCGTCGCCGCCGCGGTCCAGGCCATAACCAGCAGAACCGCATCATAGGGCAGAAAAGTCGTCAGGTAAACTAGCGCTCCGGCGGCAGCCACCGCCCTCCTTGAAGTCATTCCTGTACAACAGGCCACGTGGCGCCCGTTTACCACCATCGCCGGCACCATCGTCGTGGCGAAAGTGCAGAACAGAACGCCGGCGAAAAAAGCCCCCCTATCGGTCCGAAAACGTTTGCAGCGGCTGCCGTAAGTGCCATCGGGCCGACCGAGCCGGCGGCGATCACTATGTACGCCATAACAATCGTCAATGCGCCTTCGACGAGTTTAGCGGCCACGGTTAGCCAAACGGCCCGGGTGCCCCGTCTGGCCAGGCAGCTGGCCGTTTCCGCCGCCAGTGCGGGCCTCATCCCGCCGGCGTTGTATCCGAACAGCGCCATAACCAGCGGCCAGTCCGGTTCCGCCTGCGGCAACGGTAGTGGTGACGGACCGGTCCCTCCGGATGAAAAAAATAGGACGACGATGGCGGGAACCAGCAACAGGGCGCAATAATTGGCGAATATCAGCACCTCCGTCATAAAGCCGGCGGCAATTACCGTAAATAGGACCAGACAGAGGGGCGCCGCCACCTCCAGCGGCAACCCGCTGAGGTCACACACCAGCAAGGCGGCGAAATAACCGCCGGTCAGGGCGCTGGCCGGAACGGAAATGCCCATGGTGATGACGGCGAATAATCGCTTGACGCGTGTCCCGAACAGCCGGCGAACGACAACCGCCAGTTCGTTGCCGGTGCGAACGCCGATCCAGGCGGCAAGCCCGGTCAGTCCTGCGCCGAACACGAAGTAAGCAAGGATAATAGTGATAAATATCCCCGTCCCCGTCCTGGAGGCTGCGTCCGGAACCACGCCGGCATTGTCGCCGGCAATATGGACGATCGCCAGCGACAGTGCCGGCAGAATTATCCACATAGGCTCACCACCTTCCAGCTCCTAATATGATATTGCCTTATCCTCCGCTTGGTGCCCCTTGGGCGCGGCAAAACCGCCGCGGGCGCGCATGAAAAACCCCGGGATATTATCCCGGGGTTTTTGGGGCCGAATATTATTTAGAACCCTTTATCTTAGCCTCCATGCGGTTTCGCTCGGACCACTCCTTGAACGTGACCCAGATGGGGCTGGCGTTGCAGATCGAGGAATAGACCCCGGCTACAAAACCGACTGTCAATGCCAAGGCAAAGTTCTTTGTCGTCTCACCGCCGAAGAAATATAGAGCCAGCGAGCAGAACAGCACTGTCACGACTGTATAGATCGAGCGGGTCATCGTCTGCCAGATGCTGCGATTGACAAGATCCTGAAAACTCTCCGTCTTGCGGTGGGTTTTGAGGTTCTCGCGAATACGGTCGAAGATGACGATGGTGTCGTTGATGGAGTAGCCGACGACCGTCAGGATGGCGGCCACGAAGGCGGCGTCGACCTCAAGCCTGAAGATCGAGAAAATGCCCAGCACGATGATGATATCGTGAATTATGGCCAGTACGGCCGAGATACCGAATTTGAACTCGAAACGGAATGTTATATAGGCGATCATCAACAGCCAGGATACGACGAGGGCGATTACCGCCTGCTTGGTCAGCTCGGAGCCGATAATGGCGCCGACCTTCTCGACACGGAGCACGTCGAAGGTTCCCAGCTTCTGTTTCATCGCCGCGAGAACCGTCGTCCGCTCGCTTTCATCGAGTACATGGGTGCGGATGAAGACATTTGTCGCCTTCTCAGTCTGGGCGCCGGCCGCAAGTTGGATGGTACTGCCCTCGAGGTTGTAGTCCTTGAGAACGTCGCGAACCTGAGCGACGGAAACCGGCTGGGAGAACTTCAGATCGAGGAGCGTGCCGCCAGTAAAGTCGATGCCGAGATTGAAACCCTGGATTGCTATGGAAATGAGGCAGGGAATCAAGACCAGCGCCGACAGCGCGAACCACCAGTAACGTTTGCCGATAAAATCGAATTTAAGTGACATCTTCCCCACCCCCTAAGCCCCGAATATTTTGCCGCTTTTGAACAGGTTGGCGTTCATCAGCGACTTGAGGAGATACTTCGTGACCGTTATGGCCGTGAACATGCTGAGGAGAATGCCGAGGCCGAGGGTGATGGCAAAGCCCTTGATCGGACCGGAGCCGAGGAAAAAGAGGACAATCGCCGCGAACAGAGTCGTGACGTTGGAGTCGAAGATGGTCGTGAACGCTCGGTTGAAGCCGGCGTCCATGGCCGCCCGCAGCGTTTTGCCGCCGCGGTACTCCTCCTTGAAGCGCTCGAAGATCAGCACGTTGGCGTCGACCGCCATGCCCATCGACAGGATGATGCCGGCGATGCCGGGCAGGGTCAGCGTGGCGTTGAGCATCTTCAGGGCAACAAGCAGCATCATGACGTACAGCATCAGGGTGATGTTGGCCACGATTCCCGACAGGCGATAGAAGGCGATCATGAAGACCACGATGGCGGCGATGCTGATCGTGAAAGCGGTCTTGCTTTTGTCTTTCGAGTCTTGGCCGAGGGTCGGACCGACGGTGCGCGTCTCGATAATATTCATCTTCACGGGCAGCGCGCCGGAGCGGAGGAGAATGGCCAGGTTCTGCGCCTCTTCGATGGTGCGCTGGCCGGTGATGACAGCCTTGCCGCTCGGGATGGCTTCCTGGACGACAGGATTGGTGAGCATCTGGCCGTCAAGCGTTATGGCGATATGTTTGCCGACGTTCTTGGCCGTCAGATCGCCGAATTTCTTGCCCCCTTCGTCGGTAAATTCGATACCGACGTCGTGGCGGTTGCTCTGAGTGATCTGGGCTTTGGCGTCCTTGAGGTCCTTGCCGGTGAGAACGGTCTTCCCGTCCTCCGTCTTGAACTCCAATAGCGCCGTCTTACCGATCAGGGCGATGGCGCCCTCGGGGTCCTTGACTCCAGGCAGCTCGATGATGATGCGGCGGTCGCCCTGCCGCTGGATAATGGGTTCGGTGAGTCCCAGCTCGTTGACGCGGCGCTCCATTACCTTGACGACCCGCTGCATGGCGTCTTCGTTCACCTGGGCGTCCGGCGTCTCGACCGCTTCCATAACCACATGCGTTCCGCCCTGCAGGTCGAGGCCCTGCTTGACGGAATTGACGAGAGGCGAGATGTAAAAGCCGAAAACAAGTAAAATGGCCAAAACAACCACCGAGAAGGTGGTCAGATTACCCCATCTCAAGGACTTTTCCCCCTATCTTGTTCTATTGCACAAACTTAATTATATCTTCACGGCCTGTCAGCTGTCAATGAACCCTGGCACTGCAAAAAAGCGTCTAGAGCAGCTTGTTGTCGTTGATGACAAGGCCAAACTTGCAATTTAAAAACTCGGCCGCCCGCCGGCACATGACCATGCGGTCCAGGAAAATCTCGAAATACTCCATAACGGGGCAAATCGCCGTGTCGATGACCAGTTCGAGGGTTATGGTGCCGCCTTCCCGGTCGATGTTCAGGCGGCTGTCCTCAGCCGCGTAGTTAACTCGGTCGTGGATTTCGAACTTCGCGAAATCGGTGTGCGTCACCCGCGAGCGGTGAACATCCGACTTGTCGGCGATGATGAGAGCCGAAGCGATGTGATTGATGGCATTGCCCCGTTCCTCCTCGTGGTTGCCGATCGCCGACACGACAAGGGCGATCTCCTCCGGCGCCATGCCGAAGCGGCTGAGGATGCTATAAGCCATCACCGCACCCGTGCCGCCGTGGTTGTAACGGTTGACCAGGTTGGCAATATCGTGGAGGTAGCCGGCCACACCGGCAAGCTCCCGGTCGCGTTCGCCGTAGCCCAAATCCGCCAGCACACGGCGGGCCCGTTCGGACACGAGCGCGGCGTGCCGCCCGCCGTGTTCGGTGAAGCCCAGCCGGCACAAATACTCCGTGCTGCAGGATAAATAAACCCCGACCTCATGATCTTCCTTCAGATCCGCTACAGTCAGTGCCGCCATTGTCAGCTCTCCCCGCGATATAGTCCAGTACTGCTCCGGCAACTTCTTCTCGCGTCAGGGGGTCTGTCTGGATGAAAAGGCTGGCGTGTTTCCGTGCGTCCCGCAGCCGTTCGCGCTGAGCCACCAGCCGCTCTTCCCCCCAGGGGACGGAGCGGCGGCGGCGGATGACCGGCAGCGACGCATCAAGCATCACTACCACGTCGGGGCTCTTCTTGCGCCACAACGTCTTAATCCCCGAATGTTCCTGGGCGACGTTGTGGGCATCGAGGCCCAGTTCCCGCAGTGTGTTGACCAGGGTCGTCTTGCCGCTGGCGCACGGCCCAACCACGACAATCCGCATCGCATTCACCCGCTCAATATGGAAACGAGACGCTGAATCGCTGAATCCTGTGAGTCGAATCCCGGTCCGAGATGCCCATGACCACCACCGTCATGTCGTCGCCCGGGCGGTAATCGTCCAGCGTCAGCGCATATTCCAAAATGCTCTCGGCGATAAATTCCACGTCGTCGGGGCCATTGTCTTCGAGGAGCTTAAGCAAGCGGCCATGGTCGAGGACGTTGCCGCGTTTGCGGCCGGCCGCCTGAATACCGTCGGTATAGGATACCAGAATTGTGCCCACATCGAGGGGGACTTGATTCATCAGCGGCTTCATATATTTGTGCACGCCGATCGGCGGGACCTCCTCGTCGTAGACAGCAATGCCGAATTCCGTCTTCACCAGCACGGGACAGTTGGCGTTGCGGGAAAACAGCAGCGTTTGGGCGTCGTAATCGGCGCTGAGGATAGTGAGAGTCGATGATACCCGCCCGTCTTTCATGGCGTACAGGTAATCATGGACCGTCCTGGCCACCGCCCCGTCCCTCACCCCTTCGGCGATCAGCGACGCAGCGCGGTTGACCACCAGGCCGCTGGTCTGTTTGGCCGCCTTGCCGCTGCCCTGGCCGTCAGCGAAAATGGCAGAAATACCACCACGTGGTCGTTCTGCCACCTCGAAGCTGTCGCCGCATTCGGCGACAGCGTATTTATTGGCTTTGGCAATGCCGATCCTGATCTCCATGGTGGCACCCCCGTCAAGACGGACATCACGGCGAGGCTAGCCGCCCGACAGGGGCTGAAAGCCGGTTTCCGTCAAGAGATAATCCATTCGCACATCATGCTCCTCGGCAGGAACCTCGGGCACTATCTGGGCCGACCAGGCCAGCCCCATAAGGCAGGCCGACGAGGCCTGCGGCAGAAAACGGTCGTAGTAGCCTGCTCCCATTCCCAGGCGGCGGCCGGTCCGGTCGAACGCCACCCCTGGCACGACGACAAGCCCGATATCGGCAGGGGCTATCCGCCGTGTTTTGGCCGGATCGGGCATCTTCAGCCCCAGGCGGCCGGTCACAAGACCGTCCCAGCCGTCAAGGACAGCGGCCTCCATGACACCGTAAACCTCGCCCATCAGCGGCACGGCCACTTTTTTGCCCGCGCGCCACGCGTCCTCGATGAGCGCGGCCGTCTGAGGCTCGTCCGCCATCGAGAGAAAAAACAAGACGGTATCGGCGGCCCGGTATTTCGGCCATGCACAAAAATAGGCAGCGATGGCCTCGCTCCCCTTTTTGATCTCCTCGGCGGAAAGGCTGCGCCGTATGGCGAGCATTTCCCGGCGCAGCCGCTGTTTGGCTTCCTTTCCTGAGGACATTGTCTACTCAGCCTTGTTCTTTACCGAAGCTATCGCAGCACGGTTGAAGTCAAGCTCCACTTTTTCCGCCACTTTGATGGTGACGACATCGTCGCTGAACGCGGTGATGGTGCCGTGCAGACCACCGATGGTGACGACGCGGTCGCCTTTCTTCAGGCTGCCGAGCATATCGGCGCGTTTTTGCTGCTCTTTCTTCTGCGGCCTGTAGAACAGGAAGTAGAAGATAACGATCATGATTATAAATGGCGCCCATTGTAGAATCTCCGGCGAAAGAAACTCCATACCAACTCACCTCCCGTTTTGTCCTCCCGATATATTCTGCGCCTTTCCCGTAAATCCTCTAAGGGGTTGGGTAATTAGCCCAAAACTCTTCACGGAAAGCAAGGAACCTGCCGTCGATTATCGCTTTGCGCATATCGCGCATGAACTGGAGGAGAAAGTGCAGGTTATGGGTGGTCGTGAGCCTCAACCCGAAAATCTCCTCGGCTTTGAGGAGATGGCGGATATAGGCCCGCGAGAAATTGCTGCAGGTATAGCAGCCGCAGTCAGGGTCGATCGGCCGGAAATCGCGGGCATACTCGGCGTTTTTCAGCACCAGGCGGCCGCGGCTGGTCATGACCGTGCCGTTGCGGGCCACGCGGGTCGGAAAAACGCAGTCGAACATATCCACACCGCGCATAACGCCCTCCACCAGACAGTCGGGCGTCCCCACCCCCATAAGATAGCGGGGCTTGTTTGCCGGCAGCAGGGGGACCGTCTCCTCCAGCATCTCGTACATCAGCGGTTTGGGTTCGCCGACGCTCAGGCCGCCGATCCCGTAGCCGGGAAAGTTCATGCCGACCAGGTCACGGGCGCTCATCGCCCTCAGATCCTTATGCATGCCGCCCTGGACGATGCCGAACAGCGCCTGGTCCTTACGGGTATGGGTCTTGAGGCAGCGTTCCGCCCAGCGGGCGGTCCGCTCGGTGGAGGCTTTCGCATAAGCGTGGTCCGCCGGGTAAGGCACGCACTCGTCGAAGGCCATGATGATGTCGGCCCCCAAGGCCATCTGAACTTCGGTAGCCTTCTCCGGCGACAGAAATTGCTTCGAGCCGTCGATGTGGGACCGGAAGGCCACCCCTTCCTCGCTGATCTTGCGCAGCGGCCCGAGGCTGAAAACCTGGAAGCCGCCGCTGTCGGTAAGGATGCCCCGGTCCCACTGCATAAAGGAGTGGAGCCCGCCGGCCTCGGCGACCAGATCGTGGCCCGGCCGCAAAAACAGATGGTAGGTGTTGCTGAGGATGATACCGGCGCCCATCGCCGCCAGTTCATGGGGCGACATCGCTTTGACGGTAGCCTGGGTCCCCACCGGCATGAAGATCGGCGTGTCGAAGACGCCGTGGGGGGTGTAGAGGCGGCCGGCCCGCGCGCCGGTTGCCGGGCATTGTTTTATCAGTTCAAAAGTAACAGCCATCGGAGAACCTCTCTCTATTAACTTTATATAATCAACATTGCGTCGCCGAAACTGAAAAACCTGTACCGCTCCGCCACCGCCTCGCGGTAAGCGGCCAGAACGTTTTCGCGGCCGGCGAAGGCGCTGACAAGCATCAGCAGGGTAGATTTCGGCAGGTGGAAGTTCGTGAGAAGCGCATCGACCATTTGAAAGCGGTGGCCGGGATAGATGAAAATATCCGTCCATCCGCTGCCGGCCTCGATCCGCCCATCCCTGGCGACCGTCTCAAGTGTGCGGACCGCGGTCGTGCCGACGGCGATTATCCGGCCGCCGCGTTCTTTGGCGCTGTTGATGGTTTGGGCCGCCGCCGGCGGGATCGAATAATATTCGCGGTGCATCTTATGGTCGAGGATATTCTCCGCGCTGACCGGCCGGAAGGTGCCCAGGCCGACGTGGAGGGTGAGGAAGGCCAGATTGACAGAGTTATCTGCCAGAGATGACAGTAATTTGTCAGTGAAATGCAAGCCCGCGGTAGGGGCGGCAGCCGACCCGCGAGCCCGCGAATATACTGTCTGGTAGCGCTCTTCGTCTAGCAATTTTTCGTGTATATACGGCGGCAGCGGCGTCTCCCCCAGCCTGTCGAGCACTTCCTCGAAGATGCCTTTAAAACTAAAGCGGACGACACGTCCGCCAAAGTCGGTTACACTCAGTATTTCTCCGCTCAGGTCTTCGCCGAAGCTCACCGTCGTCCCCGGGCGCAGTTTGCGACCCGGCTTGACGAGGGTTTCCCAACGGTCGTCCGTCAGCCGGCTGAGGAGAAAGATCTCAACCTTGGCACCGGTATCCGTTTTGGTGCCGACGAGGCGGGCGGGGATCACCCGCGTGTCGTTGAATACGAGCGTGTCGCCCGGAACCAGGTAGGAAGGCAGGTCGTAGAAGCGGCGGTGGGATACTGCGCCGGTCTCTTTGCCGAGCACAAGGAGCCGTGACTGATCGCGGACTTCGGCGGGATGCTGGGCGATCAGTTCTTCCGGCAGATGGTAGTCGAAATCGGCTAGCTGCATAGCGGGCTCCTCAGTAGAGTTTGCTTATCTCTACACCTGTGTAGTAGTGTTTCAATATCTCCCGGAAATATGCGGTATCACCGGCCGGAGCCTTTTCTGCCATGGCTTTCGCTCCCCATTGGGAAAGGCCGATGCCATGTCCCCAGCCGTAGCCGGTGAAGACGATGGTTTCGTTGGCCCGGCCGCTTATGCTCCGGATATTGGGTTTGTCGGCCTTGCCGGGCAGGGGTTTAACATTGATGGGCACGGTTTTCAGGTCGCGGTCGCCGTAGCTGTCGGTGATCTCAAACTGTACCGACTTCTCGGCCGGCAGGGTCACCTTGATATCGAAAAGGGTGCTGTTGAGGCCGAGGATGGTGCGCAGTTTCGCGCCGCTGACAACCGTGCTGCCGGAGCTGCCGACAAAACGCAGTTCTTTGATACGGCCGGAAACTCCCCGGTCGAAAGCTTTGACCGGCGGTTTGGTCAGAGGAGATATTTCGATGGACTGGAGACTGCCGATCCTTATGCCGGCACTTTCCAGAGCAGCTTCCAATTCTTTCTGGGTCAGCTGCTTCTCCCAGCGGAAATGGGACGAGTTTTGGTCAAAATCGGCGACACCGCGCAAGGCGGGGTGATGCCCTCCCCAGACGTTTTCGCTGTTTTCGGTGAAGCCGCCGCCGCTGCCGTGGAAGTAGGCCGGGATGGGTTTTCCTTTGTGGGTTACGACCAGCCCCCGGGTTTCGTCGACCGCCTTTGTGGCGCGGGCGTCTTCGGCGGTTTTGCCGCCGTAAACCTGGCAGTCGGTGGTGGCGCAGACGTCATAGCCGTCGCTGCGGTGTTTGCCGAGGCTGTGGAGGGCGTAGGTGCGGGCGGCGACAGCCTGGGCCTTGACCGCCTCTGCCGGCCAGGCGGGCGATATTTCGCGGGCGATTATGCCGTAAAGGTATTCTTCCAGCGGCAGGGTGTTCACGACAGTCAAGCCGTTTTTGCCTGCGGTGCGGTGAATGCTGACCGACCCCCTGTACTGGCGCCTGTTGACTTCGATTGCGGCGCCGGCCTTCGGCGGCAAAACGGCGACCAGTTTGCGGGCCGTGACCGGTTGACCGTTGACGGCGATACCTGATGACGAGAAGGTGACAGTGACCTTCTCCTTGGCCTTGTAACTACCCAGGATGCCGCTGGTTTCGGCGTCGGCCAGGGAAAAACCGTCGGCCGAGGAGAGGACGATGCTGGTCTGGTTGGACCACAAGCCGACCATGATGAGCGGGGAAGCTTGTCCGGCCTCGGCCAGGGCGGCGGGCAGCAGGGCAAGCAGCAGCAGGCTCAGAATGAGGATTGCTTTGCGCATATATTCTCCTTATTAGCCTAACGGCGTGAAAAAAGATTTAGGACGATGGTCAGGAGGACGCTTATGACGATACAGGTGACGACCGGGAAATAGAAACTGAAGTTTTCCTTTTCGACGTGAATATCTCCAGGCAGTCTTCCCAGCCAGGGTATCTTGGCGCCGAAGTGAAGCACCGCTCCGATGATGAGAAGGACACCGCCGAATATCATCAGGGTTTTGCCGAGTGAGTCGAATCCCGTAGGCATCAGCTGTTCTCCTTCCGCGGTTTGTGGTAGCGGTCCCGTTCGCTGAAGATGCAGCCACAATAGGGCTGGCGGTAGAGCTCGAGCTCTTTGCTGATCCTGACGCCTTCCGGCCAGCCCGACCGGAAGTCTATGTAGCAGAACGGCACGTTTTCCGATGCGGCGACGCTTTCGCCGACGGTTTTTATCGTGTCGTGGCGCTGGTACGGGCTTACGAGGAGGGTGGTGGTGAAGCAGTCGAAGCCATGGTCTCCGGCGTAGCGGGCAGCTTTCGTCAGCCGCAGCTCGTAGCAGGCGCGGCAGCGGTCGCCGCCTGCGGCCAGCGCCTGGGCGAGGTAGTCCTCAAGACTGTATTCGGCGTCGACGACCAGGTCCAGGCCGACCTTGGCGGCGAATTCCCTGCTGGTGTCGAGGCGGCGGGTAAATTCCCTGTAAGGGTGGATGTTGGGGTTGTAGAAGTAGCCGACGATTTCGTGGCCGGCGGCGCGCAGGTGCTGAACGGGGAAGACGGCGCAGGGACCGCAGCAGAGGTGGAGCAGTATCTTCATCTTTCGTCACCAGAGTTTCTCTTGTTTTTCACCGTTTTGTTTTTCGCCGTTGTCGCTTTTGTAGGGAATGCCGACGTGGTCGTAGGCGGCGGGGGTGACTACGCGGCCGCGCGGGGTGCGGCTGAGCAGGCCGAGTTGCATGAGGAAGGGTTCATACACGTCCTCGATGGTGGCGGTTTCCTCGCTGATAGCGGCGGCGAGCGTCTCCACGCCGACCGGTCCGCCGCCGAACATGGCGATGATGGTCGTCAGCAGCCGCCTGTCGGTTTTGTCGAGGCCGCGGTGGTCGACTTCAAGCATGGCCAGGGCCTTATCGGCGACTTGTTGGGTTATGATGCCGTCAGCGGCCACCTGGGCATAGTCGCGCACCCTTTTCAGGAGGCGGTTGGCTACCCGGGGGGTGCCGCGGGAACGGCGGGCGATTTCCTGAGAGCCGTGGTCATCCACGGCAATGTTCAGTATTTCCGAGGCCCTTTTTATAATACATTCGAGGTGCTGCTGCTCATAGTACTCCAGGCGGCAGACGACGCCGAACCGGTCGCGGAGCGGCGCGCTGAGCGCCCCGGCGCGGGTTGTGGCGCCGACGAGGGTGAAACGGGGCAGGTCGAGGCGGATGGAGCGGGCGCTGGGGCCTTTGCCGATGATGATGTCGAGGGCGTAGTCTTCCATGGCTGTGTAGAGTATTTCCTCGACGCCGCGGGGCAACCGGTGGATCTCGTCGATGAAGAGGACATCCTTGTCGGCGAGGTTTGTGAGCAGGGCCGCCAGGTCGCCGGGGCGTTCGATGGCCGGCCCGGAGGTGACGCGGAAGCCGACGCCAAGTTCATTGGCGATTATGCCGGCAAGGGTCGTTTTGCCCAGGCCGGGAGGTCCGTAGAGCAATACGTGGTCGAGGGCTTCGCCGCGGGAGGCGGCGGCCTGGATGAAGACGGTGAGATTCTGCTTTACCTGATCCTGGCCGATGTATTCGTTCAGCCGCCGCGGGCGCAGGCTGTACTGCCACGTGTCGGCGTCCTGGACGCCGCCGGCGACGATTCTGTCTTCTTCCATAAGGGGCTACCTCCTGGCGAACTCTTTGAGGGCTAGTTTTATCATTTCTTCGGCGCTCTGGCCGTCGGTCGTGATTTTCTGGAGGACGGAGCCGACCTCACCCTGGCTGTATCCCAGGGATACCAGCGCCTGGATGGCTTCCTGGCGCGCGTTCTGCGGGGTTTCGGCGGACAGGCCGGCCTTGACGGCGGAAGGGGTAAAGTCGTCCGGCAGGCCGAGTTTGTCTTTCAGCTCGAGGATGAGGCGCTCGGCCGTTTTTTTGCCGATGCCGGGAATGCGGGTCAACATTGCGGCGTTTTTCTGGCTGATGGCGGCGCGGAATTCGGACGGGCTGATCGCGGACAGCACGCCGAGGGCTACCTTGGGACCGACGCCGGCGACGGTGATGAGGTGCTGGAAGAGTTCGTACTCGCCGGCGGAGGCAAACCCGAAAAGCAGCATGGCGTCTTCACGGACGTTGAGGTGGGTGAACAGGGTGACGGCGGCGCCGGTGGCAAGCTGCTGCCTGGTGGAGGCGGGGATGAAGACGCGGTAGCCGACCCCCTGGACGTCCAGGAAGCAGTGCTCGTTATAAAGATGGGTGACTGTGCCTTTCAGATAGCCGATCATCGCTTGTTTTCCCTCATTTTGCTCAAGGTGCTGGTGTGGGCGGTACAGATGGCCACCGCCAGGGCGTCCGCAACGTCGTCGGGATGGGGTTTGGCCGGCAGACAGAGAAGTTTCTGGGTCATGTATATGACCTGTTCCTTGGTGGCTTTGCCGTAACCGACGACTGCCTGCTTGACCTGCAGGGGCGTGCATTCGGTAACGGCGACGCCGTTGAGGGCGGCCGCCAGCAGGATGACGCCGCGTGCCTGGCCGACGGTCATGGCGGTGGTGACATTTTTGTTGAAAAAGAGCTGCTCGACGCCGACGATGTCCGGGCGGTGCTCTTTGATGAGTGAATCGATGGCACGGAAGACGGCGGCAAGGCGGGCGGCGGTATCGAGGGTGGGGCTAGTCTGTGCGGCTCCGTAAGCGACGGCCTGGATGCGACTGCCTTCCTGACGGACCAAGCCCCAGCCGCAGATGGCGGTTCCTGGATCGATGCCTAGTACGAGCATTTCTCGCCCTCCTTTGTCAAACGGTAATTCGACGGCAGGAAACCTTATTCCTCCATGAGGCGGGACGTCGACGGCATCGAAAGGCCCACCCGCCGATAATCGGCGGGTGGGCCGTGGTGGTTCGTTTACCGGTATTCCCTGGGCTGTTCTTCGCCGACCAGAACCCTGAGAGCGCCCTCCGCCAGCGCCTGCAGCTCGTTTTCGCCCGGCACGACGGTTACGGGGGCAATGAAGGCGACATATTCCTTGAGCCTTGCGGTCAGGTATTCGGAGTAAGCGATACCGCCGGTAAGGATGATGTAATCAACCTTGCCCCTCACAGGAACGGCGGCGGCGGCGATGTAGCGGGCTATCTGGTAGATCATGGCGTTATATACGGTTTCGGCTGCTTTGTCGCCGGCCGCGATGCGTTTTTCGACTTCCCTGGCGTCGTTAGTGCCCAGGCAGGCAACGAGACCGCCTTTGCCGGCGAGCATTTTCGCCACTTCGCCTTTGCCGACGCTGCGGTCGAGCACAAGCTCTACGAACTGTCCCGCCTGGACGGTGCCGGCCCGCTCGGGGGTGAAAGGACCCTCGCCGTCAAGGGCGTTATTGACTTCGACCACCCGCCCCAGCCTATGGCAGCCGACCGAGATGCCGCCGCCGAGATGGGCGACGATGAGGTTCAGGTCCTCGTACTTACGGTTGATTCCGTGGGCAAACCGTTTGGCGGTGGCCTTCTGGTTGAGGGCGTGGAAGATGCTTTTCTTTGTTATCTCTGGCCGGCCTGTTACGCGGGCGATGTCGTCGAGTTCGTCGACGACAACCGGGTCGACTATATAGGCGGGGATGGATGCTTCCATAGCCAGAAGGTCCGCGAGAATCGCGCCGAGGTTGGAGGCGTGCGCTCCGTAGCGGGCGGTTTTCAGATCGTCAAGCATCGCTGCGTTGACGGTGTATGTGCCGCTCAACATCGGTTTGAGCAGCCCTCCCCGGCCGACGACGGCGGAGAAGTCCCTGATGCTCAGCCCGTTGTGTTTGAGGATGTCGCGTATTTTGTCCAGACGGTAAGGGATTTGGGCCATGATGTCGGCAAAACAGGCCAGTTCTTCGGCGCTGTGGCTGAGGTTTTCTGTGAGCACTTCGTTGCAGGCGGCGTAAACGGCTATTTTTGTTGAGGTCGAACCTGGGTTTATCGCCAGGATCTTTTCAGCCATGTCTTCTCCACTCTCCTCAGAAATAAAACATTTCCGTGTGCTTATGGCCGTAAAGCGGGTTACAGTATTTCCACGCGGTCGCCGTTATTAAGCATGGCGGCGTTGGCTTCGTCTGTGTCGAGGTGCATTTCGAGCAGCCAGCCTGCCAATACTCTGGCAAGCACGTTCTCGAAGACGAGCGGACGGGTATCGCCGTGGCACTTGACCCGGACGTAGTCGCGGTCTTTGACGCCGAAAGCGGCTGCGTCCTCGGGATCCATGTGGATATGCCGCCAGGCGGCAATGACGCCTTTAGGGAGTGTTACCGACCCGCAGGGACCGACCATGGTGATCGGCGGGGAGCCGTCGAGGTCGCCTGAGTCGCGCACGGGGACCGTGATCCCCAGTTTGAGGGCGTCGCTGCGCGATATTTCGACCTGGGAGGTCTTCCGTTCCGGCCCGAGGATACGAACCTTCTTGATCGTGCCGGTCGGCGACACCAGGTCGACGGTCTCCGCGGCCGCATAATAACCGATCTGGTATAGGTCTTTATAAGGCGTCAGTTTGTGGCCGGCACCGAAAAGCACGTCCATATGTTCTTGACAAACATGGACGTGCCGGGCCGATATGCCAACAGGGACCAACTTTCCCGGCATCAGCAACCACTCCTCGAAGATTATGTTTCCACCTGTCGAACAACGTTCTTAACGACAGAACACAATATTATTTCGCTAATATTTGTCTTTTTTCCTGCTACATCAGTGATGTATTATGAATACAAGCCGCGCCGACGCGCGGAGGAGAATAGTCAGGAATAATCCCTAAAAAAAACGTGAGCCGCTGGCTCACGTTTTTGTCGTTATCACTGAGACTGCATTCCCTCAAGGGTGCGCAAAAGCTCCTCCCGGGATTTGACGACCATGCCCCGCCTGAGTTCTTCGGTGTCTTCGACGGTCAATCGCTGAACGGGGATTTTGGTGATTTCCCTTACGATGGCCCGGGGGCCCGGCCGGCCGGAGTAGACGGCCACATAACCGTCCTTGACGCCGATGAACATGTTGTTGGCGTGTTCGCGGCAGTAGCTGTCCACTTTAAGCGATAGGGCGACTTCCTGTGTATCGAACTTATCCATTGTCCAGCCGGCGTATACTTTCTGCAGCTGGGCGGCGGTAAGGCCGATCAGGTTGTCGGCCGGCTTGGAGTGGAACGTTTCTTCGTCGCCGCATTTCAGATAGGTGATCTTCTGGGTGAAATCGGTCGCAGCGGTGATTTTGATTTTAGTATCCTGTTTGGCGACTTCCGTGTCCCGCGCCGGGCTTTCTTTCGCCGGCCAGGGGAGGAGGCCGCTGCTGTAGGCCGCCGCAAGCGCCGCTCCTACGGCGAGCAGCCCCGCCGCCAGCAGGATGCGCCGGATGATCTTAGGGGGAAAGGGCAACATGCAAAACCCTCCCTGGTATGTGATGCCTACATTATTGCCAGAAGAGGGTAAATTTATACATATTTTGACGAAAGTAGAGTTGCAGCACAGGGTTTTCGAGAAGGCTCCAGATGCAAGGCGCACCGGAGGATGACACCGGAAGCGTACACGGGCGTACGCTGAGGATGGCAGCCGAGGAGCAACGCCGCAGATGGGGCCTTATCGACAACCCGAAGGAAAAGCAGGCCGGCGGCCTGCTTTAGTCGTCCATCATGTCTTCGGGAATATCGAAGTTTGCGTAGACTTCCTGGACATCGTCGTGTTCTTCGAGGGCGTCCATGAGTTTGAGCAGCTTGACGGCGTCGTCGCCGGCCAGTCCGACGGTGGTCTGAGGAACCATGGTGATCTGGGCCGAGGCGGTGGCTATTTTGGCGGCTTCGAGAGCGGCGCGGACCTGCTCCCAGTCGTCCGGGGCGGTGGTTATTTCGAACTGGTCATCCTCGCTCTTGATGTCTTCGGCGCCGGCCTCGAGAGCGATGAGCATGAGGTCTTCCTCGTTTATGCCGGCTTTGTCGACAAGGAAGAGCCCTTTTTTATCGAACATCCAGGATACGCAGCCCGCTTCGCCGAGGTTGCCGCCGTACTTCGCGAATAGGTGGCGGATGTCGGCGGCGGTGCGGTTGCGGTTGTCGGTCATGATTTCCAGCAGCACGGCTACGCCGCCTGGGCCGTAGCCCTCGTAGACGATTTCTTCGTAGTTGCCGCCTTCGAGCGCGCCGACTCCTTTTTGGATGGCCCGTTGGATGTTTTCCTTGGGTACGTTGTTCTCTTTGGCCTTCTGCAGGGCGAGCTTGAGGCGCATATTTCCGGCCGGGTCGGCGCCTCCCGCCCGGGCGGCGACGGTGATTTCGCGGCTGATTTTAGTGGTTATTTTGCCGCGGATGGCATCCATTTTGCCTTTGCGGTGTTTTATGTTAGCCCATTTGGAGTGTCCTGACATACCGTTCCCCTCTCACGTAATTAAAGTCAGGCTATATTGTAGCATAAGAGGGCCGTTTTGAGAAGAGCGGCCTGGCATCTTGTTGCGAATCGGTTATTTTGTGCGGCGGTGAAGGTCTTTTTCCTCCCTGGCGGCGGGGTTGTCGGGAGCGGTGGCGACCGGGGCCTGGGCGGCATAGTGCTCTAAGAGTTTTGCTGACAGGCGCGGGTCGGTCATGGTGCCCGGTCCGCTGACACAGCCGCCCTGACAGGCCATGCCTTCGAGGAAGTTGGCATCAAGGGAGCCTTGCTGCATTTTGGCGAGGACGGCGTGGCAGTCGGCCAGCCCTTCCGCCCGCTGAGGTTTTACCACCGCGCCGGGCGACATGTGAGCGAGTGTGTCGAGGACGGCCTGGGTGACGCCACCGGCCCGGGCGAAGCCGATGCCGTCGCGCGAAGCGGCGGTGAGGTGCGCCCCGGCGTCTGTTTCGGCGACGTTGATGCCCGCGCCGACGAACATGGCGGCCAATTCTTCGAAGGTGAGGACGAAGTCGACGAGGTCCGGGTAGCGGAGGGCTTCGGCTTTCTTTGCTACACAAGGGCCGACGAATACTACCGCCGCTGACGGGTCTTCCTCCTTTACCGCTTTGGCGGCGGCGATCATCGGCGAAACGGTGGTGGAAACCCGTTCACTTGCATCCGGCAGATGTTTTTCGACCATGGTAACAAAGGCCGGACAGCAGGAGGTTGTGAGGAAAGGTTGCTCGGCCGGGACGGCGCGGGTGAATTCGCCGGCTTCGGCAAGCGCTACCGCGTCTGCGCCCAGGGCCACTTCCCTCACTGCGTGAAAACCGAGCCGGCCGATGGCGGCGATGATTTGTTCGGGTTTGACTTTCGGGCCGAATTGGCCGATAAAGGCCGGGGCAAGCAGGGCGTATACGCGGTGCCCGGCTTTGATCCGCCGGATGAGCTGGACGATCTCCGAGCGTTCGCTGATTGCCCCGAAAGGGCAGGCGACTTTGCAGGCGCCGCACTGCACGCACTTGTCGTAGTCGATGACCGCCCGGCGGTCGCTGCCGGCGACGATGGCTTTTAGGTCGCAGGCCCGCTCGCAGGGGCGGCTGATTTCGATTATCGCCCCGTAAGAGCAGGAGCGTTTGCACATGCCGCATTCGATACAGATGGTTTTGTCGATGTAGGCGCGGTTTTGCACGACCATGATGGCTTTTTTCGGGCAGCTGGCGATGCAGTTATGCGCCAGGCAGTTGCGGCAGGCGTCGGTTACGAGGAATTTATCGATGGGACACCGGTCGCAGGCTTCGGGCAGCAGGTTAACCGCCGGCAGGTCGGCCCGTTCGCCGGCCAACGCCCGGCCGGCCGCCTCGCTGAGCGGGGTGCCGATGGGCTGGCTGAGGGCCATGTTGATGCGGTCTTTGAGGACGGCCCGTTCTTTATGGACACAGCAGCGGTAGCGGGGGCCGTCTTCGGAGACGACGGTGCCAAGGATGCCGGCGATGTTTTCTTCCAGAGTCCCTTCGAGAGCCAGGCGGCTGACTTCGGCCAGCACTTTCCGGCGGATTTTCGTTACTTCACTTACGTGCATTTCTTCCTCCTGGTTTTATGGCAAGTTGTCTTCAATCACAGCTAAGATGCGGTCAGGGGTGATTTCCGACAGGACGACGCCGTTTACCCTGGCGTTGGGGCCTTTGCGGCAGGTTTTGAGGCAGGTTACGCCCCGCAGGTCGATTTTGCCTCTTTTTTCGGGCGGCAGGGTCTCGATGGCGTCGAGGATGTCCTGGGAGCCCATGAGGTGACACGAGGTTCCCAGGCATATTTCTACGAGCAGCGTGGACACGCGGTATTTCCTCCTTGTCAGACCCATTCCACCGTGACGCGTTTGCCGAGGTCTTCCAGGGCGTTGCGCAGGTTGGTCAGCACCTGGGCTTTGATATTTATCTGGGCGGGAAAATTGGGGTTCTGGTGGGCCGGGTTGACAGCGGTTCCGGCCAGTATGTCGATTCTGTCGGCCTCGTACAGCAATCTGGCAAGCAGGGTGGCGCCGTCGCGGCGGTTGGAGGAGCGCAGTTTGCGGATGTCATGGAGACGGCCGATGGCAGCCGTGATGGTGAGCACCCCTTCGGTGACGAGGTCGAGGTTGTCGATTCGGGCGATGGGAGGGATCTCCGGGTCCTGGTATTCGAGGTCGACGTTTACGGGCAGCCCGAGGACGCGGCTGACGATGTTGGCGGTGGTGCCGCCGGCGACGATCTTCTTCCCCTCTCCGCTCATCAGGCGCTTTACGATCTGCTCGTCCATCTCGCGATTGGCGGGTGGGCCGGTCAACAGGGTGAGGTTGCGGGGACGGCGGAGCTTGATGACGACGACGGTTGAGTCGTCGCCCGGCTGCCCGAGATAGTAGCCGTTGCAGCAGCCGAGGATGTGCTCGGCAATTTTTTCGGCATCGTCGGCCGGCGAACAGTTTGCCGCCAGTTCAGCGGATATCCCCGTCCAGTCCCAGCCGAGCTTGAGGAGGCCTCCAATCCCGGCATGGATGACGCCGTCGCTGACGGCGACGATGATGTCGCCTTCGCCGAGGAGGAGACGGCCTTCGCGTACGGCTTTGCCGCCGATGTTCTTGGCTTCGGTGGGAAAAGGCACGACCTGGCCGCCTCTGAAGAGGAAGGTGGTCGGGCTGTCGAATTCGACGACGGTTGCCATGCTGTCGGGGAGGAGTTTTATTATCTGGAGGGTGGAGTAGGCGATTTTCCTCTCCCGGCAAACCGGCAGCGTTTCGGTTATCGTGGGGACGACTTCGGTGATGGGGACGTTCCTTTTAAGCAGCGATGATGTTATTTTGGTGGTGAGGGTGGCGAGGATGTTGGCTTTGACCCCGCTGCCAAGGCCGTCGGAGATGACGACGGTTGTGGCGGCTTCGGTGCGGGCGATCTCCACTTTGTCGCCGCACAGTTCCTCGCCGGCTTTGGAGAGCTGGGCGACGGCGATTTCCGGATATAGCCGGTTCATCAGTTCTTGCCCTTCGCTTTCAGCAGGCTGACGAGTTCGAGCAGGGCCGCCTTGGTCTCGGCTGTCGTTTCACCCAGCAGGCCGGCGATTTCCTGGGCCACGTGCATCTGCTTATTGATTATTTCCGTGGCTTTCTCGACGGTTTGGAGCTTCATCTGTTCGAGTTCGCGGGCGTTTTTTTCCTGGACGGTGATATCGGTGAGGACGATTATTGCCAGGTCGTGCTCGGGCACGGGGATGATCGTCTGGTTGGCGATGGTGCCGCCGGCAATGGAGACTCGCCGGTCGGTCATTTTTTCCCCTCTGGCGATCGCGGCGCTTATTTCCCGGCTATCGAGCACTTTGCCGAGTTTGCCGCCTTTGATGATTGCCTGGTGGTTGTTGAGCATCTTTTCGGCAGCGGGGTTGAATTCCTGGACGATCATTTTGCTGTCGACGACGATGATGGCGTTGAGGGAATGCTGGACGATGAAGTTGGCCAGCGATTCGGCTTTCGAGCGCATGTAAGGAACGCAGGTGTCGATTTCGGTAAGACCCTGACAGACGGCGATGGCCTTGTCGCGGCAGGAGTTGAAGCCGCAAGCTCCGCAGTTTTTTTCGTCTTCTTTGTTGTATTTGCCTGTCTGTCGCAGCACTTCGCGGATGCGGCTCTCGGGCGGGAGGTATTCCTGGACCGGCGCCTCGATATGGCGGCGGGAGAAATCGAGACCGGCAGGGCTTTTATGATGTCGGGCGGCGCCGGCGACGGCGAATTCGGCTACTTTGAGCCTCTTGGCGGGCACGGAGTCGGCGCAGCCGCTGGCCGGACCGTTGATACAGCCTCCGGAGCAGGCGAGGGCTTCGACGAAGCGCGGCGTGATCTCGCCTTTGCGGAGGGCGGCCAGGACTTCGAGGCAGTTGTCGAGGCCGTCGACGGCTATGATATCGGTGGCGGTGGATTCGCTGCGGACGAAGGATTTTAAGATGCCGCCGGCGATGGGATAATAACGCACCGGCCCCGGCGCGGCAACGGCGGCCTCCCGGGGGGAAGTATCGCTGACAGGCTCTTCGGCCAGCCATTGGCGAAGCTGACGGAATGTTATGGCGGCGTCGACGCGGCTCCCTGGATTCTGGCTCTCGGCCAGCTTGGCGATGCAGGGGCCGGCGAAGACGACGAAAGCGTCGGCCCCGAGACGGTTTTTGAGCATTTTGGCGTGGACGAGCATCGGCGAGTCTACGGGCGCAAGGTTGTCTATCAGGTCGGGGTAATATTTTGTCACGACGTTGACGACTACCGGGCAGCAGGCGGAGATGACAGGTTTTTCTGCGGTCGTGAGCAGGCGGCTGTAAAACCGCGATACTTCTTCGGCGCCTACGGCCGTCTCTTCAACAAGATTGATGCCTAGACCGCCCAGTTTTGCCGCCAGTTGCGGCAGGGTATATTCAGGGAATGATGCTATGAAGGAGGGAGCGATGCTCATGGCGACGAAACGTCCGGCGGCGATGGCGGCTTTGACGTCCGCCACACAGCTGCTGACCTGCTTGGCACCCTGGGGGCATTCGACGACACAGCGGCCGCATAGTACGCATTTCTCATCAATGAGGCGGGCCTGCCCGTCAACTATCCCTACGGCTTTGAGGGGACACGACCGCATGCAGCGGTGGCAGTCGCGGCAGTTGGCCTTTTGGGTTGTGATCGTTTTCATCTTCCCCCACCTTTAAGCACTTTTTCCTGAAAGATTGCGAACACTTTCTCCTGGGAAACGTGGGTGATGATTTCGTCGTCGATTTTTATTACTACGCCTTCGGTACAGCGTCCCTGGCAAAAGTTCCCCTCAAGATCTATATCTGCTGACAACCGGTATTTTTCCAGGAGCGCGCTGAACGCGCCCAGAACGCCGTGCGCACCCTTAAGGTGACAGGCGCTGCCAATGCATATTGCGATTTTCATCATGGCGTCTCCAATTGTGAAATATTTCACTTTGTTTTTCTACTCCTTATTCTACTCTAAAAGCGCACCGATGACAATCGTTTTTTCCGGAAAGCAAAGAGAGCCGGAAAAGGCTTTCCGGCTCTGTCATGGCAGCGTGTCTAGATTCGGAATCTTGTGACGAGTGCTTGCAGTTCGCCGGCCATGGTGGCTAGGGAGTTGGCGGCGCCGGCGATCTCCTCCATGGAGGCGGTGATTTCTTCGGTGGCAGCGGCGGTTGTCTCGGCGTTGGCACTCGATTGGCGGGCGATGACGGCAACCTGCTCGGTGCCCTGTACCATTTCCCGCATGCCTTCAGCCTGTTCTTTGGCGGCGGTGCTGATCGCTTCGATCATGTCGACGCTGCCGGTGACCTTGCCGAGGATGTTTTGGAGAGCATCGCCGGCGGTCTGCACGACCCCCACTCCTTCGTTGACTTTGAGGTTGCCGCTGTTCATGGCGTTGATCGCCTGGTCGGTCTGGGCCTGGATTTCACGCACGATCAAAGATATCTGCTGAGCGGCTTCCTGAGATTGTTCGGCCAGTTTGCGCACTTCTTCGGCAACTACGGCGAAGCCGCGCCCCTGTTCACCGGCCCGCGCCGCTTCGATTGCCGCATTAAGCGCGAGTAGGTTAGTCTGGCCAGCTATTTCGCTGATTACGTCGAGAATCTGACCGATTTGTTGGCTCTTCTCGCCAAGCCCGGTTACGACTTCGCCGGTGGCTGTCGTTACTGCTCTGATTTCGTTCATTTTGTCGACGGCACTCTGTGCGGCGCCACCGCCGGTTTTCGCCGCGTCGGCCATTTCTGTCGACAGTTCGGTGGCTGTGCGGGCTTTTTCCGCCACCGCCTGGGAGGCTTCCGTGAGTTGGTCCACAGTTTGCAAGGTTTTTTCGATTTCTTCGGTCTGGCTGTGGGCACCTTGGGCAAAGTCGGTGATCGTGGCCGCTATCTGGTTTATCGCGCGCTCGGCTTCGACCGATGTGGCGGAAAGTTCCTGGGCGGACGCGGCTACCTGATCGGCGGTGTTCATGACTCCTCTGATCAGGTTCTGGAGGTTGTCCACCATGGCGTTGAAGGCCTGGGCAAGCTGGCCGAGTTCATCACGGGCGGTCACGTTGACTTTTACGGTGAGGTCGCCGGCGGCGAGCCGGTCGGTGGCTGCGACCATTTCTCTGATCGGTCTGGTCAGGAATCCGGCGGCGAAGAGGCCGGCTAGCGCGGCCAGGAGGATGCCGCCCACGGTGAAGGCGATGCCGGTGTTGCGGATCTTGACTACGCCGGCCATGGCCTCGTCTAAGGGCTGTTGGGCGACAACGCCCCATTTAGCCATCGGCACGAAGCTGTAGCCGGCAAGTTTCTTTGCACCTTCGTACTCGTACTCGGTAACGCCGGCTTGTCCGGCGATTGCGGCTTTGACCGGCGCCAGCGCGCTCAGGTCGACCATCTCTTTGACGAGTTTTTGGTCAGGATGGGCGACGACGCTGCCATTTTTGTCGACGACGAAGGCGTAGCCGCTGTTACCGATTTTGGTTTGCATGATATGGTTGCTAAGGTAGTTAAGGTCAACGACGCCTAGTAGTATGCCGATGGGGGTTCGTTGATCCCCGGTGATGGGGACGGCGAGGATGACGGAGGCTTGTCCCGTGCCTTTGGCGATAAGGACATCGGATACTACCGCGGCTGCCCCGCCCTGCATGACTTCTTTGAAATAAGCCCGGTCGGCAATGTTGCCGAGCTTCCCTTCGGTGCGCACGGTTTGTACGCCGGTGGGCAGGGCAACGATAAGCCCGGGCATGTCGTGGTACTGCTTGGCGATGTTGCGCATTGCAGGCAGTTGCCGCGCGATATCCATCGACTTGATCTCCGGGCTGCTGGCGGCAATGGTGAGTACCTTTATTTTAGCTTCAAGCATTGCGTCTATTTCGCTTGCAAGCGCATTTGCTGTCATCTGATTGTTGCTATAGACGCCGTTGACAAGGGCCTGGTTACTGAAGTAGGAGGAAACCATGGCGGAAAGTACCAGCGGGATGGCAGCAATCAGGACAAACAGCAGCATCAATTTCTTTTTCATGTCCATACCACCAAGAGTAGATTTTCCCATAGTTGCCATAAGATCACCCCTTCTATTTTGTATCCCGGTTTTTGCTTATACCTGAACATCGCTCCGGACCAGGTATACACTTATTAACATAAGATAATTCTTGGAATTTCGTTATAATCCTGCATTTTTTTCCTTTATTTTTAAATAATTGTCAAATGCCCGCCGTGTGGCGGGCATTTGATTCAAGAGCCTCCGTTGGGTTCTACGGGGAGCGGGAAGGGAAATTGAACATAGGTGCTAGGCACTTCGCCGACAACTACATATTCGGCGATCAGTACCTGGGTATTGACGCTGACTGTGGAGCTGACCAGCGGCACTACGATGCGGACGTTGGTGGTGGCGAACAGATAGATCATGTGTTTTGTCTGGTTAATGCCCGCTTGCTCGAATTTGTCGACGACTTTGACCTGGACGGTGCCTATGGGGATTACGGTCACGACGATAGGCGGACCCCAGCTGGCGAGCAGTTGGCTGCCCAGCACCTGGCCGACAGGGATGTACACCTTCTCTTCGGTTATCTGCTTGAGGGCCGCCTGGACTTTGATGGTGGTATCGGCGGCCAGGCGGTTGAATTCGAGGGTGTTGGGCTGGATGAAGACAACCCGACCGCGGCTGTCAAGCTTGATGTCGACAAGACTCTGCGGGTCGATATACTGGCTGACTTTTTCGTTAACGACGTTGTTGATGGTATGGGTGGCAATCTGGATGGCCTTTGCTTCGGCAATGGCCATGAGGGTGGGTTTAAGATGAGTTTCAACTGTCCAGAATATGCAAACGGCAAGGACGAGCAGGATAATCATGGTCGCAGCCATGCTCGGCAGCCGTCGTCGTTTCCGCACGGAGAACCGCATCGTTCTCCCCTCCCGGAATAATGTCGCTTACTATATATATGCCTTCGCGGTCGGATGGTGCCTGGGGTGTCGAAAATTTGGCAGTTTTTCTTGGCCGGCAGCGGAGATACTAATATCGACAAGCAGGCGGAGGAGGTGGCTTCTGTGGCCGGCAATAAAGGGATTCTCGAGCCGAATGCCAAGCGGGAGCTTGATAAGCTCAAGTTGGAAGTGGCCAACGAAACACTTGGCCGTGATATGAACACGGAGATTTCTGCGAAAAACTACGAGGCGGCTCTGGACAAGAAAAAGTGGGAAGCGGCTGAGGATCTGGGGCTTAAGGACAAGATCGAGGATGAAGGCTGGGAAAATATGACGACCGGTGAGGTAGGCAAGATCGGCGGCAAGGTAGGCGGCCGTATCGGCGGACAGATGGTAAAGGAGCTTGTCGCCATGGCCGAATCGCAGATGGCGCCGGTAGCCGACGAGGCGGTGGACAAGTCAGCGATTTCCGCGGGTTCGGAAGGCGGTTGACCAAAAAGGCTAAAATGAGCCGCGGGTCCGCGGTTCCAAACAAAAAAGCCGTTTCCGGCTTTTTTTGTTTGGAGCTATTGGCCGAAGGCCTTGACGGTTACCCCGTCCTGATCGAGCTTCTCCCTGATCTTTTTTATCATAGCGACCGCGCCGGGAGTATCGCCGTGGACGCAGATGGTTTGGGCGTTTATGGGCACTTCCGTGCCGTCGATAGCGGTGACCGAGCCGCTCTTGACCATGGAGAGCACGCGCGAGGCGACGAGGTCGACATCGTGGATGACCGCCCCCTCCTGTTTCCGGGACACCAGGTTGCCCTGAGCGGTGTAAGCCCGGTCGGCAAAGGCTTCTTCGACGTATTTTACGCCGGCGTTCTTGGCGCCGGTGACCATGGACGAGTTGGCGAGACAGAGCATGTAGAGGCCGGGATCGACTGCCTTGATGGCTTCGGCGATGGCCGTGGCCACGGCTACGTCTTTTTCGGCGACATTATATAAGGCGCCATGTACTTTGACGTGCTGCATTTTGACGCCCTCGGCGAGGCAGAACGCCCAGAGCGCGCCGATCTGGTAGGTGACGTCGGCTTTTATCTCTTCGAGGGAGGCGGCCATCACCCGGCGACCGAAGCCGACAAGGTCGGGAAACGAGGGGTGGGCGCCCACGGCTACTCCGTATTTCTTGGCCAGTTTAACGGTTTTCATCATGTTGACCGGGTCGGAGGCGTGGAAGCCGCAGGCGACGTTGATGGAGGTGACGTGCGGCATGGCATCCTGGTCGAAGCCCAGGGTGTAGACGCCGTAACTTTCTCCCATGTCGCAGTTGAGGTCGATCCTTTTCATCGAGTCATTCCTCCCGTATTTCGATGGAATAGTTTTGCCCGTTGACAGTCAGGGTAAACCGTCGGGGGGGATACTGTTCGCGACCGAGGGCCGAGGCGCGCCATGCGGCCGCCGCCTCGTATAATGCCCGCTCACGCCCGAAGGCGTCAACCGCCTCCTCGTCGGAGCATTGGCTGAGACGGATGGTGTCGCCGGGTTTGGCCTGCGCCAGCAGGGCGAGGTCAGGGCCGATGACGGTGCCGATCTTGGTATAGCCGCCGGTTGTCTGGCGGTCTGCCATCATGATGATGGGCATACCGTGCCCGGGCACCTGGATCGCTCCCTGGGGCAGGGCGTCGGATACAATGTCCGCTTTGCCGCCGTGTTCAATTTTGGGGCCTTCGAGACGGTAGCCCATCCGGTCGGCTTCGTCGGTGACGGTGTATGTTGAAGCAAACAGGGTCGCAAGTCCAGCGGCGGTGAAATGATCGTCCTGGGGACCGGGAAGGACGCGCAAGGTTATTTCGTCCCCCGCGCCGGCGGGCCGGTATGCGTCCGGCAGAAGCAGCGGCCGGTTGTCGGCCGTGTCGCTCCGGCCGATGGCGAGGGTGTCACCGATTTTGAGTTTCCGGCCTTCCAAGCCGCCCACCGCCGCCCTGGTGTAGGTGGATCTGCTGCCCAGAACGACCGGGACGTCGATGCCGCCGCTGACGGCAAGGTAGGTCCGGCAGCCGCGGACAGCGTAGCCGCAGGCGAGGGTGCTGCCGGCGGCCACCGGGAAGGCCGACCAGGTGTCGACCGGCCTGCCGTCAAGGGTCGGTCGCATATCGGCGCCGCAGATGGCGATATAGGTGTCGGTGGCGAATTTGATTGTATCGCCGGTCACGGTCATCTCCAGGCAGGCCGCTCCCGGCGGATTGCCGGCGAGGATGTTGGCGATGTTGTAGGCATAGCGGTCCATCGCGCCGGCCACCGGCATGCCGTAAGCCTGAAAGCCCCAGCGACCGCCGTCCTGGACGGTGGTGAACAATCCGGCTGTAACGATGCTGATCAATGCTTGTCACCGCCTTTGTCAGGCGCGCTCCGGATTACCGGCTGGTAGCGGCCGGCCGCGACTTGTTCGCCGATGGCGCCGTAGTCGGCGACGGAGACGGCCGTGAACTGGAGATAGTCGCCGGCGGCAAAGAGGAACGGGTCTGCGGCGCCGGGGTCGAAGAGTCTTACGGGTGTGCGGCCGATTATCCGCCAGCCGCCGGGGCTGGCGACCGGGTATATTCCCGTCTGGGTGCCGGCAATGCCAACGGAGCCTCCGGGTATGACCGTACGCGGCTGCTCGAGGCGCGGAGCGGCGATACGTTCCGACATGCCGCCGAGATAAGGGAATCCCGGGGTGAAGCCGAGCATGTACACCAGGTAGGGCACTGAGGTGTGGATGGCGACAACTTCATCAGGCGACAGGCCGGTGTGGCCGGCGACAAATTCGAGGTCTGGGCCATATTCGCCGCCGTAGGCTACGGGGATCTCTATCACTCTGGCGAATGTGCTCGCCTGTCCGGATTCGGCGCCCGCGACAAGCGACCTGACGTTCTCGATTAGCTGTCTGCGGGAAATCGTCAGCGGATCGAAATAGATGAGCAGCGAGCGATAGGTCGGCACCACTTCGCGGATACCGGGGATGCCGGCGGCGCGGATGAGCGCCCCGGTACTGTGGACGCGGCGATTGATTTCGGGGTCGATGCTGGTGCCGAATTCGGCCACCAAGCCCTGTTCGCCGGCGTTCAGAAATCGCATTCCGTCCATGAATACACTCCTGTTTCCGTATATGCTGGTAATTATTTTTCCCTGTTTGCGGCGGCAATTCCTGCCCGGATGGGTAAAAGAAAAACGGACCTTGCGGTCCATTTTCCTGTCATTCGATTATAATTCTGTGGTAGGTCTTTTTGCCTTTGCGCAGCAGCAGGCTGTTGTCCTTGAAGGCGGCTAGGTCGAGAATGAGGTTGGGGTCTTCGACTTTATCGTCCCCGATATACAGTCCCCCGCCGGCGATCAGTCGCCGCCCTTCGCCGAGCGATGCGGCCAGGCCGGTGGCGGGGAGGATTTCGATCAGGCGCTTGTTGCTGATGTCGGCGGCGGAAAGAACGGTTGTCGGGACGTTATCCAGCGAACCGCCGCCGGCAAAAAGGGCTTCGGCCGCCTGCCGGGCCTTTTCGGCTTCATCTTCGCCGTGGATGAGTTTGGTCACTTCGTAGGCGAGGGTCTTTTTGGCGGTGTTGATTTCGCTGTCTTTCAGTGCTCCCAGGCGGCGCACCTCCTCCATCGGCAAAAAGGTGAGGAGGGCTAGGCATTTGGCGACATCGGCGTCGTCGATGTTGCGCCAGTACTGGTAGAAGTCGTAGGGCGGGGTTTTTTCCGGGTCTAGCCAGAGAGCGCCTTTTTCGGTTTTACCCATCTTCCGGCCGTCGCTGGTGGTGAGAAGGGTGAAGGTAAGGCCGTAGGCCGGTTTACCCTCTTTGCGGCGGATGAGGTCGGCACCGGCGATGATGTTGGACCACTGGTCGTCGCCGCCCATCTGCATGATGCAGCCAGTCTGGCGGTTGAGTTCGAGAAAATCGTACGCCTGCATGAGCATGTAGTTGAATTCAAGGAAGGACAGCCCTTTTTCAAGACGGTTACGGAAGCACTCGGCGGTGAGCATGCGGTTGACCGAGAAGTGGACGCCGATGTCGCGGAGGAACTCGACGTAGTTTAGTTTGAGCAGCCAGTCGGCGTTGTTGAGCATGAGAGCGCGCCCGTCGGAAAAGTCGAGGAAGCGCTGCATCTGTTTTTTGAACAGCTCGCCGTTGGCGTCGATTTCTTCCCTGGTCATCATTTTGCGCATATCGGTCTTGCCGCTGGGATCGCCGACCATGGTGGTTCCGCCGCCGATGAGGCAGATGGGGCGGTGGCCGGCCCTCTGCATGTGCGCCATAACCATCATGCCGAGGAAATGACCCACATGAAGGCTGTCGGCAGTGGGGTCGAAGCCGATGTAGAATGTGATTTTTTCTTTGGCCAGCAGTTCACGTACTTCTTCTTCGTGGGTCACTTGTTGGATAAAACCGCGTTCGTTTAGCACTTCGTAAACTGACATCTGGTTAACATCCCTCCATCGGTTTAGGTGGAACATGCGTCAGGACGGCGATTATCAATCTTTTCGCCCGCTTTCGCGCAGGATTTCCCCTGCTTCGCGTGTAATTATAATGAATTGTGCCGATGTCATTTTGCCTTATTTTGGGATTCTTCAAGGCGCATTATAGCATATTAACCGCGAAATTGCAAACGCGCCGGGTCTGGACTCGTTTGACGATTATGGTATAATAGTTAGGAAATCGCCGGATAAGGA
Organism: Selenomonadales bacterium; assembly: GCA_018434945.1. GTDB lineage: Bacteria > Bacillota > Negativicutes > Sporomusales > UBA7701 > Anaeroselena. The sequence continues at coordinate 145,358 of JAHDOI010000035.1, forward strand.
GGTCGCCATGAGCACCGATTCCAGCAAGAACAACGGGAACGGCCGCCGCTCTAAAGGCAGGTGGCTGACTGTCGCCGCAATTGCCATTATTGTGTTTATTGTCATGATCACCGGCGCCGGTCTCGGTTTCTTGACAGCCAGCATCCACACCATGCCCAGCCTGAAAGGCGAGATCCGTCCGGCCGCCTCTTCGCAGATTTTCGATATCAACGGCAAACTGATAACCACCATCCATTCGGTGGAAAACCGGTTGCCTGTGGCGCTTAACAAGGTGCCCAAGGATCTGCAGAATGCGTTCGTGGCTACCGAAGACGCCCGCTTTTATAAGCATATCGGTGTCGACCCCCGAGCCATCCTCAGGGCTATTTTTGCCAATGTCGCCGGCGGCGGTGTTTCGGAGGGGGCAAGCACAATCACCCAGCAGCTCGCCCGAAACGCGCTCCTCTCCCAGGAGCAGACGCTGAAGCGCAAGATCCAGGAAGCTGTGCTGGCGATCCAGATTGAACGTCAGTATACAAAGCAGGAGATACTTGAGCTGTACCTCAATCAGATTTATTTCGGTCAGGGCGCTTATGGCGTTCAGGCGGCGGCCTGGGTTTATTTCGGCAAAAATGTGGAAAACCTCAATTTGGCCGAATGCGCCTTATTGGCCGGTATCCCCAAAAGCCCCAACTATTTTTCGCCGCTTAACAATCTCAAGGCTGCCAAAGAGCGCCAGGGTGTCGTTCTCGACCAAATGGTCAAGTACGAGTTTATTTCCCAGGATACAGCCAATAAAGCCAAGTCCGTCGAACTGAAGCTTACGTCCCGTTCGCCGGGGAGCGGCGGCGAAGCCTCGTATTTTGTCGATTATGTGACTCAGCAGCTTATTGACAAGTATGGCGCGGACGCCGTATACAAGGACGGCCTGAAGGTATATACTTCTCTCGATCTGAACATGCAGCGCGCGGCAGAAAAAGCGATGGGCAAACTGCCGACATACCGCACCGACGCTAAGGGCATTAAGCAGCCTCAGGGCGCACTGGTATCCATCGATCCGCATAACGGCCATATCAAGGCGATGGTCGGCGGCCGCGGCACCGACCAGTTTAACCGCGCGGTGCTTGCTGAAAGGCAACCAGGTTCTGCTTTCAAACCGTTCGTTTATTTGGCGGCGATTGAAAGCGGTATGACGCCGGCAACCATTGTCGAGGATAAACCCGTTACTTTCGGCAACTATTCTCCTACTAACTACGATCATAAGTTCCGCGGCCGGGTAACGCTAAGGACAGCACTGGAGCAATCGCTCAACGTCATCGCTGTCAAACTCGCCAAACAGGTCGGCCCCGAAAAGCCGCTCTACTACGCTCAGCAGATGGGGATTTCGACGTTGGTTACCCGGGGCTCGGTGAATGATGTCAACCTGGCTATGGCCCTCGGTGGTCTGTCGCGTGGAGTTACGCCTCTGGAACTCGCCGGCGCTTACGGCGTACTGGCCAACGGCGGCGTAAGGGTTGAGCCGACATCCATTCTCAGGGTCGTGGACAGGGTCGGCAAGGTGCTGGAGCAGCACCAGCCGCAGGCGAAGGCGGTTATTAACGAACGAAGCGCCTATATTCTGACCGACATGATGCGCGGCGTCATAACCCGCGGCACCGGCGGAGGCGCCAATATCGGCCGGCCGGCCGCCGGCAAGACCGGGACGACTAGCGATTACAAGGACGCCTGGTTCGTAGGATTCACCCCCGACCTCGTGACAGCCGTATGGATGGGTTTCGATACTCCGGAGTATCTTAACGGCATTACCGGCGGCGATATACCGGCAACTATCTGGCATGACTTCATGACAGCGGCTGTCGCCAAGTTGCCTGCAAAGGATTTTACGCGGCCGAGCGGGATCGTTTCCGCACCGGTTTCGCCCAAGGACGGCAGTTTGGCAGATCCTAAGAGCAAGGATGTCCATAACGAGATATTCATCGAGGGCACCCAGCCGAAACCCGGGAAAGCACCCGCCGAGGATAAGAACGGTAATAAGCCCGCTCCGGCGGACGGAGGACGGACGCTCCCCCCTCCACCGACGGCTACGAAACCCTCCGACCCCTCCCCTCCCGTCCAGCCGGCGGCACCGACGAAGCCCGAACCGCCGAAGAAGAATTAGCAAGCAAAAACACGCGCACATCGCGCGTGTTTTTTTTGCCGTCGGCCGCATATAGATTATTAAACCCGCCTGTCGGCCTTGGTACGACCCAAACGATAGGAACACGCACCGGCGGCGTGTTCCTGTGGTAAGTACGATGTTAGATGGTGTCGGTGAAATCATCCTCTAAGAAGAACAGGAGCAGGATGATGATGATGATGATCACCACGACTCCACTGCCACCGCCGCAGCCGCCGAAAAATCCGCGACCCATTCAAACTCCTCCTTCCTCGTCTACTGTCTGGTTAATATGGAATCTCTTTTAGTCTAATATATGGCGTTTGGCAGACATCGGTCACCCTGCCGCGAAAATTTAGGAACACGCCGGATGCGTGTTCCCGTATGGGGCAACTATTTCGGTTAGATGGTGCCGGTTACGTCATCCTCGAAGAAGAACAGGAGCAGGATGATTATGATGATTATAACCACAATCGATCCGCTGCCGCCGCAGCCGCCAAAGTTACGACCCATGTTCAGTCCTCCCTCCTAGTAATCGGGTCAGGTCCATTTATCGTGGTCCCTTCAATTTAGTATATGGATTTGACCCAATGGCGGTTACCGACGCGGCAAAATATTAGGAACACGCTGGCAGCGTGTTCCTTGAGCGGTAAGTATGGTGTTTTAGATGCTGACGCTTTCGTCCTCGAAGAAGAACAGAAGCAGGATGATGATAATGATGATCACTACAAATGATCCGTTCCCGCCGCCGCAAAAACCTCTAGCCATTCGTTCTTTCCCCCTTAGTATGTCGTTATTAAGGGCGGTGCCAAGGAGTGTATGGTCAGCACCTTCAGGTACCGCCCGCCCTTCTACTTCAATATATGGCTGTGTATTCTAAAGTGTTACCCGCGTTATGAATTTAACTGCCGCCAGGCTTGACCAGCCGCCTTATTTGCCGGGGGGCTTCCGCCGCCGTTTTGAGGGATTGGGTGGCGCTGGTGAGTACTCCGGTTATGTTCCGAAGGGTATCGATCGACGAGGTCATCGTGTCGATCCTCCGGTCCATCGAAACGTTGTTCTGGGTCAGTGCCAGCAGCACGACCATGCATTGATAGCCGAAGTCAGGGTTGCTGACTATCCTCTTGAACATTCTAAGAGGGCTGTTCTTCGTGACGGGTTTTGCCAGTTTCACGTCACCGTCCCCGCCACCGTGCGAAGGCTGCTCCGCTCTTCGTTTATCTTTTCGCTGGTTGCGCATTTATCGACTCCTCCCGCAGCGTTTTATTCTAGTTTAATATATGACGGTCACCTATGAACGGTCCCGCAAATTTTATGGACACACACATGACGACGGACAACGCATAAGCTAGCATATAGTTTAGTGGAGGTGAAAGATGTGTGGGAGCAGTTTGGCAACGTGATGGAAATGGTGAAGAAGGTTCAGCAAAATGTCAGCCAGGCGGAGGAGCAGCTAAAGTCCGAACGGATTGAGGTTTCAAGCGGCGATGTGGTAAAGGTGATTGTGAACGGTCAGCAGACGGTGGTAGCCATCGAGCTGAACGGAAAGTATCTCGAGGCTGGCAACGCAGTTTTGCTGCAGGATCTGCTCGTGGCCACGGTCAACAGCGCACTGGCCAAATCCCGGGAGATGCATCAGGCGGCAATGGGCAAGCTCGCCGGTGACCTGAACCTGCCGAACATTCCTGGGTTGTTTTAAGGAGGAGTAATAATGGCCAACGAACCGGTAGAACGGTCCGGCTCACTGCTGCAATCGGTGGCGCGAATGATTGATGCCGCCGTTAACGACGGCACGGGCTATGAATCGCTTGTCCCTGTTCTGTCGCTGATCTGTCTGGTGTCGATTCTCAGCCACGGCCAGCCGCGGGCTGCGCAGACTGCGCCGGCAGCCGGCGCCAATACGCTGCAGAAGCTGCTCGGCGATCTTTCGAAAGGAGAGGGGGGCGGGTTGGGTCCGGAAGCACTTGTCTCCCTCCTGCCGCTTCTCAACAACCCTCAGATAAAATCCAAGCTTAATCCTGCTACCATCGGCGCGGTGATGGGGTTACTGAACAATCTGGGCGACAAGGGCGATAAGAGCGAGACAGGAAAACAGGAAGCGGCCAAGCAGGATAAGGGCGGTGACAAGGGTGATAAGAACGAAGAGAAGCGCGTCGTCACCCCCACCGCCGCTACGATGACGTCACCCGATTTGCCGGAGCGCCAGAACCCCCACGAAGAGGCCGAGGGGGATAAGAAGGGACCGGGAAGATATCTAAACTGGAAGAGCACTTTTTGATATGGTTCAGGAAGGTGTGGGCTAGTTCCACATCTTTTTTCCGTATTAGTGGACTCTTGCCCAAAACATTGGATATTGCCAATATGTCTATTTTTAATAATAATATCCAATATTTAGCTATTATTGAATAATTGGATATTTACCACGTTGTTCGCCGGCGTGTATCATAGGGAATAATATAAGCTGGCGAGAGGATGATGATTCTGTGGGTGTGTCTTTTGCCAAAAGAGTGGAGCTTCTGAAAGCGTCCGAAATACGGGAGATATTGAAGATAACGACGCGTCCGGAGGTTATCTCCTTTGCTGGTGGTTTACCCGCTCCGGAACTGTTCCCGGTCGAGGAACTGAAACATGCGGCTATTCAGGTGCTCGAAGAGGCGGGAAGCCAGGCGCTGCAATATTCAACTACGGAAGGTTATGAACCGCTGCGAAAGCAGATATCGCAAAGGATCGACGCGAAATTCGCCGTCAAGGTCGGCGCTGAGAATATTCTCGTCACGAGCGGTTCTCAGCAGGCGCTGGACTTCGCCGGCAAACTATTCCTGGACGCCGGCGACGTAGTGCTGTGCGAAAGCCCCACCTATCTCGCCGCCATCAGCGCTTTCCGCGCCTACGAGCCGCGATTTGTGGAGGTGCCGACCGACGACGGCGGGATGGTTATTGAGGAATTGGCGAAGATTTTGCGCTCGACGGAGCGGGTGAAGCTGATTTATGTTGTCCCCGATTTTCAGAATCCCACCGGGCGGACCTGGCCGGAGGAGCGGAGGCGTCAATTCGCCGCGCTGATTCAGGAGTTCAAGATTCCGGTCATCGAGGATAATCCTTACGGCGAACTGCGCTTCGAGGGACGGATACCGCCCTCCATTAAATCTTTCGATACCACGGGTCTAGTTATTTATGTGAGTACCTTCTCAAAGATTTTCTGCCCTGGCATGAGGGTCGGCTGGATCGCTGCGGCGGCGAATTTCTTTGAGAAATTCGTCCTCATCAAGCAGGGGGCCGATCTGCACACGTCCTCAAAAAGCCAGCGGGAGATAGCTAAGTATTTGGAGCTTTATGATGTTGACGCCCATGTGCGGAAGATCGTCGAAGCGTACCGCCGCCGCCGCGACGCGATGTTGGCGTCGATGGACGAACTCTTTCCTCCGGAGGCAAGGCATACTTATCCTCAGGGAGGGTTGTTCACCTGGGTGGAGCTGCCGGCAGGCTATAACACGGTAGAGCTGTTGAGGAAATGCATCGAACGCAATGTGGCTTTCGTGCCCGGCGGATCGTTCTTCCCTAACGGCGGGGTGGCAAACACGTTGAGACTTAATTTTTCCAACATGCCGGAGGAGCGGATCCGCGAGGGTATCGGGCGCCTGGCGCAAGTAATCAAAGAATACAAATAAAAGAGAGGTGGAGAAATCCACCTCTCTTACTGTTTATAGCGTTTTTTATCGGTCGAAGAAGGGGCTTTTGCCCGATATGCTGAGCGGAATGCCATAGGCGATCTTTACGTCGTCCGGGAACAGGCCGACGTTGAGAGCGGCTTTGCCGGCCGAAAACATAACCCTATTGTCGATATGATGGAGGGCGGCGACGGAGACCGCCGAGCCGACCGCAATGCCGAGATCGCCGATGCTTATGGCGCACAGGCCGTCTTTCTGCGCGCAGACGGCGCAGCTGCCGTGGCCGCAGTAGCCGCAGGGGGCCACCTGCAACGGTTTTAATTTCTGGCCAAGAAGGATAACGGCTACCGCTTTATCGAGGCAGGCTGCATCCCGCTCGAAGAATTGCGCCCCGCTTTCTTTGGCGATTTTCCTCATCTCCTCGGCGAGTTGGTCCTTTTCCCGCGCTTTGACGACCATGACGACGAGGTTGTCGACGCCCCTCGCTTTCGGGGCGGTGCGGGCTGCCACGCACATGAGGTCGGCGATCCGCTCCCCGGCGCGCTCCTCGATTTCATGGCTTTTGATAATCATCTCACTCCCCCATTCCGATTACTTCAGTTTGGCGACCGTGACGCCGTCGCCGCCCTCGCCGACTTCACCGATGCGGATCTCACGCACGGCCTTGTGGGTTTTGAGGTAGACTCTGACCCCTTTTTTGAGCGCCCCGGTGCCTTTGCCGTGGATGACGATTATTTCGCCAAGTCCGGCAAGGATGGCGTCGTCGATAAATTTGTCCAGAGCCGCTTCCGCTTCTTCAACCGTCTGACCGCGGATATCGACTTCCCGGGACGCCTGCTGGGTCTTCGTCAGGTCAACTCCGGCCCGCCTCCGGATCTCCTGCCGGTCGGGAGCGGCTTCGGCCAGTCGACAGCTGGACAACGGCACGTTGATTTTCATTATACCCATCTGAACGGTGACCTCGTCACCGGCAACAGCGAGAACGGTGCCTTTTTGGCCGAGGGTGGCGACGAACACTTTCGCACCAGGCACGAGGGTATCTGCGGTGGCGGGCATCCCAGGCGCCTGTTCGTCAGTTTCTTCTCCGAGGGCGCGCGCGGCGCCGAGTCCGGCGGCAATCCTTCGGCGGGCGCCGTCGATAGCCTGTTGCCGTTCCCGCATTGTTTCGGAGGCGAATTGGGCTTTAAGGTCGGCGATGACGGCTTCCGCCTCTGCTCTGGCCTGCCGCAGAACACGCTCCGCTTCGGTCTGGGCCTTTTCGATCAGCTGTTTCTTTTTATCGGCCAACGCTTCTTTCTCTGCGGCGAGGCTTCGCCTTAGTTCTTCGCTTTCGCGCTGCAGGCGGCGCAGCTCTTCCTGGCGGTCGGCGAGCAGCCTTTTCTGTTCTTCGAGGGCGGTGAGCACTTTATCGAATTCGGCGTAGTCTTCGTCGATGAGTTCCTGGGCCCTGGCGACGATGGCGGCGTCGAGGCCCAGCCTCCGGGAGATGAGAAATGCCTTGCTGCTGCCGGGCATGCCTATCTGCAGACGATAGGTGGGCCTCAAGGTCTGTATGTCAAATTCTACGCTGGCGTTTTCGATTCCATGTCTGGAGTAAGCGAAGGTTTTCAGTTCGCTGTAGTGGGTGGTGGCGATGACGCGGGTGCCCTGCCGGTAAAGATGCTCGAGAATTGACATGGCCAGGGCCGCCCCTTCATCAGGGTCGGTGCCGGCGCCAATCTCGTCGATGAGTACGAGGTCGTCCGCGCCCACGCGGCCAAGGATGCGAACGAGGTTGGTCATGTGGGCGGAGAAGGTGCTGAGGCTCTGTTCGATGCTCTGTTCATCGCCGATATCGGCGAATACATTGGCGAACACCGGCATCTCCGACTGGGAGGCTGCCGGGATGAAGAGGCCTGCCTGGGTCATCAGGGCAAACAGGCCGACTGTCTTTAGGCTTACGGTTTTGCCGCCGGTATTGGGGCCGGTGATTACGAGCAACCGGAATTCCTGGCCGACGCGCACGTCGATGGGAACGACGACTTCTGCGGGGATGAGGGGATGGCGGGCGCGGCGGAGGCTGACGCAGCCGGCGGTGTTGAGCAGGGGCCGGACGGCGTTCATGTTTAGGGCGAGACGGGCCTTGGCGAACGCGAAGTCGAGCTGGCCGAGGGCCCGGCAGGTTTCAAGAAGCGGTTGGGCCGCACCGGCGACCTGGGCGGTGAGGTGCCGCAGGATGCGCTCGATTTCGTTGATTTCGGCTGCCATGAGCTGCTTGAGGTCGTTGTTGAGGTTGACGACGCTCATCGGCTCGATGAATACGGTGGCGCCGCTGGCAGACTGGTCATGCACTATGCCCGGGAAGGCGTGGCGGTATTCCTGCTTGACCGGGATTACGTAACGGTCGCCGCGGATGGTTACGATGGCGTCCTGGAGCAGTTTCTGGTATTCTCCGGAATGGATGATGTGATCGAGTTTTTCTTTTACGCGGCTCTGGCTGACGCGGATCTCCCGGCGGATGCGGGCCAGCTCGTGACTGGCGCTGTCGAGGACGGCGCCCTGGTCGCTGATGGTGTCTTCGATGGCGTTTTCCAGGTTGCGGAAAACGGAAATGGCCGCCGCCGACTCCTGAAGGCGAGGCGCGGGGTTAGTCAGTTCAGCGAAGAATTGCTTCATCCGGCGGGCGGCGTAAAGGGTGCTGGCGATGGCTACGAAGTCGGGGGGTTCGAGGCTGGAACCCCGTTCGGCCCTGTACAGCAGTTCACGGATGTCGCGGATGCCGCCAAGGGGCACGATAGCGGCGGCGGCCAGCAGGTCGAATGCCTCCTGGGTCTCTTCTAACCGCCACTGTACGTCGTCGGCGTCGCTTACGGGCGCCAGGGCTTCGGCGATTTCCCGCCCCAGCACGGAGCCGGTGGCTCCGGCCAACATGGCGCGGATTTTATGGAATTCCAGTGTGTTAAGAACGGATGAGTCCATCTGTGATGTTCTCCTCTATTTGTCCTAAGTACTTGGAGTTTGCTGGTTATAATACGCCTCTGAAGTAGTGGCCGCGGGTGATGTCCTGGTGTTCCAGCGCCTTTATGCCGTCGCCGGCCAGGAGGGGATGGCGCTCGCCTTTGTCGAGCAGTTCGCGGTAGAGGCGGGTCGTCGCGGCAAGTTCGCCAGCGGTGGCAGCCTTGCCTTCGATGCGGATGCGGGCCGCGCCGGAACGGGCCAGGCGGGGCACATGGGGCAGCATGCTAAGCTCCTTGGCGTTGAGGATGTGCATGCGGCAGAATTGGTCGCCGGCGACGGGGAAGGTTTCGCCCATCCTGTCTTTAAGCAGGTAGCGGCCTTTCAGGCATGGCTTTGTGCATGTGCCGGCGTGAAGGCCGCCGAGGAAGCTGCCCATAACGCAGTATTCCGATATCATGAGGGTCAGGTAGCCGTGAACGATGCATTCAATCGCGATGTTCGGTTCGAAGCAAAGTTCCTCGACCTGTCCGAAGGTGAGCTCGGGGGAAAGGGTGAGGCTGGCGAGCCCCTGTCCGCTATAGAAACGGATAGCGGCGCTGTTGTATATGTTGAGGGGCCAGTCGCCGTGGATGGCGAGACCAGGTACCTTGCCCGCGCGCTGGAGGGTGCCGAGGTTGCTCACGGCGACGGCGTCGGGGGCAAGGTCGCGAAAAAGCTCGAGGTCGGCTTCCAGGGCAGGCCACTGCCAATCCTGGACAATACGCGGCGTGCTGAGGATGACGGCGATGCCCCGGTCGCGGGCCATGGCCACTACCCGCCGGTAGTCGTCGGCGGTGGGCGGGCGGCCGGAGAGGCTGTCGCCGCCGAACATGACGATGTCGGCGCCGTTGGCGGCGGCTGCTGCCGCCTTGTCGAACGTGTCGGTGTTGACGACCAGGGCGGGGTTGTGGGAGATGTCGCGCCGCGGCACGGGCAGAAAGGCGGCCAGGTCGGGGCTGGCCGCCGCCAGAGGCGGGCGTGAATAGCGGGCCAGGCGGGCTGCCTCCAGGTCTTCGACGGCCTGACGCCGGGCTTCGTTGAGTTCGCTGAGCGGGACCATGACTTCGCCTTCAATACTGCTTTCGAGGCCGCGGAGGGCGAAAACGGTCGTCCCCAGACGGCCGATCTGGGCGGCGAGGGTCTCTTCGTTGATGGGGCGCTTGATGGCTTTTTCCGCCAGAAAAGACGTCTGGCCCCGACCGCTGTTGCCGGACTCGTCTGTCAGGGTTACTGCCAGCGGACGCCCCTCCCCCACCGTCACAACAGCGTCGACCGGCACGCGGCGCAGCAGGCCGGCGCCGCTGAAACTGGCCCGCGCCTTTTCCATGAGGGCGGCGTCGAAGGTTTTGAAGACGCGGTCGCCGGCGCGGACCGGTCCTTCAACCGGAATGGTGGCCGCAGCGAGGGCGGGAGCGGCAGCGACGGGGCGGCCGTCGACGGTGAGACTTGTTACGGTGGCGCTCGACCGGCCGCCGACTTTTACCCAAAACTCGACAATATCGCCAACGGCGAGCGGTTCGTCGAGCTTGATCTGCGCCGTCTTTTTTCGCGGGTCGTAGCCGATGACGCGGCCGATGCGAACCCCGCGGTTATTGGGGCGGCGGTCGCTCATCATTTCGCGCCCCTGTTTGCCGAACAGGTAGGCGGAGGTGAAACCGCGGTTGAATATCTGAGCCATGTCTTTCTGATCCTGGGCGGGGACAATGAAGCCGCTCCGGTCGGCGAGACAGGCGTCGATGGCCCGGCGGTAGCTGTCGACGACGACGGCTACGTATTCGGCCCGCTTCATGCGGCCTTCGATTTTGAATGAGACCACTCCGGCGTCGATGAGATCGGGGATATGTTCGATGGTGTTGAAGTCTTTGGGGCTCAACAGGTATTCCCCGGCGTCCTGCCCTGCGAGTACGTCCCGACCGGTTTCGTCTACAAGGGTGTAGGGCAGGCGGCAGGGTTGGGCGCAGCGCCCGCGGTTGCCGCTACGGCCGCCGATCATGCTGGACATCAGGCATTGACCGGAATAGGAGATGCAGAGGGCGCCGTGGATGAATGTTTCGATTTCGACCGGGGAATGCTCGCATATCCGGCGGATGGCATCAAGTGAAAGTTCCCGCGCCAGCACGACGCGGCTGATACCCTGCCCGGCCAGAAACTCCACTCCGGCCAGGTTGTGGACTGTCATCTGGGTACTGGCGTGCAGGGGCAAATCAGGCACGACGCGACGGGCCACGGCGACCACGCCGATATCCTGGACGATGACGGCGTCCACGCCGATTTCGTACAGATGGCGCAGATAGTCGGCCAGGGCGGGAATCTCGCTGTTATCGACGAGGGTATTGACAGTAACGTAGACCGCCGCCCCCAGGAGATGGGCGTTGCGCACCGCAGCGGCCAGTTCTTCGTCGCTGAAGTTGGCGGCGTAAGCGCGGGCGCCAAACTGCCTCCCCCCGAGGTAGACGGCGTCGGCGCCACTGTTCAGGGCTGCGGCGAAAGCTTCGGCGTTGCCGGCGGGTGCCAGGAGTTCAATCATTTTCTGCACCTTCTTTTAGATAGGCGATGATGGCGGGCTTGATATCGGTTAGGCAGCTGATTGTTGAGGCCACATGCCGACACCCCGGGCCGAACAGGATGGTCGGCACGGGGTTGAGGGTGTGGGTTTTGGTGGAGAAGTCCTCGAAGTTGCCGTGGTCGCTGGTGATTATCACAAGGGTTTCTGCGGCCGACCGATGGACGGCGGCGAGAAAGCCGTCGAGGTTGGCGACGATTTTCGCCGCTTCCGCCCAGTTATGCTTATGACCCTGGCGGTCAGTCTGGAAGTATTCGAACATGGTGAAGCTGTGCCTACCGGCAAGAGCAGTGAGCCTTCTCCCGGCATCGTCCGGGCTGACGGTCGGCACGCCCTCCACACCGAACCGCGGCAGCATCTCGTTGGTGATGTCCTGGTAGACCGCTTCGCCGGCAGCCATGTGGGCCAGGGAGCGCAATGGCTGACCCGCGCCGAGGATGGATAGGGTTGTGACAGAATGGCGTCGCTTGCGGCTCGCCACAAGTTCCATATAGTCGGCAGCGTACATATTGGCCGAGGTGACGCTGAAGCAGGCGGCGGACAGCTCGCCTAAAAGCCCGTGCGCGGCGATTATCTCGGCAAGAGCCGGACCGGGGAAGCCGAGGATGTGGCAACCCATCCGCCGCGGCGCGTTGACGCCGGTAAAGATGGCGGTCTGCCCGGTCGCGCTCTGCGGCAGGCCGGGAACGCCCAACGCCGCATCTGTCGCCACGAGGCAAACTTCGTCACTCATAACGGTGCCAAGCTCCCTTACGAGCGGTCGGCCGAAAAGAGTACGGAAAAAAGGCGGGTCGAAACGGACGAGGGGGTTGAGGGACGGGTCGTTTTCCCCCATGCCCAGGCCGTCGATGAATATGAGCAGGACTCTTCGCATCAGGGTTCGATTCTCCAATCGTCGGCAATAAAAGAAGAAGGGCATGCCCTTCTTTCAGTGCAACTCTTGCTCCGCGGGAGCATCTTCCCGTGGCGGAGCGGCCGGTGGCCGGCTTTTGACATATTCGGCGAGAGTGCGCACGTCGGCTGCCAGCTGTTCTATTTTGGCCCATCCGGTCCCTGCCGGGCTGAGCGGGTTTTCGGAAAGGCTACGGATAAAGTTTTCCAGGTCGCGGCGGGTAAGTGGCTCCATGTCGGGGGATTTTATCAGTGTCAACGTGCCGCAGCTTTCGAGGCGGGCTAGCTTGATATCCCTGAGGTTCGAGAAATCCATGCCCTGTTTGTGCAGCTCCTGACGGAGATCGTCGTAGTTGAACTGGGTCTTGGTCATGTTCTGGCGGAGGATGCGGCCGTCCTCGATGAGTTCCACGGGCGTGCCTTCGAACAGCTTGCGCAGAAACTTGTTCTTAAGCGCCAGGCGAGATAGCAGCTGCTGAAGTATGAGCAGGCCTATAAGCCCCTCGGCGCCGATGAGGAGGCTTTCATTGCGCGCCAAGGCCACGTTGGCGACTATGTCGCCGATACCGACCATGAGGACGAAATCGAAGGGGGAAAGCTGGCCTACGGCGCGGTTGCCCATGAATCGCACGACGATGAGGGCAACTGCGAAGATAGCCGCCATCCTGATAAGCACCTGGCCGGGTGTTCCGTAATCCATCGCTGTCACTCCTTCCGCTGGTGTTATTATTGACAGCGGCATGGAGCGGTATACCGGAGCCCTATTCGTCGTTGAGCATCTTTAGCAGTTGCTGGTAGTCGCTTTGCAGGCGCAGGTATTCGTCGGCGATGTTGAGCGCCGTTAGGACGGCTACCATGGTTGTCGACACCCGGGGATTGCTGAAGGCGGTTTCGCGCATCCGCTCGTCGAGGAGGGCGGCCACCTTCATTATGCGTTCCGGCTCGGCGTCGCCCTTGAGCGGGTAGTTGTCGCCGAATATTTGCACTACGACTTTATGCTTCTTCGTGCCCATGTAATCACCTTGCTTCACGCTGCGTCTGTAGAGTATAGTTCGCCCCCCACCCTATTTTTTCCTGCCGAAAAAAAGGCAGCCTTACGGCCGCCTGATGCGCCCCCCTTATTCTTTGGGAAGTTGGTCGCCGTATTTGCCCAGCACGCTGTTGCGGTGGCCGTAAACGAAGTAGACGGCAAAACCGATGGCTGTCCAGATTACGAACCTGACCCAGGTATCATAGGGAAGACTGTACATCAGATAACCGCAGGAGATCACGGCCAGGGGGGTGACGAGGCCGACTGCCGGACAGCGGAAGGGCCGCGGAACTTCCGGCTTTGTGTAACGCAGCACGAGCACACCGATGGCCGAAACGACGAAGGCGAACAGAGTGCCGATGTTGGTCAATTCGGCGATGATGCCGATGGGGGTAAACCCGGCGATGAGGGCGACGGCGATACCGGCGGCGATGGTGATGATATGGGGGTGCCGTAGGTCGGATGCACGGCGCAGATGCCTCCGGGGATGAGCCCGTCGCGACTCATGGCGAAGAAGATGCGGGTCTGGCCGTACATCAGGACGAGCAGCACCGTGGTTATGCCGGCGATGGCGCCTGTGCCTACGAGAGCGGAGCCGAAGTTATAGCCGATAGCTCTTAATGCATACGCCACCGGCTCCGCGTTGTTTAGCTGCGTGTAGGGAACGACGCCAGTGAGCACGGCGGAGACGATGATATAGAGGATGGTGCAGATGACCAGCGAACCGATGATGCCGACAGGCAGGTCGCGGTTGGGGTTTTTGCATTCCTCGGCGGTGGTGGCGACGGCGTCGAAGCCGATATAGGCGAAAAAGATAAGAGCCGCTCCCGCGGCTACGCCGCTAAAGCCGAAGGGCATCAGCGGCGACCAGTTGGCCGGGTTGACTTTCGGCCCGGCCAGGGCGATAAAGATGAATACGGCGGTCAGTTTTACTATGACCAGGATCCTGTTGAGGGACGCGCTTTCCTTGGTGCCGCGCACCAGCAGGAAGCTGAGGAAGATGGCGATGAATATGGCCGGCAGGTTCACGATGCCGCCGTCGGCGGGAACGGCGGTGAGCGCTTTGGGCAGTTCGACACCCGCCGCCTTGAGAAGCCCGGTCATGTATCCCGACCAACCTGCCGCGACCGCACTTGAGCCGACCGAGTATTCGAGGATGAGATTCCAGCCGACGATCCAGGCGACGATTTCGCCGAGGGCGGCGTAGGAGTATGTGTAGGCGCTGCCGGATATGGGGACGATGGCGGCGAGTTCGGCGTACGCCAGGGCGGCAAAGGCGCAAGCCAGGCCGGAGAGAACGAAGGAAAGCATGATACCGGGACCGGCATGCTGGGCGGCAGCCACCCCGGTCAGCACGAAGATGCCGGTGCCTATTATGCAGCCGATGCCGAGGAGGATGAGATCGGTCGCGCCGAGAGTCTTTTTGAGTTTTTGCCTGGCGGCTCCTTCTTTGAGGGTTTCGATGTTTTTTGTGCGGAATACGTCCAGGATTTATCCCCCTTTTCAGCAGAGAATACGGCAGAAAGATGTCCCTGACAGTATTATTGCTCCGACGGCGCCAATCATACGGGCCGCGGCAATATTTCCCTGCTGCCGGGGACATCTTTCAAATACGCCTCTTATACTTCAGGGGGATAGAAGCAAAGCGCCGGACTATACCCGCAGTTTCGCTGACAAGGTATTTTCCAGATGGGCCACGATGGCGTTGTAGTAGCCGTCGACTTCGTCGTCGGTGAGCGTGCGGTCGGTGGCCTGGAAGGTGAGGGAGAAAGCGAGGCTTTTCGCGCCGGCTGGCACCTGTTCGCCGGTGTACATGTCAAAGAGGCGGGTGTCGGTGAGCAATTCACCGCCGCTGGCGGCGATGGCCGCCGATACTTGGGCGGCGGTAACGTTTTGTGGGAGGACGACAGCCAGGTCGCGGGCAATGGCTGGGAAACGCGGCAGTGGCCGATAGGCACCGATGAGGTGGGAGTGATTTACGAGGCTGGCGACCTTGAGTTCGAATACATACACTCCGCGCCCAAGTCCGAAGGCGTCGATAACCTGAGGGTGCACTTCGCCCACCGCGCCCAAGAGTTCGCCAGCTTTTGTGAACAGGGCTGTTTTGCCGGGATGCATGGCATAGTATTCGCCCGCCTGTACTTCGTAGCCCGTAATGCCGAGCTTCTCCAGCAGCACCTCGACAGCCCCTTTGGCATCATAGAAATCGACTGACTCCCGGGGCTGATTCCAGGCAAGGTCGACCCTCTTGCCGCACAGCGCGCCGCACAGCATCGGCGGTTCGTCCGGCAGTTCCGTAAGCGGGAGACTGCCGGGCCGGTAAACGGCCCCTAGTTCGTAAATTTTCAAGTCGTCGTTCTTGCGGGACAGGTTGTTGGCCACCGTTTGCAGAACGCCGCCCATGAGGGTGGTTTTCATGGCGGGGAAGTCGTCGGTTATGGGGTTAAGGATGGGGATGGCCCTGCGCAGCTCGCTGTCGTCCGGCAGGCCGAGCTTGTCGAATACCGCTGGGTGGGTGAAGCTGAAGGTGATGATTTCGCTGAAGCCGAGACCGGTGAGGATTTCTTTGCTGCGGTCGGCGATCGTCTGGGTGTAGCTCTGGCTGCCAGCCTTGGCGTTGCCGAAGGGGGTGGTAGCCGGGATGTTGTCGTACCCCCAGATGCGGGCGATCTCTTCACTGATGTCGGCAGGCCTGCTGACGTCGCCCCGCCAGGTGGGGACGGTTACGAGGAACTTGTCTGGCTGGACATCGACGTCAAATTCCAGGCTGCGAAGGATATCGACCATCTTGGCCGCCGGCAGGTCTACGCCGAGGTGGGCGTTTATCTGGCCGGGGGAGACGGATATCTGCCGTGGCAGCTGGACATCGGGGTAGGTGTCGATGACGCCCGGGCATACGGTGCAGGCGCCCATTTCTTCCAGCAGTTGAGCAGCCCGGTCGAGGGCGCGGATGATGTCGGCGGTGTTGATGCCGCGCTCGAACCGGCTCGACGCTTCCGAGCGAAGGCCGAGAGCTTTGGAGGTGCGTCTGATGCTGGTGCCGTTGAAGGAGGCGGCTTCCAGGAGAACGGTGCGGGTGGTGTCGGTGACTTCAGTGGCCAGCCCGCCCATCACGCCGGCGATGCCGACAGCCTGCACGGCGTCGGCGATGACCAGCATGTCGGGGGTTAGTTCGCGTTTGACGCCATCCAGCGTCGTCAGCCGCTCTCCCGGGTTGGCCCGCCGGACGATGATGCGGTGTTTGGCGAGCAGGTTGTAGTCGTAGGCGTGCATGGGCTGCCCAAGCTCCATCATGACGAAGTTGGTAACGTCTACGACGTTGCTGATCGGTCTCATGCCGGCCGCCTGCACCCGACGCTGCAGCCAGGCGGGCGAGGGACCGATCTTTACGTTCTGGAGCACTCGGCCGGCGAAACGGGCGCACAGCGACGGCTCGTCGATGGTGATGGTTACAAGGTCGTTGGCCTTGTCGGCGCTTTCTTCCTTGAGCATGAGCATGGGTTTTTTGAGGGTACCGCCGGTAAGGGCGGCCACCTCGCGGGCCAGCCCGAGGGTGTGGAAACAGTCGGCCCTGTTGGGGGTCAGTTCGAATTCCAGCACGACATCGTCGAGACCAAGTACGGCGAGAGCGTCTTCACCGGGTTTTGTGTCGGCTGGCAGTATATAGATGCCGTCGCGCAATTCGGGAGGGACGATTTTGGCGTCCATGCCGAGCTCATCGCCCGAGCAGAGCATCCCCTGAGATTCGATGCCGCGGAAGTTGGCGGCGCCGATTTCCTGCCCACCGGCCAGTTTCGCGCCGGGGATCGCCACCGGGACGATATCGCCGGTTTTGAGGTTTGTGGCGCCTGTTACGACGGTCACTGCGGAGCCGCCGATGTCCACCTTGCAGACGAGGAGTTTGTCGGCGTTGGGATGGGCAGTTATTCCGTCAATCCGCCCGGCGATTACTTTTGACAGGCCTTCGCCGCGATATTCCATATTTTCCACCGGCACACCGGCCATGGTCATCATGTCGGCGAGTTTTTCCGGGGTTTCGGAAAATTCCACATAGTCTTTCAGCCAGTTGATCGAGGTGCGCATGGAGTATCCCCCTTAAAACTGCGCCAGGAAGCGCATGTCGTTGTCGTAGAAAAGCCTGAGGTCGTCGATGCCATATACCAGCATGGCGATACGCTCCACACCCATCCCGAAGGCAAAGCCGCTGACCTGCTCAGGGTCAAAATTGCTCATTTCCAGTACGCGGGGATGGGTCATGCCTGAGCCCAGGATCTCCAGCCAGCCGGTGCCTTTACAGGTGCGGCAGCCGCGTCCGGCGCACATGACGCAGGAGATGTCGACCTCGGCGCTCGGTTCGGTAAAGGGGAAGAAGCTGGGACGGAAGCGCAGTTTGACGCTGCTGCCGAAGATCTCTTTGGCGAATTGGTCCAAGGTGCCTTTGAGATCGGCGAAGCTGATCCCTTTGTCGATAACGAGGCCTTCGACCTGATGGAAGACGGGCGAATGGGTGGCGTCGTAGTCTACCCTGTAAACTTTGCCGGGGGAGATTATCCGCACAGGCGAATTCGGCGGGACGCTTTGCATGGTGCGGGCCTCGACCGGCGATGTGTGTGTACGGAGCAGAATGTCCGGGGTGATGTAAAATGTGTCCTGCATGTCGCGGGCAGGGTGATCGGGGGGCAGGTTGAGGGCTTCGAAGTTAAAGTAGTCGGTTTCCACTTCCGGTCCTTCCACAATATCGAAACCCATGCGCATGAAAACGGATTTTATCCTTTCAAGGGTCAGAGTCAGCGGGTGCTTGTGCCCGGTAGCCGGCCGGCGGCCGGGAAGGGTGACGTCAAGCCTGGCGGCGGCTATTTTACTGGCGAGCTCCATTTTCTTCAGTTCTTCGGCTTTGCTCTGGATAAGTGTTTCGAGTTCTGCCCTGAGCTCGTTGACGATTTGCCCGACCCGCGGCCTTTCGTCGGGCCCGAGGCTGCCGACGCCGCGAAGGATGGCTGTGAGACTGCCTTTTTTCCCAAGGTACTTGACGCGGAGGTCATTGAGGGCATCGACGCTGTCGGCTTGGGGTATTTCGGCAACGGCCGCCTGGCGGAGTTCACTGAGTTGTTGTTCCATACATACCTCCGATGTTCATGATTACAAATAAAAAAGCTCTCGCCCCAAGGGGCGAAAGCCTTGCTTCCGCGGTACCACCCTACTAGTGTCCTCGCTTTTCCTCTAACGGGGAAAAACCGTCCGGCCTACGCAAGAAATCTCTTCAGCGCGGATGCTCGGGAGTGAACTTCAGCCGTCCGTTTGCGGCGCCGCTCTCAGTCTCTGGCGGCATCCTCCCTGTGGAAACGAATACGGCGTACTCTCTCCGTCATGGCAGTCAATCCTATTGGATCATCAGTCTCTTATAGAGCAGATACGCAGCAATGGAACCGGTGGCTTCGAACATTCTCCAGAAGAAATCGGCGGTCACCAGCACGAGACCACACCCTCTCTGACGTCATGGAAATTACAGGTCATTGCTAAAACGTATTATAGCATATCGGCCGGGAAATTACAAGGTTGACAGGCGCTGGCGGGCCGCTTCGTAAAGGATGACCGCCGCCGCCGTAGCGACGTTAAGAGATTCGGCTTTGCCGTAGATGGGAACGACGACCCGTTCGGCGGCCGCTGCCAGCAGTTCGGCGCCGACGCCCGCGCCTTCGTTGCCGAAGACTATGGCCGCCGGCCCGGACAGGCGGGCGGCGGAGTAGACCGTCGCTCCCGCCAGGTCGGCAGCGATCAGGGGGATCGCGGTCGAAGCAAGGTGACGGAGAAAATCGTCGCTGGTCATGCCGGCCACGACCGGCAAGTGAAAGAGCGAGCCCATGGTAGCCCGCACGGTTTTCCCGGCGTACAGATCCACACAGCCCTTGAGCATCACCACGCCATTGCAGCCGGCGGCGTCGGCGGTGCGGATGATCGTCCCGGCGTTCCCGGGATCCTGGATGCCGTCCAGAACGGCGATAAGGGGTTTTGCCGACCGGGAGAGAATGTCGGCAAAGGAGACGGGGCGTTGGGGAGCGACGAGCATAACGCCCTGCGGTTCCTGTGTGTCGGATATCTTGGCGTAGATCTGGTCCGAAACCTGAACAAGCCGGCACTCTTTTGGCATTAAGACGCCGAGTAGTTTGGCTGCGCGGGGATCGGCCTCCGCGGCGGCGGTAAAGATACAGCTTTCGAGCGGCCAGCCGGCGGCGACGATCTCCTCCGCCAACCTTACGCCTTCAACGGTGAAAAGGCCGAGTTCGTCGCGGTATTTTTTCTGCCGCAGGGAAGCGACTGTTTTCACCAGTTGGTTGTGGGGGCTGGCGATTATCTCGGTCATTCCATTTCCTCCAGCTTCTGCACGCCGTCGTTGGTACCGACGACGATCAGAATATCCTGTTCGCTGATCTTTTCGCCGGGCTGGGGAGGCACGATGATCTGGTCGCCGCGCTTGATGGCGACGACGTTGACGCCGTAAAGCGCTCTGAGGTTGGCCTCGGCGAGGCTGCGTCCCTGGAGGAGCCCAGGGGCCGCCACCTCGACAAGGCTGAGGTTGGGGGACAGTTCGATATAATCGAGGACGTTTGCGGAAACGAGGCTGTGGGCGACCCTCATCCCCATGTCTCTTTCCGGATAGATGACTCTGTCGGCGCCGATCTTCTCGAGCATCTTGCCATGCAGCTCGTTGCGGGCTTTGGCTACGATATGGGGCACGCCGATCTCTTTGAGGAGCAACGTGGTGAGTACATTGGCCTGGATGTCTTCACCGATGGCGACGACGACGGTGTCAAAGTTGCGGATGCCGATGGCTTTCAAGGATGCTTCGTCGGTGGTATTCGCCTGGACGACGTGGGTGACTTCGTCGCTGAATTTCTGGACCCGTTCTTCGTTGGCGTCGATTGCGAGCACTTCGTAGCCAGCCCTGGCCAGCGTACGGGCGACGCTCGTCCCGAAACGGCCCAGACCGATGATCGCGAACTGTTTACTCTTCTTGCCCATTACTCGTCACCTCTAGCCAATTATTACTTTTCCTTCGGGATACCTTATCATCGCTTTTTGCTGGCGGAGGGCCAGCGCCAGGGCGACGGTTATCGGGCCGACCCTGCCGGCGAACATCGTGAGTATAATCCACAGTTTGCCGGTGACGGTCAGATCCGGGGTAATGCCGGTGCTGAGCCCCACAGTTCCGAAGGCGGATATGACTTCGAACAGGATGTTTAGGAAGGGGGCAGACGCGCTGACGCATAGTATCATGGTGACCACGATCACCAGCAGCGCCGCGATGAACACCAGGGCAAAAGCTTTGTAAATTGTCGTTTTGGATATGCTGCGTTCAAATATTTCCACATCTTCCCGGCCACGGATAAGCGCCCAGATAGCGGCGGCCAGCAATCCGGCCGTGGTTGTTTTTACCCCGCCGCCGGTGGAGCCGGGCGAGGCGCCGATAAACATGAGTATGCCGAGGAAGAGAAGGGCGGCGCTTCCCATTCCGCCTATAGGGATGGTATTGTAGCCGGCGGTGCGGGCCGATACCGACTGGAAGTAGCTGGCGAGGATTTTCCCGTCCCAGGAGAGCGGGCCGAGTGTGGCCGGGTTGTCCTGCTCGAAAACAAAAATGACGACGGTGCCGGATATGATCAGAAAGGCTGTAACGGTTAGAACGAGTTTGCTATGAAGGGAGTAATCGCGGAAACGGCGGTTTTCCCAGACGTCGGCCATGACGGAGAAACCGATGCCGCCTAGGATGATGAGAGTGGGGATAACGAGGTTTACGACCAGGTCGTCGACATAGCCGGTGAGACTGCGGAAATCGCCGAAAAGATCGAAGCCGGCGTTGCAGAAGGACGATACTGCATGCCAGTAACCGAAATATATGCCCTTCGCGCCGTAGTCCTGGTAAAAGCGGACAGCCAGGATGGTGCCGGCGATAAATTCTATCAACAGGGTAACCTTTATAATGTAGCGGGTGAGACGCACTACGCCGGCTACAGTCAGTTGGTTCATGGCTTCCTGGATAATAAGCCGTTCGCGCAGGTTGATTTTTTTGCCCATAAGCAGGGCCATGAGGGTGGCCATGGTCATTATGCCGAGCCCCCCTGCCTGAATAAGGAGAATGATGACCATTTGCCCGAACAACGAGAACCGCGTGCCGGTATCCACGACAACCAGGCCAGTGACACATACGGCCGAGGTGGCGGTGAAAAGGGCGTCGATAAACGGCAGCGCCTCGCCGGTCGCGGACGCCGGCGGGGTGGCGAGGAGCGCCGCTCCCACGAGTATAAGGCCGGCAAAGCCGGCCGCCAGAATCTGATAGGGGGTGAGCTTCCATTGGGATATGTCGAGGAGGTCGGTGACGTTATAGTGTGCAGCCATGCTTTGGGTCCATCTCTTTCCGGGAATATATGGAATTCGCTGTAATGGAATTATTATATACTCACAGTTTACCGCTGTCCACCGCGATTTATCAGCGATTTCACCTTCTTGCGACTCCTTCGGAAAAGGTACACCCGCCGTTACCGGCGGGTGTCTTGTTTCGCGTGTTTACACCGCTTTGGAGATGCAGTCGAAAGCGAGCATGTATTTACGGACCGAGTCCTTGACGCCTTTTTTCACCACCGACATGAGGTGGATATAATTGGCGTTCGGGCTCTTGAGCAATTCCGCTTTAAGCGTTTCCGCCGCCGCCTGCGACATGTCGGTGGCGACATTGATCTTCGATATGCCTGACACGATGGAGTTGCGGTAATCGTCCCGGCTGAGCCGCGATCCACCATGCATAACCAATGGCACGTTAACAGCCTGGTTCAGTTCGCTCATCCGCGAGAAGTTTAGCTTGGGGCTGCCGCGGTAGGCGCCGTGGTTGTTGCCCACCGCCACCGCCAGGGCGTCGATTTTCGTTTTTTCAACGAAGTCGGCGGCGATGTCGGGTGTGACGATGTTGTCGTCTTTTATATCCGCTTTACTATCGTTAAAACCAACATAGCCCAGTTCACCCTCGACGGAAATTCCGAGAGTATGGGCTATGCGAGTGATATCTTTAGTTCGTTTGAGGTTTTCGGCCAAAGGCAGCGCCGATCCGTCGAACATCACGGAAGTGAAGCCCCAGCGGATGGCTTTCAGTACCCCTTCGTAAGTATGGCCGTGGTCCAGGTGCAACGCGACGGGCACCGATGTTTTCTGAGCGGCCCGGACCATGGCGGCGCTCAGGGTGTCCACATCGACAAATTTGAAGAGGCGTTCGGGAATACCGAGGACCAGGGGAGTTTTGAGTTCTTCAGCTACCTCCATTACAGCGCTTAGTGTTTCGAAGTTGAATACGTTGAATCCGCCGACGGCATACTTCCTTTTCCTGGCATCCTGCAGTAGTTCCCGCATAGTTACCAAGCTCAAGTTAAACTCCTCCCTTACAAATTGCTGTATACAGGCTGATTGTGTTATATGATATTCGCGCTTGCCGACAAAAAAACCTTCGGAATGTTCTAAAAAATTTGGATTTGTTTTGCCCCCATTGTGTCCAGTTCGGCATGCAGTTATGCAGCCTTTGGGAGCCGAATCCGTTATTTTTCCGGCGGAATAGAGAAAACCCCGGACAGTGTCCGGGGTTGGCTTATCATTGCTTGGCAGCCTTGGCGGTATCGACCAGTTTGGTGAAAGCGCCGCTGTCGTGGATGGCGAGGTCGGCGAGGATTTTGCGGTTGACCTGGACACCCGCTATTTTGAGGCCGTTCATCAGTTGGCTGTAGGAGATGCCGTTGAGACGGGCGGCGGCGTTGATCCGGGCGATCCAGAGGCGGCGGAATTCGCCTTTCTTGGCCCGGCGGTCGCGACGAGCGTAGTAGAGAGCCTTCATTACCGTTTCGTTGGCTTTTTTGAAAAGCTTGCTCTTGGAGCCGCGATAGCCCTTGGCAAGTTTGAGAATCTTCTTGTGTCTTCTATGTGCAGTCACGCCTTTTTTAACCCTTGGCATGTTTTAAACCCCCATTCAAAATCGATATAGTTATGTTATTAGGCGTAAGGAAGCATCTTGGTAACACGGTCGTGATCGGCTTTGCTGATAAGACCGGCTTTGCGCAGATTGCGTTTGCGGGCCGGCGATTTCTTCTCCAGGATGTGGCTTTTGTAAGCTTTTGCGCGCTTGAATTCGCCGCTGCCGGTGATTTTAAACCGTTTGGCGGCGCTTCTGCGAGTTTTGATTTTCGGCATGTAAGTCTCCCCCTTAGTGTTGTTGCTGTTTGGCCGAGAGTATCATTATCATATTCTTGCCTTCCAGTTTGGCGTCGCGTTCGATATTGGCGATATCCTTTAGTTCGCCCGCCAGACGAACAAGTACTTGACGGCCAAGTTCGGGGTGGGAAAGTTCGCGGCCCCGGAACATTACGGTCGCCTTGACTTTATCGCCGTCCTGGAGGAAGCGCTGGGCGTTTTTAAGTTTGACTTGAAAATCGTGATCCTCGATGTTGGGACGAACCTTGACTTCTTTCAGGGTGACAATCTTCTGCTTCTTCCTGGCTTCTTTCTCACGTTTCTGCTGCTCGTACTTGTATTTGCCGTAATCCATGATCCGACAAACCGGCGGCTTGGCGAGAGGAGCGACTTCCACCAGGTCAAGCTGGGATTCGGCGGCAAGACGCAAGGCTTCCCTGAGTACCATGACCCCTAACTGCTCGTTGTTGGCGGTAACGACTCTGACATCTCTGGCGCGGATTTCTTCGTTGATCCGAAGGTTATCCTTACTAATCGCGGCACACCTCCTAATTGTTCGTAACAAAATAAAATGCGAGTGGCATGTACCACCCGCATAAAAAGCAAAACTAGTTTGGCTGCCTGACCTTACGAACAGCATCGCGTTGTAAGGTGAGAAGCGGATGGCTTCTACTTTAGAATAGTATTTTGTTTACTTAGTAATATTAGCATCACTGATCGGCAAAGTCAAGTGTGTTCCAGGGCAATTATTACGATTTGGCGACGATTTCGTCCAACACGCCGGCGATGAAGTCTGACGCCGGTACGGAGCCTATGTCGCCCTTGCCCCTCTGGCGAACGGCCACGCTGCCGGTCTCCTTCTCCTTATCGCCGATGATCAGCATGTAAGGGACTTTCTCCATCTGACCTTCGCGAATTTTATAGCCGATTTTTTCGTTACGGTCATCGATCTCGACGCGGATATCCTTAGCCTTCATCTGAGCCGCCAGCGTTTGGGCGTATTCAAGCTGGCGGTCGGTTATCGGCAGGACTTTGACCTGGACGGGAGCGAGCCAAACGGGGAATGCGCCGACATAGTGCTCGATGAGGATGCCGATGAAGCGCTCGATGCTGCCGTAGCATGTGCGGTGTATCATTACCGGCCGGTGTTTCAGACCGTCTTCGCCGACAAAGGTCAGATCGAATTTTTCCGGCATCTGCATGTCGAGCTGAATGGTGCCGCACTGCCAGGTGCGGCCGATGGAATCGCGGAGATGGAAGTCGATTTTGGGGCCGTAGAAAGCGCCGTCCCCGGGGTTAATCTTATAAACCATGCCGTATTCTTCAAGTGCTTCCTGGAGAGCGGCCGTGGCTTCTTCCCAGACTTCATCCGAGCCCATGGCTTTTTCGGGCTTGGTGCTGAGTTCGGCGTGGTAACTCATGCCGAAGGTACCATAGATGGTGTTGAATAGATCGATTACTCCCTTGATTTCGGCCTTGATCTGGGACGGCAGGCAGAAGATATGGGCGTCGTCCTGGGTAAAGCTGCGGACCCGCATGAGGCCGTGGAGCGCGCCGCTGAGTTCGTGACGATGGACAAGGCCTAGTTCGCAGGTGCGCAGGGGAAATTCGCGGTAGCTATGGTGCTGGGAACGGTAGATGAGAATGCCGCCCGGGCAGTTCATGGGTTTGACGGCATAGCCTTCGTCGTCTATGGTGGTGAAGTACATGTTGTTTTTGTAGTGATCCCAGTGGCCCGACTGCTGCCAAAGCTTCTGATGGAGTATTATCGGCGTCTTGATCTCCTGATAGCCGTATTTTACGTGCAAGCGTCGCCAGAAGTTCTCGAGCTCGTTGCGGACTATCATGCCCTTGGGGTGGAAAAAGGGGAAGCCGGGGCCCTCGTCCTGGATGCTGAACAGGTCCAGTTCACGGCCGAGCTTGCGGTGGTCTCGCTTGGCGGCTTCTTCGAGCATTGTCAGGTAGTCGTCAAGGTCGCTCTTCTTCTCGAAAGCAGTGCCGTAGATACGCTGGAGCATTTTATTATGCTGATCGCCCCGCCAGTAGGCTCCGGCCAGGCTTTGCAGCTTGAGAGCTTTAACGCGTCCGGTGGAGGGAACATGGGGGCCGGCACACAGGTCGACGAATTCCCCCTGCTTGTAAAGAGAAATGGTTACGTCTTCAGGCAAGTCGCGGATCAGTTCCTGCTTGTAAGTCTCGCCCATTTCGCCGAATAGCTTGAGTGCCTCTTCCCTGCTTGTTTCCATTCGCTCAATCGGCAGATCGGCTTTTACGATCTTCTCCATCTCGGCCTGGATTTTCTCAAGGTCTTCAGGAACGAAAGTGTGGGGGGTTTCGATGTCGTAATAAAAACCGTTGGCAATCGCCGGACCAATGCCGAGTTTGACGTTTCCGTACAGCCTTTTTACCGCCTGGGCAAGAATGTGTGAACCGCTGTGCCGGAGCGCCTCCTTGCCCTCGGCATCCTCGAAGGTGAGGAATTCTACCTGAGCGTCTTGCTCTATCTTTCGCCGGAGGTCGACGGTCTGGCCGTTCACTTTGGCGGCGAGGGCGCTTTTACCGAGGTTGCGGCTTATCGATTCCGCCACTTCCTGCAGCGATGCCCCTGCGTCCACTTCTCTCACTGCTCCGTCCTTCAGGGTAATTTTTACTTTATCCACGTGTATTCCCCTTTCAACGATAAATAATAAAACCCCGTCCTCATAGGGACGGGGTTGTTGCCCGCGGTTCCACCCTGGTTGGCATTGAAAAGCCCAGCTTGTAATGATATAACGGCATCGACCCGGCAAGGCTTACTTTGTTCGGCCTGCAGTTTGGAGGGGGTAACGGCAGGTGTCCGTAAAGGTGCTCTCAGCCACGGCACTTTTTCTCTGCAACGTCCGTTCGCTGCTGTGTTGTCCTCCGCATTACTGTTGACAGTATTTAGTTAAGGTTATTATAGCCAGTTTGCCGCCTACTGTCAATTCCTCTCCGTTTCCGGTATACCGATATTGTCGATACATAAGCTGCATCCCCGGCATACGCTCACCCGTCCCGCGAATACTTTCTGGATGGTATCCACGGCGGAATGGGTTTTGCCATGCTCCGAGCAGAAGTGCAGCATGACGGTCCTGGGGGCAATCGTAATCAGGGCGCTGATCAACAAGTCCTCGTAGTTGATTTCCTCGTTCCCGAGCATCACTGATTCCAGGTATTGATTGTGAATGTTCCGTCCGCGCTCATCACTGATTCTAAAGGCGTCCCCATCGCCCAAGACGATGTGGACTTCTTCAATCTGGGTTTCCTGGACGTCCACGAAGTACCGGAGTACCCGGATGAACTCTTTATATTCCATGTCAAGCATGTACTCGTCGACAGCCTTATCCACGATTTCGGTCAGCCGATCGCGGTAATCCTTGAGGCGGAAAGAAAGGAAGCCATCCAGCACAAGTTCGTGGTGGATGTCGAAGTAGTCCTTGAGCTTGGTAAGTATCCGATTGGTGCGGTCAGTATACCCGAAATCGCCACTGGCGTCGTCGAGCAGTTTCAGCACGTTGTCGCAGATGGCTGCGCGTTCGTTCTCGCTAAAGTAGTAATAGTTGTGGTTGACGATTTTGCGGATAAGGTTTTTTTCCTCGTGGGCGACAATATAGTCTGCCAGCATCTGGGCCACATAGACTTTGAGCGTGTTTTTGACGTGTTCGTAGTTGCGAAAGGAAAGTTCCCCTTCGGCGATGTTGCAGCCAAGAAAAGTATAATTACCTTTGCTGCTCTCGTCGACCGCCACCCGAAACCCTTCCTGTACCAATGCACGGCAGTAACGCTGAAGCCTGGCCCGTATTTCATCAGGTGCGCTACTTAAGCCAAGAGAGAGTATCTTCACGTTTCTCACTCCCCTTCGCTGTTATTATATGTGCCTGAGATTAAAGGCATACGACAGCGAGGGCGTCGTCGGCAATAAAAAAGCAATCCCTGAGGATTGCCGGATGAGTCGCCGTGACTAAGTCATATCACTTTGAGCTGCTCGTCGATGGCCTTGAGCCATGCGTTGCGGTCGCCCGGGTCGACGATAACCTTCAATGTTTTTCCTGTGATGGTGGTAATGGCCAAGCCATTCGGGATGATGAGGAAGGTTTTTTCGCCGCGTACTTCCCTTATATGGGTGAGAGGCACTTCCTCTATGTATTTCCTGGTGATGTTCATAACATATCCGACGAAAACCAGTCGATCGCTGGTAAGATAGAAGGCCCCGGTAAATGCGCTGTCTTCAAGATGCAGGCTGGCGTGGCCCTTTTTTATTATCTCTTCCGTATCACCTAAAGGAAAACTGTACATGTTATCACCTCATACATAGAGTAGCCGCTTATATTTTGTCCATCTGTTCCTTGATTGCCACTATCCAGGTATCGCGGTCGTCAATATTAAAACGTAACCGTCGTCCGCGGATCGTGTTTATGTGGATCACGTTTTTCAGCAGGCAGAAAGTCTTGCCAGCTATTATTTCCCCGATGTGTTCGAGGGGAATTTCTTCTTCGACGGTACTGGTTATCGATGTACGCTCGTAGCCGATAAACACGAGACGTTCGGTGGTCAGGTACAGCGCCCCAAGCCCTCCTCTTTCGCCTATTTGGGCAAAGGCGACGCCTTTCCTCACAATGCTTTCGTTGTCGTTGAATTTAAATACGTACATTAAACTCACTCCGAAAAGGCGAGCCTTGTCGTCAGTCTACCCGCCCGACATCGCGGCTATGAAAATTTTTGCCAGGTGGGGGTCGAACTGAATACCTGCATAGCGTTCGATCTCGGCGAGAGCCTGCGCTTCCGTCATCGCTTCACGATAGGGCCTGTCGCTTATCATCGCGTCATAGGCGTCAACAATGGCGAATATCCGGCACTCGAGGGGGATTTTGTCTTCCTTGATCTGCATGGGATAGCCTTCGCCATTCCACCATTCGTGATGCTTGAGGATTAGTTCGGCGACGGGCGCTAGATTGGGGGTGGAAATGGCTATTCGGTAACCAATCTCCGCGTGTCGTTGAACGATAACGCGCTCTCTCGCTGTCAAGGGACCGGGCTTGAAGAGGATGTTGTCGGCTATTGCTACTTTGCCAACATCATGAAACCGGGCCAAAAGTTGCAGGTCGTTCAGAGATTTTTCGCTCAACCCGCATTTTTCGCCGAACAAGGCAATCAGCTTTTCCATCCGCTCGGCGTTTTCTCCCGTAAACGAGTCGCGGGCTTCCATAGCCTTCGTGAGGGCGGCGAGAGTCGTACTGCGGGCGCTAAGGTTGTGGTTGAGCTTCTCGCGGTACATGTTGTCGTCCGCTTCTTTAAACAGTGTAGCCATGTCGACGTTGCCAGTCCCGGTTGCGTAACCGATCGACACGCTAATAGGTATATCGTTTTGTTCGTTGTGGCTGACGATAGCGCTCCGGAGACAGTTACACAGCGTTTCTACGGTTTCCCTGCCGGTGACCGGCAGGATGGCGATAAACTCATCGCCGCCAAAACGGTAGATAGCCGCGTCGGCTGAAAAGTGCGTTTTCAGGATGCCGGCCACCTTGATCAACAGCTCGTCACCGGCGTTGTGCCCCAGAGTATCGTTTACGAATTTCAAGCCGTCGACGTCGCATACTACCAGGCTTACCGGCAGGCAGCCGGACTTGGCGAATGATTCGAGATCCTGTTCGAAACTGGCACGGTTTCTAAAGCCGGTCAGGGAATCGTGGAGGCTCACGAAATGCAGTTGTTCTTCGGCACGCTTACGGTCGGTTATGTCTTGGTAACTGCCGCGAGAGCCGCAGAAATCACCTTGGTCGTTCAGTACCGGACGGGTTACGCAGCTTATCCAGCGGACATTGCCATCCTTTGTCACGATACGGAACTCGAGGCCCCCGGAAATTTTGTCGTCAAGTCTGCCGGTATATGCCTGCCATTTGGTCATATCGCCAAAATATACGATGTCGTCGAGCAAACGCGGGTGGGCGTAGAAATCGCAATCCCGATACCCGGTGACGCGTTCGCAGTTGGGAGAAATATAGAACATTTCGCCGCCAGGACCGCGCCAGAATACCATGTCTGATGCAAATTCGGTAATGGTGCGGTATAATTCTTCGTTTTTTTCCAGCGACGCGGTTTTACCGTCAAGCTCGCCGAGCATTTTGTTGAATGCTGCGGACAGGGCGCCGATCTCGTCATTGGGGAATATCGCGCTGAAGCGCCGTTCGCCTTGTTTGCCGCCGACTTTCTCGACATGCCGGGTGAAGGCTACGAGTGGAGCAGTAAAGTAGCCGACTATGTACCAGATACCTATGACGAGGAGGATAATCCCTACTAAGATCGCGATGACGAAATACTGCCTGGCCAATATAACCGGCTTGTATACTTCGTTTATGGGATGATGGGCCGCAAGAATCCAGTTCGTCTTGGAGAGCCGCTTGAATGTTGCCAGGTGATGGACGCCACGGGAACTAATGCTCTCTTCCGACCCTTCGAAGCCCTCGATCGCCAGATCGAACAATTTATTTACACCGGGGGGGACGTCCCTTTTAAGGGTCCGCCCGGGATCCGGGTGGATAATCATCGTCCGGTTGGTGTCGTACATATACAGAAAACCCGTCTGACCGAGCTGAGTCCTGGCTAAAGAGCCGAGAAAGTTGTCTTCCAGCAAGTCTAACCCGCCCGCTATTATGCCGACAATTTTACCCTCGGCATCGTATATAGGCGCGGTCAGCATTATCGCGGGATGACCGTGGAACTGGCTGGAGATATAAGGCTCGCCGATGTACGGCCTGCCGAGTTCCAACGTTTTCTTTATGTATTCGCGGTGCGCGAAGCTGAGCCCGCGCCGCCCTGGCTCAAAAGGTGATTCGGCGATTATATTGCCGGCGGGAGAGAAGAAAAAAATGTGGTTGTCGAACAGTGAATTTAAGGCTACCTTGGAGTCGAGGTATGCCTGTGCCTTGTCCGGGTCGGCCAGCAACGCCGGGTCGATCGATTTGCTGACCGCGATGAGGGCCCCATGTACAGTTTCCAGCTTATTATCGATTTCCTGCGCCATGCCGGAAATCATCGTAAACTCTTGCTCGGCTATCGTTTCTTTGAAGGTTGTTTCGAAATAGGAAAGGATGTAAGAAGAAGTAATAATCGCGAGCATAACTACCAGCAACGAAACGGATACAGCTATTTTAGTCTTCAGGCTATTTATTCGCATGTATCAATCCTCGATAATGGTCATTTCTTTAAGCTTCATTGCGTAACATTCTAATTCGAGCCAAGTCGCGCCTTTCCTTCCTCGTATGATTTTTCCCGATTTATAAAGCTAAATGACGGCAGGCGTTGACGGCCGGCATTCTGCTTGGAAGAGATATCACTTCATATGCCCCCGATACCGTCAACAGCTAAAAAGGGCAACCGTTTCCGCCGTCTTTCGCTATTCACCGGCGCCCGTAGTCATTCGCATATATTGGTTGATAAGCTGTTCGAGTTTTCTTATCCTGTGGATAGTGTCCGGACTGTTGAGCTCGGCAAAGGTAATTTGGCCAATTTTACGTCGCTCCTCCTCGACGGAAAGGGCCAAAGCTTTGGCGTTTTCGACTGCTCCGCATGGGCGACGCAGCGACACGCGACCTCTTAAAGGAGCAGCTTTACCGTTTCCATTCATCGTATCACTTCCCGGAATACAATTGGCCGGATTAATATACCCGGCGTTCCTCAACCTAATGATTAAAGAGCAATAACCGTGCCATATAGGTTCGCTCGGGCTATTACGCAATCGTCAATCTGCTGGGCAGAACCAATTCGAACCTTTCCGTACACTTATCGGTACGTTTGTCCCTTCCGGATCATCAGGGCTATTGGATGGGTTTTATACTGGCATTAAGATTTGCGATGCTGTTGGCGACGGCGATGATATTATTGAAGTTTGTCAGCGGGTTCACGGTGAGTTGGATGAGAATGTCCTGAAGAATGAGCATGGTGAAAACCGCTACATAGTTACCCGTTTTTATAGCTGCGACGGGAGCGTCCAGAGTTTGGCCGGCTTTCTGATCCAGGTCCTGCCTGTTCATTTTTTTGCCCCCTTTCTTTAATCATATTCGTTATTTTCCCCGGTAAGGATAATAGACGAAAAAAAACCTCCGGCTAATGCCGGAAGTTTTTCATGGTGGGGTTAAACGGACTCGAACCGCTGGCCTCCTCGATGTCAACGAGGCGCTCTAACCAACTGAGCTATAACCCCATATTTTTGCGGCAGCCATATCAACTGCCGCAAGAATGATTATATTACTGTAAACAAGGATTGTCAAGGGGGTCGTTTAGTACAAAATCTGGTTGGCGATTACGAGACGCTGGATCTGGTTGGTGCCCTCGTAAATCTGCATGATCTTGGCATCGCGCATGTACTTCTCTGTGGGATATTCCTTGATGTAGCCGTAACCGCCGAGGACCTGCACGGCGTCGGTGGTTACTTTCATGGCGACGTCGGCCGCATAGCACTTAGCCATAGCCGCCTCTTTGGCAAACGGCAGGTTCTCGTCTTTGAGCCAACAGGCTTTGTAGACCATGAGCCGGGCTGTTTCGATGGCGATAGCCATGTCGGCGAGCATAGCCTGTACAAGTTGGAAGGAAGCGATGGGCTTACCGAACTGCTCGCGCTCTTTGGAGTATTTGACGGCGGCGTCGAAAGCCGCCTGGGCGATGCCGACCGACACTGCCCCAACCAACGGGCGGGCTGCATCGAGGGTTTTCATGGCTATTTTGAAGCCTTCCCCTTCCCTGCCGAGCCGGTTGGCGGTTGGTATACGGACGTTGTCGAGGATGAGCTCGCAGGTGTTGGAGGCACGGATGCCCATCTTGTCTTCTTCTTTGCCGACCGAAAAACCCGGTGTGTTGCGGTCGACGATGAAGGCGGTGAGCCCCCGGATGCCGGCCGATTTACGGGCGTTGGCGAAGATGATGAAGACGTCGGCGATCCCGCCGTTGGTGATGAAGCACTTGGTGCCGTTGAGGATGTAGTGATCTTCACCGTCTTTTACGGCGGTGGTGGCAACCGCACCGGCGTCGGATCCGGCGCCCGGCTCGGTAAGGGCAAAAGCCGCAAGTTTGCCGCTGTTTATGATATCGAAGTAGTGTTTCTTCTGTTCGTCGGTACCCATTAGTATGACAGGATATGAGGCCAGGGCATTGGCGGCGACACTGGTGGCTACACCGGCGCAGCCTTTGCCGAGTTCTTCGTAGATAAGGGCGATGGTGATGGCGTCGAGCCCCGGTCCGTCGAATTCTTCCGGCACGACCAGGCTAACGAGACCGGCTTCATCAAGCTTCTGCAGCAGACCAGGCCGCATTTCCCCGTTGTGGTCCATCTCGAGGGCGTAGGGAGTAATCTCTTTGGCAACTACTTCCTGAGCCATCTTCTTGAGGGCAAGCTGGTCGGGAGTAAAGTTAAAATCCATTACTTATCCTCCTTGTAAAGATTCGGCGTGGCATAAAATACCTAAAAGGGCATTGGAAAAAACCCTAAAAATAAGTATACATTATAATAATTTTTTTGGGAAGAAAAATCTATTTGAGCAGCAACCTTGCGCCGATCGCCAAAAGCGCCAGACCGGCCACCTGGTTCCAGCCGCACGCTACTTTCTGGAGACCGAAGCCGCCTACGTGATCGATTACTACGGCGGTCATCACCTGGCCGACTATGATGGCGGTAGTGGCGTTGGCCACCCCGACGCGGGGGATGCTGGCGGCCACCAAATAGATGATGAATACGCTTATAACGCCCCCGAGATAGGAATACCAAGGGGCCTGGGGCAAACCACCCAAATCGCCGCGCCCCATTTTAAGAAGAAATAAAACAGCGAGCAAGACTAGCGTCCCGACGGCGTGAACGACGAATGTCGCTTCCCACAGGCCGACTACCTTGCTCAGCGCGGTATTGACCGAACCCTGTACAGCCATCAGCACGCCGGACACAAGCGCCAAGAGGAGCGGCAGCAAATGGGCGGGTACCAAGTCCAATGGGCTAAGCCTCCCTTATGGAGCATACTGCTTTCCTGGGTAGTATAAGCCCAATTCGCGATTATATTCAGGTGGACTTTCCCGGAAGCTTCGCCGGAAAGTCGGCCGCCAGCCAGGTGAGCAACGCCTCGGACGCATGTTCGTGCCCGCTGAGAAAGCGGTGATCGGCCCCGGGAACGACAGCCATTTTTTTCGGTTCGCCAGCCTGGGCGAAAATTTCCGCCGCCTGGCGGAGGGGAACTACTTCATCTTTTTCACCATGGACGACCAGTAACGGCCGGCCAACTACCAGCCTGGCACATGCCAGCAGGTCGAAGCGGTCAAAGTCATGGAGAAAGTCGGGCGTTAGGCGAACACGGCCGAATTCGTCGGCTATGTTGACCGTTTCACCGGCTAACAGGCATTTGTAACCACCACCAAGGGAGAGGCGGAAGGTCTCGTGGAGGTCGTAGGGGGCGGACCACAGGCAAAGTCCGTCAATAAGCCTGTCGTCTGCGGTGACGGCGAGCGCGGCGCTGCCCCCCATGCTTCGCCCGAAAAGAACGACCCGACTGCTGATCTCTCGCCGGCAGTAATCCACTACCGTTTTCAGCTCATCGACCTGGGCGGAAAGCAGACTGAAAGGCGTGAAGTCAAACAGCAGGGCGGCAAAACCGCTCGCGGCCACCCGGCCGGCCAGCGCCGAAGCTCTCCCGCCACCTTCTTTGGAGCCCCGGAACCCGTGGCAGAATATGACAGAATAATCAAAGCCGCTTTTTGTCGGGAGATAGAGGATGGCGCTGAGTTCGCCCGCCGCCTTTGGTATCTTTTCTGCCCGCATTTTAATCGAGATCGAGGTTGCCGACGACAAAGAATGTTCCCCTCGCTTTTGCCAAAAGTCTGCCGGCCGTGTCGTGATGTTCAGCTTCCACTACGACGGTGTGCTGGCCGTTGTGCAAGACCTTCGCCACCGCGATCATCGTCTCGCCGTCGGCAGCACCGTAGATGTAGTTTATGTTGAGATCCAAGGTCACGACCTTTTTGCCAAGGGATACGCAGACAAGACCCATAGCGGTATCGGCAAGGGATGCGGTGGCTCCGCCGTGGGCCATCCCGTATAGGTTGCCGTGGATAGACTGGATAATCGGCATGGAAAGCTTCGCTTCACCTTCCTTGACATCCTCCACTTTCATCTGCAGGAGACCGACGAAGGGGTTGCGCTTGTAAAGATTATGAAGCTTCTCTTTTAGCCTAGCGATTTTGTCCGTCATTGCGCCGCCTCCTGGATGAATTCCAGCCGCTCTCCGTCAGGGCCGGCGAAGAAGAATATCTTTTTGTCGCTCAGAGCGGGGCGGGGCGCTTCAAATAGCAGCGTTGCCCCTTTTTCCCGCAGTCTGGCAACAGCGGCATCGATATCGTTCACTTTGAAGGCGATGTGATCCACCACCCCGGCCCGCCGCTGCTCTTTTTCACCCTCCCGGTACTGGACCAGCTCGATCGTCTGTGTACCTGCCTTCAAGAAGGCGATCTTGATCCTGTCATCCTCGTATATGTCCGACGGCTGACAGCCTAGAACATCGCTGTAAAACCGGGCGGAGCGGTCGGCATCTTTTACGACAAGGCCGATGTGGGCCACTTCGTACATGCGCATCTTCCCTTTCTGTGTAGATTCATATGGTATACGCCGAAGGCGTCCGCCATTCCTTTTTAGGAAAAAAAGAGCAGGTTTAACCTGCTCTTCAATCAAGAATATAGACTGTGACCTTCTGGACGCCAAACTGGAGAGCCTCGGCCCGATTTTCGAACGCAAGGTCGATTTTGTTGCCTTTGATGGCGCCGCCGATATCGTCGGCGATTGCAAAACCGTAACCTTTGATGAATAGACGTGTGCCGAGCGGGATAACCCGTGGATCGACCGCTGCCAGGCCTCGCCTGAGTACGTGGCCGCGGTAGGTGTGGCTGCCGTTGCCGTCGTCCTGGGAGGTGTAGGCAGTGGCAGTCATCGTCAGTTCGCGGCTGTAACGGTTGGGCGCCGTGCTGGACCGTTCGCGCTGGAGAAAGGCGATCGTTTCTTTGCCGGCCACACCGTCTGGTTTGAGGCCGTTATAGGACTGAAACCTTTGGACGGCTTCCAGGGTAGCCCCGCCGAAAATGCCGTCGACCTGTCCTGCGTAATAGCCGGTATCGGCAAGCAGCTTCTGGAGCATTTTGACGTCCTCGCCCCGCGCCCCGTGTTTGAGGAGCTTGTCCTGCGCAGGCGCGACCGCA
This sequence comes from Selenomonadales bacterium, assembly GCA_018434945.1. Lineage (GTDB taxonomy): Bacteria > Bacillota > Negativicutes > Sporomusales > UBA7701 > Anaeroselena. The sequence continues at coordinate 181,084 of JAHDOI010000035.1, forward strand.
GCCAGCGCGACGGCGTTGGTAAGCAGCAGCACCGCCAGTACGGCCGCAATATAAACTTTTCTCATTCATTCACCCCTCTTGTTCGTGGCCTAAGCGGTCGCGATCCGCGTATAACGGACCGCCCGGCCTGATGCCTCGGGGATTAGCTGTCGGGTTCGGGCGAAGAGGATTAGACGCCCTTCCGCTGACGCGGATTCACCCCTATGTATCTAGTGGTTTTCCCCTACCGTAAGGATTCGGCATTATGATGTATTCGACAAAAGGCGGCAAAATCATTTATTTTCGCCTACAAATAACGAACCGGTGCCGCCAGGCCGGCACCTCGGCACTGTCGCCATAACTGTTAAAGCCCGAGCTTTTCGAGTGTTTTCCGGTCAGCAGCCCCGGTCGGCTTGAATCCCTTGTCGTGCTGGAATCTTTTCAGCGCCTCTTCGACGTCCCGGTTGAACAGGCCGTCAGCCCGTCCTTCGTAATAGCCGTTTTTACGCAGTCTCATCTGTAGCAGGACAACATCAGGCCCAGACGAGGTGTAGCGCAAGGTCCGCTCGACACGTACCCTTCCCCCTTCGATGCGCACCGGAGTGCCGACAGGCACCCATTCGAACAGTTCCTCTATGTCCCGGTTCCGCATGCGTATGCATCCCTTGCTGGCGAACTGGCCTATCGACCATGGCCTGTTGGTGCCGTGGATTCCGTAGCCGCCCCACGGGACGTTGAGGCCGAGGAATCTGGTGCCGAAGATATCGCCGGAATGATAAGCTTTCCAGGTGATGAGCCACTCCCCATACGGCGATGGTGTTTCCGAACGGCCTACGGCTATGCGGTATTGCTTGTACGGCTTGCCGTCGCTCAGTACCTGGAGACGGCGGGCCTGCACATTCACAACCAGGGTTATTGTGCCTTCTGGCCGTTTCGTCGGCTGATCGGGAGCGGAGGCTAGTTCCTGTTCGTCCCAGTATTCGAAACCGACCAGGCCGGTAAGCAGGCCGACGACGGCCAGCAGGGCTACACCAAAAATTACTTCGTTCCTCCTAACCTTAAGAACGGTCAGCAATCCCCTCTCCCCCTCCCGGCATTTCCTGGTCAAATATATGTTGCGATTGCGGACGATATCCCTGCAGGCGTCTTTGCCGCTTGGCCGGGTTCGGGTATAATGGGTTTGAATATACATAATGGGAGGTAATAACAACTGTGACTGAAAAGTTGTACTATATTGATTGTTATCAAAAAGAATTCACCGCGAAAATAAAGGATTTGCGAGCTCTGGAGGACGGCAGATGCGGCGTCGTCCTCGACAGGACAGCATTTTATCCAGAGGGCGGCGGCCAGCCCTGCGACAAGGGGTGGCTGGACGATATCCCGGTGGTGGAGGTCTACGATGATAACGGCTCGGTAGTACACATCACTGCTGCCAGACCAACCACCGAAACGGTCCATGGCCGGCTGGACTGGGAAAGGCGATTCGACCACATGCAGCAGCACAGCGGCGAACATGTCCTGTCGGCGGTGTTCTCGGACCTCTTCGGCGGGGAAAATATCGGCTTTCATCTCGGCAGCGAAGCGGTGTATATCGATGTAACCATGGAAACGCTGAGCGCCCACCAGGCGGCGGCCGCAGAGAAGGCAGCAAACGATGTCGTGTTTGCCAACCTGCCGGTTGAAAGCGCGTTTGTCGCCGGCGGCGGCCTTGCCGGGTACAAGCTGCGGAAACAACCGGCAAAAGGCTTCGCCAACATCCGTCTCGTCAGCATGGCGGGGGTGGACTGCTGCCCGTGCGGCGGTACGCATGTCGCGGCCAGCGGTGAAATCGGTCTGATCAAGATTCGTTCCTGGGAGCGCAAAGCCGGAGCGATCCGGGTGGACTTCGTGTGCGGCGGCCGGGCCCTTGAGGATTACCGGCAGAACAGCGCGGTGGCCCGTGATCTTTCCGTACAATGGTCCGTGCCTGTCGCGGAAGTGCCGGCGGCGGCCGAACGACAGCAGAGCAAACTGGAAACGCTCACCGGACAATTGCTGGCCGCAAAACGGGAACTTGCGGTCTATCGGGCTGAAGCATTGTACGAAAAGGCTGACAGCATTTCTGATATGAAACTGGCAGTCTCTTTCATTCCCGAAGCCTCGGCAGCCGAACTGTCAGACCTGTCCAGAGCAGTTCTGGCCCGCGGCCGCGCCGTCGTCTTGCTGGCGGCCGGAAGCGCCGAGCTAGACAAGTCGCACTTTGTCTTCGCCTGCACACCGGGCGTCCCGGCCGATATGGGCAGACTACTCAAAAAATCGCTCGCGCTTACGGGTGGCAAAGGCGGCGGCAGCGCCCACTGGGCTCAAGGTGGCGGCAGTTGGAGCGACAAACTGGAAAACGCCCTGCGGGAAGCCCGCTCGGACGTTTTTAATTAACTGCTTCTGTTTTATATTACCGCCGCCCGTGCATAAGGAAGGCAGATATCAAGGCGGTTAACGGGATGGCGCAGATAAGTCCGATGCTGCCGGTTAGTGCGCGGGCGATTTCGGTTACGATCATATTGAGGTTCATGATCTTGAGCGCCGAAGCCTGCGGCTGGGAGGCGATCAGCAGCATTAGCGGCAGGGATGTGCCGGCATAAGCCAGGATGAGGGTGTTGGACATCGTCCCCATTATATCGCGGCCGACATTCATCCCGGTCAGGAAAAGGGTCTTCCTGTCCATATCCGGCTGGAGGGCTTTTACCTCATATAGGGCAGATGCGATCGAGATTGCGACGTCCATAACCGCGCCGAGAGCTCCGAATACCATGCCCGAGAACAGGACCCCCTGGAAATCTACGTCAACCATCTTCGTAGCCTTGAGCATCATCGCTTCCTCGCTATCGAGTCCCGTCAGGTGCATCAGTTTGATGGCGAGCAGCGAAAGCAGGCCTGCTATGACTACACCGCCCACCGTACCAAGTACGGCAGCCAAAGATTTCCTGTTCCAGCCGCTGATGGCGACCTGGGTCACGATGGCGATTACGGCGCAGACAAGCAGGGTAAGGAGTGTAAGGTCGATTTGCCTGGCCAGCACCTGACCGACATAGACCTGAAAAATCAGAGCGGTGGAAAAACCGATCACGAATACCGTCTTTACGCCGACGACACCGGCGAATATCACCAATGTACCGATAAACATGGCCAGCAAAACATAAACGTAATCGAAGCGGTCGAAATCGCTGACATGGTAGGAAGTGCGGCCGAGGTCGTAGGCAACGGCGATAATAACTTTATCGCCTGGCGCGACTTTGATGGCGTAAGGCGAACGCTCGGAAACAAAATTCATGGTGTCGACGACCTTGCCGGCTTCGGGGCCGGATGTTACCCGAAGTGTGACTAATTCGCCGCGGTCGAGAAGGTACTGCTTCCGCGTATCCTCGTCAAGCGGAGCGACCGACAGCACCAGGCCCTTTTCGTAGTGGACGGGGGGTGGGGTTGCGGGGGCTGCGGCGACAAGGCCGAGCCCGGTGCAGAAAAGTATTATCACGATGACGAGTGTCTTTTTCAAGCCTATTCCCCTTGTGGTTATTATTTTACTATTTTATTCGGCGTGGAACTTATATCTTCCTCGCAAAAAAACCGGCCAAGCCGGTTTTATGTTTATGTAAGACGGCAAGCGGCTCTTGCCGTCTTACCGTTTTCAATTATCTCAGCCTGTGTTGCAAAGTCCGGTCACTGGAGGATCTGCACCGCCCCTGCCAAACTGTCGCTGTCACGGACGGTTTGGGGTATAAGCCCGGCGTTCTGTAATATGGTGGCAAGCAGGTTGAGGCTCTCTTCGTACGGACCGAGTTTCGATGCCAATTGGGCTGTGACTTCCTGCCGTACGACTGTTTCCACCGTGGTCCGGATATCACCGCCATATGCTGCGCTGGTTACCAATCCGGCAAATTCACCCTGGCCGGCCCGTTCAAGGGCAGCTTGGGTCACGCGGCTGACGATCGCTCCCCGGTCGCCTTGCTCAAGCTCCTGTTTGAGGGACAGCAGTTCCTGCACTTGGGCTGCTTCCGGGTTCTGGGCCACTATCTGCGCGAGGATATCGTCGGCTGTTGCAGCGTGAGCCGAGGGCAGCAGGGGCGCAAAGGAGGAGATAGCCATAGCGAGAACGGCCATGATAACGATTTTTTTCATAGACATCCCCTTTCCACGTTGCTCAGCCTTCATTTTACCACGCATGTTACGTAAACTAAAGGCGAAATATTTACCTGAAATTATCGACCCGGCTGCTAGACGTCAGCCGGGTCGATAATTTCGCCATTGCGAAATTCGGGGATATAGTCATACAGATCGTGCTGCAGGCAATAGGCGATATCGTCGCCATAACCGATGGCGGCGAGATTCCTGGCATGCTCGCCCCGAGACGTCCGTCGCACAAGGTCGGCACGGTAATCGTTGTATATTGCCCTGGCGGCGAGGGCTGCATCACTGGGCTCGCTATGGCCGGCAAGCCTGTCGGCCAGCAGCCCGGCGCACAGCGCGTCTTCAATGGTCAGGTGACCGCGGGTCCCGGCGCAGAGAATAACGATGTCCATCGCTATGGAGGAAAGCCTCCGACAAAGGGCGGCGGCGTTGACGAACGCGCCGACGTACACTTTTGCCGCCTTCTCAGCGGTTTTCAAGGCAACGGTGCCGTTGGTCGTCGTCATGATGATCGTCTTGCCGGCCACCGTCACACGGTCGTACTCACCGGGCGAGTTGCCCAAGTCAAAACCCGGTATTGGGCGGGCCTGGCGTTCTCCGGCCAGCAGCGCACCGGCTAGGCGCTCTTTCAAGGCGAAAGCTTCTTCAACGGTGCTGACAGGTACAATACGGCGGCATCCGTTGGCAAAGGCGGTGGTCATCGACGTCGTCGCCCGGAAGATATCGAGGACGGCAACGGCATGTTCGCCCACGGGTGGCCTGACTATGTATTCCTGGGGGGTGAAGTATACGTCGACCGTCATGTAAACTCCTACTTGGCGAGCTGTTTGATGGTGGCGGCCAGGACGTCGATACCCTTCATGATGTCGTCGGCGTCGGCTTCTTCCTCGGGATTATGGCTGATACCGCCCCGGCAGGGGATGAAGATCATCCCTGCGGGAGCTATGGCGGCTATGTTCATGGCGTCGTGGCCGGCTCCGCTGTTCATCAGCCTGTAAGGCGTGTTGAGCTGGCGGCAGACGGTTTCGATCGTCTGGATGATTTCAGCGTTCATGGGTACAGGTTTGTCGGCGGTGACCACTTCGATGGCCACAGGTGTTTCCTGTCCGTCGGCGATGGTGCTGACAGCGTCTTTGATGTCTTGGATGGTTTCGATTATGCTGTCGTGGTCCACGCCACGGATATCGACGCCCAGCTCCACCCGTCCGGGGATGACGTTCATCACGTTGGGATGGTTGCGGATTATGCCTACCGTTCCGACTGTGCCGCGATGGTGCTGCTCCATGGCGATCTCCTGCACCGCGAGAATGATCATTGCCGCGCTCACGAGGGCGTCCTGACGGTCGTCCATGGGCGTCGTCCCCGAGTGGCCGGCCATACCTTCAACAACGATCTTAAGGCGGGTGGGGGCGGCGATGGCTTCGACGATACCGATCGTGTTTTTGGTCCTCTCAAGCACCGGTCCTTGCTCGATATGCAGTTCGATGAATGCTTTGATTTCATCTCTGCTGCGGCCGGCGGCCTTAGCGTTAGCCAGGTCGAGGCCGTGGCGGCCGAGGGTGTCGGCAAAGGTTTCGCCGGCCTGATCTTTTGCTTTTGACCACGCAGGGTTAACAGAGCCTGCCATCGCTTTGCTGCCCATGGTGGCAAAGCCGAAGCGGCTAGATTCTTCCGCCATGAATACGATGAGCTCCACGGGATGGGCAAGCGGCCCTTGTTCTGCCAGGCGGCGAATTGCCGCCAACCCGCCGACAACGCCCAGGATGCCGTCGAAGCGTCCGCCCTCGGGAACGGTGTCAAGGTGTGAGCCTGTGGCTACTGCAGGGGCGCCCGCCATAGTGCCTTCCTGCCGCCCGATTATATTGCCGAACGCGTCACGGCGCACCGTCAGACCTGACTGGCGCATCAATTCCTGGATATATTCTCCGGCCCGGCGGTCCTCTTCGCTGAAGGCAAGGCGAGTGATTCCCGGGCCGCCCGCACTGAAACCAGCTAATTCTTCAATTGTGGCCATTACCCATTCTCTGTCCACGGCAATGCCTCCTTAATAATTCGCTACCTACTGATCCCGGTCAAAGGTTACCCATTAAGGTGTGGAAAAAGCCCGTCGCGCTGCACCTGATAAGCCGTTTCCTTGATGCTCTTCGCCTGATAGTATGCCCACTGGTCCTAGGCCTGGCTTTGCGCCAGCACCATTTTGTTGCCGTACCTGCGGCCTTGAATGAGGCAAGAGTTGCGCAATTTCCGTCGTCCTCGGCTATCATGGTCGGCAGTTTATCAGCCCAAAATGAACGGGTGGTTGAATTAGTCTTATCGACGGCATCAATTATCCTACCGGTATCTTTCAAAAAATAAGCGCCGTGAGGCGCTTGGGCTGAAACAATTACCTGATGAAGGAGACTACCATCACCAACAAAAGCACAGCTGCGGTAACACCGCCGACAACGAGGGCGGTGCGGTTCATCTTCTGCATGTCCTGTTTATGGTAGCCGCGCTTGCTGGGCCCTCTAGGCATTGCCCATCCCCCTATTCAAAGTTCGTCTATAAATCAATTTTACATTATTTGGCGAATAATTCAAGTTGTCTTAAGCCTCAAAGACAAAATCCCGCTGGCATTTCGAACAAAATATTTGCTCGCCGTTGACGGCTTTGCACATAGGAACGACGATGATGGCGCCGCAGTAGGGGCAGATGATCTTCACCCCTTTCTCGATGGGACATTTGCGCCGCCTATGCCTCCAAAACATGATACATCCCTCCCGCTATCATGATATGCGGGGCGGGCTCAACCGGAAACGTCAATACTTCACAGGCTTGATCACGTTGTGGGCATAGGTTTCCACAAGGTATTCCAGGATGTTGTCGGCGGAGGTGAGAATCGTTTCTCCGTCCATCAGCACCGGCACCGAGTACTGTCCCGTAAGCTCGAAAAGCTGAGTTCGTTTTGCTTTCGTGGGACTGACATTTACACAGATGTAGGTGAGTTCAAGTTCGGCGAGTTTCTCCCTGATGCTCTGGCACTCGGGACAGGCATGGAGGTTATAGAGTACAAGTCTCGCATCCATTACCTTTCCTCCTCAAATTACGCCCAGGCTTCGATCATTTCGCGCAGTTTGACGACATGAACCTGTTCCTCTCCCTTCAGGAGACGGAATACGTCCCTGGCTTCGGCAAACTTGGCCCGGGTGGCAAGTTCATCGTAAAACAGCACGGAGTCTTTCTCCGCCTGCATGGCAGCCGCCAACACGGCCTGTACGCTGTTCAGCCCGGCGATGTGTTTGCCGGCGTCGTATGGTTTTGGGAAAACGTGTTCTTCGGCGATAACCGTAAGGTATCGGGAGGTCTCGGGGTCGAAGAGGTAATCGGCCGAATGGGCTTCCTTGCGACTTTCGATCATGTTGTAGAGAGCGGTGAATCTAGCCAGGTGGTGTATTTCCTCGTTTTTCAGCCATAGGAACAATTCTTTGTGATCCGGGTTAGGGGACTGCTGGTAAGCCTGCTGATAAAAGTCTCTTCCGCGCGCTTCCATCGCCATCGCTATGCGCAACCCTTCAAGATCACTGAACATGTTGGCCATACCATATTCCTCCTAATGGTTTTGGTATTATATTCCTTGCGCCGGCATTATATTCCTTCTTGACGGCTGTTTGCGTCACTGGCTGTGATAAAGCCGCCAGTAAAGCCCCCTGCAGGTGACAAGGTCTTCGTGGGTGCCGGCTTCGGCGATAACGCCCCGGTGAAGAACAAGGATGCGGTCGGCGTTCCGGATGGTTGACAGACGATGGGCGACGACAAGCATGGTACGTTGTTTGGCGATATGCTCGAGCGCTCCCTGGATGAGCAATTCGGTTTCGCCGTCGATGCTGGATGTGGCTTCGTCAAGTATCAGTATATCGGCACGGCAGGCCAGCATTCTGGCGAGGGAAATCAGTTGGCGCTGCCCGACCGAAATCATCGCTCCCTGATAGCCGATCGGCGTATCGTACCCTTGAGGGAGTTTGGCAATAAATTCGTGGCAATTCGCCACGGTGGCGGCGTCGACGATATCCCGGCGGGAGATTGCGGGATCGAACATGCCTATATTTTCTGCTACCGTGCCGTTGAACAGGTGTACATCCTGGAACACCACGCCGACCGTCCGACGGAGGATGTCGAGGGGGATTTCGCGAACATCCACTCCGTCGACAAGAATCCGGCCACGCTGCGGTTCGTATAGGCGAAGCAGGAGGTTGATGACCGTCGTCTTTCCCGAGCCGGAAAGACCGGCAATACCGATGAATTCACCGGCCACAACCGAAAAAGACAGGCCGCGCAGCACCCAGTGAGGCTCTTCATAAGCGAACCAGACGTCTTCGAAGGTTATCGAGCCGTCAGCGCGGGTGTGTGGGTTTTGCCCAACAGGCTCTTCGGCGGGCTGTTCGGCTGCCAGCAGTTCGTAGACCCGCTCGGCCGCCGCCAGGGCTGACTGCAAGAGGCTGTACTTTTCAGCCAGGTCTCTGATCGGCCAGAAAAACTTCTCCACATACCGCAAAAAAGCGACTACTACGCCGATTTCTACGCCCCCCAGGCTGCTTTGCCAGTCGCCGTACCAGATGAGGAGCACCACCGCGAGGGTGTAGATGAGATCGACAAAAGGTCGGAAAAGAGCGTAAGTGCGCATTTCCGTCAGGCCGGCGGCCAGGTATTCACGGTTGACGGCGGTGTATTCGGCCTCGCTGCGCAGAAACCGGGCGAACGCTTTGACAACGCTGATGCCGTTTAGGCTTTCCTGAAGAAAGCTGTTGATTGCGGCCGTTTTCTCGCGCACAAGGCGGTAAGCGCGTCGGGCATATTTTTGGTAGAGAACGGCGAGGATGATCATCACCGGGATGACGGTGAACGAGACGAGCGCCAGCCGCCAGTCGATCGCGAGCATGACGGCGATGATGCCTATCAGTACCAGCAGGTCGCTGGCGAAAGCTACGAGAACGTCGGTGTATAGGTCTTTGATTGCGTCGGTGTCATTTGTGACCCGCGTGACAATACGGCCCACCGGCTGACCCTCTATATCGGTGTATCGCATGTAGATGAGCTGCCGGAAGACTTTCTGCCTGACGTCGAAGATTATTTTTTGGCCGATGTACTGGAGCAGGATGGTTTGCGCCCAGGCAAAAATCATGCCGGCGGCGATAGTGGCGGCGTACATCCAGGCGGTGTTCCGGAGGCCGGAGAGATCGCCAAGAAGTATCTGGTTGTCGATGGCGATTTTAAGAAGGTACGGCCGTGCGAGATCGGCGGCCGTGCCAAGAAGCATAACGGCTAGAGCTGCAATCAGAAGCCCTCTGAAAGGCCGGGCGAAGCTCCACAATACTTTTGCAACCTCCCGGTCCAGTGGCCGGTCAGCAGGCGTGGTGTCGTATTCGCGGCCGCGAAAGTACATACTCATGGCTGCTCACCGTTTACCAACTGCTGCTCGTACAGTTTGAAGTAGAGTCCGTCACGTGCGACCAGTTCGGCATGCGTTCCCTGTTCGGCTAAGACTCCGCCGTCCATGACGACGATAAAATCAGCTTCTTTGACCGCCGCGACCCGCTGCGATACGATTATTGTGGTACGGCCGCCGCTGAAGTCCTTCATGTTGGCGAGCAGTTCGGTTTGGGTATTGTAGTCCAGGGATGCGAAGACATCGTCAAGGAGAAGAATTTCAGGGTTCTTGACCAAGGCACGGGCAATAGCCACCCGCTGTTGCTGTCCGCCTGAAAGACGACGGCCTTTCTCGCCGAGAACGGTGCCGAAGCCGTAAGGCTTGTCGTCGATCGCTTCCCTGACCGCCGCGAGGCCGGCCGCTTTTTCCACCTCGGCACGTGGGTAGTCGCGATCAAAGGCGATGTTTTCGCCGATTGTACGGGCGAACAGAAAACTATCCTGCGGAACATAGCCGATCCCTTGACGGAGCGACAGAAAATCCAGCGTTAGTATATCCTGACCGCCGATGAAAATACTGCCGGCAGGGGGCTCGTAGAGGCGGAGCAGAAGCTTGAGCAGGGTGGATTTGCCGGAGCCGGTTCGTCCCACGATGCCGACGACAGCCCCCTCAGGGATGGAAAGGGTGATGTCTTTGAGAGCAGGGTTGGTGTTGTCAGGGTACTGAAATGTCAGCTGACGGAGTTCGATACTGCTGCCGGGGAGTTCGGACGGTGACTCCGTCAAGCCGGCCTCGTAGGCCGGTTCACTAAGAAGGGCGGCTATGCGGGCCAGCGACGCCGAGCCCCGTTGTACAGTCGCGACCAGATAGCTGAAGCCGGTGACCGGCCATATCATGAGGCCGAGGTAACCGAGGAAGGCGACAAGGTCGCCAACTGTCAGGTCGCCGGCAACGATAAGCTGTCCGCCGCCGTAAAGCGCAATTGCGTAGCAAAACAGCGGGGCGGTATGGGAGACGGGAAAATATGCGGCCTGCAGCCTGGCCATGGACAGATTAGCGGCAACATTGTCCTTGCTCACGGCGGTAAAACGGTCGATGGCCACCGGTTCGGCGGCAAACCCTTTAACGACCCTGGCGCCGGCAAATGTTTCCTGAACCATCTCGGTGAGCTGGCTGAATCTCTCCTGCACGGTGCGGAAGCGGTCATGGACAGGCCGCCCCATCAGAACGGTGGCGATAAGTACGAATGGCAGGGGCACAACCGATTGCCAGGTGAGTTCCCAGTTGACAACTTCGACCATAACGATCAATGAGGCCAAACCCATTATGAGGGCGTCCACGAGCAGAAGAGCGCCAAGGCCGACCGCGACGCGAACCGCGGTGACGTCGCTGGTGGTTAGGGCCATTACCCGTCCCGGGCCGAAGCGATCGAAATATGCGGGATGAAGGCGGAGAGCGTGGGCAAATAGTCTGTCCCTCAGGTAATATTCGAGGTGACGGGTAGTGCCCATGATGAGCACCCGGTAGAAGTAGCGGAGGATGGCGATAAGGACAGCCAGTGCCGCCAGCGCCATGAGCAGCCTGGCGAGCCCCCCGTCCCCCGCCAACAAAAGGTCAACCGCCATTCCGGTAATACGGGGAATGGCTAACTGCATCAAGTCGACGACAACGAGAACAAGGACGCCGAGCCCATAGTATGGCCAGCGCCGCCGGAAGAACGGCGTCAGTATGCTTATGTGGCGTAAAAAAACCATGTCTCTCACCTTTACCGAAATACCTTTAGTTATCAAATACGGCCCGCGCCGCGCCAATTCCTGCGCAACGGTCATTGTGTTGTTACTTTGCCCCGCTATTCAGATATACTAGTCTGATGGCCTGGACAAAATATGATATAGTGAAGACACACTAGAATCAGGAGTGTGCCCCATGAGTGTTCTCAAACAGATGAAAACACCCGTTTTCGCGGCCGAAGGCGTCCTTCACCTTGATCGGGACGTTTTCCGGCTTGCCGTTACCGGCCTCCCCGACGGCGACCGCACTTTCAGCCTTGGCGAGCTTAAGGCAAATTTCCCGTCCTCGACCGCCGACATCCGCCTCACTTCGGTTAGCGGCTGGTCGGTGAGAGCCGCCTGGGACGGCATTCTGTGGCGAGATTTTATTGCGGCTGTGAATCCTCCACGGTCCGCTCGCTATGCTTTCCTGACGAGTGCCGGTGATTACACGACCTGCATTCTGCTGTCCGATCTCGCGGCGTCGCAGGCTATGATTGCCTGGGGCGTCGGCAGAGAGCCTCTTGAGGACGAATACGGCGGTCCGCTGCGCCTGGTAGTGCCCAATCTTTGGGGCTACAAGAGCTGCAAATGGCTGACGAGAATCGTCTTTACTGACAAATACATAACCGGTTACTGGGAGTTGAGAGGCTACACCCACCGCGGCGATATCGAGCCGGGGGAATCCTTCGACGTTAACAGTCAAAAGTACCGCCCGATCAGGGGCGGCGAGGTGACCGAGTTTTAAAAACCCCGGAGCGAAGCTCCGGGGTTTCATACACGTTTGTCAGGGCAAATTAACTTTTTTGGCGGCGATAGGCGTGGACAGCACCAGATGTGTCTCCGTGCGGCCGTAGGCAGCTAAATCGTCGAGCAAACTTTCAAGTGCCGCTGTGTCGGCGACGGCGGCAGCAAGCAGATAGGAAGCGCTGCCGGCCAGACGATGACACTCAAGAAGCCTGGCCTGGCGGCGGCAATAGTCGAGTAACGCTTCACCTGTGCCGCCGTCCATTGTCACGAAGATGAAGGCCCGGACCGGCAGTCCGGCTCTGGCGATATTTATGTCGGCGCGGTAGCCGCCGATGATGCCGCTGTCTTCGAGCTTCTTGACGCGCTCTATGGTTGCCGGGCTTGTCAGTCCTACCCGCTGGCCTAGTTCTTTCATGGTTATCCGGCCGTCGGTCTGAAGGATGTCGACAATCCGCAAGTCGATGTTGTCCATATTCCACCTCAGAAATAATAATCCTAATCCATTTTAGGTTAATTTTCTACAGATTTCAAGTGATAATCCGACAAAAATTAAATCCCCCGACCGATGCCGGGGGATTTAATTTTCACTTTCTAGATTATGTTGCGTTTGTACTGGGCGTAGAGGGCTTTGAGCTCGCTCATCTTTGCGGCCATCTCGATCTGCATGTTCGAGGCTGCTGCATAGTCGCCGTTTGCCACCGCGTCCCTAATCCGGCTGAACAGGCTTTTGGCGGCGGTTGTATCTTTGGCGATATATGTGCGAAGAGCGCTTACTTTCAGCCAGGCTTTTTCGTCTATTTCGTCTTTGGCGTCATGTACGGGTTTGCACTCTTTTATCATTTCGCAGTTCTCGCCGATGATGCGGTTGACAATTTCTGTACGCCAGCGGAGGAGCGCTCCGGCCACGAACGCATCGATGAGTTCTTTGCGGAAGGCGTTGCCTGCGGTAAGAACGGCAACCTTCTGCGGATACTTTTCGATGTTGAGCATGTTTTCCCATACGGTGGCCGGAGGCTTGCTGAAGAGGCGGTCACGTTCTTCGGCGGTGTAGTCTTCGAAAACATCGTGCTCACTGCGATAGGCACGCCCCTGCTCAAGGTAAAATCCGGCGGTAGCAGGCTCTTTGGACAATTCGGCTTCAAGTTCCTTGGTGGTCTTGCCAGCACTTACGGCGGCTTTGATACCGTCGAGCATACTCAGATAGAAGGCGGCGACGGCGATATATGTGTTGGTGAAGGGGTTCGGAGCGCGGACCTCGAAGCGGGTGGCCAGCGGGTTGTTGACGTCGCGTACGAGGCCGGCGAGGATTGTGCGGTTGCGGGACGGCACAGCCGGGCTGTGGCCGAGCGAGGTTACGATGCAGACCGGTGCTTCGAAACCGGGCTTGAGGCGGTTCAGCGAATCATTGGTAGCGGAAATGAAGGGATTGACGACCTCGTAATTTTTGAGGAGTCCCATGATTGCGCCATAGCCGACGGCGCTCAGGAAGTCACCTTTCATATCGCCGGGGGCGAATAGGTTCACCAATTTACCCGATTTCAGCTTGGCGGCCATTCCTACGTGGGTGTGCTCGCCGCTGCCTGCGACGCCATTGATAGGCTTGGCTTTAAAGGTAACCTCAAGCCCATTTTCGCGGAAAACTTCTTTTACAAGGATGCGTGCCTGAAGTTCGTTGTCCGCGGCCTGCATGGCATTGGTAAAGCGCCAGTCGATTTCCATCTGCTCAACAACGTGAGCGAGATTGCCGGATTCGCCGATTCGGGCTTTAAGGCCGCCGACTTCCTTATGCCCCATCTCGGGCTCAAGACCATACCTTTCCAGCATGAGCATGGCTTCTTCAAGAGCGGTGCGAGCCTGACCGCGGGCCCTGGCCCAGTAGTTCTCCTGCATAACCTGAGTGGCTGACAGTTCTTCGATTTCTGCTGTCTCGTCAGGTGTCTTGACCCAGAATTCAAGTTCGGTGCCGACGGTAAAAACGATGTCTTCAATTTCGGCGGGATCCAGATGCTCAAGGCCGGATACTTTGCCGGCTTTTTTCAGCAAACCGAAAACTTCCCCTTTTACGTATTCAAGGCTCTGAGCCAAGATGGAGCGGGAGTCGACCCGTAGGCCGTTGTGGACGAGGAAAGCAGGTATGCGGAGGGAGCCGACCGGTTTGCCGGTCTCTTCATCGATGCTATCCCAGTTGTAATCGATAAACCAGTTGACGTTCGGGTCTACGACCATATCGACTTTGGCGTTGTTAAGAGTAGCCAGGCCGGTAAGAACGACCGACGAACCATCTGTTTCAACGGCGCCGCCGAGGAAAAACTTCTCGATATCCTTCAAAAACAGATTTATCGGGATCTTTTCGTCGGTGTCGTTACCGGCGAGATCGATGCCGACGAGGGATACGAACTTGATCTCGGGATGATCCTTCAGCAGAGTTACCAACTGTCCGTTGGTGTATTTGCCTGCCGGGATGAAGTAAAGCAGATCGTTCAACATAATAATCCACCTCTCAAATTAATTTACATAATATCCATGTATTAAGCCACTATGTTATTATTCCGCCCCTGGCTTAGAGGCATTCCCCCGCTGTCGCCGCTGGCCCAGAATTGCAGCAAGGAAGCAACCTGCCAGTATAGTGGCATACGGGTGAACTCTTCGCTGCCGGCTAACATCGTTATCCCTCCTTTAATCCTCTGAACGCGAGAATGACTCGGGACGTTCGCGCCGCACCGGCCATACTCAAGGGGCGGCCGATAAAAGCGCAAAGGACCTCCTAAAAATCTTAGGAAGTCCTCATCGACTTATAGTTATTAATTTTGTATTAATTATAATTTTCGCCGGTGCTGTTTGTCAATACCGGGCGGCAATTTTTTTTAATTTGCATCGACATTCTTGCTGTGTCCGTGCGGACATGATATCTTTAAATCTGGAAAGTCATTCAGGGAGGTTATTCCATGGCCAATGCCAGCCTAGTCATACTAAACGCCGCCGTGTGGACTGGTATCCGGTCGGCAGGCCGCTGCCAGGCGATAGCCGTTTTTGACGACAGGATCGTCGCGACAGGGAGCAACGCGGATATCTCATTGCTCGCAGGTTCAGCTACGACGGTGATTGACGCCGGCGGCAAACTTGTTCTGCCGGGCTTTAACGACAGCCATGCTCACCTCCTGCTCGGCGGCCGCCAACTGATGGCCGTAGATCTTCGAAACGCCCGCAGTCGTGCTGATTTTGCCGCCGAAGTCGCTTCCGCCGCCAGGGCACTCCCTGCGGGTCGCTGGCTGATAGGCGGAAATTGGGATAATGGGGCGTGGTCCGATCCGGGATTGCCGGCTAAAGAGGACATCGACCCCTTCACGCGAGCCACGCCCGTGCTCCTTACCCGCACCGATCTTCATATGGGCTTGGTCAACAGCGCCGCCCTGTCGGCTGCCGGAATAACGGCTGGTACACCAGACCCGGCCGGAGGGGCAATAATACGTCATCCCGTTACCGGTGAACCAACCGGCATATTGAAGGATGCCGCACTCGAACTTATCCGCCGAGCAATTCCGCCGCCCTCTATGGACGAATCGCTCACCGCTGTCGGGAACGCCTCAGAACTCGCAGCTTCTCTGGGTGTTACTTCACTGCAGGATATGGCGGTGGGTAAAGAATGGGAAAGCTGGCGTGTCTTTCAGGCCTTCCGCCGCCAACGAGCGTTGACCGTCAGACTTGGTCTCCACATGCCACTGTCCGACTGGTTCAATACTCGTGAAATACCTGTCGGCCAGCAGGATTCCTGGCTAAAACTTGCCGGCGTTAAGGCTTTTGTCGACGGGTCGCTCGGTTCTTCCACCGCCCTGTTCTTTGCCCCCTACGACGATGAACCGGCTAACTGCGGCCTGTTGATGCAGCCTGCGGCCGAATTGGGTGAACAGCTCGCCGCCGCCGACCTTGCCGGGTTGCAGGCAGCCGTCCACGCCATCGGCGATAAGGCCAACCGTATTCTGCTGAACATCTATGACGAAGTAGCCGTACAAAACGGCAGCCGTGACCGACGTTTCCGCGTAGAGCACGCTCAACACCTCTGCGCTGAAGACATCTGCCGGATGGCGACGCTGAATGCTATTGCCTCGGTTCAACCGAGTCACCTAATCGACGACGGCCGCTGGGCCGAGAGGCGAATAGGCCCCGAACGGACCAGGTTTGCCTATCCTTTCCGCTCGCTTATTTCCGCCGGTGTCAAGCTTGCCTTCGGAAGTGACTGGCCGGTTGCACCTCTTAACCCTCTTGAGGGCATTCAGGCTGCCGTGACCCGCAAGCTCGATAATGGGCGACCCTGGCACCCCGAACAGAGGATTACTGTCGAGGAAGCAGTTAACGCCTATACCGTCAACGCTGCTTACGCTGAGTTTGCGGAAAACGAAAAAGGCGTGTTGTCGCCCGGGATGCTTGCCGATTTCGTTATTCTATCCCAAGACATTTTCGCAATTCCACCGGAAGATATTGCTGCCACAAAAGTGCTTTGTACTGTCTGCGGCGGCAAGATTGTCTACGAAAAATAGCGGGGAGGACCGCAAATGTCGAAAACGGCGCAGACAATCAAAACTTTGCTGATGTTGGCCGAGACGGCGAAAGTCAAAGGTTGCTGCGAAGCCGAACCTTTTCTGGCACGGGAAATCGTCGTCGATCCGCGCGTCAGGATGAAATGCCGGCTTAACCTGTGCGGCCAGTTCGGCCGGAACCTGATGTGCCCGCCAAATGTATGGGATCTGGCCGAAACGTCATCCATACTGGCCCGATATACCTTCTCGCTTTTGCTGCAAATCACCCGCGAAGCTGCGCCCAATGAATACCAAACAGTGTTCGACAGGGAAAAAAACACTATGAACGCGATTGTCGTCAGTCTTGAACATGCAGCCTTCCAAAGCGGCTTCAGTCTGGCTGTCGGGCTGGGCTGCGGACACTGCCAGCTCTGTTATGAATGTGCGGACGAAGTTTGTCCGTCAGTATGCCGCCGGCCGGCACAGGCCCGCCCTTCCCTGGAGGCGGTAGGAATCGATGTGGAAAAAACCTGTGCAGCCGCCGGACTTCCGGCCGGATTTTCTCCCGGCCGCGTCACGCTCTCTGGACTCTTGCTCTTGGATTAAATAAGGTCTGGCACTTCAAAGGCCGGAAAGGAAGCTGAACATGGCCAAATATTCGACCCCCTTTTATCTCGTAGTCGCACTGGTGGCAGTTGTGATCCTCGGTACCTCGATTGATATACTTGATGCCATTTTCGGCACACAATTAGCCGCTTACAGCGGCATATGGCTCTCTTTGGCGGCTATAGCCCTTTTCATCGCTTACCTGGTGTATGCATATAAAATTTGGAAAAGCAAGAAGCCATAGCCATAATAGAGCAGCCACGGTTGTTAATCAACCGTGGCTGCTCTATTATGGCTTATACATTCTGTATGCCAGCGGCTGGCCCTCGATCATTCGCTTTATGACAACCGCCTTCGTTACGCTGTGATCGTTCGCATCAATACGGATAGGGCCAAGCAACCCTTCTACCTCAATGCCTTCGAGAGCCGTCCTTATATTATCCGGATCTGCGCTGCCGGCCTTCCTGATTGCCGCAATGAGGACAAGTGCCGCTTCATAACCCATCGCTGCATACCCATCAGCCTGACGTTTATACGCTCTGGCGAAATCATCTTCTAACCTGCCTATTCGCGGCAGCTTTTCGCTTTTGGCGTAGAGGGAAAAATAATAAACATCATTAAGGGCTTCTTCGCCGGCGTAGGCGACAATTCGCGCCGAATCCCAGGTATCGGGTCCCAAAATCGGCACGCGGATGCCGCCCTCGCGCAGACAACGGATAGCCTGACCAGACTCTCGGTAATGAAGGGGTATAAAAACCACTTCCGGGTTGGCGTTGCGGACCTGCGAAAGAAACTCCTGAGAGAATTCGCCGCCACTGTTGGACTGTTCCTTGGCAACGATCGTGCCGCCCGCCTGCGTAAAAACCTTTTCAAAGCCAGCCGCCATATTTCGGGACATGGAGACTCTGTTATCGAAGACAATTGCTGCCGCCTTTACGCCCATTTCTTCTATAGCGAATCTGGCCATTACATTCGCCTGGCTTGGATCGGCTAAGCAAGTCATAAAGGCATAAGAGTTAACTTTGCCGTCGTCGCCTGTCAGACGGTAACTGACCGCTGTCGGGGTTATCAGGGGCAGTCGGCTCTGTTCAGCGATAACATACGCTGCGGCGGTGTTTGCGGCTGTCAGGCAGCCCAGTACGGCTGAGACGTTTCCCCTGGCGGCTAAACTCTTCATTACGACTACCGTCTTTGCTTTGTCGGATGCGTTATCCAGCAGCACGAGTTCTATCTTCCGACCAAGCACGCCACCCGCATCGTTGGTTTCTTTAAAAGCAAGTTTGACACCGTCGGCGACCATTTCCCCATAATATGCGAACCGGCCTGTAAGGTCAAAGTTGCCGCCAATCCAGATTGGATTAACAGTAGGTCCCGCCGCGCCGAGCGGCGATGCTTGTGCCGAAGAGAATACAGCAAGAACTCCTGCCAGACCGGCAATCAGTCCCCAACCCACACAAATGCGCAAACGACTTGCAAGCAACACCGTCATCCTCTCCTGCTCTATAATACTATCCAATGTGGATTTTGAGGATTTGAAGATTTTGGAGTGTTGGTTGTCGAGCTGCTGGTTGCGTTAGCAGTAAATCCGAGAATTGCGTTCAATTTGTTCTGCAGTTCTTCGACCGATGGTTCCCCTGGCACAGGGGTAATTATACTCCTCCCGGCCAACTTGAGAGTGCCGAATTCTACGGTAGCCGGCTCTATCGGCCGCGGCGACTTGTTAAAAACACGGGCGAGATTGCCGGCGATCAGAAAAGCGCGCTCCCCGGCCAGCCGCCCTCCAATAGGACGGGCGTTTAGAAATGGCTGGCCCTTGACATTCACGCTCGTGCCGGTAACGGTAACCATGTTGCCCGAAAACTCGGTAAGCTTTGCAGAGAAGTTTTCGACCCGTTTATGGGTTGGCGGATGGGTTCGGGGGTTAAAAAGGGTCTGGAATAAATCCTGCTTGTCTTCGTAAAAGTACATCAAACGGGCTTCGCCGGCTGCGGCTGCGCCAGGATTATAACCGGCTCTTACGCCGTATTCGAAGGCGGCGTTGTCGGCCTCGTACTCGAAAGGAACAGAGTATCCGCCGTTCCGAATGTGCAAAAGGATCAAGCCGGCCAGATGCAAATGAACATCTTCGAGATATTCCCCATATCTTTTGGCGAACAACCGGGCGGCAACCTCCAGAGGTACAATGCCCTCAATCTTCCGCAGGGCGTGCTGCTTGGTTCCGTGGCCGATCTCGTGAGTGACGATAAAAGCAACCATATCTTCGTTAAACCCGAACTCGTGAAACACGCCCAAATTAATTCCAATTACGTTTCCGAGCGCCCGGAACCCGTTGATGGTAGGATCGGGTATAATGAAATAGCTGGGCGGACGGGCAAGAATCTCTTCATTGCCGGGTGCGGCACCCACACGGGTAAATATGCGATGCAGCATCTCGTTGGCCGCGTCATCTTTGCTCACGCCCCACTCTTTCTTATATTCCTGCAACACCTGATTCTGCATGGTGAATTCTGTCTTTTTGGCCATCTCTCTGACATAAGCATAAGTGTTGATAGCGTCGAGCACGTCGAGAATTGCGTCGATGGTGTCGGCCCTCGCTGACGTGGGTAAGGCAAGGCCGAAACCTAGATTGAATGTTATGACAAGAGTGAGGATTACGCACATTTTTTTCATCGCGATACCCCCGTAAAGCTTGTCAATATTTGTAATCAAATTATAGAACATATGTACGTTATTTGTCAATATGTGGCTTTATTGTTTATTTTTCCCGGACTAATACATTTCTGCGCTAAAAGAAGACCGCCTTTCGACGGTCTTCTAACATTAGACATATTGTCGCTCCCCGCAGCATCAGGCATCGCCCAACCCCTTAAGAGCGGTAAAAAGAAAAACCCGGGTTGCTCCCGAGCCGATCAATGAAACTATTCGTATACACTTTTGTTTGGTGCCGGAGACCGGGGTCGAACCGGTACGGAGATTTCTCCCCGACGGATTTTAAGTCCGTTGCGTCTGCCTGTTCCGCCACTCCGGCGTGTATTAATATCCCGGCAGCATCAACTGCCGGGACATCATAAATATTATACCGCAAATCAGTTTTGCTGACAAGAGCACGGAAATTACACACATAAGGCAAAATAAGGTTCCAAGGCCCGTTGGGTTAAAAAGTCAGACCGACGATAGAAGTCTCACGGGTTTTGGTCAAATCAATAAACTGTCCGTCCTCGGCTTTCAAAACAGGACACGTCGGGTTAATTGTCGGCAGAAAAACAACCTTGGCCTTCCGCCCGTCGTTCAGTTTGACCGGGTTATTCATCAGATAATCGTTGATTCTCCGAATGAAAGTATCGCACACCGCAGGGTCAAGTCGGGTAAACGTCTCACCCTTGACTATTTCAATAATGTTGAACGGATTAAGTCCACCGGGGCCTTCGGCAATATGGCAAAGACGGTTTGCCACCGTGACGATGCGGGCATATTGATTAATACCGTCCCCTGATAATGCCAGGGGGTATCCGCTGCCGTCGCGGTATTCGTGGTGCTGTGTAACGGCGGCAAGCACGTTGGGGGGCAAGCCGGGAACATCTTTGAGCAGTTCGTAGGCGAGCAAAACATGTTGCCTAAGAATTTCCTGCCGTTCAGGAGTGGGGCTGTCATCCATTATCAGACTACGCGGCATTCTTATCTTGCCGATGTCGTGGATAAGCCCGGCGAGTACTACTTCATCGACTACGGCAGGAGCCAGTTCCATCCACGACGCCAGCATCCCGGAAAGGGCGGCGACCGATACAGAATGGCGTTCAAGGTAGTCGCGGTCACGGTTGACCGTTATTCTGAAAAGCAGCCTGTTTATCGCTTCAGCGGGCTGAACCAGATGGCGGGCTATCTTTGAGGAGATTTGACGGCAAGCGGCCGTTTCGATAGACCCTCCGGACCTTAGTGATTCAAATAAATCCGTTACGTTAAACAGCGCCTCTTCCAAGTTGCAGGTGAAATTTATCACCTTCTTCGCCATCGTATCCGGAAGGATTTCCAGTACCGGGTCGTTTTCCGCCGGCGGCGGAGTCAGTAACTCGGCCTCCGCCGTTTCAGCAATCATGATGAAGGCGATATCCCAATTCTGGATTAGGCGGATAGCTTGCTCAGTTAAATGACTGCCTGCCGGGATGAGAATCTGCCTGCCGTCGTGGGAAAACACCGGTTCTGCGGTTACCATGCCTGGTTGCAGGTCGAAGGATATTAATTTTCGCACACAAAAGCCTCCTCAAAATAGGAGTGGGCAATGCGCCTTTAGGTATCATAACGTGCTCGGGGCAAAAAAGTCTGTCCAACATAATATCGTGGCAACAATAAGAAAAGTTAAGCCTCAAGCACAACATTTAGTTCAAATTGTCGAAAAAAGTCATAACAAAAAACCACCCGATGGGGGTGGTTTTGTTTTGGAGGCGGCACCCAGACTCGAACTGGGGAATAGAGGTTTTGCAGACCTCTGCCTTACCACTTGGCTATGCCGCCAGATGATGGAGCGGAAAACGAGATTCGAACTCGCGACCCTCGCCTTGGCAAGGCGATGCTCTACCACTGAGCTACTTCCGCTTAAATGGTGCCGCAGGGCGGAATCGAACCGTCGACACGAGGATTTTCAGTCCTCTGCTCTACCAACTGAGCTACCGCGGCAAAAAAACTAAATGGCGACCCCGATCGGATTTGAACCGACGATCTCCGCCGTGACAGGGCGGCATGTTAGACCACTACACCACGGGGCCGTTTGAAACCGCATTACTTAGTATATATGATTCATGTTTACCTGTCAATGAATCACAAAATGGATAATACCACGTTACATAACTAATGTCAATAGGCTGTCGGTCACTTTGCCAGGATGCGATCAATAGTCCTGGCTACCTGCGCCTCCTCGAACGGCTTGACGATGAAATCGAGCGCTCCTGCGGCGATAGCGTCCCGAAGCACCGGCTGCTGCCCGATTGCGGTAACCATAACGATTTTCGCATTATTGTCGTCGCCGCAGATCAGCTTAACAGCCTCGATTCCGTCGCATTCGGGCATGGTTATGTCCATTGTCGTAAGATCAGGCTTATAGCGGCGGTATTTCTCCCTTGCCTCTTTGCCGTTGGCTGCTTCGGCGATCACCTCGTGTCCCATTTTGCTCAGGACCCGTGTGAGCAGCATCCGCATAAAGGCCGAGTCGTCGCAAACCAGTATTCTTGCCACGTCTCATTCTCCTTCGCTTGCGACCCCTGCCCGGGAATAAAGCTCATAGAAATGGTGTGTCGGACCGACGCCTTTTCCAAGAGGAAATCCGTGTGTGATTGCAATGGTGATATAGCGTTTGGCCGCCGTGACGGCCTCGAAGACAGGTAAGCCTTTTGCCATTCCGGCGGCGATGGCCGATGAAAAAGTGCAGCCGGTGCCATGAGTATGCTTCGTCTCAATACGTTCATTGGCAAGAACGGCAAACTCGACGCCGTCATAAAAAAGATCACAGGCTGCTCCGGGCAGATGCCCGCCTTTCACTACCACATACTTCGGCCCCATAGCCTTGATTGCGATTGCCGCCCGTTCCATCGCAACGCGGTCGTCTACAGGGAACCCGACGATCTCGGCTGCTTCATGAAGATTGGGTGTTACCACATCGGCAATCGGAAACAGGGAGCCGACCAGGGCGTCGACTGCCTCAGGTTTGAGAAGGCGGCTGCCGCTCTTGGCAACCATCACCGGATCGACGACGATGTTCAAGGCGCCGTGCTTGACGAGAGCATCGGCAACAACACGGGTGATAGCGGCGCTCGACAGCATGCCAACTTTCACCGCCCCGACCGGGATATCCTCATAGACTGCGGCGATCTGGTCGGCGATTATTTCCTGGTCCAGTTCGCGGATATTGGTCACGCCGCACGTATTTTGCGCCGTAATAGCGGTAATCACACTCATGCCGAAAACGCCCAGGGCGGAAAAAGTTTTGAGGTCTGCCTGAATCCCGGCACCGCCGCTCGAATCGGAGCCTGCGATCGTAAGAGCTGTTTTCATGATAGGTTTTCTCCCTCTGAATGTGAGATGCGGCCGCGCAGATCGGCCAGCAAGGGCCCCAGTTCACGATCAAATTTTGCGGCCAGCTCACCAAGGTCTCGCGTGTCGAAAGTGCCGATCATATGCGGCGTTTGCCGCAAGCGGACTTGGCCAAAGAATTCGTCACGGTAAATATTGTAACTTATGCTGAGGTTGCTGGCGGCGGCAAAATCGCTGTAATCAAGAATAATATATGACCCGTTTACCGTTTTCAGCGGTTGCCGCGGCGTGATAAACAAGTGGAACCCGGCCACCTCGTCAGCCAGCCTTTCACAGTAAGGCCATTCGAGTATTTTCTTCGCCCGAAAAACGCTCTCGTACTGCCTTCCTCCACTCAGTTCTACCAGAGCATCCTCCAGCTTTGCAGTCAATATCCGCTCCAGGCTCGCCAAGTCGGGGCAGATAAAACTTACATCATAAAACTCGTTGAGCCCCACCGCCACCCTTGCCAGATAGTCCCGCGTTGCCCTGTCGTAAACGACGGAGAAGCTTCGCAGCTCCTCCGCATTTCGGTATGAAAAAACGTTATACTGCACCCCGTCCTCCGCAAGGTCGAGGCTCAGGGAAAATCCGGCCTGATCGGCGGGAAGCTGCCGTAAAAACGGCCATTCATTCACTTGCGCGATTATC
This sequence comes from Selenomonadales bacterium, assembly GCA_018434945.1. Classification (GTDB taxonomy): domain Bacteria; phylum Bacillota; class Negativicutes; order Sporomusales; family UBA7701; genus Anaeroselena. The sequence continues at coordinate 204,981 of JAHDOI010000035.1, forward strand.
TCTTTCATAACTACCATCCATTTTTGCTTTCAAGGTATATTATGGCCGACAAATCAAAAACCCGCAAGGGCTGTAACCAAAAAACGCCGGGGAGAATATCGTGTACTATTCGAAAATGCAGTCTTGGAGGGTTGCACATGATAAGAAAGACAGGTGGTATGCTGGCTGTCGCGCTTCTTGCCCTTACACTGATAGTTTGTGGCTGCGGCCAGCCTCAAACTGCCCCAGCGGTAACCAAAAGCCCGGTCTGGGCGCCGTCGCTCCTGCCGCTACAGCAGGAAACAGTTGTCAAGGTGGGCATGAAGCAGGTCGTCTCCGATTCCGGCGTTCTAATCGGCATGGCCAAAGGCTACTATAAAGATCTTGGCATCAAAATCGAGCCAGTCCAGTTCAACACCGGCCAGGAAATGATCAACGCCCTGGCGGCCGGGCAGCTCGATGTCGGCGCCACCGTAACCGCATCCGGCCTGTTCAACGCCATGTCCCGCGACATCCCCGTAAAAATAGTCGCCGACAAAGGCATCAACGTCCCTGGCAAAGGTTACTACCGTCTCGTCATCCGTAAGGACCTCGTCGGCACCATCAACGATTTCGGCGATCTGCGCGGCCGAAAGATCGCCGTCGTCGGCACCGCCTCACTGGATGAAATCGCTCTTGACCGCGTCCTCAACAAAGGCGGTATGTCCACCAAAGACGTCGACCTGCAAGTTATCCGCTCCTTCCCCGATATGCTTGTCTCCCTCGGTAACAAAAGCATCGACGCCGCCATGGTCATCGAACCCTTCATCGCCGTCGGCATCGCCAAAGGCATTGTCGACCCGTGGAAAGATCCGGCCGAATACGACCCCGACGCCCAGACCGCCCTGCTTGTCTTCGGCACGAGCATGACCACCCGGCCAGACGTCGCCAACCGGTTCATGACTGCCTACGTTAAATCCCACCGGGACTACAACGACGCCTTCTTCAAGGACAAAGGCAAAAAAGAGCTTATCGACCTCCTGTGCAAACACTCGGTCGTCAAAGACCCTGTCATGTACGAAAAAATGTTCCCTGTAGGCCTAAACCCCGACGGATACCTCCGTATGAAAGGCATCGAAATGGACCTGACCTGGTATAAACAGCGCAACCTTCTGAAAACCGACATCAAACTCCAGGAAGTCGTCGACAACAAGTACGTTGATTTTGCGTTGGCCGTACTCGGCAAATACAAGTAACCAGCCCTGGGAGGTGACGTGTATGGCAAAACTCCCAAACGGCGGCCTGTTCATTCGCGTCGTCTCCGTCCTGTCGCCGCTTTCCCTCCTTATCGCCTGGGAACTCCTCGCCCGCGTCGATGCCATCGACACTAGACTCTTCTCCAGTCCTAGCCTCATCATCCAGGCTTTTGTCCCCCTACTGTTTTCGGGAGAGCTTATCTACAACACCGCCGTAAGCGTCCAGCGTGTCATACTTGGCTTCGCCGTCGGAGCAGTGCCAGGGATCATCCTCGGGATCAGTATGGGCTTATCGCCTTTCGTCCGTTCAGCTGTCGAACCGATGATTGCCGCTACATACCCCATCCCCAAGCTGGCCATCATGCCCCTGATCCTGCTCGTTTTCGGCCTGGGCGAAACATCGAAAGTCTTCACCATCGCCATCGGCGTCTTCTACCTCGTCGTCATCAACACCATGGCCGGCGTGCTCAACATCGACAAAATCTACCTCGATGTCGCCCGCAACTACGGGGCGAACCGCCGCGACTTCTACCTCACCGTCGCCTTCCCCGGCGCCCTGCCGATGATCTTCGCCGGTCTCAAACTCGGGATGGGCATGGCTCTCATCCTCATCGTCGCCGCCGAACTATCGGCCGCCAAGGCCGGCGTCGGCTGGATGATCTGGCGCGCCTATGACATGTTCGACATTGAGCAAATGTTCGTCGCCCTAATAGTCCTCTCCGTCCTCGGCTACATCTTCTCGCTGCTTCTCGACGCCGTCGAGCGCTGGATCGTCCCTTGGAAACAGACTTGACCGGGAGGTGCCGTGCCTTGGTTTGCGGAACCGGAATTACTCTCAGAAACGTGAACAAAACCTTCAGCACCCAGGGAGGCACCGTCGACGCTCTTCAGGATGTCAGCCTAAACATCGGCGGCGGCGAATTCTTTTGCATCGTCGGCCCCTCCGGCTGCGGCAAAACAACGTTGCTGAGAATTCTTGCCGGCCTTGAGGAAAGCACCGGCGGCGATGTTTGTATTCCCGCCGCCTCAAACGGCCGCCCGCTCAATTCGATGGTTTTTCAGGAACAAAGTGTATTCCCCTGGATGAGTGTCCGCGATAATGTTAGCTATGGGCTGCGTCTGCGTGGTTTCGGCAAAAAAGAGCGCTATGCCATCGCCGATCGCTTTATCCGCATGATCGGCCTCACAAGATTCGCCGACGCCTACCCCCATCAGCTTTCCGGCGGCATGAAACAACGCGTCAGCGTTGCCCGCGCTTTCGCCAACGACCCGGAAATACTGCTCATGGACGAACCCTTCGGCGCCCTCGACGAACAGAATCGCATCCTCCTCCAGCAGGAGCTCCTCCGCATCTGGGAAGAGAGCCGCAAAACCACCGTCTTCATCACCCACAGCATCGATGAGGCGCTCTGCCTAGGCGACCGGGTCATGGTCATGACCGCCCATCCCGGCCGCATCAAAAGCATCGTCGCCATCGACCTCCCCCGCCCGCGCGACATCGCCGCCATCCGCACCACCCTCCGCTACAACCAGCTTTTCCAGACCATCTGGCTTACCCTGCGCGACGAAGTGCTGAAAGGCAAAGAAATAGAGCTTGCCCACTAGGGCAAAACAAAAAAGCCCGGCAAAATCGCCGGGCTTTTTTGCAGGATTTTACAAATAATTGTTAAACTCGTAGCGGAACTCCGGGAACCACGCCTTACCCAGCATAATCCGGAAATTTATCTCCATCTCCCGCTCCCACATCGCCTCCGACATCCCCCGTTTCTGCTCCTCCCGCCATGCCGCCGACCTCTTCGCCGGATCGGCCGTATAATGCACCCTCACCACCGTCAGCCCCTGCTTAGTCATCCAGCGGTTGACCCCCGCGGGAATTTCCGACCTTGCCAAATCTCTCCCCCCCCTTCAAAAAAAGACCCCCAGGATTGCTCCTGGAGGCTATGGGAGAAAACTCCCGTTACTCTGCTCGCGAAATTGACATTCCGTCGGCTCACGGCGGCGTCATCATCGCCTTACGAGACATCGCCGTCATCTATTCCCAACCGACACATATCCCCTTATTGCTTGGTAATATTTACCACTTTTTGTAAATTGTAACATGGTTTTTGGAGATTATCAATACTTGTTTGGCATTTTATTCCAAATAATTTTCAGGGCGGCCACCTGCGCGCTTTTGCGCCCCTTTGCCGCCCAAATTCGTCACCTTATAGCTCGCCGTGAATAAGCCGGTCGAAAAACCCCGGCCCCGCGCTCGAATCGATCGTCACCTTCCCGCCCCCCTGGATCGTCGGCAGCAGCGAAGCGAACGTCTCCTCCGCCCACTCCCAGAAAGCCAGCTCGGTCAGATACACATGCGACGCCGTATACTGGCGGAGTTGGTCCGGCCCCTGGCCCACAGCCGCCACATAAGAACCATTCGCGAACCGCAGATACGTATACCCCTTGCCGCTCTTCCCCGCCATCGCCTTCTCCAGCGCCGGCCAGGGAAACTCCTGCGGCAGCTGGCGGTACACGAACATCAGGCGGTCCTCACCCAGTAAAAACTCGCTATCCTCCTGCTTCTTCGACTGGATGAACACCGCCGCGTTCGGCCTCGTCAGCGCCGCCCACAGATGCAGGCACAAAAACAGCCACGTCATCAGCATCCGCCGGCTCTTCGGGATCGCCAGCAAGCTCTCCTCCCGCCACACCTCCGTCACATACCGTAGATACTCTTTATCCGGCATATTCTTAACCTTGCCCCCGTCCGCCTCATCCTTCGTCCGGCAGCACTCTTTAACGAACAGCCACGGATCCTCCCCGTACTGCCGGTATGCCTCCAGCATCGCCAGCTCCGCCAGCTCCTCACCGCTCAGCATCGCCGCCGCCTCCGCCCGCCGCATCTCCCCCGCCGGCAGCCTGTCCGCCATCCTTATCCCTGTGCCGCCGCCACAGCTCCTCCAGCCTCGCCGCCACCGCCGCCGGGTCCGAATAATCCAACAGCACCCGTGCTCCCGGCCGCCCGTCCCCCTCGTCGCGCTTTTCACCCTGCCGGCCGCGCGCCCGGTCCAGCACCTCCTGTGCCGCCCTCAGCCGCACCGAATCCGTCTCCGCATTCTCCATCAGATTAAGCAGAATCGCCAGCGCCTTCGCCGACTCCCCCGCTAGCCTCGCCTCCACCCCGCTTCTCGCCTCAGCGATCGCCGCCTGCACCTTCGCATTCCTTATCATCCGATACCCCGAGCTCTCCGGGCTCTTCACCCCCGCAGCCCGCGCCGCCTGCAGCACATTCCCCCTGCTCACATACTCCCGCACAAACGCCTGCTGGCGGTGCGTCAGCCCCTTCCCTCCCGCCATCTTGCAACCTCCCTAATATGCTATAATAAAAAAAACGCCCCCGAAAGGACTCTGCCATGGCCGAAACATCGGGCAAGTTATCCCTCACACAAAAAGCCCGTCTCCTCAAAAGCGACATCCTCGCCCTCTTCCTTGCCCTCAAGCACCCCGCCACCCCCTGGTACGCCAAAGCCCTCGTCGCCCTCATCGTCGGCTACGCACTAAGCCCCGTCGACTTCATCCCCGACTTCATCCCTATCCTCGGCTACGTTGACGACCTCATCCTCCTGCCCCTCGGCATCGCCCTCGCCATCAGGCTCATCCCCCGCCCCGTCCTCGCCGACTGCCGCCGCCAGGCCGCCTCTTACGGCACCATCATGCCCAAGCTCTGGCTCGGCGCCGCCGTCATCATCCTCCTCTGGCTCGCCATCGCCTATGCCGTCTACCGCCTCCTCGCCTAGTCCCGCCTCACCTTAGCACCGTCACCCGGTCGCCCACCCAGCGGCCCCGCGCATTCCTGTGGCAGCCGCACCGGAACGTCCGCATCAGGCTCTCCGCGCTCACATAATGGCTGCACAGCCCCTCCAAAGACCTCATCCCCCCTTCCTCCCGGCAGTTCCCCGGCCACTCCCGGTCGTGATTCAGGCAATAGTACTTATAACACCCCTTCATCCCCTCACCCCCTTTACCAAACACAAAGACCGCCCCCGGCGGTCTTTTGCTTTTGCACATTATTCATCGGAGCCTTTGATAAGCCCTCATCTGCCGCGCACCCGCAAGGAGCAAAAGTGCGCTCGCTCGTGTACATTTGAATACAAGTCACAGCGCACTCTGGCAAATGAGGTCTTCTTAACAGCCCCGGCAATCCATAGAGCCAAGAATTTCTCGGAAACGGAGGATGTAGTGCTCCCCTTCACTCTCTCCTCGCTTTCCTCTTTACTCCCTGACAATTTTCTTTGGGTAAATTAGCATTTTCCACACGTGATAATTAGGTCTGAATGCGAGAGAAATGAAATTCACCCTGGCGGAACCCATAGAATATTCCAAGACATGCGTTTTTATATCTGGCGATTCCCACCATGCAGCTTTGATCGGTACTTCACCCAGTCTCGCCATCACCTCGGCGAAGCTTATCCCAACCGTTGCCCCGTCTATCCCCACTCCCTGGCAGCATTCTACGAACGAAACCTTGTCGTAACCCCAGAAATTGATGCACACTCCGAGCTTCGGGAAGAAATATCCCTGCATCAGCCCTTCCGCCCCTGTCCGCACGATCGTGTAATCGTAACCGTATTTATTGAGGATTTCCCCCTTCGTCAGACTGACAAGACCGATTAGTTCCTCCTTGCCCAAAGGCGAATATTGGTATTTTGTCTTCCGCCATCCGCCAGCATCTACCGGGTTCTCATCTGCATCCGGTTTCGTCCCCGGTTCGCTCACCTCCGTGCCGGCCAGTTGTCTATACTCCCGTTTCAGATTCGCCAGCACGTCCCGTTGCGGTCGCACCCGCAGAAACGACGCTCCGTCATTCTTGCCTCCACGGTCGCCCGCGATGAACTGCACAGTGCACTCTTCCAGCGTGTACTCCAGAATGTGCACCTTGCGTCCGCCGAAATTTTCCGCCCTTACCGACGCCTCTCCCAGAATTGTCCTCACCTTGTCGAATCCCATCCCAGCCTTCGCGCCACGAAATTCGAAGCCGTCGCGACAGTCAATCGCCAGCACCCTCCCTTTCTCGTCGAACGATACGCATACACCGCGCGACATGTAAAGATATCCCTGCTGTATTCCCTCCTCTGTCAGACGGATCAGACGGCCTTCACCATATTTCTTGAAGAACTGGTCGTCGGTCAGCCTAATGCTGTCAACCAAATCCTTCTCGGAAAACGGG
>JAHDOI010000066.1 GCA_018434945.1 Selenomonadales bacterium
ATAAAAAAGCCAGCCCCTTTAGGGGCTGACTGAGAACGCTATGCGGTTGGCAAACTTTCAGTGAGTCTTGAGACTCAGCTAGTATAATGCCCTTTCAGGGCTAACCCAAGCCACCCGTTTAACGGGTGGCTCCGTGACTAAAAAGATGCCGGCATCGAGTGGCCGGCGAGAGAGGTAGCAAAGTAGTCGTTTCCTCGCCGGGAGGGCTATTCGGTTTTTGGAGCGGCGGTTGCCGATGGGAAGCCGCCGCATGATTTTCGTAGTGGAGGGAAATCCGCAGAGCCGCGCCGTAAGGAAAACGGCTCTGCGGATAAAGTGCTTATCGGAATCAGGGCCTCTAGTCGCCCCGTTATTTTATCGCCGCCATATCCTTGGGGTCCTTGATGGCGTCGGGGCCTTCCTCGCCGGTGCGGATGCGGACGGCGTTCTCCAGCGGGTAGACGAAGATTTTGCCGTCGCCCACGTTGCCGGTGCGGCAGACGCGCTTGGCCGTCTCCACCACCCGCTCCACCGGCACCTCGCACACCACGATCTCGATCTTCACCTTGGGCACGAGGTTGATGGTCACCTCCTTGCCGCGGTAGACCTCCTTATACCCCTTCTGCAGCCCGCAGCCGTAGACCTGGGTGACCGTCATGCCCGTCACGGCGATGGCGTTCATCGCCTCTTTCAGCTCTTCGAGCTTCTCGGGACGGGTGATGATATCGATCTTCGTAATCTTTTCCACGCTAATTCCTCCTTCCGCTTACGAATTGAGGCTGACCTTGGCCGCCGAAGCCGGCTGGCTCGCGGCGAACGGCGCGGTGTGGGCGACAGGCAGGCCGGCGGCGAACTCCTGGTACGCGTAGCCGCGCTCGCCGTGCTCGGTGATATCGAGGCCCTGAACCTCCTGCTCCTCGCTCACCCTGAGCGGCATGACGGCGCCGACGATTTTCAGAATTATATACGTGCCCACGATCGCGATCGCCCAGCTGGCGCCCACGCCGATGAGCTGCGTCAGCACCAGGTCGGGGTTGCCGTAGAACAGACCGTCGTTGCCGGCCTCGTTGACCGCCTTGGAGGCGAACAGGCCGGTGGCGATCGCGCCCCAGGTGCCGCCGATGCCATGGACGCCGAAAGCGTCCAGCGAATCGTCGTAGCCCAGCTTCGCCTTCACCACGCCCACCGCCACATAGCAGATGACGCCGGCCGCCAGGCCGATTATCACCGCCGGCAGGGGAGCCACGAAACCGGCCGCCGGGGTTATGGCGACCAGGCCGGCCACACAGCCCGACACCGCGCCGAGGACCGTCGGCTTGCCATGGCGCAGCCACTCCGCGAACACCCACGAAACAGTCGCCGCGGCCGCGGCCGCGTTGGTCGTCACGAAAGCGGTGGCCGCCAGGCCGTTGGCGCCCAGCGCGCTGCCGGCGTTGAAGCCGAACCAGCCGAACCACAGCAGCGACGCGCCGAGCACCGTCATCGGCAGATGGTGGGGCAGCATCGCCTCGCTGCCGTAGCCCTTGCGCTTGCCCAGCACCAGCGCCACCACCAGGCCGGACACGCCGGAAAGGATATGGACGACAGTGCCGCCGGCGAAATCCAGCACCCCGAGGGACATCATCCAGCCGCCGCCCCAGACCATATGGGCGACAGGGTCATAAATGAACGTAGCCCAGATAAGCACGAAAACCACGAACGCGGGGAACCTCATCCGTTCGGCGAACGCGCCGGTGATGAGCGCCGGCGTGATGACGGCAAACATCCCCTGGAAGACCATGAACGCCAGGTGGGGGATTGTCGAGGTCGGGCTGTTCGGCTCCACGCCGACACCCGTAAGACCGAGGAAGTCAAACCCGCCGATCACGCCGCCGATATCGGAGCCGAAGGCCAGCGTGTAGCCCCACAGCACCCACTGCACCGAGACGAGGCCGACGATGAAGAAACTCTGCATGATTGTCGACAGCGCGTTCTTCGTCCGCACCATCCCGCCGTAAAACAGCGCCAGGCCGGGCGTCATCAGCATGACGAGCGCGGCGGAGGCCAGCACCCAGGCGGTGTCGCCCGTATCGATCTTGGCGACCGCCGCGGCCGCCTCCGGCTTAGCCTCTTCGGCCGCCAGAGCCAGCGGGGCGAGGATAACCAGGAAAATCAAACATAAACCCAAAATAGTCCAAAACCTTTTCGACATTCGGGAACACCCTCTTTCATGTTAATTGGCGTTCCACCTCTCTCAAAAAAAACACAGACGCCCGCCATAAGCGCGGACGTCATCGTCGCTAGCAAACGCAAAGAGCCTCCGTAGTAATCCTACGAAGGCTCCGTCGCCTGCTTTATCTAAGTTACTTTCAAATATACCAGCCTCTGGCCCCGCTGTCAATAAAAAAATCCATTCAGAAAATTACTTCTTTATCGTTCGCGGCCGTTCTGGTCGTCACTGGGCCGCCCTGCTCCGTGCTACTGGTTCTGGCCGGCATGCCCTGCGCCGCCGTTGCCGCCGCCTGAGCCGCCGGTATTCACGCCCGGGCCGACGATGTTCACCAGGCCTCCCAGCCCGACACCGCCCGCGCCCATGCCGCCCGTACCCGTGCCGCCTGCGCCCGGCGCTGGGCCGCCTGCGCCTGTCGCACCCGCACCCGTGCTGCCCAGGCCGCCGCTGCCGATCCCGCCGCCCGTGAAGCCGCCGCCTGCGCCGGTACCGCCGCCCAAACTGGTGCCGCCCAAGCCGCCGCCCAGGATAGTGCCGCCTGACGCCAGCTGGCCGGCCGGGCCGACCGCGCCCGTATAGTTCGGATTGGTCGTCGAGCGAACCGTCAGCACGCCGTCGACATAAGAGACGGTATAGTTCGGTGAGGCCAGCGTGCCTGTAAGGTTGATGGCATAGCTGCCCGCCGGCGAAGACATCGTCGCGCTGGTGCCGATCGTCGTCCCGCCTGTCAGCACGGCCGTCGTTTCGCCGTTTGCGAAGCCGCTGAAGCTATAGGTCAGGGCCGGGTTGGCCTGGCCCTGCGTCTTGCTGGCGTTGTCGGCCGTCACCGTCAGCGCCGCCCTGCCGATATCCGCCGTCGTCGCCGCCGTCGTATTCGTCAGGTTATAGTTGCCCGCATCCGCGCCGCTCAGGCTGATGCCGTTCACGCCCACCGCCTTGCCTGTGCCGGCGTTCTTGTCGGCGAACGCCGCCGCGCCGCCCACCGTCAGGCTATCGCCCGCCACCCGGTTGTCGCCGTACGTCACCGTGGCGGCCGTCGTGCCGTCGTACGTCTTGTTCTGGCCGCTCGCCGTCACGGCGATGTCGCGCTTGTTGATCGTGCTCGCCGTGTTGGCGGCGTAGTTCACCGTGTAATTGTTGCCGCCGTTGCCGTCGTTCACCGTCACCCCGCTCACCGTCACCGTCTTGTTGCCTGTCCCGGCGTTCTTGTCCGTGAAGACGAAGCTGCCGCCGCTTAAAGAGTCGCTGCCGTAAAGCTGCGTGCCGCCCGTTACTATGGCGCTGGCGCCGGTGGCGTTGCTATTTCCGTCGTACGTCTTGGTGACGTTGCCGGTGCTGATGGTCAGCGCCGCCTTGTTGATCGTGCTCGTCGTGTTGTCGGCGTAAGTCACCGTGTAATTGTTGCCGCCGTTGCCGTCGTTCACCGTCACCCCGCTCACCGTCACCGTCTTGCCCGTCCCGGCGTTCTTGTCCGTGAAGGCGAACGTGCCGCCGCTTAAAGAGTCGCTGCCGTAAAGCTGCGTTCCGCCGGTGGCCACCGCGCTGCCCGCTGCCGCCGTCGTGCCGTTATACGTCTTGGTGACGTCGCCCGTGGTCACCGTCACATTCGCTTTGTCGATTGTGCCCACGTTGCCGCTCGCCGTGCCGCCCGCATTGGCGATCCGGTAGCCGTAGACGGTCGCGCCGGTGCTGTCCGTGGCCGAGTCGACCTGCAGGCCGCTCACCGTGACCGCCTTGCCGCTGCCGGCGTTCTTGTCGGCGTAGGTTGCCGTGCCGCTCACGTTGACGGTGTCCGTTATGCCGTAGGCCGTCACCGCGCCGCTTTTAGTATAGTTGGCCGCCGCCAGCGTCGCGGCGTCGGTGCCGTCGTACGTCTTGGCCACCGTGCCTGTCAGTCCGACGGTCACCGTCGGCGCCAGCGTGTAGATGTAGCCGTTGCCGCTCCCCAGCACCGTGCCGCCGTAGGCGGTGTTGTACTGCTTGAAGGCGTAGGCCAGCCCGCCGCGGATTTCGTTGGCGGTGGCCGGGTTCTGGGAGTACACCAGCCAGCGGCCGTTGGGCGTCTGGATGGCGCTCGCGCCGGCGAGGTTGCTGAAGTAGCTGCCGGCCGCCAGGATGACGGCGTTGCCGGCCGCCGTCGACCGTATCTGGCTCGTGTTGTACAGAGTAAGGGCCATGCCGGCCTTGGCCACCAGGGTATGGCTGCCGGCTTCGACGCTCTTCAGGTACATGCTGCCGGTGGCGGTCAGGGCGGTGTCGGCGCCGAGGGTGACGGCGCTGTTATAATACTGGTAGCCGGTGGTGGTGACGCTGCCGCCGTTTACGTTGATGCCGCCGTCGGCCTTCAGGTCAACGTTGGCAAGAGGCGTGGCGGCGCCCACCGCCTTCTCGAAGGTGGCGCTGCCGCTCACATTCACCGTGAAAGTGTTAGCCCCGTCCACCGTGTCCTGGAAAGTGACTGAGCCGCCGCTGACACTGGTAGTGCCGCCGACGGTAACCGGGCTCTTCACCGTCAGCGCCCCGATATCCGAGCTGCCGCCAAGGACTATGCCGCCGGCGGCTTGGAGCGAGACCGCGGCGTTGTCGGGGCTATACAGTCCTTGACTAAGGGTTATCTTGCCTCCGGTGCTGGTCATTGAACCGCTGCCCCCAAAGTACGGCCGCCCCGCGTATGTCTGGTCGCCGGCGGTGGTGATATTGCCGCCTCCGTAGGCTGTATACAGCGCCACACCGAAGCCGCCGGTGAGGTTGCCGGAGATATTGTAATACTGCACGATGGGCGCCGTCAGCGAGCCTGTGAGGGCGACGGGTTTATAAAATCTGATGTTGTTCGTCGCCAGAGTCAGGTTGCGTACATTGTTTACCGAACTGTAGAAGTAAGTTGTCACGTCATATCCCTTGACCCCCTGCGCTGCGTTGAGGCCGTTGGAGAGCGTCAGGTCGTGGCCGTTGCCTTTCACCCAGCCGTCGAGCATTTTGGTGTCAGGGTCGGTCCCATCGACCGAGCCGCCGATCGTGAGATCGCCCGCGGCCCCCCCGCCGCCGGTGGCGGTGATCTTCACGTTCTGCCCGAGGGTGATGTTGCCTTTGAGCCACATTTTAATGTTGGCAAAGAGTTCCGGGGTGTTGATGTAGATATTGCCGCCGTCGTCGGGGTACGTGGTTCTGTCCGTCCGTAGGTCGAGTACCTTCACCTTCAGCGGGGCGTTTATCCAGATGTTGCGGCCGGCGGATGCGGTTAACGAGAAAACCCTAAAGCCGCGTGGACTATTGTAAGCATCCGTGCCGACCACGCCGGTGACCTGTTGGTTGAATAATATATCCCGGTGGGCGTTGAGGGTGAGGGTTGCGAATTTTTCGCCATCCTGGAAGTCTATCGGTGCGTCGACTATAATGTCGCCGTTGCCGCCGCCGGCGGCGGCTGTGGCCACCGTCACTTCGGCGATGGCCAGTTGGGTGACCAGGTCGGCGTTGTTCCAGTAGTTGGCCCCTGTCGCCCCTGCGCCGATCGTGTAGTCGCTGGGGTCGAGCAGCAGGCTGCCCCTCTGGCCGTTAGCCGCCGTCGCGTCCGTCCTGCCCCTGTAGACCAGCGTCTTCTTGCCCGACACCTCCACCGCGCCGCCATCGCCGGACGCCGCGCCGCCCTTCGCCGTTATCGTCCCGGCGAAGTCGGTCGTATCCTTTGCCCACACCACCACCTGGCCGCCGTTGCCGCTCGTTATCGCGTCCGCGTTTATCGTCGCGCCCTTCTCCACCGTCGTGTTGGTCGCCGCGTACTCGCTGCCGCCGCCTTGGTACGCACCGCCGACCAGGGCAGTGCCGCCGCCCCTGTCGCCCGATACGTCGATCGCCGCCGTCGCCGCCAGCGTGACATTGTCGCCCAGCACTTTTACCGTGCCGCCCGTCTGCCCGGCCGCCTTGCCGCTGGCGTCCAGCACGCCGCTGTTGATGGCCGTGTTGCCCTCCAGGCGGATGACGCCGTTGACATTATTCACGCTCTGCGCCCTTATCACGCCGCTGTTGTTGACAACGGTATTGAGCAGCGTGTCCTTCGTCCCGGCGGTCATCAGCACCAGCCCGCCGTCCGCCGTTATCGTCCCCGTGTTGACGGCGCTGCCGCCGACAGCCCCGGTGTCGACGGTGACGTTCAGCAGCTTGTCCCCGGAAAAGTCGAGGCTCACCTTGTCCCCCGCCGCCAGGGCCGCCACGCGGGCCGCTATGACCCCCTCGTTCCTCACCTGCGGGCCGATCAGCACCGCATGGTCGCCGGCCGTAATCGTGCCCTGATTGACCACGCTGCCGGCGTTGCCGTTCTTTGCAAACACATACTTCCCGTTCATGAAATCGCCGTCAGTCATATTGAGCGTCGACGCCACCAGGCCGCCCACGTTCACCTGCGCCCCCGGCGCGAACAATATGCCGTTGGGGTTTACGAGATACACCTTGCCGTTGGCCGTCAGCCTCCCGTAGATGTTCGAGGCGTTGCTCCCCACCACCCGGTTCAGGGCCACCGCCGCGCTGGACGGCTGCACGAAGTTCACCGCCTCGCCCGCGGCGATGCCGAAGCTCTGCCAGTTGATCGCCGCCCTGGTCGTCGTCTGGGTGACCGTCGTCGTAGTGCCGCTCGTCGCGATCGTCGCCGCCCCGCCCGTCACCGTCCCGCCGCTCGGGGCCGCCCACGCCGGGCCGCAGGCCGATAGCAGCAGCATCCCCGCCGCCACCGGCGGCACCACCGTTTTCGCCAGGCGCTGCCAGCGCCGTTTCCATTTGCGTTGCATAACGACTCCTCCTTAATAATCAGTCAGGCCCGATTATTACCACGTCGGGCGGGTATTCCCGCGCCGGCGCTCAGACCGGCTCAGGCTTTACCCGCCCGTTTTTGTCCTGTTAGAAGTACCTGATCCCCTGTAGCCAAAGTCTTCCGTTTTTATCAGTATCTGCCGTCGCCTGCTCGCGGCCGATCTTCCATGCGTAATCCAGGCGCAGCGCGAAGTCCGGGCTGTGCGCCCACAGCAGCCCTAGCCCAGCCCCCATCAGGCTGCGGCGGTTCTGCTCGCCCGCCCCCGCCCACGGCTTGTGGTTGACGATGACGCTGCCGTAGTCGTAAAACCCGGCCAGGTATATACTGTCCTTGCCCGTAGACAGGCCCGGCAGCCGCCACCTCAGTTCCCCCGTCAGCTTGTAGCCGTCGTCGCCCGCCGCCTCCCCCTGCGGAAAGGCCCGCACGCCATCCGCGCCGCCGAGGAACAGCTTTTCCGACGAATCGAGATTCTTGTCGGCCAGTTGGCCGGTGAAGTTTAAGTGAAAGTCAAGATTTTTGGCGACATATTGCTGCCGCTGGTAGACGAAGAGTGTTTTCGTAAAATCGCCGGCCGTCCTGGCGGTGGCGTCGTCGTTGGCCGCTGTGGCCGCGTCCTCGATGCTCAGCCGTCCTCTATAGTGGTTGACGCTTAAGCTGTTTATTCCCCCGCCCAGCCAGCTGTCGGCGAAATTGCCGGCCAGGCCGGCGCTGATGGCGTGGCTTTTTTTGGGCACATAGCTGTCGGAAGCCGTCTGGTCGTCCCGGAGGCGTTTGTCCTCGTACGCCAGCGTGCCGTACAGGCTGAAGGCCCGGCTGCGGATGAGCGGATACCACAGGTCGCCGCTTGTCACCGTCGCATGGCCGGTGGCGCCGAGGTCGGCGTAGTTTTCGCCTAAAGAATATGTCACCCGCGAGTGCCGCGCGCCGAACCGCGCCCCGTCGTCGCCGACCGGCGCGCTGTAGCCGAGATTATAGTTTTTCAGGCGGCTGTTCTCGCTGATCAGGCCGCCGATCGATAAGTTTTCGCCCTGGCCGCCGATATTGCCGGCGGTCGCCTGGAACCCCAGGCGGGTCCTGCTTGTATAGCGGTTGCCCCAGTTGTCGGCGTAGACCGCGCCCCGCCACCTTGGCGTGTCGGCCACCTCCAGTATTAGATCGGCGGTGCCGGCCGCCTCGCCGGGGGCCAGTGTCGCCTTCACGCTGATGCCGCTGAGGTCGCTCAAAATCAGCAACGCTCTCTCCAGCGGTCCCGCGGTTATTACCGTGCCCGGTTTGGCGGCATGCAGCATGCCCTTCAGGCGGTCATGGTCGAAGCGCCCGTTCCCCGTTATCTTTACCTGCCCGTATTTACCCGGGACTACGGCAATCTCCACCATCCCGTCCTTGATATCCTGGGCCGGTATGTAGGCAAAGGCCACCAGGTAGCCTTGCTGGCGCATATGCTGCGTCAGTCTGCCCGCAAGGGCGTTAAGTTCGCCGAGGCTCAGCTCCTTGCCGGCCTCACCCCGGACGAGGCATAAAAGCTTGTCCGCCGCCAGGGGCGGCTCGCCGCCGATGAGGAACCCCTGCACAGTTATCTTCGGTTGGTCGGTGCCGGTGGCCGCCGGCTGCCGCCCCTCCACCGTGATGGCCGGTTCCTTGGTCTCCGCCGGCGGCTTGGCCGCGGCCGGCGGTTTGGCCCCTTCGAGCACCGCCCCCGTGTTGGGCGGCGCGGCGTAGGCCGGCGCTCCGGCGAGCAGCGCCCCGGCGATAAAAAAGCCGATTAACGTTCTCAGGCATTCATACTTCATGCAAAGCCTTCCTTATCCTGCGATTTCCCGCGCCAGTTCCTCAAAGCTCCGCACCGTCCGCTCGCCGCCGGTCGCGACCACCAGCGAGGCCGCCTCCTCCAGCCCGATCAGCTTGACGCCTGGGAATTTTAGGATCAGCGCGCCTAGGTCCCTCGCCGCTACAATCGCCCTGTCGAAGATGATGACATCGGGAGCAATGAGGTTCATTTCCGCCGCGGCCGCCGCCATCGGCGGCTCCAGGCTGGTAAGCCGGATTTGGGCATTGTCCTTCAGGACGGCTGCCAGCTCGGCCAAAGGCGCGGACTTGCCGACTATTGCCACTTCCCGCGGTCTGGTCACGCGCTCCACCGGCCTTTGCGAAAAATTATCTCGACCATACATTTGTCGGAAAAACAAAAAACAGGGCATAATTATATGCCCCATTTTAACAAAATATTCTATTCTCCATACTATCAAAACCGATAGTGCCCCCAAAATATCACAGGTTCAATCGGGCCGCATGGGCCAGCAGCTGCGCCCGGTTCGCCAGGTGGAGCTTGCCGAGGATCTCGTTCACATGGTAGCGGACCGTGATCTCCCTGATACCCAGGGCGGCGCCGATTTCCTTGTAGATCATACCCTCGGCCAGCATTCTCAGCACCTCGCCCTGACGGGCGCTCAGCGCCGGCCGCTCAGCTGCCGTCTCCGGCGCCGGTTCCCGCTCGCGACCGGCAAACTCGCGCAGGATGCGCCTTGCCATTCCGGGGGCCAGCGGCGCTTCCCCGGCGGCCAGCCGCCGCAGTTCGGCCAGGAACAGCGGCGCCTCCATGCCCTTCAGCAGATATCCCGACGCCCCCGCCCGGATGGCGGCGAACAGATGCTCATCGTCTTCGGAAACCGACAGCATCACGATCTCGATCTCCGGGAAATCGCGTTTAATCAGCCTGGTGGCTTCGATGCCGTCGCAGCCGGCCATCTGCACATCCATAACGATCATGTCCGGCCGCAGCATCTCCACCTTCGCCACAGCCTCCAGGCCGTCGCCGGCCGTGCCCACAACCTCGACGCCGTTATCCTGCAGATAATCCTTCAACCCTTCGATATATAAGGGATTGTCATCCACCAGCAATAGCCTCATCCTTGCGCTCCCCCCTGCCTCGGCGGCAGCCAGACGGTCACCCTCGTGCCGGCGCCCGGCGCCGACTCGATCTCCAGCCTGCCGCCGATCTCGCCGGCCCGCTCCCGCATAATGCCCAGACCGTGGCGGCTTTCCCCCGCGGCCCGCGCTGCCTCCGCGGCAAAACCGCAGCCGTCGTCCTCGATGACCACCGCCGCCTGCCCGCCGGCCGCCCGCAGCGATACCCGGACCTGGCTGGCGCGGGCGTGCTTGCGGGTATTGGCCATAGCCTCCTGAATGATCCGCAGCAACTGCAGCTCGGCGGCCGGCGGAAGCCGGTCCGCCGTTTCCGGGTCGACAGTCAGGCGGGCGTTAATCCCGTACGTGTCCTCGTACCACTGCATAAACTCGCCCAGTGTCGCCACAAACCCTTTGCGGGAAGCCGCCTTCAGTCCGGCGAGCGATTCGCGCACGCCGCGGTCGAAGTCATCGCTCAACCCTATAAGCTTCTCCAGCCTGGCGTCGACCTCGGCCAGGCGCTCCCCGGCCAGGAGGTCCCGCACCTGTTGATACTGGAGCTTCAGATACCCCCATACCTGGCCCGGCCCGTCGTGCAGCTCCCGCCGCAGCCGGTCCCGTTCCGCCATTATCGACAGCGCCTTTTCCTGGTCGATAATCTTGGCCTGGGCCTGCTTCAGCATCGTAACGTCATGGAAAACGATCGCCCTGCCGATATTAATGTTGCCCCAGCCTGTCAGCGGCGTTACGTGGTACGAATAATGCCCGCTGCCCTCCAGCCGGATTTCCCCCTCCGTCGCCTTCTTTATCGTCAGCAGCGCGGCCATTTCCGGCCAGACCGCGAAAGCCTCCGCAAAATGGCGGCCGGTTAAGCCCGGGGCTTTTTGGCCGAACCGCCGCTGGGCGGACGGATTGAGTTCCATTATATAACCCTGGTCGTCGGTGATTATCAGACTGTCATCGATATTGCCGATAACGGTCGACTCGGCCAGCGACATCATGTTGAGCACCCGCAGGCGGATATAGACCCACGTCCAGACCACGCCGCTCAGCATGAAGCCCAGCGGCAGCGGCGGGATGGCGGCGGCCTGCTGGTCGACGGCCCACATGGCATGCCCGGCTATCGACATCAGGGGAGCGACCGGCAGCGCCGCGAGCTGCCATCGCCGCAGCCCCGATGACCTTAGCGCCCAAATGACGCACATAACGCTGGCAAATACAAACTGAAGATAGGCTGCCCCGATAGCGGCCCAGTAGATCGGCCCGCGGATAATGCCGAAGGCCGCCCCGTCGCGGATAACGCCGCGCCAGAATAAGCCGTGCCACTCGTTGGTCGCCAACGCCAGGATAAGCGCGGCGGACAACGCGGCAAGCGCCGCGAAAATCGTCAGGTTGCCCCGCGTTTTTTTCCCGGCTACACTGATCACAATCATAAAATAGGCCGGGAGTATGACCATCGAGGAAAACTGCTGGATTTTGACCCACAGCAGCTTGTCCTCCGGCGCGGGGCTGACGGTCACCATAACAAGCGCGAGCAGGATAAACGCTCTCGCTAAAAGGCCGATAACCCAGCACACCGCCGCCGTCGTCCGCCGGTACTGCATAACGTATCCGGCCAGCGCCAGCAGCACGGCCGCCGCCAGCAGATAGAACCAGATATCGTTTATCGGGTGATAGATCATAAAATCACGCGGCGATCCACCGCCGTCGGCTGTGACAAGGCGCATTTGGCTCCTACCCTTATGCCTGAAATCGCGGGCGGCATATCAATATATCCTTCGGCATTATTCAACAAATAGCAGGCATTTCCTTTATAAACCCCGTCTACCCGCTTTACTGCCGGCATATTTGACATTTCCTCCCGCCTCTGCCATACTCATTTATGAACCGTCACCAAAGGAGGGATGCGCATGGCTGCTGTCCTCAGGGTGGGCGCCGTCGCCTGTCCCGCAAAAGTCAACGCCCTCGAAAAAAACCTCGCCGCCGCCGCCGCCTGGACCGAAAAAGCGGCCGCGCAAAAACTCGACCTGCTCCTTTTCCCCGAACTCAGCCTCACCGGCTATCGCACCAACGGCGAAGAGGCCGCCCCCCTCGAAGCCGGCCACCCCGCCCTCGCCGAGATGGCGAAACTGGCCGCCTCCTCCGGCGTCGTCCTCGCCGCCGGCCTCGCCTGGCGCGAAGGGGCCGCCAAATACCTGGCCCACGGCCTGTGGCTTCCGGGCGGCGCTTTCCATATATATAAGAAAACTCACCTCGGCCAGCGCGAACGTCTCGAATACGCCGCCGGCGACGACCTGCCCGTCTTTGCCCTCCCGAAAGCAACCGTCGGCGTCCAGCTCTGCCTCGAACAGCACTTCCCCGAAATCACCCAGACCCTCGTCCTCAAAGGCGCCCAGCTCGTCCTCTGTCCGCACGCCACCCCGCGCCTCGGCCCCGCCGACCGCCGCGAAAGCTGGCACATCTCCCTCCGCGCCCGCGCCTACGACAACTGCGTCTACATCCTCGCCGCCAACCAGGCCGGCGACAACGGCCAGGGCACCTTTTACCACGGCGGCGCCATCCTCGTCAGCCCGGCCGGCAAAGTGCTTGCCGAGGACTTCTCCGGTGAAGCGGCCATGATATCCGGCGAGCTTGACCTCGACCAGGTCGTCGACGTCCGCACCACCCCCCAGGGCATGTGCCGCCGCTTCTACGCCCGCGAACGCCGCCCCGAACTCTATCGGTAGCGGTATAAATATTATGTATACGAAACCGGCCGCTTCTGAAGGAAATATTATCCCGGTGGCCGAAAGGATAAAATAGTGTATAATGATATGTACGGCGAATTGCCCAAAGAAAATGCCAGACAAAATGTCAGAGTAAATGCCAAAGTAAATGTCAGAGTAAATGCCAGAGTAAATGTCAGAGTAAATGCCAGAGTAAATGTCAGAGAAAATGTTCGCTAATGCCAGATAATGCCAGTGGGGGCGGATGGGGCCTGGTGGCTCCTGCGGTCTTCAAAACCGTTTTCGCGGCGTTAATCCGTCGCGGGTGGGTTCGATTCCTACACGCTCCCGCCACAACAAACTCAAGGC
This sequence comes from Selenomonadales bacterium, assembly GCA_018434945.1. Classification (GTDB taxonomy): domain Bacteria; phylum Bacillota; class Negativicutes; order Sporomusales; family UBA7701; genus Anaeroselena. The sequence continues at coordinate 12,968 of JAHDOI010000066.1, forward strand.
TTCCCGGGTATAGAGCCCGAGAAGCCTTTGTCATTTGTCCTGGATTCTATTTCCCGTGGGAAGATGTTTGGGAAGATTCCGCTGCAAGGCGCATTACTTTGTCTAAAATTTCCGTCATCAAAGTGGTCATTTTGGCGGCGGCATCTTTGGACTTGTGGATATATGTTCGCGTTACCCTGGGGGCTGATTCATAGCCACCGAGGAATCCGGCCTGCTTGGTCTTATGTCCCAGTAGTTCACTCACCGACACAACATCCATACCGACTTCGTTGAGCAATGACCCCATTGTGTGACGAAATCCGTGCAGTGTGATATGCGGAAGCTTGTTGTTCGTCAGATATTCCCCAAGCCAGTGATCAACGGTGCTTGGATTATAGGGCTCACCCTGATCAGCCAGTCTGACGAAAATCAAATCTTGCCCCTGCCAGCCTCTCCTGAAGGAAGATTTATATCGGTCGTACTCATTCCGATACTGTTGGAGCATATCAGCTACTTGCCGCGATATGCCAACTTTGCGGGGCAAACCATTCTTCGGGCCTTTTTCGATAACGCCTTGGCCTGGGATATAGATTCGACAGTGCTCTATGTTTGCAGTTAAGTTGTCGAAGTCTATGTCGCCCCAGCGGAGGCCAAGCAATTCTTCGCGGCGGAGGCCCATTGTCCAGGCAGCATGAATGAGCAACGCGCGCTGGAGATGATCTGTGGGGAAGGTACGCCAGAACGATGCAAGTTCTTCGATCGAATAATGGGGTGTTTCGGCATTTTGGGCAGAGGGAGCGGACAGGCCGCCCATTGGATTCTCAGGGATGAACCCCCATGCTTTGGCTTGCTTGAACATACGGAAGAGCTGTCTATAATAATGTTTACGCGACTGGTCGCTTAGCGGCGTATATTTTTTGTTGCCGTGAGTCCATGGCTTGGCCAAGGTTCTCTTGATGTACTGGTCTAGGTCAAAGCCGGAGATAGAATCTAACGAGCGGGAGCCGAATACTGGCAATATCCGCGACTCCAGCCGGCGTTTATCTTCGTGCAAGGTCTTCGCGCTGGCACTGCCCTGTCGATCATCTAGCCATATCGCTGCGAGATTGGCGAATGTCATTGCTTTATTGGCTGCGACGCGTTGGGCGGACTGGGGCAGAACTTTACCCGACTTTACGTCGAGAATGAATTGCAGCCGAGCGATTTCGGCTTCCTCCTCGCTGACAGTCATAGAGTTGGAGACATATCGCTCGCCTTTATGATAGAAGATTACCCTGGCCGTGGTGGGCGTGCGCCATTCAACATGGGCGTCACTAGGCTTGTTTTTTTTGCGCTTCACTCTGTTCACGCCCCCTTCTGTATCATCCAGCCGTGCTCTTGGTGACGTTGAACAAGCCACTCTTGGGCGACTTCCAGTATGAAATACCACTTCCCGCCGTTAAGCTTGAATGCTGGGAATCCACCGGATTTGGCCATTCTGAGGATGGTGCGGTCCGAGACCGTATTGTTGAAGATGAGGTGTTTCGCATCTGATAAAGGATGCATCTCGCCAAGGCCGTTACCTAAAGCGACCTTGTCCTGATCGGATTGTAGTTCGACAAGAGATAGATGGCAGGGTGGCTGGGTTACGGTCTGATAATTCGGGTTTGGTTTCATGGTCTTGTTCCTTTCTTTTGTTAAACTGCCACAAACGCATAAAGGCACCCTAACGTTTTCCGGTCCCTTTCGATGGTGTCAATTAGCAGAAAAAAGCACCCAAGCCTGGGCTTATTTTTGCAAATTAGGCCGGACATATAAGATTATTACATCCGCTTCAATTTGCTATAATTATTTTTATATTCTTACAGCAAAGGAAGTGGATTTTTCATGCCA
>JAHDOI010000051.1 GCA_018434945.1 Selenomonadales bacterium
CCATTTTGGATGCGCCTCCTTTGTTATTTATGCGGTCGGCAAACCTGCATATATTTTAACAAAGGAGGCTTTTCTTTCCTCCGCATAGCTATAAGCTTTTTGATACCACCTGCTTAGCAGGTGGTTGCCGCTTACGCAAACAGGCGCAGTCTTCCGAAGAAATCGGAAGACTGCGTCGTCGTCGGCTGATATTGTTTGAATACAGTATAAAGGCATTTCCTCATCTTGGCAAGAATTATTTCGGCAATTTTATCCATATCACTCCTGCCCGCCGGCTCCCGGCGCCGCTGTCGTTGTCAAAACTGTTAATTTGTGTCGTTTTATGTAAAATAAAGGAAATTATCAAAATATAGCGAAAGTTATATAGCGGCAATACTCTTTCACCGAAAGAAGGCCGTCACCGATGAAAAAAGATCAGGGCGCCCTCCGCAAACTCGCCGCGATCTTCGCCGACAACCCCGCCCTCATCGCCGTCACCAGCATGGCGGAGAGGAAATACGTCGAAGTCAACCGCGCCTTCACCGACAGCCTCGGCTACACGAGGGAAGAGATAATCGGCAGGACGATCTACGAAATGGGCCTGATGTCCGCCGCCGACCTGAACGCCATGATCGACGAAGTACAGAGAACAGGCAAAATCGCCGAAATCGAGCTGCAGGTCACTACTAAGACCGGCGCCTTCCGCACCCTGCTCTTCTCCGGCAACGTCATCGAGAGCGGCGGCGAAAACTTCTTCTTCATGGTCAGCGTCGATATCACCGACCAGCGCTCGCTGCAGATGAAACTCGCCGAGGAGAAACGAAAGCTCGAAAACGTCATTGAAGCCACAAATCTGGGCACGTGGGAATGGAACGTCCAGACAGGGGAAACCGTCTTCAACGAACGCTGGGCGGAGATCGTCGGCTACACCCTCGCCGAGCTCCAGCCGGTCAGCATCGAAACCTGGAAACGGTTCATCCATCCGGACGACACCGGTAAAGCTCAGGCGGCGCTGCAGAAATATTTCGCCGGCGAAACCGACGCTTACGCCTGCGAGACCCGCGTAAAACACAGGAACGGCCGCTGGATATGGATCGCCGACCGGGGAAAGGTCACCGAATGGACCGCCGACGGCCGGCCCCTGATAATGTTCGGCACCCACGCCGACATCACCGCCCAAAAGAAAGCCGAGGAAGCGCTCGTGGAGAGCGAACGGCGTTTCAACCTCGCCCTCGAAGCCACCGACGCCGGCCTGTGGGACTGGGACATGAAACGCGACACCGTCTATTACTCCCCCAAGTGGAAAAGCATGCTCGGCTACGCCGACCACGAAATCGATAACTCCCTCGCCGCCTGGAAAAACCTCTGGCACCCGGACGACGCGCCGGCCATCAAAGCTGCGATGGCCGACTACCTCCACGGCCGTGCGGCCCGCTACGAAATAACCCACCGCCTGCGCCACAAAAACGGCGAATGGCGGTGGATACTCACCCGCGGCGGCGTTCTGACCAAAAAGAACGGCGTCCCCTACCGCTGGATCGGCACCAACATCGACATCACCGCAGACAAAAACAGCGCCGCCGAACTGGAACGCTTCTTTTCGGTCAACCTCGACCTCCTCTGCATCGCCGACCTCGATGGCAACTTCATCAAAACCAACAAAGCCTGGACAGACATCCTCGGCTTTTCCCAGGCCGAACTGGAAAGCCGCAAATTCCTCGACTTCGTCCACCCCGACGACCTTGACGCCACCCTGCAGGCGATGGCCAGACTCGCCGGCAGTGAACAGGTGCTCAACTTCGTAAACCGTTACCGCACAAAAGACGGCGGCTACCGGCACATCGAATGGCGCTCCCACCCCTACGGCAGCCTCATCTACGCCGCCGCCAGAGACATCACCGACCGCATCGAAACCGAGGAAAGGATCCGCCAGCTCTCCCTCCGCGACCCGCTCACCGGCGTCTACAACCGGCGGTTCATCTTCGAGCGTCTTGAAGCCATCCTTGCCGACTACCTGCGCACAGGCCGGGGCTTCGCGGTCGCGATGCTCGACATCGACCGCTTCAAAGCCATCAACGACCGCTTCGGCCACCTCGCCGGCGACTTCATCCTCCGCGAATTCACCAGGGTGCTCGCCGCCAACCTGCGCCCCTACGACATGCTCGGCCGCTACGGCGGCGAAGAATTCATCGTCCTCTCGCCCGCCACCGATACGGACCAGGCCGTCGCGATGATAACCCGCATCCTCGAAAAAATCCGCAAAGCCGTCTTCGATTACAACGGCACCGCCATCAGCTTCACCTTCAGCGGCGGCGTCGTCGATTGCCGGGAATTTGCCGCTGACGACCTCGTCGCCGAAAAAATCATCGAGATAGCCGACCACCGGCTTTATAACGCCAAACAGACAGGCAGAGACAAGATCGTCCCCACCCGCGGCCTGCCTCCCGGCAAACGGTAAAACGCCCCCAGCAGACCAGACGGCCCCCCTCCGTCCGGTCTTTTTCCGCCCCGCGCCCTGCCTGCTCTCTTTTCCGCCCCCTGGCAGGAATTGGCGGCCAGGAAGTTTAATAACGTCTAAGGGAAAACTATTCCGGCAAATCCGGCCGCGCATATTCCCCTGCGGCCGCAAGGAGGCGCCAGGGCATGAAAACCAAGACGAAAAAAACAAAGCCCCCCCGGCCGGTATCCGGCACCGACCTCGTATCCGTCCGCCGGCAGTGGAACAGCCGGGAGATCGCCCAGGTATATGTCGCCGACATCGCCAACCCCCTCTGGGATATCGCCGGCGGCGGCACCAGGGAAACCGCCCCCGACGCCCACATCTACGGCCACATCTGGTGCGACGCCATCGTCTCCGGCGGCGTCGCCCACTCCTGCCTGCACGGCACAGCCCCCCACAGCATCAAAGTCTGCATCCTCCGCCAGGACAACCCCCCGCGCATTTACAACCACTTCCTCGCCCTCGTCGGGCCGAAACCGGCGATGTGGCAGCGCTAGACCCGGCTCCCCGCCGGCAATAACCATACGGGAGGACCGCCAATGCCGCGCAAAATCGCCTGCTTAGTCGCCTGCCTCTGCATTTTCCTCACCGCGCTGTGCGGCGCGGAAGAAAAGAAGGAAGAGTGGGCCGACAGAGCGACCGACTTCAAGACGATCAGGACGGTCGCCGTCCGGCTGACCGTCGACGACAGCCTTACCCTCAGCGAAATCGAGCGCAGAAAACTCGACGACCTCGTGGACTCGCAGATAATCAGGTCAGGCGACCAGCGGGTCCGGTTCATCGCCGCCGCCCAGCTCGAAGCGAGCGTCGGCAAAATCATCGGCGCCGACATGGGCCTGCTCCGCTTCGAAGACAAAGACAAGTACGCAGCCGCCATGAGCGAATACGCGCCCAAGCTGACCGACGCCACCCTCGACGTGACCGTCAGGGCGCTGTCCACCACCCGGATTTTCGTCCCCGAAAGCGTCTACTACTACACCGCCTACGAACGGCGCTACGTTTCCGTCCCCGCCTACACCCACCGCGGCACCGTCTACTACACCACCCAGCAAGTCCAGGTCCCCGTCCAGCGCAGCGAAATCCGGCCCGCCCACTACGAATACTTCGGCCATGCCGGCGCCGAATTCGCCCTCGCCCGGAGCGGAGACGGCAAAAAACTCTGGCTGCTCGTCGACATGCGCGACGGCAAAGCCAAAGTGCCGCTCGAAATGACCGAGCGCATCTTCAAACGCGCCATGGACCGGTTCCGCGAAGTGGCCGACAACCGGCTCCCCTGAGCCGCTCCGCAGACAAACGAAGTTCGCGCCAGCCGGCAGAAAGGTTTCAGGTAGCGACAGAAGGGGTGTTTGCCTGTAATGCAGTGTCCGCAAACATATAGCCGCCGGCGGGCGCAGGGCTTCATCCGCCTTCTCGCTACCGCCCTGCTCCTCATCCTATTGGCCACCGTGGCGGAGCCCGGGAGGAGCGCGCCAGCCGCGCCGCCCGCCCCCCAAAAAGTCCTCCTCCTTTACACGCGCAGCATGGAATCCCCCTTCATCGCCGAGTTCGCCGCCGGCTTCAGGCAGCGTCTCGAGGCCGATCCCCTGCTGGATTACGAGTATTTCTCCGAGAACCTCGAAATACTGTCCTACTCTCCCGGCGATACCGTCCTCCGCGCCGTCGCCGAAGTCCTCCGCCAGAAATACCGGCACGCCCGCCCCGACATCATCGTCGTCCACTCAGCCGACGGCCTCCGCTTTCTCGACACCTACTGCGGCGATATCTTCGGCGACACGCCGGTCGTCGCCTTCAGTGCCGGGACACCCGACATCACCCCCTCGCTGCTGCGCCCCAACTGGACCTACTGCTTCCCGGCGTTCGACCCGCTCAAAAACGCCGTCCTCGTCCTCGAGCTCGTGCCGACCGTCGAGCGGTTATACGTGGTGCTCGGCCACTCCGAAGCCGAGGAGAGTCTCCTCAGGGAGATGCCGCTCCGGCTTGCACCCCTCGCCGACCAGGTCGCGATAACCTATCTGCATGCCCCGTCCCAGGCCGCGCTCATCGACAGCGTCGCCGCCCTCGGCGGACCGGCGGCCGTCCTGTTCTACGATTTCGCCCGCGACAACGACGGCAAGACGCTCGCACCCGCCAAAATCGTCCGCAGCCTTGCCGCGGCCTCTCCCGTGCCGGTCTTCGGCAGCCACTCCACCCACATCGGCGGCGGCGGCGCCGTCGGCGGCTATATCCTCAACATCGAAAACCTCGGGAGGGCGGTCGGCGAAAAAACGCTCGCCATCCTTCACGGCCGCTCCGCCCCCGGCACCGTCGAACCGCTCGACATCGCCGAATACCGCTTCGACTCGGCCGAGCTGCAGCGCTGGTCGATCGGCGAAAGCAGGCTTCCGGCCGCCAGCGTCGTGATAAACAGGCTTCCCTCCCTTTGGCAGACCCACAAGTGGCCGATCGTCGTCACCACCCTGCTCGCGCTCGCGCTCGTATCCCTGCTGGCGGCCCTCGTCGCCCTCCACAGCCGGCGGCGGCTCGCTGCCGAGCGGCGGGCGCTGCTCGGCGAAGCGCTGCTCGACATGAAGGAAGAGATCTTCCGCGAACGCACCAGCGAACTCATCGAAGCCGAAGAGCGTTTCCGCAGCATCTTCCACCACAGCCCGGCGATGATCGCCATTTACAGCATGGCGGGCGAGACCCACGTCGAAGCCAACAGGAAATACCTCGAAACCCTCGGCTACACCCGCGACGAGGTCATCGGCCGCAGCGCCAGAGAGCTTAATCTCTGGGGCGACCTCGACGACCGCCAGGCCGCAAGGCTGCTCCACACCCTGCGGACCGACGGCGAACTGCCCCTCGCGGAGTATCAGCTAAGGACGAAAGCCGGCAAACTGGTGACCGTACTCACCACCGCCACCCTCGTCCATATCGGCGACGAGGAGTGCCGCATCGCCATCATGCAGGACATCTCCAAAGAGAAGTCGCTCGAAGCCGACATGGCCCGCCTCGACCGCCTCAACCTCGTCGGCGAGATGGCCGCCGGCATCGGCCACGAAGTCCGCAACCCCATGACGACCGTCCGCGGCTACCTGCAGCTGTTCCAGCAGAAGGTCGAATTCGCCGGGTACACGTCCCAGCTGGCGATGATGATCGAAGAGCTGGACCGGGCCAACAGCATCATCAGCGAATTCCTCTCCCTCGCCAAAAACAAGTCAACAGACCTCAGGTCCGGCTGCATCAACGACTCCCTGTCGGCCATCCACCCGCTCCTGCAGGCCGACGCCCTGCGCACCGGCCACAGCGTCGAACTGAAAACCGGCCCCGTCCCCGCCATCCTCTTCGACGAGAAGGAACTCCGCCAGCTGGTGCTCAACCTCACCCGCAACGGCCTGGAGGCGATGCCGTCCGGCGGCGCCGTCACCATCGCCACCTACCCCCAGGACAGCCAGGTCGTCCTCGCCGTCGGCGACACCGGCCGCGGCATCCCCAAAAGCGTCGTCAAGAAAATCGGCACCCCCTTCTTCACCACCAAAGAATCGGGCACCGGCCTCGGCCTGTCGGTCTGCTACCGTATCGCCCAGCGCCACCGGGCCGTCATCGACTTCACCACCGGCAAAGAGGGCACCACCTTTTACGTCAGATTCCCGGCCCAACAGTAAGCCGGCGAAAACCGAAAGGCAGGTCAAGGCAATGACCCTTTACACCATCGGCTCCGGAAAGAAATCCGCCCGCGACTTCTTCACCCTCCTGCGCCAAAACGGCGTCAGGCGGCTCATCGACATCCGCCTCAACAACACCTCCCAGCTCGCCGGCTACACAAAGAAGCCCGACCTCGAATACTTCCTCGAAGCCATCGCCGGCATCGGTTACCTCCACCTGACCGATTTCGCCCCCGCCGAAAGCCTCATGGAAGGCTATAAATCCAAGCAGATCGGCTGGCCGGAGTACGAACGCGAATACGCCCGCCTGCTCGACGCCCGCCAGGCCTTCGATAAAACAGACCCCGCCCTTTTCGCCGGCGCCTGCCTGCTTTGCAGCGAACCCTCGGCCGCGCGCTGCCACCGGCGGCTGCTCGCCGAACAGCTCGCGGCGCGGATTCCCGCTCTGGAAATCGTCCACCTGTAATAAACGGCCAAACAGGCGAAAAACCGCGATATGCGCGGTTTTTTGTTCGTTGTAATCATCCCGTCCGGCAGCTATAATTGATGCTGTATTCCGGCCGCCGCCATGCCCGGCGCGGCCGACCCCGCGAGGCGCGCCATGTCCTTACTTCCCGGCCTTTTTACCAACCGCCAGTTCCTGATCATCGTCTCCGTTCAGCTTATGATGGTCTTCGGCAACAACCTGCTCAACCCCGTCCTGCCCGTGCACTTCAAAATGCTCGGGCTGAACGAATCGCAGATCGGCTTCGCCATGGGCATCGTCTCGCTCGGCGCCCTGCTGCTGCGGCCCTGGTCCGGCATGAGCGCCGACGTGCGCGGCAGCCGCTTCACCCTCCTCTTAGGCCAGGCCATCACCATCTCGGGTCTCGCGGCCTACCTGTGGGCGACAGGGTTCTGGCCCCTGCTGCTGGTGCGATTTTACCTGGGGATCGCCATGTCCTTCTACGGCACCGGCGCGGTCACATTCGTCAGCACCGTCGGCACGCGGGAAAACGCCACCGCCGCCATCGCCTACTTCTCGGTCTTCACAATGCTCGGCCTCGGCCTCGGCACCAGCGCCGGCCCCTTCATCTACCAGGCCGTCGGCTTCACGCCGCTCGTCGCCGTCAGCCTCACCGCCGCAATCTGCGCCACGGCGGCGCTGTGGTTCGGCACCCGGTCCGCCCCCGCCCGCGCCGCCGGAACCCGGGCCCCCTTCCGCGCCGTCCTGGCGGCCAAAATCGTCCTCGCGCCGTCGGTGTGCCTGTTCGCTTCCAACTTCGCCCTCGGCACGATGTTCACCTTCGTCCCCCTGCTGGCTCTGGCCCGCGGCATCGGCAGCTTCTCCGCCTTCTTCGTCGCCTTCAGCCTCGCCGTCGTCCTCGCCCGCCTGGGCGTCCGGGCCGTCACCGAACGGTTCAGCCCCGTGAAGACCTCCGTCTTTGCCAGCCTCCTGAACGCCGCCAGCGCCTTGCTGCTCGCCGCCGCCCCCTCCCCGGCCGTCTTCGCCGTCGCCGGCGTCCTCGTCGGCTTCGGCTTCGGGACCATCTACCCCACCCTGGCCGGCTACCTCGTCCAGAACGTCAGGGAAGCCAACAAAGGCTCCGCCCTCAGCATCCTCTCGGGAGCGGGCGACATCGGCAATGCCCTCGGCGCCTCCGTCCTCGGCGTCGTCGCCCAGGTGTTCGGCTTCGCGGCCGTCTTCGCCGCCGCCGCCGCCGTCATCCTCGTCTGCGCGCTCTATTTCCACCTCGCCCTGCGCGATCACGCGCCGCGCTAGCCCGCGCCCGCCCCACGCCGCCACCCCCCCGGCCGGAGGTAACTCCCGGCCGGTTTTTTGTCCCCCCCCGCTGCCGCCGGCGACGGAAAATAATAAAAATTGCCTCTGCTGGGAAATATATGCCGCAGAGGCCATCGCGGGGCACAGTTCTTATGAGGGGTAATCGCCGTGGGGTACTTCGACGCAAACGATATCCGTGCCAGGCTTCAGGGCCTCAAAAAGCTGCTTGCCGGCGCGGACGACGTCAGCCAGGATATGGCGGCGCTGGCCAGGTCGCTCCGGGAGCGGTACGTCGAGAGCGAAGACTACCCGCTGTCGGCTGCTCTGGCCGAAAACCTGGCCTCCTTGCGCGAGATATTCTCCGGCAGCGACGACATCCGGTTCCGCGAGTTCTGGGCAGCCTCCCTGCAGTTGAAGGCAGCCGTCGTCTTTCTGGATGGCATGACCGACGAGAAGACGCTCAACGAGCACATCATCGCGAAGCTGACGCGGCCGCGGAGCGCCGGACCCGCAGATTCCCAAAGGTTCGGTCTGGCCGAAACCGTCCGCTGTACCATCGTCACCGCCGCGTCGGTACAAACGGCAGACAGGATGGAAGCGGTCGTCCACCGGATTCTTGCCGGCGACACCGGCTTGTTCGTCGATACGCTCGAAGCGGCGTTCGTCGTCGCGACCCGCAAAGTCGAAGCCCGCGCGGTCGAGGAACCGGAAACGGAAGCCGAGATACGCGGCCCGCGCGACGGCTTCACCGAAGAACTGGGTGTCAACATCACGCTAATCCGCCGCCGGGTCAAGAATCCCAACCTCGTCGTCAGCAAGCGGACCGCCGGCGTGCGCAGCCAGACGGATATCGCCGTCGTCTACTTCCGCGGCATCGCCGACTTCAAGCTGGTCGGCGAGGTCGAAAAGCGCCTGCGGAAAATCACAATCGACATCCCCGCGCCTTCCGGTATCCACGGCCTGTTCGAGGACTCCCCCTTTTCGATCTTCCCCACCGTGCTGAACACCGAGCGTCCCGACAGGTTCGTCGCCGCGCTGGCCGAAGGCAAGGTCGGCATCCTGATCGACGGCACGCCGTTCTGCTGCATCGCCCCCACCACCTTCGCCGATTTTTTCAAATCGGGCGACGACTACTACGAAAAATGGCTGCCCGCCGCCCTGATAAGGTTCACCCGCTACATCACCGCCTTCTTCGCGCTTACCATGCCGGCCCTCTATGTCGCCATAACCAGCTTCCACCCCGGTCTCCTCCCCATGCCGCTCACCCTGACGGTCGGGACGTCGCGCGAAGGTGTGCCGTTTCCCACCTTCATCGAAGCGTTCATCATGGAGGGCCTGCTGGAAATCATGCAGGAGGCGGGCATCCGCCTGCCCAAGCTGATCGGCCCGGCGGTGAGCATCGTCGGCGGCCTGGTCATCGGCGAGGCGGCGGTGAGGGCGGGGCTCGTCAGCCCGCCGCTCGTCATCGTCACCTCCTTCACCGCCATCGCCACCTTCAGCCTCTCCAGCTACCGGATGGGCCTGCCGCTGAGGCTGCTCAGGGTGCCGCTCATGGTCCTGGCGGCCGGCCTGGGCATGTTCGGCGTGATGTGGGGCCTGATCGCCATCGCCATCCATCTCAGCATCCTGGAAAGCTTCGGCGAGCCTTACCTGGCGCCGCTCACCCCCAGGTCGAGCGCCAATCTCAGCGACCTGAAAGACACCGTCGGTCTCCTGCCCGCCACCCGGATGTCCGAACGGCCCGCCTACCTCGAGCCCCAGGACGCCGTGCGGCTGAAAGAAGAGGAAAACACGCACGATGATGCCGACTAGGTGGGTCTCGCCGCTGCAATTCATGGTGATAACGGTCAACGCCATGGTCGGCACCAGTTTGCTCGTGCTGCCCCGCTCGGTCGCCGAAACCGCGAAACAGGACCTGTGGCTGGCGGTGCTGCTGGCAAGCGTCCTTATCGCCGTATCCTTCCGGATCGCCGCCGCGCTGGCCGCCCGCTTCCCCGGCCAGACCGCGATCGAGTATCACCGTATCCTGCTGGGGAATTTTCTGGGCAACCTCCTGAGTATCGCGATGCTGGCGCTGATGCTCGCCGTGGCGGCCCAGCTTATCAGAATCTCGCGCATCGCCGTGAAAATTTTTCTCCTGGACCAGACCCCGTCGCAGGTCATCGTCCTCGCTTTTCTGCTGCTCGCCGTGTACGCGGCCCAGAGCGGCCTCGGCCCCGTCATCCGCGTGCAGCAGTTCCTGCTCCTCTTCGCCCACTCGGCCTTCGTCTTTCTGGTGCTCCTCGGCCTGCTGGAGATCGAAACCGAGCATTACACGCCGCTGCTGGCTGAGGGCGTAATGCCCGTGCTGGCAGGCAGCCTGGAGTGCTGGTCGGCTTACAGCGGGCCGGAGCTGCTCATCGGCCTGCTCTATCCGTTCCTTCTCCGGCGGGGCAGCGTCGTCCGCTTCGGCCTCGCCGGCATCGGGGCGGTGACCGTCCTGTTCGTCCTGATAGCGGGGATAACGCTGGGGATACTGGGGCCGGAAGAGACGGCCCACCTGCTCATCCCGACGATCATGGCCTACCGGGCGATTGAAATCCCCGACACCTTCATCGAACGGATCGACGGCTATCTGATAATCGTCTGGATCGCCGTCTGCTTCACGTCCCTGGTCAACTGGCTGTATTTCGGCGGCTTCGCCGCCGCCCGCCTGCTGAGGCTGGAGAACGCCCGCCCGGTGATGGTCCTGCTCGTGCCCGTGCTCGCGTATCTCGTCACCGCGCCGCCGGATTTTTACTCGGTCGTCATTGTCGGCAAATGGATAAATTACGCCGGCCTGACGTGGGGCCTGGGAGTCCTGCCGCTCTTACTGGCACTGGCCTGGCGGCGGAAAGCGGGATGACGCGGTGGGGAAAACATCGTTCCGGCGATTGCTGCTCGCTGTTTCGCTAATAGCACTCATCCTGCCGCTCGGCGGCTGCTGGGACCGCAAGGAGATCGAAAACCGCGGCTATGTGCTCGGCGTCGCCATCGACCACGCGGCTCCCGGCGAAGGAACCGGCAAAAAAGAATTCCTGGCCGCGCCGCAGGGAACGGGACGCCGGAAGTACCTGGTGACGATGGAACTGCCCAAATTCAGGAAGGAGGCGGACAAGGAGATATCGAGCGCCAAACAGCATCTCCTCTGGGCGGCCGAGGGGGAGTCGATGTTCGCCGTCGCCCGCGCCATCAACACCAAGGTCTATTTCGCCATGTTCTTCGAGGATATCCAGACCATGGTCTTCAGCGAGGCGGTCGCCAGGGAAGGCATCGGCGGCCTCATCGACTTCTGGCTGCGCGACGCCGAGGTCCGCCGCAAGGTCAAGCTGTTCGTCGCGCCCGGCCGCGCCGAAGATGTCCTGAAAGCCGACCTGAAGGTCGACGAGGTGAACAGCATCTTCATCGCCAAGCTGCCGAACAATGCCGAACGGTCGCCATATTTCCCGAGCAAGGCGACCGTGGGGGAGATATCGGAAGCGCTCAGAGGCAAACGGTCCTTCGTCCTGCCGTTCGTCCTGGTGGAGGGCAAGGAAGTGAAGCTGGCCAAAGCGGCGGTGTTCGACAGGCGGCAGCGGATGATCGGCGAGCTGGACGAATTCGAAGTGTACGGCGCGAAACTGATCAGGCGGGAACTCAAGCAGGGCGTGGTCGTCGTCGCCAACCCGGCATCTCCCGGCAAGATCGCCGTCTTCGAACTGTACGAGGCCGACATCAATGTCACCCCCCGCCTGGAGAGGGGCAAGCTGCGCTTTTCCCTGGAAGCCAGATTCGTCGGCACGCTGGGCGAAACCCAGTCCGTCGGCCAGGACGCCCTCGACCCCGCATTCACCACCGCGATGGAACAGGCGGTGGCGGCCGAATACGCGCGCATGGCGCGAAAGGTTTACGACAGGCAGCAGGCATTAAAAGTCGAGATATTGGGTCTGGGCAAGCTGGTTTACAACCGCTACCCAGAGTACTGGAAAAGCATAAAGGATCGCTGGGAAGAAGAGATATTCCCCGCCGTCCCCATCGACATCAACATCCAGATAACCGTCAGAAGGCCGGTCCTCAAGCGCTGACGCTAGCGCAGGAGCAGTATGCCGGCCCCGGCCGCCATGTAGCACCAGCCGGCGACGCGGGCGAACTTCGCGGCGCGGAGGCAATTCTGCCGCGCCGCCTGCCTGGCGTTGATTTTCCACGAATATAAGCCGACAAGGATGAGCATGAGCGCGAATGACGGCTCAAGCGGTTCTGTCAGCACTTTCAGCAGCGACGGATCGGGCATCGATAGCCTCTCCTTTGCGAAATAGGCGACTGATGTCTAAATACTAACCATATCGCGGGGAATAAATACGCGAAGAACCGGCCGGAGTACGTACTCCGGCCGGTTCTTCGCCGCTGAGGTAGACCTAACCCCGCCCGCGTTCGCGGAAGAGCAGCGACAGCGACCACAGGCCGCCGAGGCCGACGGCCGTGTAGATGATCCGGCTCATGAACGAATCCTGGCCGCCGAATATGGAGGCGACGAGGTCGAACTGCAGCAGCCCGACCAGCAGCCAGTTTAAAGCCCCGACGATGACCAGCAATAACGCGATTCTATCCAAGAATTAGACCCCCTTTATGTTATTTTCCAACGCTATTTTATTATGTCCAAACCTTGTGGCAATTAGTACAAGTACCGTAAACCCCATCCGGATGTTATAATGTTATGTAAAGAAACTGCGGGGAGGAACGCTATGAACTTCAAGCGCGACAACCGGCTTACCTTCGTTATCGCCCTGGCCGTGACGGTGGCGGTTCTGGTCGCCGGCCAGCTGCTGTGGCAGAAATACGCGGTCGCCAGGCCGCTCGGCACCGGCCTGCAGGGCATACCCGGCGTGACCGCCGCCAACTGGGCCGAAAATAAGAACGGCGACATAACGATAAACGTCACCCTCGGTAGCGTCGACAACCTCGCCAAAACTTACGGAGAGATCGGCGAAACCGCCAAAACCATCCTCGGCAAGCGTCCGGCCGCCATCAACCTTACGGACAGCCGCACCCCCGAACTCGAAACGCTGTATCACGCCGTCCACTTCCACCTCCAGGAGGCCGTCGCGACCGGCAATTTTTCGGCCATGGCCGACCGCGTGGACGCCAAGGCCCGCGACGCCGGCGCTCAGGCCAGGGTGTACGTGGACGCCCGCAGCGTGTATCTGCAGCTCCACAAGGCGGACGCCGCCCTCTATGCCGTCGTGCCCCGCTTCGACACCGCCGCCCGGGAGGTGAAATGATGCGCTACGCACCGATAGCCGCCGGCGTCGGCGCCGGCAGCGTCATATATCTGGCCTGGCGGGGCGTCGACGTCCTGCCCATCCTCTTCTTCGCCGGCATCATCGCCGTGCTCGCCTACTACGGGAACAACAAGCTCGGCGGCAAAACCTCGTTCGCCGTGATGGGCGGCGAGGGCGAGCGCCAGCCGGCGATCGTTTTCGACGACATCGGCGGCCAGGAGGTGGCCAAGAACGAGCTGCGCGAGGCGCTGGAGTTCATCCGCGACCTCGACGGCATCCGCCGCCTCGGCATCCGCCCCCTCAAGGGCATCCTCCTCGCCGGTCCGCCAGGCACGGGCAAGACGCTGCTCGCCAAAGCGGCGGCCCGGTTCACCGACTCGGCTTTCGTGGGGGCGAGCGGCTCGGAGTTCGTGGAGATGTACGTCGGCGTCGGCGCCCAGCGCGTCCGCCAGCTGTTCAAGCAGGCCCGCGGCCTGGCCCGCAAGCAGGGCAAGGCGTCGGCGATCGTCTTTATCGACGAGATCGAGGTGCTCGGCGGCAAGCGGGGCCAGAACTCGGGCCACCTGGAATACGATCAGACCCTTAACGAACTGCTCGTCCAGATGGACGGCCTCGCCACCGATGACGAGGTGCGCGTCCTGCTCATCGCGGCCACCAACCGCGCCGACATGCTCGACCCCGCCCTCCTCCGCCCCGGCCGCTTCGACCGCCAGGTGCAGGTCGACCTGCCGGACAAGACTGGCCGCCTGCAGATCCTCGGCCTCCACACCCGCAACAAGCCGCTGGCCGCCGACGTCGACCTGGGTGCCGTCGCCGCCGATACGTTCGGCTTCTCCGGCGCTCACCTCGAAAGCCTCGTGAACGAGGCGGCGATCGCCGCCTTGCGCGAAGGCGGGCAGGAGGTGACGGCCCGCCACCTCAAGGGGGCGATCGACAAGGTCATCCTCGGCGAGAAGCTCGACCGCCTGCCCGGCGCGGACGAGAAGCGGCGCATCGCCGTCCACGAGGCCGGCCACGCTATCGCCGGCGAACTCCGCCGCCCCGGCTCGGTGGCGAGCGTCAACGTGGCCGCCCGCGGCAAGGCGCTCGGCTATGTCCGCCAGACCCAGGCCGACGACCTTTACCTTCATACAGCCGACCAGCTCAAGGATAAGATCGTCGTCGCCCTCGCCGGCGCGGTGGCCGAGGATATCGTGCTCGGCGGTCGCAGCACCGGGGCGGGCAGCGACTTCCAGCAGGCCGCCGCCCTCGCCCGCCAGCTCGTCCTGGGCGGCATGTCCGACCTCGGCATCGTGTCGGCCGACGACCTGCCCCAAGGAACGCTCCACATGGCAGTCGCTTCGCTGCTGCAGGGCCTCGAGGCCGAAACCCACGCCCTGCTCGCCGCCCGCCGCGACACGCTCGACCGCGTCGTCGCCGTCCTGCTTGAGAACGAAGGGCTGAGCGGCGACGAGTTCCGCGCCCTGCTGTCGGTTCCCGTACAATGAAAAGAGCGCTTCCCCGCCACTTGGGGAGGCGCTTTTATCTTTCCATAATATTTTTACATATATCGAGAATTACGTCGACTAAACCTGGCATTTGCCCTGACATTTTCGTGCATTTTTTCTGACATATTTTCTGGCCTTTGCTCTGGCATTTCTTCTGCCGCCGGGACATTCCGGGCATAGAATTGCCGGAAGAAAAAAACTTCGCGAAAAAAGGAGGCGGACAAGCGAATGAACGTGGAGAGAGAATTCAGGGCCGAGGCGCACAAGGCGGTGGAGGCACTAAAGGGGAACAGATTCCAGGCAAGGTATTTCCCAACGTCTCAGGAGGCGGTCACGGAGCTGCTGGCGGCCATCCCCCGGGGGAGGCGACGGTGGGGATCGGCGGGTCGTGGACGCTGATGCAGCTCGGTATCGCGGATAAGCTTGAGGAGCGGGGCAACACGGTGTTCTGCCACCATAAGAGCGGCCTGACGCCGGAGGAGGTGCTGGCGGCGCGGCGGGCGCAGCTGACCTGCGACGTTTTCCTGACGGGGACGAACGTGATCACGGCCGACGGCCGCCTGGTGAACATGGACGCGACCGGCAACAGGGTGGCGGCGATGATGTTCGGGCCGAAGAAGGTCTTCGTGCTGACGGGGGCCAACAAGATCGTACCGGGAATCCACGAGGCGATGGAGCGCATCCGCACGACGGCGGCGCCGCAGAACAACAAGCGGCTGAACCGCCCCAACCCGTGCGTAGAGAGCGGGCAGTGCATGGATTGCCAGGGGCCGACGCGGCTGTGCAATATCACGACCGTCATCCATAAGAAGCCGCCGGCGTCGGATATTCATGTGTGGGTAATCGGCGAAGAATTAGGGTACTGACGGTTATTTGACGAGGTCTTCGGCGATCGTGTCGAGTTCTTCGGCGAGGGCGCCTGTTTCCTGAATGGAGGCGGTGAAGCGGCCGATATCGGCGGCGATCCTGGCGAGCGTGTCGCGGATGTCGGCGATCGCCAGGTCGGTGGCTTTGCTGTCGTTCTTGACGGCGGTGATGATTTCGGTTATTTTGCCGATGGATTCGGTGCTGGTCGCGGCCAGTTTGCGGATTTCCCCGGCGACGACGCCGAAGCCCCGGCCCTGGTCGCCGACGCGGGCCGCCTCGATGGCGGCGTTGAGGCCGAGAAGGTTTGTCTGACCGGCAATCGACCGGATGATCCCCAGCACCTGGTCGGTTTCCGCGACCCGCTGCTGGGACTGGCGGTTGGCGGCAACCATGTCGTCGGCCGTGGCGGCGATCTGCTCGGTGCGTACGAGAATTTCCTCGGTGGTGGCTGCCAGGACGCCGAGGTCGCCGCTGAGCCTGCGGGCCAGCCCCTTGAGCTTGTCCTGGCGGTCGACCGGCTCGGTGACGGCAAGAGTGCCGATAACAGCGCCCTGCCCGTCCTGAAGGGGAATGACGACGGTGATGAAGGGCTGGCCGCTGTAGGAGCTGTCTTTGCGCATGACGACCCGCCGGCGTTCGTGAATGGCGGTGTGGGAGGCCATGCCGGGCTTGACGGGCAGGCCGATCTGCATCTTGAGGTCGAAGGAGCTGCTCGGTCGGTAATAGACGATCTGCTCACGGTCAGTGACGAAAACGCCCACGTCGAGGAGATCGACGAGGCAGGCGGCGAAACGCGTGTAATCATCAATGATGAGCGGCGAAATGGACAAAAATAATCCCCCTTTGCGTTAGGGCTCCACGGCCTCAAGGCCTTATTTAGGATAAACCTCTATTCCCCGTGCGGGCGGAATTTTCCTCCGTAGCTACCGGCAATCTCCAGAAAAATCGACAAATTTACCGGCAAATAATCGCGCGGCGGGGCAGGCCCCGCCGCGCGTTGCGTTTGTAGACAAAGACAGACTGATGAGAAAGGTCCAGATGCAAGGCGCACCGGAAGAGCGCGCCGCGCCGCGTACTTTGGGACGTACGCAAGCAAGCGCTCTGAGGAGCAACGCCGCAGATGGGCCTTTATCGACAGTCTGGCGCGGCGGGGAAGGCCCCGCCGCGCGTTGCGTTGGCTATAACACGATTTTATAGAATTTGCTGTCCACTTTCATGACCGGAAAGGCGGGTGGCAGGGCGGCTTGGCCGATTGCGGCGAAGCCGTTCTTTTCGTAGAAGCGGTGGGCGGCGAGGAATTTGGCCGTTGTACCGAGGTATATCTCGCGGAGGCCTTTATCGCCGGCCCAGGCGAGGAGGGTTTCGAGCAGCAGGCCGGCGGTGTTGTGGAGCGCGCCGCGGTGGGCGGGGGCTACGAACATCTTGCGCAGGGCGGCCTGGCGGTGGCCGATGTCGATGAGGGCGACGGTGCCGACGACCTTTTCGCCGTCCATGGCAAGCCAGAAGTTGCCCGCCCCGGTCCGGTAGAAGGTTTCGATGTTGTCGAGGTCGGGCTGGTCGGCGCGGGTGATGGCGATGCCGAACTCATCCCGCTGGATGGCGAGGATGTGCTCGATCACCTGCTCCTTGTACGGCGCCGAGTATTCCCGGATGCTAATCATCGTCGTCCTCCCCTCCCCCGCCCTGCTTCCGCTCCAGCCACTCTTTCTCGATGTTGGCCCGCATCCGCCCGATAAGGCTGAGAGCGGCGTCGCGCTCGGCGGCGCTGAAGCCGGCGAAGCAGATGTCGATGCTGTTGTTCTCCTCGGCGATGATGCCGGGGTAGACGTCAAGGGCCAGCTCGGTCGGCACAAGCCGCCACATGCGCGCGTCGGCGGCGTCGCGCTCCCGCTGGACATAGCCGGCGGCCATGAGCTTCTGCACGGCCTTGGTGGTCGTCGTCTTGTCGACCTTGAGCAGCACCGACAACTCGGCGAGGTTGACGCCAGGGTGCTCCACGATGCGGGTAAGAAAGGTGAACTGACCCCGTTGGAGGTTGATCTCCCGGTACTTAACGTCGGCGAGCGTATGTATGCACCGCGCCACCGCGCCGACTTCGCGGAGGATTTGATTTTTGAGGCCGTTGATGGTGAACACCTCCAAAAGAAAAATAGTTGAAATTTCTACTAAATCCATTATACGGGATGATAGTAGAAATTTCAACTAAATAATGTGCAAGGATATTGCGGCTAATCCCCGGTGCCATCCGGGCGTGCTTCTAGTTAACCTTTGTCCCTCTTTACCACCCTGTTGTTTTGAAACCCTCAAGAAATGTCAAAATAATTGTACGCTCAGTTTCAACCATCCATTGAGGTGCGTCGTTGAGAAGCCGCTCGCAAGTTTCCTTCAATTTTTCGACATTACAAAGCCATTTTAGAGATTCTGGGTTAATTCTGAATGAAGTTGTTGAATAACTCGCTGAACCGCTATGAGTTGTTACATAACTACCTGCTCCTAGTAAAAAGGCAGGTATATTACGCTCATTAGCCAGCAGCTTGTCAGTCCAATCTTTAACCATTTCCCCTCCACCCCAAACATCCCAAACATAAAGAATATAATGCATTCTTTTACTATGCAGCAGTCTTCCATCGTCCTTAGACCTAAGTATCATTGCTAACGCTATATCTTTGAGGTGTTCTGCTTCTTT
The DNA here is from genome assembly GCA_018434945.1 of Selenomonadales bacterium. Taxonomy (GTDB): domain Bacteria; phylum Bacillota; class Negativicutes; order Sporomusales; family UBA7701; genus Anaeroselena. The sequence continues at coordinate 18,202 of JAHDOI010000051.1, forward strand.
TTGGGTTAGTATCTTTTCATATTTACCTTCTTCATCATTCTTCCGAGGATGCCATTGCCTCCATAGGCTCTCTGCAATCTCTATGGGTAAATCAAGCGACTTTTCCAGTTTGGAGAATACACCGTCCAATACTATTGCACGTTGGTTGGCCGGAATTGCCTGCAAAATCTCGTAGATATATTTCAATATCGCCCAGGAAAGAGGCATTTCGTAATTTTTCTTCGGGGGCTTTTCCAGACCACCTTCAGAAGCTTCACACAATGCAGAAATTATTGTAATTGCAGTAAATACTTCCAGGTCCCTAGAAGCGAGAGCTTGGAATTTTGGAAGAAGCCTTAAAATCCTTCCATCTTCGAAATATAATCTAAAAGCCTGCTCAAGATAGTGGGCATCATTTATAGCTTCGTAAACTAAAACAGCTTCTTGGTTTGAAACTTCATTCTCATCTATTGTCGTTGAGAAATAGTAATCAAAGTATGGCGCCAAGCATATTCTCCGGGACTTATCCCACTCTGATTTAAGTCCGGCGATTCCATATTTATCTATAACGTTCATGACCTCTGGAAAAAGATGCTTGAGTAAAATTTCAACTTGTCTTTTTATATTTTTGGGGGCAAGTCCAACCAACTGTTGTATAGACTGTTCTCTTTCATCTTTTTCAAATGACCCATAGATTGAATCTGATAGCAACATACTTGCATTGCTCTTGATAGCGCCATATAAATCTGGCGAAAACATTCTTAATGCCTCCATCATGAGCATATCAAGTTCATTCACCTCATCTTTAATCAATGGATATCGGAAATTCACCATATTCGTAAAACGTTTAACTTCGCGCGCGTTTTTAAAAAGGTAAGGAAGAGAGCCAAATTTAATGTCGTTCCACCGATGAGTATCTTCCGAGTCAAGCGACAGAGAAGAAAGAAAAGGGGTTAGCTCTTGCAATAAATAAGCCGCAATAGCGGAAGAACTCAATTCAGGTATTTCAAAGTTTAGTTGGACTATTTTTTCTAAATACGTTCCCTGCCCATTCGGCTGAAGGTCATTGAGTGTGTTACGTACTAATTCCGGGTCGAAAGAGAGCAAGTAGATGGTTCTAGGAAAGTCTGCTACTGCCTTAATAAGTTGAAAAACTTGCCGTATTTCCCGAACCGGAAGACGGTCTATGTCATCAATAACAATAATTACAGGAGCCGGAAGTTGCTCTAATGCCTTGCAGAGTTCCTCTTTGCTTCCATCAATATCTTGGTTATCAACAAGCGCATTCGACATACCCTTGAGTTCAGTAACAACCGTGAGAATGGCGCCCAAGTACTCACTAACGCCTGGTATTAACTTAAGATTATTTAAGACTTTCTCGTAGCGTTCAAGCTGTTTTGCTGCAGTACGCGCGTAATCAGACGTTGTTTTATGATTCAATGTCACCTTTAACTGGCGTAAGAAAGACATTATCAAGGGAACCTGTTCGGATATAACCCATGGCTGAAAGCGCATAATAATGGGCTGTTCTGTTTCCTTGGAGTTCTCAGCTTTGCTTCTAATAAATTCCATACACATATTGATTACCGAGGTTTTTCCCGCCCCCCAAGAGCCATGCAAAGCGAGACAAATACTCTCTTTATTTTTCCAACTCATGATAGCATCTGAAAGGTTCTCTGCGAATCGGGCTCTGCCAAACCTGTCGTCCCCTATACTTTGTATAGGCTGGTCACTATGTATATTCACAGTCTTCCCTCCCGGAATAATAGATCAACAATTATATAGGACTCGAGGTGTAAACCTTTGCTTATGTTTGGGTTAACATGTTTACCCATTCTTTACTAATGCGATTTACATGTATCTCATTTTAGTTCATGAAAAGCTGACTATCGACTCGATATCCCCCTACTCGAGGCATACATTCTGCGTTATTTTTCCATCTTCCTCCATTGATGGGAAAATAGCTGCGATTAAAGCAATAATTTGTAATAAAAGCCTCCTGGCACTCACTAATAATCACGCTCTGATTTTCAACGAGACGCTTTCGCTTCTGTCTGCGCGCATAGCGGCCGCATCGACGCAAAAGAGTTGTGCGTCTGAGAAAACGCAAGAACCGCGCAATCTACCCGCTCTGACACGGTGGGTTGACCCAAAGACTGTGACGCCGCGTCGGAGGCGGCGGAGAATGCAGGCGTGGGCGGCGTTGCGGAGGGCGTTACGCGCCGTTGGCGAAGGAGGCCGGTAACACGAACGTACGCCCGACCATGGACGGTCGGGCGAGTCCGCAAGGAGCGGGATGCGACTTTTGCGGACGGTACGGCTGTGTCGGCCCGAGCCTATGGCGCGTTCGGCCGGAGCTTCGGCGCATAGCCTGCGTTCTCCGCGGTTTAGCAGCATAAGATATACGAAAACTCCCGATTTCACCGGGAGTTTTGCTATTCGTTTGTCAAGGTGACGAGCCGCCCTGGAGGGCGGACAGCAGCTTGAGAAAATAATCGCACGAAATATAAAGGTTCTCATAATAATTTATTGAAAATCGAATCTATGTGCGAAACTTTTTTGAAAAATTATCGTCTAATATACAAGTTGAGAGGAGCGTCAGCCATGTCTAAAATAGAAAAGTCAGGAAATACGGTAATGGGGAAATTTGAGGATATTGTTACCAGCCACCAGCGCTATATATTTAACCTGGCCTTTCGTTTATGCAGTAATTCCGAGGATGCGGACGACCTGACTCAAGAGACATTCTTAAAGGCAATGGAAAGTTTCGATCAGTTTCGCGGTGAAGCCAATATCCGCACTTGGCTAAGCCGGATTACCATAAATAAATTCCTTGATTCTAAACGGAAGGAGCGGCCGCATAAGTCGCTTAATCTGGGTACAATACCATGTCCTAACGGTGATCCTGAAAGGATTATCGTCAGAAAAGAGCTGCAATGGTGTATCCAGCATGTTTTGCTGCATCATCTTCCGGAACCTCATAAGGTTGTTCTCGTCCTTCGGGATATTTACGGCTATAGTTACAAGGAAATAGCCGAGATTTTTCATATTTCCGAGGGAGCCGTTAAATCGCGATTACATCGGGGGAGACTGTACTTTTATAATCACTTGGTCAAATCCGGTTGTGTAAGCTTTGTCAAAGATTATACCTGTTATTGCGAGGGGGCGACAAAGTATGCGCTGCAAATGGGCTAAATTGTTGCTAAGCCATTATATAGAGCAGGGACTGGATTTGAAAAGAAGGGAGGAGTTAGCCCGGCATCTCCAAAAATGTCCGGCTTGCCAGAGCGAGCTGGATAGGATGGTCGCGACTGTTGAAATCATCCAGTCGATGGAAGATGTTGACCTACCGAGGGATTATGCGGAGGTAGTGCGTGTCCGGTTAGAAAAAGGGTGAGCTTGTTTACTCGAAAAGCTGTCCCAGGGGATCAGGTCTGTTCCTATTTTGTAATGGGAGGGCTATTTATGAAGTATGACGGCAAAGACGAATGGCTGGAGGAACGTCTGGAGCGGTATGACGGCTGGATTAAGGAAGGAAAGATCCCGACATCGTCCAAGGTGATTCCGATTCGCGAAGCATTATCCGCCCAGCAATGGGTATTACCCACCCAACAGGTACTTGAAATCATCCGCAATGCAAGGTCCTTTGCGTTGGCGCCTTGCGGCTGCCGGCCGCGGTATAAGCGCTGTGACAACCCGGTAGAGGTTTGCCTGTACTTAAACGACGTTGCCGATACTATGGTCAAAGACGGAAAAGCGCGGCGCGTCAGCCTTGACGAAGCCAATGAACGTCTGAAACTGGCGAACGAGCACGGTCTGGTGCATCTCACCTTTTATAAACCAGACCAGTTTATTTATGCATTATGCAGTTGCTGCGAGTGTTGCTGTCATGACATACAATTCATGAAAAAATATCAACGCCCCGATCTCATAGCACATGCCGACTATGTAGCGGAAGTGGATGGCGACGCGTGTATCCAGTGCGGCGCTTGTGTCAAACGCTGTATGTTCGGAGCACAGGAAAGCGACGGAAAAGCAGTGGTCTTTCACCAAAACAAATGCTACGGCTGCGGATTGTGTATTTCAACATGTCCGGCCAATGCGATAAAAATGAAGTTGCGGGCAACTAAATAACGATACCGCCCCGATCCCCCTGCACCGCACCGAACACGGCGGAGAGCGCAGGCGTGCGCCGCTCTGCAGAAAAGCGACCACATCGACACTGAAGTGGCGATGTGGTCGCTTTGTTACGCGCCGTTGGCGAGGTTTCTGCACGCCTTGGCGTGAGGAAGGTGAACTGACCCCAGACAAAGCTAAGTGTAATCCTTCCAACTGTGAGCAGGGCTTTCTTAATCATTGATTAGATGCTAATATTTGTAATATAAAGGGGTGATACTTTGGGAATTGAAAAGATTATTGAAAAAATCGAAAACGACGTGAAAGAAGCTCATCAACAAGGAGCACCAGCGATTGATTGCGATAAGATGCTTTCATATTTAGAGCAACTTAAAAAAAGTGCAGAAGTTGAAATTGAGGTGAGTCGAGAGTTAGCTCGATACGCTCACGAACGAAACCTCGAACATTACAGATCAACTATCCAAACGGTATCCAAGAGTTCGGCGAGTATGTTTAGCGCTGTTCTTGAAACGGGAGCATCAGCTGTTAAAAGCGTAATTCTAATCAATGGTGGTGCCGCAGTAGCCTTATTGGCTTTTCTTAGTAACGCCTGGGGAAAAGGTATTGTTAATAGTGGTATGAACATACTAAGTTACTCTTTATACATGTTTGGGTTGGGAGTGTTTTTCGGGGCAATAAGTATGGGGTTTAGGTTCTTATCCCAGGCTTGTTACGGACATGCGCTTGAACAAACAATAAAAACAATATTGGACAAATTGGACAAGCAGACACCATTCCAGACACCAGATAGTCGGGTGAGAAAACTAGGACATTTCTTTCAATTTCTTTCGATTATCGCTGGACTTGCAGCTTATATAGCATTCTTTTGGGGACTGAATAAAGCGATTACTGCTTTTACTTCTCAATAGTATAGGCTTGACGGTTACAGGCATGACGACTAACCAATTCCATTTGAGTAGACAATGCCCCACACCTCGCCGGAGGCAGCGGAGAGCGCAGGCGTGGGCGGCGTTGCGGAGGGCGGTACGCGCCGTTGGCGAAGGTGGCCGGTAACACGAACGTACGCCCGTCCATGGACGGACGGGCGAGGAGCCATCTGTCACGGACGACAGTTGGCGACGGTACGGCTGTGTCGGCCCGAGCCTTACGGCGCGTTCGGCCGGAGCTTCGGCGCATAGCCTGCGTTCTCCGCGGTAGGCTGTAGAAAAAACTCCCGGTTTTTGTACCGGGAGTTTCGCATGTCCGGATTATTCGTTTGTTACTGCAACAAGGCCCTCGTCCGCTTCCTCTTCCTGGGCGGGTTTTGCGGGGTCGCGGATGAAAAGAGCTGCGAGGACGCCTACCACTGCGAAGAGGGCGGCGATTTGGAAGACGTCGGCGTAGGCCATGACGGCGGCTTGGCGGGCGACGATGCCCTGGAGGACGGCGAGGGCCGCGCCGTAGGCCTGGTCGGCCGCGAGGCCGCTCTGCATGAAGCCGCCTTTGAGGCCGCCGAGAAGCTGGGCGGCGGCGGGCGAGGCGGTGTCGACGTATTCGGCGAGGACGCCAGCGTGGAAGGACTGCCGGTCGTCGAGAAATGTGCCGAACAGGGCGATGCCTACGCTGCCGCCGACATTTTTGAAGAGGTTGAAGACACCGGAGCCGACGCCGGTCTTTTCCGGAGGGAGGGTGGCCATGGCGGCGTTGGAGAGGGGCGACATGGTGAGCGCCAGGCCGACGCCCATGAGGACGAGGCGGACGGCGATGAAGGGGTAGCCGGTGTCGGCGGTGAGGGTGCGGAAGGAATAGAGGCTGACGGCGAGGAGGAGCATGCCGATGGCGGTGGGAGTCCTCCCCCCCGCCCGGTCGGCGAGCTTACCGCCCAGCGGGGCCATGACGATCATGGCGGCGATGAGGGGGAAGAGCGCCAGACCGGCGCGGATGGGCGAGTAGGTGAGGATGTTGCGGAGGAAGAAGGGGATGAGGAAGAGGCCGCCCATGAGGGTCATGAAGGTGAGGAAGCCGACGATGTTGGCGACGGAGAATGTGGCGCTGCGGAAGAGGCCGAGGTCGACGAGCGGCTCGGCGACGCGGCTTTCGATGAGGATGAAGGCGGCGAGGCTGAGGGCCATGAGGGCGAAGAGGCCGATGATATATGGCGAGGTCCAGCCTTCCTGGCCGCCGCGGTTGAGGGCGACGATGAGGGCGCTGAGGCTGGCGACGAGGGCGAGGCCGCCGAGGTAGTCGATGGGCTTTGTCGTGTCCTGAGGGGGCGATTCCTCGAGGATGAGGACGGCGAGGACGATGCCGGCGGCGGAGATGGGGACGATGCTGCTGAACAGCGCCCGCCAGCTGACGTATTCGACGATGTAGCCGCCGACGGTGGGGCCGAGGACGGCGCCGGCGGCGGCGAGCGCGCCCCACATGCCCATGGCCTGGCCGCGCTCGGCGGGCGGGAAGGCGTCGGCGACGAGGGCCATGGCGTTGGGGAAGTACATGGCGGCGCCGAGCCCCTGGAGGATGCGGAACAGGATGACGGAGGCGGCGTTCCAGGAGAGGCCGACCATCATGGTGGCGACGGTAAAGACTACGAGGCCGGCGACGTAGACTTTTTTGCGGCCGAACTGGTCGCCGAATTTGCCGGTGATGGGCAGGGTGGCGCCGTAGGGGATCATGTAGGCCAGCAGCACCCAGGTGACGGTGTCCATGGTGAAGCCGAAGGAGTTCATGATGTTGCTGAGGGCGATGTCGAGCGAGCTGGCGACATAGCCGCTGAGGACGGTGCCGAGGGAGACGACGGCGAGGACGAGGTATTTATTGGGCTTGGCGGCGGCGGTCATGGCGGTCACCTGCCTGTGCGGATGGCGACGACGGCCGACATCCCGGGCCGGAGGGCGGCCTGGCCGCTGTCGGTGATCTTTATTTTGACAGGGATGCGCTGGGTGACTTTGGTGAAGTTGCCGGTGGCGTTGTCGGCCGGCAGGAGGGCGAACTGGGAGCCGGTGGCGGCGCCGACTTCGACGACTTCGCCGGCGAATTTCTGCCGCGGGTAGGCGTCGACGGTGAACTGGACGGTCTCGCCGCTCTTGATGCGGCCGATGTGGGTTTCCTCGATGTTGGCCTCGACCCAGGAGTCGGCGGGGTTGGTGATGCTGTAGATCGTCTGGCCGACCGAGACCATTTCACCGCGGTCGACGGGGCGCTTGGCGACGATGCCGGACACGGGGGCGGTGATGGCGGAGTTTTCGACCTGGAGGCGGGCGTTTTTGAGGGCGGCGGCGGCCTGGGCCACCTGGGCGCGGGCGAAGTCGACGTCCTGGGCGGCCGCGCCTTCGGCCGCGAGGCTGAGCCCCTGGCGGGCGGCCTCGTGCTGGGCTCTGGCCACCTTGAGGGCGGTAAGGGCCGCGTCGCGCTGCTGGGCGGACAGGGCGCCGTCTTCGTAGAGGGTGGCGGTGCGCTCGTAGTCGCGGCGGGCGTTCTCCAGGGCGGCTTCGGCCTGGGCGACGGCGGCCTGGGCCTGGGCGACCTGCTGCGGGCGGCTGCCGGCCTCAAGGGAAGCTAGTTTGGCTTCGGCGGCGGCGAGGTTGGCCGCGGCCTGTTCGGCCTGGATCGTCAGGGCCTGGCTGTCGATGCGGGCGATGACCTGGCCGGCCTCGACCCGGTCGCCTTCCCTGACGGCGAGCTCCTCGAGCTGGCCGGGGACTTTGGTGCTGACGTTGACGATGCTGCTTTTGATGCGGGCGTCGTCGGTGGAGACCTTGGCGCTGGCGGTGTACCACCAGCCGCCCCCGACCAGGACGAGAACAGCCGTTATGCAGCCGGCGGTGAGGACGAGTTTGCGGTTGGCGAATTTTTTCGGGCCACTCATGTTGATTCCTCCTGATATGATAATGGTGGTTGGTTGTTCACTCGGCGAAGAGATAGTCGCGGATGGCTTTATGGCGGCGCTCGAGCTCGAGCATTTTGGCCCGGGCGATGTTTTTCAGCGTGGCGAGGTAGTCGCACCCGCAGGGGGTGATGGTGTAGACGCGCTTGCTGCGGGTGGCGGGGTTTTCCCAGCTGCCTTCGATATAGCCCCCCTCTTCGAGCTGGCGGAGGAGCGGGTAGAGGAAATTGGGATTGGGGCGGACGGCGTCGCCGGTGACGAGTTTGATCTCGGCGGCGATGCGGTTGCCGTGGGCGGCGTGCGCTTTGAGGATTTTGAGGATGAAGAGGGCGGTGACGAGTTTGATCCACGTTTTGGCGTCGGGGCTGAGCACGGCGGCAGTCCTCCTTTGCGGGGCGCGTAGTTTGCAATAATTTTATTTTTATGTTAAGTGTAACATTATTAATGTTAATAGGTTTTGGGGCCGGCGTCAATTTGGGATTGCCGGCAATATTGGGCGGGGCTGCCAAGAGAGGCGGTTGTCTGGTATAATTATCTTATCTCAGATGTGGCGAGGAGATGATGCAGGATGTGTAATTCGCTGGGCTGCTGCCTGGATGGAGTGTACGAGGTCTTCGAGAAAAGGTTGCTGAGGGACGGCGTCGCCGTGTGCCTGAACGCGCTGACGGCGGACAAGTTCGCAGAAAGGCTGGCGATGAAGGGGATCAAGGTCTCCAGGACGCCGGCGGACGGGAAGCGGCACGAATTCCGGCTGGAAAAGTGAAACAGCGCGAATAGCGAAGCGGCCCGCCGGGAGGCGGGCCGCTTTGGTATGCTGGGATGGCAAAGGGGACAACGCAGATGGGCGCTGCTGGGCGGTCCCCCGGGATGGAAGACTAGGTACGGCCGCGGGCGAGCCATAGGCCGAGGAAGATGACGGCGCCGCCGGCGGCCTGGAGGAGACCGAAGCTTTCGCCGAGGACGAGCCAGGCGAAGAGAACGGAGATGAAGGGACAGAGGTTGGGGTAGAGGGCCGCCCTGGTGCTGCCGAGGGCTTTGACCGCCCATATCCAGGTGAAGTTGGCGAGGGCGAGGGCGAGGGAGGCGGAGAAGAGCACGCTGAACCAGCCGGCGGCGGGGACGGCGGCGAGGTCGGTGCGGGCGAGGTCGGGGACGGCGATTATGGCGAAGAGGATGGCGTTGACGGCGAAGACGGAGGCCATGATCTGGTGGAGCGAGTAGCTGTCGGCGAGGCGGCGGAAGGCGACGGTGTACCAGCCGTAGCCGCACTGGGCGACGAGGATGAGGGCGGCGCCGGTGAGGTGGGGGCCGGCGAGGCTTATTTCCCGGCCGGCGCCGGCGACGGCGAGGATGACGCCGCCGAACGACAGGGCGATGCCGAGCGCGGTGCGGGGCGAAAGGGATTCGTAGCCGAGGATGCGGTTGATGAGGGCGACGTTGACGGGCAGGGTGGCTAAGACGAGGGCGGAGTTGCCGGCGGTGGTGGCGTTCATGCCGTAGATGACGAAGATCTGGTTGACGAAGAAGCCGAAGACGCTGATGGCGACAAGGTGCCTGAGGTCTCTGGCGGGCATGGGCCGGTAGAGGCCGCTGGCCAGCATGGCTGCGCCGGTGAGCAGGGCGGCGATGAGCATGCGGAAGGCGTTGTAGACGAGGGGGTCCATGGCATTGAGGCCGATTTTCATGACCGGGGTGTTGACGCCCCAGATGAGGACGACGGCGAGCATGACGATTTCGACTTTGCGGACAGAGGTTGTTGGCGGGACGGGTGCCATGTTATCATCTCCAGTTTGCGGGCGCCTGGTTGTTTTATTCCACGCGGCGGGCCGGCTCCCCTCCGCGGTGCGGAAATAAAAAGGATTTGGCGGCGCGGCGCCGAAGGGTATGTGCGCCGGGGGAATGGGGCCGGCGGCAAAGCCGGGAAAAGGACGGTCGATGGTATGGTCAGCGGGGAAACTGGGCTTTGGAGTATAGAGGCGCGGGCGTTCCGCGTGCCCTTTATGCCGTTCTCGCATAATTTCTGGGCGCTGGCGGACGCGGACGGCAGGGTGGCGGAGCAGCTTCACGGCCTGGCGGTGGACCCGGCGACGGGCGAGACGAAGGCGATCGGCTGGTCGGCGCATTTGCTGCTGGCGGTGCGGGGAAACGATTTCCCGTGGGCGCTGCAGCCGGGGCAGCCGCGGACGGTGTGCGCGCGCGGCGGCGAGGGCGAGGTGCTGCCGCGGTGGCTGGCGGCAACGGCGGCGATTCCGGCGGTGAATGCGCTGGGGCTGCGGTATCCGAACCCGTGGCAGCACTGGTGCCGGACGAATTGTAATACGGTTTTCAATACTTTCGGGCAGATAATGGGCTTCGACGAGCCGGCGCGGCTGCTGCCGACGCTGGCGCCGGGGATAAGGCTGGTGGTGTCGGAGGAGCTGATCGAGCGATATAAGTACCGACCATTGTCGACGGGCTGAGGCTTCGCGCCGCCAGGACCCGGGCGTGGAAAAGCCGGCCGGAGAATTTCTCCGGCCGGCCTTGTTTATATCGCGGTGCGGCGAAGCCCGGGGAATGAGAAAGCACATAACGGGAGGTTTGCCGATACCGGGTGTGTTATGATGGTGAAAGAACGAAAACTGGCAGAGCGGAGGCTGGGATTTTGGCGGGTTTATCGGCGGCGGTGGCCGCGGCGCTGACGGCGGTGTATTTTTTCTGGGGCGGCACGTATCTGGCGATGCGGTTCGCGGTGGAGACGCTGCCACCGTTTACGACGGCCGGGATCAGGTTCGTGTGCGCCGGGGCGCTGGTGTTTTGCTGGCAGATGGCGCGGGGGGCCGCACGGCCGACGGCGGCGCACTGGAAAGGGGCGGCGGCGATCGGGCTGCTGATGCTGACGGCCGGCAACGGCGGGGTGATGTGGGCGGAGCGGACGGTGCCGAGCGGGCTGGCGGCGATAGTCATCGCGACGGTGCCGCTATGGATGGCGCTGCTGGCGTGGCTGTGGCAGGGCGGCGGCCGCCCCGGCGCCCGGGCTGGCTGGGGGCTGGCGACAGGGTTCGCCGGGACGGTGCTGCTGGTGGGGAACGCGGACGGCACGGCGGCCGGGGTTGACTGGACGGGTTACGCCGTCCTGGTCGGGGCGGCGGTGGCGTGGGCGGCAGGGTCGCTTTATTCGCGGGTCGCCCCCCTCCCTGCCGCGCCGCTGACGGGGATAGCTCTGCAGATGCTGACGGGCGGCGCCGGCTGCCTGCTGGCCGGACTGGCCGACGGGGAGTGGGCCGGGCTCGACCTGGCGGCTGTGACGCCGCGGGCGCTGCTGGCGCTCGGTTATCTGATATTTTTCGGGTCGATCGTGGGCTACAGCGCGTATATCTGGCTGCTTAAGGCGGCCGATCCGGTGCTGGTGTCGACATATGCGTACGTGAACCCGGTGGTGGCGGTGGCTTTAGGCTGGCTGCTGGCGGGCGAGACGCTGACGCCGCGGGATGCGGCGGCGGCGGCGCTGATCGTGCTGTCGGTGGTGGCGATAACGCGGGCGAAGGCGCGGGCGCGCCCTGCGGAGTCGGATGAGGATTAGAAATACACAAGACCGGCCGGGAATTTCCCCAGCCGGTCTTGTGATTTGCGATGCCCTTCCCCCGCCCTTCCGTTCGTTCAACTTTGCTTAACCGGAACCGTTCAGAAGTGCCTAGATGCAAGGCGGCTCCGAGGATGCTCGCGCAGACAGTACACGGGACGTACGGCAAGCGAGCGCCCGGAGGAACAACGCCGCAGATGGGCGCTTATCAACGGTTCCAATGAATTAGAGGCAAATGACTGCGCCGTGGCGGCCGGTGAGGCCGTGCTCGGCCCGGTGCGAATAAAACAGCGCGGTGTTTTCGGCGGTGCAGACGCCGCTGATGTCGATGTGGGCGCGGGGGACGCCGATTTCTTCGAGCTGGTCGCGGTTGGCGTGCCAGAGGTCGAGAAGCCAGCGGTCGCCGCGGGGCACGACGAGTTTGGACCAGGTGTCCGCGAAGGAGGCCTGCAGGGCTTCGATGACAGGGGCGTCGACTTCGTAGCAGCAGGGACCGATGGAGGGGCCGATGCCGACGAGGCAGTCGGCCGGCCTTGTGCCGTAGTGTTCGCCCATGGCGAGGACGGTTTTGGCGGCGATCCGCGCGACGGTGCCTTTCCAGCCGGCGTGGCTGAGACCGATGGCCCGCCTGACGGGATCGAAGATGAGGACGGGGACGCAGTCGGCGTAGAAGAGGATGAGGGGCAGGCCGCGCCGGTCGGTGATGAGGGCGTCGCTGGCCGGGACGGCGGCGGCGTGGCTGCGCGTTCCCCGCCCGGCGTCTTGTTCGCAGGCGTGGTGGATGCGGTCGCCGTGGACCTGCTGGCAGGTGACGGCGCGGGCGTAGTCGACGCCTACGGCCTGGCAGAAGAGGTCGCGGTTGAGGAGGACTTTGTCGGGGTCGTCGCCGCTTTTGAGGCCGAGGTTGAGGGTGGCGTAGGGCGGGACGCTGAGGCCGCCCAGACGGGTGGAGATGCCGTGTTTTACCCCCTGGTGGGTGAGGTGGGTGAACGATCCGTGCCAGACGCCGTTTGCGGCGCGTTTGATGACGAATTTGCTCATGGGGTTTGACCTCCTCCCTCCCCCTGGCCGGGACGGCAGACGCCGCAGAGGGTGCAGCCTGGCCGGCAGGAAGGGGTGTATTTTTCGCCGCGGGCGCGTTCGAGTTCTTTCAGGAGGTAGCCGGGTTCGAGGCCCATGTCGAGGTGCTGCCAGGGGAGGGTCTCGTCCGCGGGGCGCTCCCGGTATAGGTAGAAGGCTTCGTCGAGGCCGGCGGCGGCGAGGGCCCGGAACCAGTGTTTGGGGCCGCCGCGCCGGTGGGCTTCGAGGAGGACGGGCCCGAGACGGCGGTCGCCGCGGGAGAGGATGCCCTGGATATAGGCTTCTTTGGGGGGCTCGACGAGGATTTCGGTGTTTTTGTCGGCTTTGAGGGCGGCGCGGATGGCGGCCAGCCGTTCTTCGACAAGGGGCTGGGGGGCCATGGGCAGCCACTGGAAGGGGGTGAAGGGTTTGGGGATGAAGGGGTTGATGCTGAGGGTGAGGCGGCCACGGCTGCCGTGGGCGGCCATGTGGCGGCGGGTGGCGCGGGCGAGCTCGGCGATGGCGGCGATGTCGGCGTCGTCTTCGGTGGGGAGGCCGACCATGATGTAGAGGCGGATGTTGGGTATGCCGGCGTCGGCGGCGAGGGCTACGGCGCGCTCGAGGTCGGCGGCGTCGAGGCCTTTGTTGATGACGCGGCGGAGGCGTTCGCTGGCGGCTTCGGGGGCGAGGGTGATTGTTTTGTGGCCGCTGGCGACCAGTGCCTGGGCGAGCGCGGGGGTGAGGGAGTCGGCCCTGAGGGAGGCGACGGAGAATTTGAGGCCGCGGGCGCGGATGAAGGTGACGAGGGCGTCGATGTCGGGGTGGTCGGAGACGGCGGCGCCGACGAGGCCGATTTTGTCGCGGTATTTTTGGGCGTGGCCGATGGCGGCCTCGAGGCTGGCGAGGGAGCGGGCGCGCGGCCGGCGGAAGCAGTAGCCGGCCATGCAGAAGCGGCAGTGGCGGCCGCAGCCGCGGGCGATTTCGATGAGGTACATGTCGCCGAATTCGGTGTCGGCGGTGACGACGGCGGTCTGGCCGGGATGGGCGTCGAGGTCGCGGAGCCAGCGGCGGCTTATGGCCGCGGGGACGGCGGCGGTGGGCGCGAGGGCGGCGAGGGTGCCGTCGGGGTGGTATTCGTCCCGGTAGAAGCAGGGGACGTAGACGCCGGGGATGGCGGCGAAGGCGAGCAGCGTGTCGCGGCGGGACAGCCCCTCTTCCCTGCCCCGCTGCCAGGCGGCGAGGATTTCGCCGATGACTTGTTCGCCTTCGCCGATGACAAAGACATCGATGAAGGCGGCGAGGGGTTCGGGGTTGAAGGTGGCGCAGGGGCCGCCGGCGATGACGATGGGGTCGGCCTCGCCACGGTCGGCGGCGAGGAGGGGGATCTTGCCGAGCTCGAGCATGGCGAGGAGGTTGAAGTAGTCCATTTCGAAGGAGACGGCGAAGCCGATGAGGGGGAATTCGTACAGGGGTCGCTGGGTCTCGATGGTCATGAGGGGGGTATTGGTGCGGAGGTGCTCGGCGAGCTCTTTTTTGCCGGGCAGGAAGACGCGTTCGCAGGCGGCGAGGCCGCTGGCGTTGATTTCGCGGTAGATGATGTGGAAGCCGAGGTTGGACATGCCGACATGGTAGGTGTTGGGGAAGGCGAGGGCGAAGCCGGGCCGCGAGCCGGGGGCGTGGACGACGGCACCCTGTTCGGCGGCGAGCAGTTTTTTGAGTTTTTCTTTGAGGGGCCAGGACATGGTATCACTACTTCCGGTGCGTTTTGTCGTTACACTATTTATACGTCGTTATAGTGTTTCCCTGCCGGGCGGTTCTGATAAGGAAATAGACGGCAAAGGCCGCTGCGCGGGGTGCGGCAAAATGTGACTGGAGATTTCGGCCGCACATGAGGGAAAACTAAAGAAAAACCCTGATGCGAGGTGATGTGGATTGGGCCTGCTCAGCCGCGTAAACTCGAGGATGAAGGATGAGGGTTTTGCCAAAACGGTCGAATACGGCGTGCGGGTTGGTGTCGATACGCTAAGTACCTGGTTCGGGGACGCTTATTTGGATCTGAAGTACAGCGGCCGCCTGCTGCACGGCAATTCGCCGAGCAGGTTTTCGGCCTGCGGGGCTAACGATGTGTATCATACCGATTATGGGGTGATGCCCCTCATTTTCGCCAATGCGCCGGTGGGGAAGGATGACGTGCTCGTCGATGTCGGCTGCGGCAAGGGGCGGGTGATCAATTTCTGGTTAAGCAGGAATATCCGTAATCCCATCATCGGCCTGGAAATCGACCCGGGGATCGCGGCGCGGACAGCCCGCCAGTTCGCAAGATGGCCGAATGTCAGGATCATACCGGGGGACGCGGTCGAATTACTGCCGCCGGAGGGCACGTTGTTGTACTTTTATAATCCGTTCAACGAGCGGAAGGTGATCGAGTTCGAGCGCAAGGTCCGCGCGGCCGGTAATGATGTGCAGGTGGTTTATTACAACCCCAAAAGCCTGTCGGCGTTCGACAACGGCCACTGGGCTGTGAGGGTCGTCGATTTCGCCCGGGATATGGGGGTGAAGCGCTGGGGACGGCTGAACAAGTATCACAACCTGGCGGTTATTACGAGGAAATGAGGGGTTCGCGGAGGATTTTTTCAGGCGCGAAGGCGCCGGGGGCCTGGGAGGCCGGAGAGCGCCCGGGGGCAAGGGTGTCAGTTGAGGCACGGGATGTTTTCGATGCGGAGAACAGCCTGGTCTACGACCCTTTTCACCAGGTCTTCCCGGAGATAGAATACGTCGTAGTCGCTGATGGTGAAGCTGTCGGCGTAAAGTATCCGGTTTTGGCGGACATCGAGGATGCGGATGCGGACGGTCAGCCTGGCGATGTAGTAGGGGGTGATTTTGTGGTAGACGTACTGCATGTCTTGGCGGAAGTGGGCTGCGAGGATGTAGTCGTAGCCGTATTTGCGGCCGAAGGCGATCAGGGCCGCTTTGTCGCGGCTTAGCAAGGGACCGGCTTCGCCGAAGTGGGCTTTATTGTTGGCCACGAGTTGGCCGATGTCGGCGAACCGGTATTTCTGGCGGTCGACGAGGCTGAAGACGGCTTTCTCGGCGTCTTCGCGGCCGCGATCGAGGTTGGACCAAACGTCAACGGCGACGAGGGGGTTGCCGGCGTCGGCCTGCTCGGCGGCGAGGGCGGGCGCGGTTATCAGCACCAGGCAGGCGAGGATGACGATGCACAGGCGGACCGGTTTGAGGCTTTGCATGGCAGCACCTCCCGAAATGCTTTTGGTGACTGATTTCGCGGCCAGGCAGGACAATCCCTTCCAGAAGCTGCCATTGTTTGACAGGCCGGGTGCGGCGCAAAATCCGGGCAGACTATTGCCAAAGGAGGGATGCAAATGTTGTGTTCCCGCCTGGACCGGTTTCGCAACGAGGGTCTGCTGCTGCTCAGGGTGGGTCTGGGGCTGATGTTCATGTACCACGGCTGGCCGAAGGTGACGGGCGGTGTGGCGGCCTGGACGAAGCTGGGGATGTCAATGAGCTTCGTGGGGATAGGGTTCTTGCCGCCTTTCTGGGGGTTCATGGCGGCGGCTACGGAGTTCGGCGGCGGGCTGCTGCTGATCTTGGGGCTGTTTTTCCGCCCGGCTTGCCTGCTGCTAACGATTACGATGGCGGTGGCGGTGGCGATGAAGCTGGGCACCGGCGCCGGCTTGGGCGGCGCTTCGCAGGCGCTGGAGCTTGGCATCGTTTTCCTCAGCCTTATTTTTATCGGGCCGGGTCAGTACAGCATGGAGGCCCGGATGTGCGGGCGGAGGCGATGAGGAAAGAAGGCGGCTTGACGGCTTGGCAGCTATCGATGCTGGCGCTGGGGACTGTCATCGGCGGCTCGTTTTTTCTCGGGTCGTCGGTGGCGATCCGGAGCGCCGGGCCGGCGGTGGTGGCGGCTTTTCTGGCGGGCGGGTCGCTGGTGTATATAATTTTGTTCGCGCTGTCGGAGATGACGGTGGCGGATGCGGCGCCCGGATCGTTCCGCACGTTCGCGGAGCGGGCGTTCGGGCCGGGGGCGGGGTTCACGGTCGGCTGGGTTTACTGGACGGGCCTGGTGCTGGCGATGTCCAGCGAGGCGACGGCTGTGTCGATCTTCGTCCGGGGCTGGCTGCCGGCCCTGTCGATCCCGCTGATGGGGGCGGCGATTATCGTGGCGGTGACGGTGCTGAATCTTTTCGGGGCGGACAGGCTCAGCCGCCTGGAGAGCGCCCTGGCGGCGGTGAAGCTGGCGGCGATCGCGGGCTTCATCGCTCTAGGCGCGGCGCTGATCACGGGGCTTGTTCCCGGCGTGCCGGCTGCGGGCGCGGGGACGCTGGCGACCGAGCCGCTGCTGCCGGCGGGAGTGGGCGGCTTGGCGGGAAGTATGCTGATCGTGGTTTTTTCGTACGCCGGGTTCGAGGTCATCGGTCTGGCGGCGTCGGAGGCCCGGGACCCGCACCGCACGGTGCCGCGGGCGATCGGCATGACGGTGGCGGGCCTGGTGGCGCTGTATGTGCTGGCGATGGCGGCGCTGCTGCCGCTGGTGCCGACGGGGACGTTGACGACGGAGGTGAGTCCCTTTGTGGCGGCGCTGACGGCTTGGCGGCTTACGTGGGCCGGCAATGCGATGAATATAGTGCTGGTGTCGGCGATTTTGTCGACGATGCTGGCGGCGATGTTCGGCCTGGGGCGGATGATGCGTTCGCTGGCCGAGGAAGGGCATGCTCCGGCGTGGCTTAAGGATAAGGGCGATATCCCGTACCGCGGAATCCTGTTTTCGGGGGCGGGGATGCTGGCCGGGCTGGCGCTGGGACTGGTGCTGCCGGAGCAGGTTTATCTTTTCCTGGTGAGCGCCGGCGGTTTTTCACTGCTGCTGGCGTATGTGGTGATTCTGGCTACCCACTATAAGTTCCGCAGGCTGCACGGCTGCCCGCCGAAAGGCAACTGCCAGCTGCCGGGTTATCCGTATACGTCGTGGCTGGGGCTGGGCGGATGTGTGGCGATTATCGCCAGTATGCCGCTCATCCCAGGCCAGGGTGCGGGGCTGGCGGCGGGGCTGGGGCTTCTGGCGGTGTTCGCGGCGGCGTATCAGGTGAAGAAGTGTGCGGGGGCGCGGGAGGCGCGGCCGGCGGCCGACCGCCGGGATTTGCTGCTGCGGCTGCAGCTCGAACTGGCGGAGGATTTCGCCCTGGGCGAGCGCCAGGCGGAACGTGATACCAGTGGTGAAAAGGAAAAAGGCCCACGCGAGTAGGGCCTTGTGGGGAACGGTTATGGGGGACGCCGGAAACACGACAAGCCATAGGCCGTTCAGAAGTGCCAGATGCAAGGCGGAACAACAACGTAGATGGGGGCTTATCAACGGCCGGGAATACAACAGGCCGGAGGCCGTTCAGAAGTGCCCAGATGCAAGGCGCACCGGAGGATGACACCGGAAGCGTACACGGGACGTACGCTGAGGATGGCAGCCGAGGAGCAACGCCGCATGGGTGCTTATGGGCGGCCGGGAATCACGGAAAGACGCCGCGGAGCTTTTTGGCTTTAACAACCCGCTCCAGGGCCACCATGTAGGCGGCCATGCGGAGGGGGACGCCGGCGGTTTCGTGGACGCGCCAGACTTCGTCGAAGGCTCTTTTCATGACTTTTTCGAGGTTGTTGTTGATGTAGTCTTCGTCCCACATGAAGGATTCCTGGTTCTGGACCCATTCGAAGTAGGAGACGATGACGCCGCCGGCGTTGGCGAGGATGTCGGGGATGACGACGACGCCTTTTGTTTTGAGGATTTCGTCTGCTTCTTTTGTGGTGGGGCCGTTGGCGCCTTCGACGATGATCCGGGCGCGGACGGCGGCGGCGTTGTCTTTGTTGATCTGGTTTTCGAGCGCGGCCGGGAAGAGGACGTCGACGTCGAGGGCGAGGAGTTCGGCGTTGGAGATGACTGTGAGGCCGGGCTCGCTGTAGCCTTTGATGGAGCGGTTGTTCTTTTCGGCGTAGGCCATGGCGGCGCGGATGTCGATGCCGTCCTGTTTGTAGAGGGCGGTGTGGGCATCGCTGATGGCGGCGATGGTGAAGCCTTTTTCCTGCATGAGCTGGGCGCCGATGCTGCCGACGTTGCCGAAGCCCTGGACGGCGACGGTCATGCCCCGGGGGCTGCGGACAAGTTTTTCGAGGAGGTTGAGGAGGGAGAACATGACGCCGCGGCCGGTGGCTTCCTTCCTGCCGAGCGAGCCGCCGATCTCAAGGGGTTTGCCGGTGACGACGGCGGGCACGGCGTAGCCTTTGAACATGCTGAAGGTGTCCATTATCCATGCCATGACGTTGGCGTCGGTGTTGACGTCGGGGGCGGGAACGTCTTTTTCGGGGCCGATGATGGGCAGGATCATGGCGGTGTAGCGGCGGGTGAGCCGGCGCAGTTCGTCCCGGGTCAGTTTGGCGGGGTCGACTTTTACGCCGCCTTTGGCGCCGCCGTAGGGGATGTTGACGACCGCGCATTTCCAGGTCATCCAGGCGGCGAGGGCTTTGACTTCGTTGAGGTCGGCCGAGGGGTGGAAGCGTATCCCCCCCTTGCAGGGGCCGCGGGTGCTGCTGTGCTGGACGCGGTAGCCTTCGAAGACTTCGGTGCGGCCGTCGTCCATGACGACAGGCACGGAGACGATCAGTTCGCGTTCGGGGGTGCGCAGGGTGACGTAGTCGTTTTTGGTGAGACCGAGTTTCTGGGCGGCTTCGTCCAGGACGTCGAGCATGTTCTGGTAGGGGTTGTATTGACCGGCCATTGTTTTTTCCTCCTTGCATGATTCTGTTCGGTTTGTTTTTTGGGGGGTGTTTCTAGTCATTTCCTTGGCGGGGAAATTTCATCATCTGCCACGATCGGCTGAATTTGTATACATTATACATTATACCATTTCTTTGTGTTTTGCGGGAATTCCTGCCAGGTTTCTTGTCTGTTTGTGTAGGTTGGCGTGGGACGCGGGGCGACGGGCGGAAAAAAACCCGTGCTTACGACAGCACGGGGTATTTCATATTGCGGTGTCGGCGGCGGTGATGAGTTTGACGCCCAGGAGGCCCATGACGGTGCCGGCGGTGCGGTCGATGGCGGCTTTGGCGCGGGTGTAGACCGTCCGCGGTCCGTCCGCGGACAGGACGAGGGCGACGACGCTGTACCAGCTGATCTCGATGAGGAAGACGGCGAGCGCGAGGAGGGCGATGAACGCGAAGCCGGGGTCCTGCGGCAGCAGAGCGGTGAAGATGCTGCCGTAGAAGACGGCGGTCTTGGGGTTACCGAGCTGGATGGCGGCAGCCATGGCAAAGGCCCGGCGGGTCGTGCTCTGCCCGGCGGCGCCGTCCGGCAGGACGGCGAGGGGCTTGTCGGCGCCGCGCCACATCTGGACGGCGATGTAGACGAGGTAGGCGCCGCCGCCGAGCTTGACGAGGCTGTAGAGCCACGGGAAGCTGGCGAAGACGGCTTTGAGGCCGAGGAGGGCGAGGACGGCGTAGACGAGGCCGCCGATTCCCATGCCGGCGGCGGCGGCGAGGCCGCTGCGGCGGGAGGCCGCCATGGAGGTGCGGGCGACAAACAGGAAGCTGGGGCCGGGGCTCATGGCGCCGATGGTGACGGCGATAATGATGCCGGCGAATGCGAGTGTTGTTTCCATTATTTCACCTTCCGGGTTTTTTTGTTTATGGTTTCAGTATAGTGCGCCCGCGGGGTTTGTCAACCGGGCGGGGCGGTCGTCATTTGCGCCAATTCTGGATTTCGAGGATGTTGCCTTCAGGGTCGCAGGCGTAAACGGCTGTGAGGATGCCGAGGCAGCCGTAGTCGCGGACGATCAGTTCGCCAAGTCGCCTGCCGCTGCTTTCGAGCAGTTTTTGCATGGTGTGTTCAACGGAGTCGACGTGGAAGGCCAGATGTCCGAACCCTTGGCCCTGTTATTACTTTGACAGACTTGTGCTCAATAACAAAGAGTAGTGTGTTATAGAGGCTTATACCGGAAATTTAATGAAAAAGGTCGTTCCCTCACGCGAACTCTTCACTTCGATCTTCGCGTGGTGGCGCTCGACGATGCGGTAGCATACCGACAGTCCCAGTCCGGTGCCGTTTGTTTTGGTAGTAAGAAAAGGGGTGCCGATTTTTTTTATGATGTGCTTCGGAATGCCTCGGCCATTGTCGTGCAATGCAAGGACGACGCGCCCCCCTTCGAAGCTGGTTGAGATGGTCACTGTGCCGCCCACCGGAGTCGCTTCGATGGCATTGCGGGTTAGGTTAAGGACAAGTTGACGCAATTCCTTTTCGTCGTAGTTAATATCGGGCACTGGACTGGTATTAAGCTCGACGGAGCAGCCGGTCAGCAGGGCGTCGGCCCGTAGTAGTGGGAAAAGGGCTATAAGCGAGTCATTTAGACTACCACGTTTGAATTCGGCAATTTTGTTTTTGGCCAACGAGAGATAATCGCTGATGATGCCGTTGGCCCGATCCAATTCATCAATCATGATGTTTAGCTGTTCTCTGTGCTCGGCATATTCATTTTTGCGCTGCATAATTTGCAAGTAGCCACGTACCGTTGTGAGCGGATTGCGAACCTCATGGCCAATAGCTGCCGCCATCTCGCCCACGGTGTTTAGACGATCCAGCCGCAATAGATCAGCCTCTGTTTTCTTGCGATCGGTGATATCCTGAACTATTGATAGGAGCGACTCGACTCGGCCGTTTTCGTTATATACAGGTGTTATTTGATTGAGCATATCCCTGACGGCGCCTTGCTTGTCAGGAAATTGAACCTCAAAACTCACTGATTTTCCAGACGTCAGTGCTTCGGTCAAATGCCGCTGAAATAAGTCGCAATACTCCTGAGGGATACCAATCTCCTCCAAAGTTTTACCGATTATTTGGCGGCCATAGCCAAAATCGGTCAGCCCCCGGGGGCAAACATAGCGGACGCGAAAGTCCGTACCATATTGTACAATGTACATAGGTATATTCTCAACCAGTATCCGGTAGGAGCTCTCGCTGTGTTTCAGTTCCTTAGTCCGCTCTTCGACAAGCCGTTCCAGGCTGATTTTGTGTCGCCGAAGCTCGTCCACCATCTGCATGCGGTCGGTAATATCAACATTAATCCCGACCATCCCGAGCATTCGGCCGTGTTCGTCAGGTACTGGGGCAGCAAATGCACGGATTGCCATGTTGCTTCCATCAAACCGCCGAATAGTAAGCTCGACTGGTTCGACAGGTTGACCTGTCCGCAACACTTTTACGAAGGGGTAGTCTTCGAGCGAAAGCATCTTTCCACTATCAAAATACCATGCAACGTATTCCGTATACTCGTCGATGCTTTTACAAAGTGGCGCGTCGCCGGCCCATATACGGTCAGCCGCTTTGTTTTTTTTGATGATCCTGCCATCCCGATCTGCAATCCACACGCCTACAGGCAGGGTATCCGGAATAGCTGCCAACAAGGCTCGTTCTAAGGCTAGTGAACCGGCATGTTGCTTCAAATCTTCTTGTTGCCCCTTCTGTTTTTTCGAAGGAACAACATCGTTCAACTTACGAAGTTTCATTCTTTGTACGTTGCTTTCCATATCCAAAGTAATTCACTCCAAGATACAATTATGCGAATATATACGCCAATTCTGACAACATTCGATGATTACCATCATTTTCCTGCAAAAGAGGAAGGACTTTCATTAGGTATCCGAGAAATCGAAGGAGTAAGTGGCTGTTATTTTTGCATAGCTTTGAGGCAGATGGTTTAATTAATGTTATGCCGTGATTATTATCTGCACGGATGGCGGTTTTTGTGGCATTATCTCCCTGCCGGGTGGACGATTTGTGGAGACAACTTTATGTAGTTATTATAATTACGGTAATTATAACAAGACGGATTTTTGTCTTCGGGGCTCAGATGGCAGGATTCGGCGACCGCGGGCCGAAGTACCATTAAACGACTGTGCGCGGAGGGGATAAGATGTCAAGACTGCGGATCGCGCTGCTGGCTTTTGTGCTGGCGCTGTTACTGTCCGGGACGGCCGGGGCCGCGACGGTTACCCTGACGGCGGATACCGAGCTGCACCCGGCGAACTGGGCGACCGGAACGGTGAAGTTCAAGAAGGATACCCAGGTGGCGACGAACGAGTACGGCGAGGTGGTCAGCGGAGTGCTGGCGCGGGATACGAGCCTCCGTCCGGCCGGCTGGCAGCGGGTGATGTTCGCTTTCACGATGGAGAGCGGTTACGCTCCGGTGACGTCGTCGGTGTCGGGCGGCGGCTTCAGCTACGGCGGCGGCTCCTACAGCTACGCGGTGCCGGCGGAGAAGCACCTGCAATTCAAGGGCGGGCAGGCGGTGACCTTCAACGCCCAGGGCGAGGTCGTCGCCGGCACGCTTGACAAGCCGGCGCACATCAGGCTGGTGGACGACAAGCAGGGTTTTGTGAGCTACCGGGAGGATACGGTGCTGTCCTTCCACGCGAACGGGGTTGTGGCCGCCGGGACGCTGCACGGCGATACGTGGCTGAGGCCGACGGGCTGGCAGGAGATAATGGCGGCGAACGGCGGCGCGGGATTCCTGAAGTTCAAGAAGGGTACGGCGATCAGCTTCACGGATAGCGGGCTGGTGACGGCCGGGACGCTGGCGGTGGAGGCCAAGCTGAAGGCTGAAGGCCAGTATGTGAGGATTTACCCGGCCGGGACGGCGGTGAGGTTCACCGCGAAGGGCGAGGCGGCGCCGTGAGGCCGGATTTTCGGGAGGGATGAGTATGAACAAGGTTAATCTGGCGGAGAAGTTCGGGCTGTTCGCCGAGTACTGGAGCCCGAAGGTCGTGGGCGAGCTGAACGACAGCCATATCAAGCTGGCCAAACTCAAGGGGGAGTTCGACTGGCACCATCACGCGGGTGAGGACGAGCTTTTCCTGGTGGTGAAGGGCCGCCTGCTGATAAGGTTCCGCGACCGCGATGTCTACCTCGATGAGGGCGAGTTCCTCGTCATCCCCAAGGGGGTCGACCATCTGCCGGTGGCGGCCGAGGAGGTCCAGGTGATGCTGATCGAGCCTAAGGGGACGCTGAATACGGGCAATGTGGTGACCGAGAAGACGAAGACCACGCTGGACCGTATTTAGGCCGGGCAGTGATGGACTGGATCGCGAGCCCCTACTTCGTTTTGGTGACGGTGACGCTGGCGACATCGGTTGTGACGCTTTTCACCGGTTTCGGGGTGGGCACGGTGCTGGCGCCGGTGATGGCGATGTATTTCGATGTGAAGGTGGCCGTTTTTCTCGCCGCGGTCGTGCACTTTTTCAATAACGCTTCCCGCCTTTATCTTTACCGGGAGTATGTCGACCGGGGGGTTATCAGGCGGTTTGGCGTCATCAGCATCGTGGGCGCTTTCCTGGGGTCGTACGCCCAGGTTTTCATCGACAGCGCGAGGCTGAAGGCGGGCTTCGGCTTTTTTCTGGTGGCTTACGGCCTGTCGCAGTTCTTGCCTGCGGGGGCGGGCCTCAGGATCCCCCGCTGGCTGGATCCGGTGGGGGGCTTTTTGTCGGGCCTGCTCGGCGGCCTGATCGGCAACCAGGGGGCGATCCGGTCGCTGTATCTGCTGAATTACCGGCTTGATAAGAAGGAGTTCGTCGCCAGCGCGGCCCTTATCGCGGTTGTCATCGATTGCACCCGCATCCCGGTGTATGTATATACGATGCACGGCCATCTGGCAGCCAACGGCCTGCTGCTGCTGACGGTGGTGGCGTCGTCGGTCGCGGGGACGGCGCTGGCAAGCAGGGTGCTGCCGCAGGTGTCGGCGGAGCTTTTCAAACGGATAATTCTCGTGGCGGTGGTGCTGCTGGGGGCGCTGATGCTGGCGGGGAAGGCGTAGCCGTTTGCCGGGCCGGCGGTTGCGCCGGTGCGCAGGCGGGGGTATAATTGTGCCAGCGAATATGTGTGTATAGGAGCAGATGATGTTATATTACATGGCGATCGGCCTTACGGTGGTTTCGAATGTTCTTTATCACGTGTTTCTGAAGGTTACGCCGGCGACGGTCAACCCGATCCTGTCGCTGGTCGTGACGTATCTGACGGCGGCGGCGGCGACGACGGCCATTTATTTCCTCTCCCCGGACAAGGCGTCGCTGACGGCGGGGCTGAAGGAGCTGAACTGGGCGAGTTACGCACTGGGCCTGGCGATCGTGGGCCTGGAGGTGGGCTTTATGCTGGCGTACCGCGCGGGCTGGAATATCACGCTGGCAGGCCTGGTTTCGAGCACGACGGTGTCGCTGCTGCTCATCCCGGTAGGACTGCTGTTTTTCCGCGAGTCGCTGTCGGCGGTGAACGGTCTGGGGATCGCACTGTGCCTGGTGGGGCTGATACTGGTGAATTACCAGGGATAAGGTATTATTGCGGCAACACGAAGCCCGTATCCGGAAGGATACGGGCTTATTTGCGTAACACGTTATTGCTGGTCGGCGCTGAGACGGACCTGGTCGCGGCCGCCGCCTTTGGCGATGTATAACGCTTTATCGGCGCGCCGGTAGAGGTCGTAGACGGTTTTGTCGCCCGGCGCGGCCTGGGCGACGCCGATGCTGACGGTGAAGCTCAGGTCGGGGGTGGCCGATGCGGCGAAGAGGGAGCCGGTTTTCTTGCGGAGACGCTCGGCGATGGCCATGGCTTTCTCGCCGTCGGTGTTCGGCAGGAGGAGGGCGAATTCTTCGCCGCCGGTGCGGCCGAAGCTGTCGCGCTCGCGGATGGTGCCGAGGACGTAGGCGCAGAAGGCCCTGAGCGCGTCGTCGCCGGCGTGGTGGCCGAAGGTGTCGTTGATGGCTTTGAAGTGGTCGATGTCGATGACGAACAGGGCCAGAGGCGCGTCGCGGAGGGCGCGGACGGCGAATTCTTCTTCGGCGCGCCGGAAGAAGCCGCGGCGGTTGAGGGCGCCGGTGAGTTCGTCCCGGTTGGCGAGTTCGGCGAGTTTGTCGCGGGTGACGGCGTCCTGGTGGCGGCCGAGGAATTCCTGGCGGCGCGAGGTGTAGTAGCGGCTGGAGATGTATACGCCGAGGATGTTGACGATGAGGAAGGACATGACGAAGACGAGGTAGGCGGCGGGCTGCTGGACGTTTTTGACGAGGAAGAAGACGGCGAAATGGCCGGCGGTGTAGAGGAGCGCCGGGATGACGCGGTTCCAGAATGTAGCCGGGATGACGACGTAGATGCTCATGACGATGAGGATGTCGAGGGTGTAGTAGTTGGTATAGGCTGTCGGGCGCAGGAAGGCCTGGATGTATAGGATGCAGCAGGCGGCGGCGAGCCAGGCGGCGAGGGTCAGCCGGTCGTATTCGGCCGGGCTGACGGAGCGGCCGAGCCTGAAGATGTAATAGGCGGAAGCGAGGAAGATTATCCCCCTGACGGCGAGCGCCTGGGCGAAAAGCGCCCCGCCGCCTAGGATGACGAAGTCGACGAAGACGAAGAAAAAGCTGACTGCCGCCCAGAAGGCGGAGGAAAATCTGGCGATCAGGGTGTCGCTGTGCAGGTAGCGCGTCCTGTAGGCGTGCTCGATGCGGTCTTCGAGGCGCGGTTCGAGTTTATTTTCGATTTGTTCGGCCAGTGAGGGCAATTTGCGATCATCTCCAGGTTATGTGATGGGATGATGGTAATGTTTCGTCCCGTTGCCCGATTTCTCCTTTTTTCGCTATTTTTCTCTGTCGCCGTCGGCGGCGCGGGCTTTTGCCGGGCGAGGCCCACGCTGGCGGATAATGGGCGCGGGCCGGTATTTTTGGCAGGAATGGAATCGGCCGGCGCGGGGAAACTAGAAAAAATACGAAGGAGGCAGGATGGATGACGCTACAGTTGACGCAGAAGGAGAAGCAGTTGCTGCAGGATCAGACGACCCACGAGAAGGTGTGCATCCAGAAGTACCAGCAGTACGCCGCGAAGGCGGGCGACCCGCAGCTGAAGCAGTTGTTCACGTCGTTCGCCCAGCAGGAGCAGCAGCATCTGGATACGATCACTTCGCTGCTGAACGGCCAGGCGCCGAGCATGAGCCAGCAAGGCCAGGGACAGCAGAGCCAGCAGGGGATGCAGGCGCAGGCGGGCGGGCAGAGCGGCGCGCAGGCCACTTCGCTGACAGGGGCGGCGCAGGCCAGCCAGGCGGATGCGATGCTGTGCAAGGATATGCTGATGACGGAGAAGTATGTTTCGGGGGCGTACGATACGGCGATCTTCGAGTTCACGGACGCGAGCGTGCGCCAGACGCTGAACCATATCCAGAAGGAGGAGCAGCAGCACGGCGAGGGTATCTACAATTACCTGAGCAGCCATGGGATGTATAATACGCAGTGACGCGAGAACCCGGCGGTGTTTTCCCGCCGGGTTTTTTGGTGTTGTCAGTGGTTTTCCATTTTTATGCCGTAGAGGACGAGCTTTTTGCGGAAGAGGGTGCGCTCGACTTCGATGGTGAGGTCGGCGCCGGCGGCCATGGCGGCGAGGTCGGGGTGACAGTATATGCCGATGTCGCCGGCGGAGAATTCCAGGTACGGGACGGGGTCGCCGGCATCAGGTTTTCCCGGTCGCACGGACGGGCAGGGGATTTCCCTGGGGCCGCATCAGCCGAAAGCGGTGGATCTTTGCTCGACGACTGCGGTGATTGCGCCGCCGTTGGCCATGATGTGCTCGCGGGCGGCGGGGGTGACGGAAAAGTGCATGGTCTGCACCTCCTTCGGGGGTAATGGCGGCCGGGCGGCGGGCTACGCGCGGGGCAGGGTTAGGCTCCGTAGCGCTTCCAGGCTATCTGGCTGAAGGGAAGGCGGGCCAGGAGGGTGACGATGTCTTTGTCGCCGTAGTAGGTGGGCGAGCCGGTGAGGTCTTGGGCGATGAGGACGACCGGCAGGCCGGGGAAGTATTTCTGGTAAGAGTTTAAGGCATGTTCGGCCGCGGAGGTGTCCTCGCTGTCGATGACGCCCCTTTTCACCGCCACTACCGCATAGGTCACGTGCTTTTCCTTAATCACCGCTCCATCGAATTCCATGATGACACCCCACCTTTGTTTTGGCTTTTGCGGCGGAGGCCGGACGGCCCGGGAACAGCCCCTCTCCCCCGCTCTGCTGTTTGCTCTTTTATTCCAGATGATACGGGGAAAACCCTGCAATTCCTTGCCGGGTTTTCCCTACAGGCCATAGGTATTTTGGATGACCGCGCGTGCGGGGGATGGCCGGATGCTTCCCGGCCGTGTCTGGGCGGCGCAGGGTCTGATTACGCCATTTTGACATCTTCGATTTTGAATACGAATGGCATGGAGTCCGGGCCGGGGCCGCCGCCGGTCATGACGATATCAGAGACCGGTCTGCCGCCGCCGGTGACGTTGTCCAGGTCGGCGTCGCTCAGCCCGGCGGGCGGGAGGATTATCAGCAGTTCGTCGGACTGCTGCTGCACGACTTTGAGTTTGAGGCGGCTTTTGAGCTTCGCCCCGGGGGCTATGCGGCCCAGTTCATTTTCGACCGCCGCCGCGGGGTCGTCCAGCAGTTCGCGGCGGAAAGCGTCTTCTTTGATGGCCCTGTAGACCAACGCCGCCTGGAATTCCTGCCAGGACGGCAGTTTGGGGGGATTTTTCCTGGTCATTTGCAGCCTCCTTATATTGGGGGGTTTTGTCTCACGAGGGGGCTTCTTGCTGTATTGACATTATTCGGCAGGTAATTGCAAATACCTGTTGAACGGAATATATAGCGGAATCCAGATACATGGGGGGAATTGGCTGTGACAAAAAAGATTCTCGGTGTTCTTGTCTTGACACTTGCTCTCGGAACCGGAGTGTGTTTCGCCGAAGCGGAAATTCCCAATCTTGTGGGCACATGGACAACGCAATCGGAAGCGGCTCTCTTGACCAAAGCGGGCGGGACGGGCGAATGGACCCACCATAGCCAGGAATTCAGCACCCTTTCCGCAGAGCTTGTCATTACCAGGCAGCAGGGCCGAGTGATTTACGCCACATTCACGTCGAAGATGGCTACCGAGCCTATGGCCGGAGTGATCGGCTGGGACAATAAGACGATCTATTTCGTCGACCATGATGGCTTCACGGATGCGACGATCGTCGGCAAAGACAAGATCACCTGCATCTACCGGCATGTGGGCGAAAAAGACGCGGTGGCGGCAGCGGGCGTGTGGACACGTAAGAAATAGCCTGGCAGGCTGATAAGGAAACACTGAGGGGGCCGGCGAATAGCCGGCCCCCTTTGCTTAGCGCTTATTTTTGTTTTTGGCGTTCTGCATGAGCTGTTTCATTTCGCCGCGGCTGCCGAACATTCTTTTGATCTTTTCCTGCTCGAGCTGGCGGGAGTTGAGGCCTTCGTAGCCGATTTCCCTGCTGAGCTTTGTGAAACTCAGGAAGCGGTCTGCGGACAGCGTGCCGTCTTCGATGGCTTGTCGCACCGCGCAGCCCGGCTCGCCGCCGTGGGAGCAGTCTTTGTACCTGCACCCCGCGGCCAGCGCCGCGATGTCTTCGAAGGATTTGGCGAGGTCGCCGCCGTCGAGCTGGAGCTCCCGCATGCCGGGGGTGTCGATGACGATGCCGCCGCCGGGCAGCAGGAGGAGCTGACGGTGAGTGGTGGTGTGCCGGCCGCGGCCGTCGTCTTCGCGGATTTCCCTGGTGGCGAGGAGATCGTGCCCGAGCAGGCGGTTTATCAGCGTCGATTTGCCGACGCCGGACGAGCCGACGAAGGCGATGGTCTTGCCCTCGCCGATATAGGGGAGGATGTCCCGGTAGCCGCCGTCGCCTTTGCTGGAGCAGACGACGACGTCGGTGCCGGCGGCGACGGCGGAGACCTCGGCGAGCCGCGACGCCAGGTCGCCGCACAGGTCGGCCTTTGTGAGGACGACGACGGGGGTGGCCATGCTGTCAAAGGCGATGGTGAGGTAGCGCTCGAGGCGGCGCAGGTTAAAGTCGGCATTGAGGGCCATGCAGATGAAGACTGTGTCGAGGTTGGCGGCGATCAGCTGCGTGGCGGCGGCCGTGCCGGCGGCTTTGCGGGCGAGCAGGCTCCGGCGCGTGAGGATGTGGTGGATGATCGCGGTGCCGGCGGAGTCGCCCTGTCTGTCGGTCATGACCCAGTCGCCGACCGCCGGGAAATCGATATTGTCGGCGGCGTTATAGGCGAGCTTGCCGGATACGGCGGCGGCGTATTCGCCTGCTTCGCCGACGACTTTATACAGGTCGCGGTGCTGCTCGGTGACCCTGGCGATGAACAGGCCGTCGTACATTGTGGCTTCCTGGCTGAAGCGCGGGCTTAGGCCATAGTGGGCTAAATTTATATTTTTCATTTCTTCCTCCAAAAATCGTATTCGCGCTTTTGGAGGGAAAATAGGCTTTAGTTCGTCTCTTTTCCCTCCGCGACGAACACAAGCTCCGAATTCAGTATTTTAGACATAGTAAAATGCCCCCTTTCACCAGGTATCATAGACCCGATGCAGCCGATTGTCAAGGATTGCCGGGCGAATGGCGGGAATTTTCGCGGCCTTAAACCTGAGGCAGGTCAAATTTTGTGGTTGGGAATAAAGGGAATATACCGGATAACGAAGAAAGAATTAAGGAATTTTTTGTAGTTTTGTAGTAATGAGGTATTGCTTTTGATAAGTAGCCCTGCGGTTCTGCTGCGCTGGGGTTTTAGCTCCTGGCTGGCCATCGGCATTGCCGGTATTTTAATAGCCCCGGTTCTCTATTTGTTCAGTAACGGTTTTGGAGAGCAAGGCGAGGTAACATTTTCTACCGTTTCCTGGTTGTTGGCGAATGGTAATCCGTTATATGTGGACTTGGATTCAGCCGAACGTTACAGTCTGCAGCACGGGCCAATAGTTTATTTTGTCGTCGGCTATATTATGAAAGCGTTCGGTCCGAGTTACCTGACAGCGAAGGTTGCCACTGTCGGCGCTCTTCTGCTTTCGATAGCGTTTTCCTGGCTGCTGTTCAGAAAACGTCTTTCGAAGATGGACAGCTTCTGCTTGCTGGGTCTGGAAGCATGGCTTTTTCTGCACTGGCCTTACACATATCTGATCCGCCCGGATGCATTGATGCTTTTGTGCGTTACTGCGGGCCTTTATTTTGTCGAAACTTTGCAGAAACGGTCTCAGTTGATCATTGTCATCGCCCTGCTTTTGGGGTTGATGATAAATCTTAAAATACACGGCTTTATATATTTTTTGCCGATCCTATACCTTGTGTACAGGGGATTCGGGGCAAGAACCGTCGCCGTTATCGGCGGTCTATCAATATTACTGGCCGTTGTGCCATTCTTATCGCCCCATGTATCGCTGGCAAACTATTTATTTTGGGTGTCAGGCTCGATTAATCACGGTATAATGGTCGGCCGGATCGTCGCCAAGATTTTGCTTGTTGTTGCAATCGTAATGTTGCCTGTCGCGGTCGGGAAATTATCCGGCATTAACTTGCGCTCTTTTTATCTCAGCCACAGGTCCCTTTTTCTCGTTGTATTTGTCGCCACGGCTGTGCCGTCGATAGTTGGCTCAAAAGTTGGCAGCGGCACTAACCACCTAATACCGTTGATTCCCACGTTTATGTACTTGTATATGCTATTTATCGGTTATATCAGGCGAACACAGGCACTTTTGCAGCCGGCAGCCGTTTCTCCAGTGGCGCGATACTCGAGCGTCGCGCTGATAACGCTGATTTTTGTTATTGTGACTATCGGCGGCATCAATCCCCAGAAAAGAATGGTTGAGAAAATAAAGGCCAGCGGCAGGGAGACAATTATCCAAGATCTCCGGCGACTGGAGGCCAATTATGCGGGCTATACGCTAGCTATCGGCTATGGCGAAAAAGATAATATGCTTTACAGCGATATTACTCCTTTGCCGGTTTTTCGCGGCAGCCCGTATCTCATCGATATGGTCGCCATCGGCGATATGGCAGGCTCGGGCGTAAATATCCCGGCCGCCACTGCCGGGAAACTGAGCGACGGCGAGATAAAGGTCTGGCTTATTCCCAGGGGGGAAAAACCCTTCGCTTATTATTTGTTTGACGGCGCGTTTAGGGATAATTTTTTAAATAACTATGAGATGGCGGGTAAAACAAAATTCTTCGATGTCTGGGTTTACCGCGGCATGGGCAGAAATCATTAAACCCCGATCAGGCATTTTGACATTGTCCAGACCTTATGTATTCTGATAAAAGGAAGATATGGTCCAACCAAAAGCCCGAGGGCCGGCCTAAAAGCCGGCCCTCTAATAATGATACGAAAGAACCATCCCCGCAAATCTATAGTGGCTAGATTTATATTTTTCGTATTCGCGCTTTGGGGGGAAAGTAGGCTTTAGTTCGTCTCTTTTCCCTCCGCGACGAACACAAGTCCCGAATTCAGTATTTTACAAATAGTAAATGCCCCCTTTTTCCCGGTATCATAGACCGGATGCAGCCGGTTGTCAAGGATTGCCGGCAAATGGCGGAAGGAGAACGGTGTATAGATTGCGTAATATAAAAGAAAAAACGGGAGATGGGGTAAAGCCGTGGATATCGACAGGACGGTCGCCGCGCTTGAGGATAACGGCTACCGGGTGACCTACTTCGCGACGGCCGAGGACGCGGCCCGGTATCTGGAGGGCAGTATAAACGGCAAATCGGTAGGGTTCGGCGATTCCGACACTTTGATGCGCATGGGGCTGTTCGAACGGCTCGCCGCCCGCAACAGGGTCGCCGATCCCCAGCACTGCGCCGCCGGGAAGTCGTTTACGGATACGGCGAGGGAATGCCTGACGACGGAGGTATTTCTGACGTCCGTCAATGCTTTGGCGGCGACGGGGGAGCTCGTCAATATCGACGGGACGGGCAACCGTCTGGCCGGTTCGCTGTTCGGCCATCAGAAGGTGTATTTCGTTGTCGGCGCCAATAAGATCGCGCCGACGCTGGAGGCGGCCGTGTGGCGCGCCCGCAACGTCGCCGCGCCCCGCAACGCGCAGCGGCTGGGGCTGAGGACGCCGTGCGCCCAGCGCGGGGACCGCTGCTACGACTGCGCCAGCCCGGACCGCATCTGCAACGGCATGTTGATTCACTTCAAGAAGATGAACGACATCGATATGGAAATAGTGCTGATAAATGAGGAGCTTGGTTTTTGAGATGGCTAAAGGCAATAGCGAATCCCTGCAAGGGTGCTTGCAGGGATTCGTCGTTTTCGGGGGCTGTTTTTTGGGGGGGCGAATGGCCGGCCCCCTCTCCCCTGCCCTATGCTTGAATTTCGAATATCGAGCCGATCTTGCGATAACCCATCTTTTCGTAATATCCATCAACATCGCTCATCACGTATACCGTTTCGTGAGGGTGGTCGGCACATACTTTGCCGATCAGCATTTTACCGATGGAATGGCCCCGACATGTCGATCTTACGAGCAGATCGTATACATAGACGCCAAGACCGTCGTCATCCCGGCAGCGGACGTATCCGCACATTGCCTCGCCGTCATAGGCGACGTAGGTAAGCGATTTCGCCAACGCATGCCGGTATTTTTCAATGTGCTTCTCGTCGAGCAGGCATTCCCACCCGCCCCCCTCCTCGCGCACCATTGCGAACAGCCGCGCTTCGTCAGCTTGTGAATATGGTTTTATCTCCATCGTTCAGCTCCTCGCAGGTTCGTTTCAGGCCGCTGTGTCGGGCGCGGGTAAGCGGGAACGCCTCTCTCCCCTGCCCTGCTTACGACCTGTTTTATGATTGCGAATCAACGGAACCGTCCCCTTGATGATATTGCAGCGGCGGTAGTTTGAGGGGGCCGGCGCACCGCCGGCCCCCTCTTCCCTGCCCTACTAACGGTCTATTTACGATTGTGAATCAATAGAACCGTCCCCACGATGCATGTCGTATTGCACTACAAATTCAATGTCCACAACGCTCATATGGTTTTTCCATCCTTTTTCTATACAAGGTCATAAGTCAACAAAACTTCCGCAAAAAATAGGGTTCTGTATTGTAAGATTACATTATTTCTTGAAAAGATAAATATGGATTAAATTTTTCATTTACTAGTGATAATTGTTTGCAAAACCATTCTTTTTGTTCATTTTGCGGATCCGCTTGTAACTGCGAACCCCTTTGGACAAGTTCATTAATATACTCTATTACTTCTGCGCGAAATAGGAAAATACTGTCGCGGGTATTACGCTGAAGGGTTGTAATTTCCACATTAGTTACATTTCTATCTTGAACTGCACCCGTTATAAACTTTACAACGCTTTGATATACTTTATATCTTCTATCATAAAGATCAAGCTTCAGTTTATTTTTATTTGTTTTATATTGCTGATAAGCTACATAGAACGCTGCGACAGCAATCATAACTGTCACACTTGTAGTAGTATCTTGTATGAGATCATTTATGCCCGCAATAACTGGAAGGCAAATTACAAAACATGTAGCGACATAATCTTCATTTACTTTGGGCAGTCTCAAAATGCATCCCCCTCTTATGGCCGTTATTATATTTAAAATAACATCCTGCGAACTAGAAAAACTGCAGTATAATTTGTATTACAAAACTTGCCGTAAATAATCCAAATGCTATTAATACAGCAATAACCTTCCTCCCCTCTGTTCTCATTTCAGGTAAAATTTGACGCTCATGTTCCTTTAAATGATCGTTAACGCAATCACTTATAGTTTTACATGTGGTTACTAAATCTCGTGAATCAACCGTGTACCTCCGAAATTTGACTTCTCTTTGCTGATAAAGTTCCTTGGAGTGAATTAGAAACCCGTAAAATCCAAAGAAAGTGCCTATAAGACCTAAATAATTCGCGGCGACATACCAACTCTTTATAGCGTCTTCTATAAAATAATAATGTATACAGCAAAATAATGCCCCAATTAACAATATAAGTACCAGGAATTTCCCAACTATCACCAAGTATATTTCCAAATGCTTTTGAAGGTCTGTGACTTTATCAGAAATAGAAAGGGCACCTTCATCTGATATACCAAGCGCTCTAATTAGTATTCGGTGTTTCTTTAACCATTTTTCCTGCTCTTTTCGCTGCCGCTCTATAGCCTCTTTGAACTCAATACCCATAATTACCCCCAGGTAAACTTCAAAGCCTAAGCACCTTCCGGCGCTTAGGCTTTGTTTAGTCAGAGAATACGTCGGCTGAATATCTTTGTCCGTCGTACTTATCGTATCTACTTTGAATTGCCGGGGCCGTTCAGAAGTGCCCAGATGCAAGGCGCACCGGAAAAGCGCGCCGCGCCGCGTACTCGGATGTACGCAAGCAAGAGCTTTGAGGAGCAACGCCGCAGATGGGTGCTTATCAACGGCCCCCCCATAAGAGCGGGACGTTTAGGCGAAAAGCTTGTCCCCAGTATCCAGCTCATCCCACTCCACAGCCTGTCCCGCTAACAAAGACCTAGGCACATCAATGAGGCGCTGATTGGTTGACCCCCTAAACGCCAGACTTGTATCCCGCTGAGCGGCCATGAATTTGCCGTCGACGAGTATGTCGCTGGCGGCGAGGAGGTCGCGGACGTTTTTGTCGCGGGCGGCGATCGTTTGGAGCTGTTCGAAGGTGTAGCCGCTGTAGGTGACGAGGCCGAGGCCGAGGGCCTTGACCTGGCGGGCGAGCTGGGCTAAGGGGGCGGCCTGGAGGTAGGGTTCGCCGCCGGAGAAGGTGACGCCGCGGATGAGTTTGGCTTTTTTTATTCTGTCGAAGATTTCGGCGAGGTCGACGAGGTCGCCGCCTTCTTTGTCGTGGGTTTGGGGGTTGTGGCAGCCGGGACAGGCGTGTTCGCAGCCCTGGGCGAAGAGGACGAAGCGGATGCCGGGACCGTCGACGACGCTTTCGGGGGCATAGCCGGCGAGACGGATTTTCATATACGGATACCTTCTTATGATTGGATTTTATGGACGATGCGGTGTTTGAGTTCGGAGACTTTGGCGTCGTTGAAGCGGTCGACGGTGCTGAGGTAGCCGGTGATGCGGCGGACGCGGCGGATGGAGGTGGTGCCGCAGGAGGGGCAGGCGTCGGTGTCGATGACGCCGAGACGGCCGCAGGAGTCGCAGAAGTCGATGGGGAAGTTGATGGCGGCCAGGCCCATGTCGCAGTTTTTCATGTGGCGGATGATGTCTTCGATGGCGCCGAGGTTGTTGACGGGCGGGGCGTCGAATTCGACGTAGCTGATGTGTCCGGCGTTGGTGTATTTGTGGTAGACGCCTTCGAGGCGCATTTTGTCAAAGGCGCTGATGGGGAAGCTGACGGGGATGTGGAAGGAGTTTGTGTAGTAGTCTTTGTCGGTGACGCCGGGGATGACGCCGTATTCGCGGCGGTCCATGCCGATGAAGCGGCCGGAGAGGCCTTCGGCGGGGGTGGCGAGGAGGGTGTAGTTGAGGTCGTAGCGTTCGGAGGCTTTGTCGATCTGGTTGCGGAGGAAGGCGACGATTTCTTCGCCGAGGGCCTGGGATTCCTCGCTTTGGCCGTGGTGGCTGCCGGTGAGGGCGATGAGGGTTTCGGCGAGGCCGATGAAGCCGACGGAGAGGGTGCCGTGTTTGATGACGTCTTCTATGTAGTCGCAGGATCGGAGATTTTCGGAGTCAAGGTAGAGGCCCTGGCCCATGAGGAAGGGCATGTCCTTGACTTTGAGGCCGGCCTGGACGCGGTAGCGGTGGTAGAGCTGGTCGGCGGTGAGTTCGACGATTTCGGCGAGGCCCTGGTAGAATTTCATGAGGTTGCGCTCGGCTTTGATGGCGAGGCGCGGGAGGTTGATGGAGGTGAAGCTGAGGTTGCCGCGGCCGTCGGTGACGGCGGGGCCGCGCCGGTTGGCCATGACGCGGGTGCGGCAGCCCATGTAGGCGACTTGGTCGCCGAAGGGGGCGTTGAAGGAGGAGTCCATGAAGCTGAATGTGGGGTTGAGGCGTTTGGCGGCGACGCGGATGGCGAGACGGAGAAGGTCGTGGTTGGGGTCGCCGGGGTTGAGGTTGACGCCTTCTTTGACGCGGAAGATGATGTTGGGGAAGATGGGGTTTTCGCCGCGGCCGAGGCCTTTTTCGAAGGCGAGGAGGATGTTTTTGATGACCATGCGGCCGGCGGGGCTGGTGTCGGTGCCGATGTTGAGGCTGGAGAAGGGCACCTGGGCACCGGCGCGGCTGTGCATGGAGTTGAGGTTGTATATGAGGGCTTCCATGGCCTGGAAGACTTCGTCTTCGTCGGCGGCGTTGGCGACGAAGGGGGCCATGTCGCGGTCGAAGAAGCCAAAGGATTGGCCGCCGTGCATGTCGTTCTGGGAGCTTTGGAGGATGATGGCGGCGAGGGCGGTGGCCGAGGCGGGCCTTTTCGGCGGACGGATGAAGCCGTGGCCGTTGTTGAAGCCGTTTGTGAGGAGTTTGCCCAGGGGGATCTGGACGCAGGTGAGGGTTTTGCCGTAGAAGTCGAGGTCGTGGATGTGGATGTCGCCGCGCTTGTGGGCGGTGGCCATGTTTTCGGGGATGAGGCGGTTGAGGTAGTAGGCTTTGCTGGCGGCGCTGGCGATCTGGAGCATTTTGGCGGAGGGGGAGTTGGAGACGTTGGCGTTTTCGCGGTTGGTTTCGACGAGGATTTCGGCGACGGCGTCCATGAGGTCTGATTTGGCGTCACGGATGCGGGTGCGTTGGTTGCGGTAGATGATGTAGGCTTTGGCGGTGCGGGCGTGGCCTTTTTCGATGAGTACTTTTTCGACCGCGTCCTGGACGTCTTCGACGCCGAAGAGGCCGCCGTTGTATTTTTGTTTGAGGTATCTGAGGACGTCGAGGGTGAGTTCGATGGCCATGGCTTTGTCGGCGCCGCCGACGGCTTTGGCGGCTTTGAAGATGGCCTCGGTGATTTTTGCTTCGTCGAATTGGACTTCACGGCCGTCACGTTTCAGGATTTTTACGAACATTTGTCCTTCACCTCATTTAATTGTGGCTTTTCACCGACTGCGTTTTCATTAGTGCTTCGAGTTCCTGCATGAAGTTGTTGATGTCGGCGAACTGCCGGTAGACCGAGGCGAATCTTACGTAGGCCACCTGGTCGATGTCTTTGATGTGCCGCATTACGGTCTCGCCGATGTGGCGGGAGGATACTTCCCGCTCCATAAGGTTGCGCAGTTCTTTTTCGACTTTGTCGACGACGTTTTCGACGACGCTGAGGGGGATGGGGCGCTTTTCGCAGGAGCGGAGGATGCCGTTCAGGAGTTTGGTGCGGTCGAAGAGTTCGCGCCTGCCGTCTTTTTTGATGACCATGAGGGGCGATTCCTCGACGACCTCATAGGTGGTAAAACGGCGCATGCATTGCAGGCATTCGCGCCGCCGCCTGATGGAGCTGCCTTCTTCGGCGGCCCGCGAGTCGATCACTTTGCTTTCACCATAACTGCAGAACGGGCAACGCATGGGCTTGTCCCTCCTACTTCCGTTTGATCCGGCGGTGTGGTAAAATGGTGTCCGGGGTGCTTGAGGCGGGTCCGGAGGCTAAAAGAGGACTACTATATTTAGTAGGTCCTAGTAACTATTACGCCACATATTGTGTAAATCCTGCTAGGCGAAGAAATTTCTACACAATATTTGAATATTTTACAAATTAAAATTTCGACAAAAATCCGCTGACTTCCTGGCATGGCCGGCGGTCTTATTTTTTTTCCGGACGGCGGCCGGAGACGGTTCGACAGAAACCGCCCGATCGTCGCCCGGTCCGCTGTTACATAAGTAGGGATTTTGCGGGGAATGGCCGGGGGGAGAAGCGAATATGATTGAGGTTAGTTTTGAGGAGTGCCGCGAGAAGGTTGCCGTCCAGGGGACGGAGTTTTATAATTGAAGGTAGATGTGTAAAAGTATTGGAGGGATTGTTTTGAAAGCGCTTTGCGACATCGGCTTGATCGGACTTGCCGTGATGGGCGAAAACCTTGTTCTGAATATGGCCGGCAAGGGTTTTCAGGTTGCTGTCTTCAACAGGACGACGGCGCGGGTGGATGAATTCGTGAAGGGCGCCGCAGCGGGATTTCCCGTGAAGGGAACATATTCCCTGGCTGAGTTCGCAGCGTCGCTGTCGAGGCCGCGGCGGGTGATGCTGATGGTCAAGGCCGGCAAACCGGTCGACGACATGATCGAGCAGGTGCTCCCGTTCCTGGAAGCGGGCGACATCATCATCGATGGCGGGAATTCCTTCTTCCAGGATACGCGGCGGCGCTATAATTCTCTGAAAGACAAGGGGTTCCGGTTTATCGGCATGGGGGTGTCGGGCGGGGAAGAAGGCGCTCTGCGCGGACCGAGTCTGATGCCGGGCGGCGACCGGGCAGCTTATGATGAAATCGCGCCGATGTTCACGAAGGTGGCGGCGCAGGTCGCTGACGGCCCGTGCTGCTCCCATGTGGGACCAGACGGGGCGGGGCATTACGTGAAGATGGTACATAACGGCATCGAATATTCCGACATGCAGCTGATCGCCGAGGCTTATAATATCCTGCAGCAGGCAGGCGGTCTTTCGGCAGGCGAACTGCATGAAGTATTCGCGAGCTGGAACTTAGGACCCCTTGATTCTTATCTGATTGAAATCACGCGTGACATTTTCGCGGTCACGGACCCGGAGACGGGACGTCCGCTGGTGGAGATGATTCTGGACAAGGCCGGACAAAAGGGGACAGGCAAGTGGACGTCGCAGAACGCCCTGGACCTCGGCGTTCCGACGCCGGCGATCACGGAGGCCGTCTTTGCCAGATGCATGTCGGCCGTCAAGGAAGAGCGCGTAAAAGCGTCGGCCATGCTGGCCGGACCGCAGGGCAAATGGGGAGGCGACAGGGAAGAGTTGATCCGGTCGGTGCATGATGCCCTGTATGCTTCGAAGATCTGTTCGTATGCGCAGGGTTTTGCGCTGCTCAGGGCCGCCGGGGAAGAATACGGCTGGCCGCTGCGGTTCGGTGAAATCGCCCTGCTCTGGCGCGGCGGCTGTATCATCCGCGCCCGTTTCCTGGATAAGATCCGCGATGCGTTTGCGAAAGAGCCCAATCTTCCGAACCTCATGCTCGATCCTTTCTTCACGGAGGTCCTTGCCAGGGCGCAGACACCGTGGCGGTCGGTGCTGAAGACCTGTCGCGACCTGGGGATTCCCACGCCGGCCTTCAATGCATCGCTCGACTATTATGACTCGTATCGGCAGGCGGTGCTGCCTGCCAACCTCATCCAGGCGCAGCGCGATTATTTCGGGGCGCACACTTATGAACGCGTGGACCGTCCCGGTGTGTTCCACACCGAATGGATAGCCAAATAGCCTGACTGGCGCCGGGTTGCCACCGTAGCCCCCATGTTTGCAGAGTTTGCAGAAAAAAAACATATCGCTTGAGGAGGAAAAATGATGAGTACCGGATTGAATATCCGCCCGCAGGGAGCTTTGGATTTTTTGTCGCTGGGCGCTCTGGTTCACCGCCTTGACACAGGGATCGTGCCGTTCCGCAAGGCGACGGGATGCCAGATTCATGTCAGTGGTGGAGAGTTCAACTGTTCTGCCAACCTTGCCAATTGTTTCGGCATGAAAACCGGTGTGGCGACAGCCATGGTGAACTATCCCATCGGGGAAATGATCGCCGAGCGGGTCAGGGCGATGGGCGTCAAGCCGTATTATAAGCATTTCAAGCATAATGGCGTCAACGGTCCCAACATGGCGACGGTATACAGCGACCGCGGTCAGGGCGTGAGGCCGCCGGTGGTCTTTTACAATCGCGCGAATGAAGCCGGTGCGTTGTTGAAGCCGGGGGATTTCGACTGGAAGGGCATTTTTGCGGAAGGGGTGCGGTGGTTTCACAGCGGCGGAATCTATGCGGCGCTGTCGGAAACCACCGCCGAACTGATCATCGAGGGGATGCAGGCGGCAAAGGCCGCAGGTGCGGTTGTGTCGTTCGACCTGAATTACCGGGCCAAGCTATGGAACATTGTCGGCGGGGAAGAACGGGCGGTGGCCGTGTTGGACCGGATCCTGAAAAATGTGGATGTGCTTGTGGGCAACGAGGAAGACCTTCAGAAAGGGCTCGGCATTCCCGGCCCCGAAGTGGCGGCAAAATCAAAACTCGACCCCAGTGTCTTCTTCGGCATGATTGACGATGTCATCAAAAAGCATCCACAGATTAAAGTGGTTGCCACCACGCTGCGCGAAGTCCATTCCACCAACAGGCACAGCTGGAGTGCCGTGGCTTGGGTCAATGGCAAAACCTATGTCGCACCCACGGCTGAACTGGATGTTTATGACCGGGTCGGTGGCGGGGACGGCTTTGCTTCCGGCTTCTTCTATGGACTGTTGACCGGTGAAGCGCCGGAAGAAGCCCTGAAGCTTGGCTGGGCGCACGGCGCTCTCCTGACGACTTTCCCCGGGGATACCACCATGGCGAGCCTGGAGGAAGTCCGGGCATTTGCCAAGGGCGGCTCGGCGCGCATCCAGCGGTAAAGATTCCCGGCGCTTTGGGTTTCTCAACAAATTCGAGCAAGGCCCTGCTGTCCCGATGGACAGCAGGGCCTTGCTCGCTTTATCAGGCGGCGGGGTCGCCGCCGGGCATGAGGTGGGGCCGGTGAGGGCGAAAAGTATTTTGCGGGAGAAAAAAGGGAAAAGCGGCTTTCGCCGCTTTTCAATTATTTCTCTATGTGCTTCAGGTCCGCAAACTGGGGACTCTCGACAAGGATGCAGTCGACGCCGATTTTGCTGATTTTGTC
Organism: Selenomonadales bacterium; assembly: GCA_018434945.1. Lineage (GTDB taxonomy): Bacteria > Bacillota > Negativicutes > Sporomusales > UBA7701 > Anaeroselena. The sequence continues at coordinate 59,455 of JAHDOI010000051.1, forward strand.
CCAGGGGATGACGATGTCTTCGTTGCGGCCGAACAGGCCGAGGAAGCGGCCGGGTCCGGGGACGACGATGGCGGTGAGACGGCCGCTTTCGATGTCGATTTCGATGTCGGTGATGGCCCCGAGCCGTTTGCCGTCGATGACGTTGACGACTTCTTTTATTTTGAGGTCGCTTGTTTTGATCATGGTGCCCCCTCCGCCCTTCCCTGCTTGTTTCGCTAACAGTATATGATGGACAAGGGCAAAGTGTTCCAAGTAATTTTTTTTAGGATTTTCGATGTTCACGGATGCCCAATTTTACTGGATTCTTGCCCTTCCTTGCTCATTAAGAATCATTGATTTTTAACCGTAATTGTCCCAAAAACTGTCCCAAATTTACAAGCCGTAATAGGCGGCCACAGCCTGCGTTATGGATTCAGTATCGCCCGGTAGAAGGTGGCCGTAAATATCCAAAGTGGTACTCGTTTTCTCGTGCCCCAGCACCGCCGATATTGCTTTAATGTTTAATCCCTGACTGATCGCCACGGATGCGAAGGTGTGCCGCAACTGGTGAAAAGTACGGTTTTGGATAGCGGTCTTATCCATGATACGACTATACCTAGTTCCCACGACGTTGGGTGTGCTTATACTACCGTCGGGCTCACAAAAGACCAGTCCAAGGTCCTTGTACGCATCCCCCAGCTCTTTTTTCAGCTTGTCTTGCTGCGCCTTATGCCATTTTAAGACTTCAATTAGCCGGGCGCCGATGGGAATGGTTCGGTAAGAGGACTTTGTTTTTAAACATCCAAGTAATACACGCCTTGCCTCTACCTTCGCCTGTTGCCTTACGGAAATTTGCTTCTTTTTGAAATCAACATCCGCCCACTTAAGCCCTAGAACTTCACCGCGCCTCATTCCCGTGTGGAGTGTCAAAAAAATAATGTTGTACATAACGCTGCCGGCGCCGGCCGTATTTAAAAGTATTTTAATCTCTTCCTGGTTAAGCGGATTGATCTCTTCTTTTTCCACCTGTGGCAGCTTCAGTTTCTTACATGGGTTATGTAATATCAGCTTGTCCATTTCCGCAACGTTAAAGGCATCGGCCAGAACAATTTTTATTTGCCCTAAGCATCTTGCGTAGTTCCAAAAACCCTTAAAAATATTGGGTTGGTAAGCAAAAGAAAATAGGACTTTACCCCAACAATGTGTAATACGGTAAGTGACCAAACAAACCAACACACATGAAAGGGTGAGTCCTACCATGTA
>JAHDOI010000085.1 GCA_018434945.1 Selenomonadales bacterium
GGCTTAAAGAGCGCAAGGAGTACATGAAGCAAAAACAGCATGTCATCAACACGCTGTTCGAGCAAAAACAACAGTAACCCGCCGCCACAAACATGCAATTTTCAAACGCCACTTTCATGCAAAATCAAATCGGCGTTGACAGATAGTGTCAAATCGCTTACCGGTGCGATTAAAGGCCAGTTTATCACAGCGAAATTGAGAGCCTGGAGATATTAAGGTCAGTGAAAGGGAGGATAGTATGAAAAAGACTGCCGTGATGTTTATGATCATAATTCTGATGGTATCAGCAACAACTCCCGGTTTGGCCGCGAAAGTCGGTATCGCGGTCGCAATCAGCCCGGAATTGACGGAACAGGCGGGGTCGCCGTACCAAAAGCAGCTTGCCCGTACCTATTATGACTATCTTCATAAGCTTTACGGGCCAGGAAATGAGATCATACCTCAGGCGAACGTCCAGGCAGTTGTGAGTAGATATATGGAGAGAGAATTCGGCCGGACAGCGCAAAACGCTCTTGGCGAACTTGGGGCTGACTACCTGGTTCTCGGCATCATCTATGATTCCAGGGTATACATAGGATCTCCGAATATGTTTACAGACACATATTCTTTCGAGGCTCACCTAGGGCTTAGTCTGTGCGTGGCAACCGCTGAGCTGGCGGGGAACGGCGAAGTGGCCTGGGCAGCGTCCAATCTGATGACCAAGCGTGCGAGCTCCCGATCTCCAATCGAGCCGCCTCTGCAGGAATATTTTGATGAGATGGTGGTTGACTGGCCCCAGAAAGCGCGGCTTGCGCTGAAGTATCATCCTTCTTGGAGGGGTGCGCTTTACCCCTTCTTGTAACATGCATACCGCTCGCTCTCCGGCATGGAAGCGCGCGGGCCATAGGAAGGCGTCAACTGTCACTGTGATTATTAATTGGGGGTGTCTTTTAACAGAGAGCAAGAGAAACAATTCTGTGACAGGATAGACCGGATACTGGCAGATTTTAAAAAAACTGCAGGTAAAGAGGCGCTTGACTTGCTCGACAAGGAACTTGAACAAGTCCTTGGAGAGTTCATAGTGTTGAGGCGAGCAAGTAAAAACAAGCGAGTCGGATCAAAGGACTGACGTACTTTCGTCAGTCCTTTGATCCTGTAAAGGCAAATTTTTGCAGGGCTTGCAGCAGGTGGCAGACAGGTCCGAGTAAATCGTGATATCATGCGACAAAAAATATAATATAACAGCGCAATATGTACAATTTTATCAACGAATAAATGATTAAATAATACAATTTTATTGACTAAATCGAGTTATTTCCTTATAATGGAATTATCCCGGATACAAGGAGCGACATTGTATGAGGCGTAAGATTACCGAGCAGCTTATGGAATGGAAAAACAAAGGGGCAGACCGGCTACCGCTTATACTACACGGCGCCAGGCAGGTCGGCAAAACTTATATCCTTGAGGAGTTTGGGAGCGAGAACTACAAGCACATGGTCTATGTGAACTTCGAGCAGACGCCGGCGCTCCGAAGTCTGTTCGAAGGTGATTTGTCGCCGGAGAAAATCATCAGACATCTTGAAACCTATTCAGGCAAACCCATTATTCCCGGCGAAACCCTCATCGTATTTGACGAGGTCCAAACATGCGAGAGGGCACTCACATCACTGAAGTATTTCGCCGAAACGGCCAATGAATTTCATATCGCGGCCGCAGGCAGTCTGCTAGGCGTTGCCCTAAATCGCCAACAGGTGTCTTTTCCCGTAGGTAAAGTGGAAATGAAGATAATGTACCCATTTGATTTCGAAGAGTTCCTCTGGGCTATAGGGAAAGCCGAATTGGCAAATGAAATCCGTAAGGCCTTCGATACCGATACACCGTTACCTGGTCTCTTTCACGATATGGCCTTAGAGCTTTACCGCACATACTTGTGTGTGGGAGGCATGCCGGCGGCCGTCGCCGAGTATGTACGATCTGGATCGCTGCTCAATATTTCCAAGATCCACGACGATATATTAAATGCCTATTTGGCCGATATGGCTAAGTATGCTACCGCCGGGGAAACAGTTAAGATTCGGACTGCTTTCGATTCGATTCCCGCCCAGCTCGCGAAAGACAACCGGAAGTTTCAGTATAAACTGTTGGCACGGGGCGCCAGATCCAGCCACTTCGGAGTAGCCATCGACTGGCTCTCTTATAGCGGAATCGTCAGCCTATGCCGGCGCATCGAGCACGGAAGAATGCCGCCGTCGGCCTACGTGGATCTCAGCGCATTCAAGCTATATATGGCAGATACGGGGCTTCTTGTAACCAAAGCCCGAGTTCCCGCTCACACAATCCTGCTTGGTACAGACGATGGCTCCGATTTTCGAGGGGCGATCACGGAAAACAATGTGGCCCAGGCGCTGGCTGCTAACGGCTATGATCTTCATTACTGGGAGTCCGGCGGTGTCGCAGAAGTTGACTTCGTAATCGTACGCGGCGGAGAGGTCATTCCTGTTGAAGCAAAATCCTTCATACACAGTAAATCTAAAAGCCTGGGCGTGTATGTTAAGCGCTATGCTTCGCCATACGCTATTCGGGTTTCGGCCAGAAATTTTGGATTGGAAGGTGGCATCAAGTCGGTGCCATTATATGCTGTTTTCGCGATTTAGTATTTGAAGTCGTAAAAAACTAGGTCTAAGGTCTGAAAATAAGGTTTTGAGGACTGACTGCCGAAAAGAGATTGAAGAGGTATTACTACACAAGCTGCGAAATCTAAATAATCGTAGGGTCTATTCGTGAGGGGATGTGAGTTTGAGTGCCCTCTTCTAATTACGATTGGCAACGCTTTTGGTGTCCAAGAGAAGGCAATGTGAATTTTGACTATGGTTATCTTCAAGACCCCGAGGCCAAGTGGGGTATGATTCTTAATCCCGATGTAAAGCGTATTGAAGAATTTGCGTCGTATCCCTGTCTAATATTATTAGGTGAACCAGGACTCGGAAAGTCGTTTGAGGTCGAACGGCATGGGGAACTTATTAGTGCGTTTGGCCGACAGGATGTTCAAAGTTTGGCTATAGATCTGAGCAGTTATGATAGCGTTGAACGGTTTGAACGAAAGATATTTCAAGGCGATGAAATCAGGGCGTGGCAGACCAGTGGGGATAGGATACTGTATCTCACACTGGAAAGTTTTGATGAATGCCTAATTCGAGCTGAAACATTAACAAGCTTTTTATTAGACGAACTCAGGTCACTGCCGCTTGAACGGCTCTTCTTAAGGATTGTATGTCGTACGGGCTATTGGCCAATAGTTTTAGAAAGAGGACTATTGGGCCTCTATAAAAAGGATTCTGTAAAAATTGTAGAACTAATGCCACTTCGTCGTCAGGATGTTGAAAAGGCAGCTACAGACGAAGAACTTGACGTTAAAAGGTTTATGGATGGCATATTTTTAACGGGGATTACGGCATTCGCTGCACGTCCGATCACACTGTTAATTCTCATTAACCGTTTTAAAAGTACCGGAGAATTGCCCAGGAATCAGGTTGAAATGTACCGACAGGGAAGCCTAAGATTATGCGATGAGAATAATAAACTAAGACGCGGTAAGAAAACGGCCGGGCAACTGCCAAGTCAACAAAAGATGATCATTGCTGGAAGAATAGCCGCGGCCATTATGTTTAGCAATCATTCCGCCTTGTGGATACTGCCGGATGATGGAAATGCGCCGGATGGCGCCATGCCCATCGAGAAAATATTTGGTTTTGACGAACTCGATGGTCAACCTATATTGGTTGATGAACGTTCTGTCCTGGAGACACTTGCGACCGGGCTTTTTTCCTCAAGAGGGCAGAATCAGATGGGGTGGTCTCACCAAACGTATGGAGAGTTCTTAGCCGCGGACTACTTAATCCGTCGGTCTGTCGATGAAAAAAAATCTTAACCTTGATAGCTCGCCCTGAAGGGAGACTGATTCCAAAGCTTTACCCTGTTGCTGCTTGGGTAGCAATGACGAACCGCAGGATATTCGAGATCATCAGAAAAAACGAACCGGAAATATTGCTACTAGGTGATATCACTGCTACTACCGAGTCCCAGAAGGCAGCTCTGACCGAATCGTATCTAGCCCACATTGCTGCTTCTAACGTTGTGGACTGGAACATGAGGTCAAATTTTCGTTATGACCGATTGCAGCATGCTGGCCTAGTTGATCAGGTTCGGCCCTACATCGAAAACCATTCTGAGAACGAGAATGTAAGAATCGAGGCGATGTTTATCGCCGAAGCGTGTCGCTTGCACGAACTAGGATCACTGCTAGCAGAGGTTGCGCTCAATAGTGAAGAGTCTATTAATATTAGATCGATGGCAGCATTTGTGGTCGCTCGGGTTGCAGAATCTGCTGATCGGGCGCGGCTAAAAGTGCTAATCCATAATGATCCCAAAGATGGCACTGACCAAATAAGAGGTTATGCCCTTGCTGCGACTTGGCCAGAGCATCTAACTGCAGAGGAACTTTTCAGTGCTCTAACACCACCGAAGCGGTCAAATTTTATAGGCGGCTATACGGTATTTCTTTCTGAAAAATTGGTTCCCGGTCTTAAACCGGATGATCTACCAGTAGCATTGCAATGGGTCATTGAACAACCAGAAGGCCATAGGCATTTGGCCCCCCGCTTTGAAGAACTGCCGGACAACATATTACGCTATGCATGGTCAAACGTAGAAATTCCCGGAGTTATAGAGCTTTTTGCCAAAGTTATATTGCGAAGAATCGAGTCACATGAGGATATTATAGGAGACAGATATAGAGATAACCCATTTGATTTTACTCCGGCAGATAATGTGAAGCGTCGGCGTCTTGTAGAGAAGTTGATATCCATGTTAGACTCTGGAAAGAATATTGGCTATGAATTGGTTATGTCGCGGCCCCCGCTTGTTTCCATCGAGGATGCTGAATGGCTGTTAGCCAAACTCGAAACCAATGAACCAACAGAACAGAAACGATTGTGGGCCCATCTTCTTGGCGTAGTTTGGAATTGGGCAGGAAACCCGCGTGACTTAACCGCCAAAATCTATGATATTTCCAAAACAATTCCAGATTTTACGGACATTTTCTCAAGTAGCTTTGAGGCAGTAGACTTGTCTTCTGATAAAGCGCGGATCGCGAAAGAGAACTATGAATTAAAGAAGGAATACGAAAAGAGGAGAGAAGCAGAAGCTAGCGCTTCTAGGTTAAATGTAGCTGAACTTGTCAAAGAGCAGTTGGACCTCCTTGAACAAGGGAAGAATGATGCTTGGTGGAGATTAATCCACTGGATGGCCTTCAAAGATGATGGAAGTCACGCAAATGAACATGCGATAGACATTACCACTTTACCTGGGTGGCATTTGCTGGACGAACCGGCTCAAGAAAAGATTGCGGCCTTTGCAGAAAACTATCTTTTGACGCAAAAGCCGAAAGCAAGGAAGTCTCCGGGTATCTTATATCAGACAGATAGCGCGGCCTATAAAGCATTGTGTTATCTGCAATCCCGGGCTGCTTCTAAATGTGACTTGTTGCCCTCAATTATCTGGGAGAAGTGGGCAACGATAGTCGTGCAGTATCCGGTTTGGTCAGATCGTGACAATATGCAAATGCATCAGCAGCTTGTCAGAAGTGCTTACAATAAGGTGCCGCAAAAGGTCTGTCATTGTTTGGGGAAATATATCGATAATGAAAACAAGCAGACTGGGAACATGGATTTTCTTGACAAGTTTGCCCTTTGCTGGGACGAAACGTTGTATCTTTTTCTACTTAAGAAAGCTAAAAGCAAGGCAATTAAGGCAAAGACCTTATCAGGCCTGTTGAGCAAACTGATCGACTTGAAGTTTGGCGACGCGATACTGTATTCCCAAAAACTAGTTTACGGTGCAAATAACGAAAGAGCATTGATTGCAGTTGAAGCTTTACTGTTTCATGCTCCTGCCAGTGAATGGGAATTTATCTGGGCGAAAATAAAATCCGATGTGGAATTTGGAAAAACTCTTATGCTTCAAGTGGCCGGCTCTTTTGAATATAAACAGGCACTCTTTACAGAAAAATTATCTGAATTGCAGTTGGCTGACCTTTACGTATGGCTGGCAACGCATTTTCCGCACAAAGAGGATCCACAGCATGATGGCGTATTTCATCCAACTGCCAGGGATCAAATGATTCGTATGCGCGACGGGGTTCTTGAGATTCTCAAGCAACGGGGAAATGACCTGGCGTGTGAGGCAATCGAACGAATCCGGAGAGAATTACCGGCATTGGACTGGTTAGCCCTCTCTCTCGAAAAGGCAATAAAAATCCGTGCGGAAAAAGCATGGGTTTCGCCTAGCCCCCAAGAGGTTCTATCACTGGTTCAGAATAGTAACTCACGATTAGTCAAAGATGGAGACCAACTATTGGATGTCGTAATAGAAGCACTCCAACGAATTCAAGCGAAGTTGCAAGGCGAGACACCACTGGCCCCGTTTCTATGGGATCAAGTCATTAAGCGACCAAAGTGGGAGAATGATTTCTCCGATTTCATCGTATCGCAACTTAGGGATGAACTGGCCAATCGGGGGATAGTTCTGAACCGCGAGGTTGAAATTCGTTCCAATCGGAGCGGAGTGGAAGGCGAACGTACTGATATTCACGTAGACGCCGTATCAAGTACTAATTCACATGATGTGGTAAAAGTCATCGTGGAGGCGAAGGGTTGCTGGCACGATGAACTGTTGACTGCAATGGAAAATCAACTAGTCGGAAAGTATCTTAGGGGCAATGATTGCAAGCATGGACTTTATTTAGTAGGTTGGTTTAATTGTCCACAGTGGGATAAAGAAGATTCGCGGCTGCATAAAGCTTTTCGTCATAACTTGGAAGGTCTCACAACAGCACTTAATTCACAGGCTACACAGTTATCGAAGAACGGGGTCAATATTAGTACAGTTATTATTGATGCGTCATTAAGACATTCTTCGTAGCCACGCAGACTAATCACCAAAAGAGACACCCGAGGCTTTCAAATACAAAATGAAGCCTCAAGTTTTGTTTTCACGTAAAGCAGCCGTAGGTTTATTTTCCAAAGGATACAGGCCTGTTGCTGAGCGCCCATGTTATTCACACCCCAATAAAAGCAGGACAATACATGGCCGTAAAACTATAGGGAAAAGATGGGGAATTCTGCCCTTTTTGCTTCCAACGGTTGTTGCGTCGCCGTAAAGGCGGGCAGGTCGACAGGGTACCCAACGCAAAGGATATAAGTCGTCAATATACCAAATTTCTCGATATATTTCCGTAAACTATTACATTATCTGCATTAATGTGTGCAGGTATCTGTTGGGAATTATGGAATTCCAGAATTATCAGTTTTGACCCGGAGGATGCATATGCAGGTTCTGGGCATTATAATCATTCTTGCTCTCATATATCATTTCGGTACTTTTTTTCTTTTACTTGGGGCAGCCGCCTTCATATTTTGGCTACTGGTTAAGCTCCTTGGCGGAAAAGACAAGTCTGACAGAACCAGCGAACAACCCCAATATGACAGCTCGGGCGGCTACGGATATTCCCGCAAAAAGCCCAAGCCGACGAGTGACAATGGAAACGAATTCTGGGTCCCTGCGGGGGCTTCAGTTGATGTTGCAGGCTACTCAATCCCTGGTGGCATGTTGTACATGGGGACCGGCTTGGCCGCACCGAGCGGATATGATGTCGATTGCGCTCTCATCGACCCAAAACTTACTGTCAACAGACTGCTCGACGACTATTCCGTCCGCAAAACGAATTACTGGCCTTCATATTCAGATGTCTCTCCTGAAGCCAGAGCGGCTTTTCTCAACTGGCTTTCGAAAGGAAAGAAAGACCCGAGGGCTGACATTGGCTACGTTTTTCTTTACTTCTACGGCCTTGAACGAAGACTGCTTCACGACGCACAGCAAAGTCCTCTTGCGCAGGATGAATCTGAGGCCATCTTGAACGAAATCTCAAGACTGCTTACCATCTACGGCAACAACGGCTCTTTCTATACATACGCCAACTCCCTCTTGTCTTACATGGAATTGGAGAAATACCAGGGGTGCTCCCTATCGAACCTGAAGCCGCCGGTGCATTCCAACCATGCCGGTTTTTCGATGCCGTTGCGGCTTGGTCTTGGGTTGATGGCTGTAGAAGAGGCTACCGTCCCAGCCGACTGGGCCTTGTCGTGGTATTGCTCAAGCCCTAACCCTCCTGCCTACACACGGACAGCCGCGCAGAGGTGCGGCGAAGAATTCGGAAGGTTATTCGCCGAGGAGTATTCACGTAAATTCGGTGCCGGCATAAAGCTGGCGAAAAACAAGACGATGCTCTCCGTCTCACACCGGCCGGCAAGCAAATCGTTACTCGGCTCTGGGAACTACACGAAGAGCCTGAACATCCCCGATGTCACCGTTTTGACCAGCCCACTCAACAAGATGGCGCCTATCATCCAGGTATGCCATGACAAGCTCGACAGCTACAGTCGCCTGCTGGGAAGAAGTCCTGAAAAGACAGGCACTCTGGATGCGTACCTCGAACTGCCCGTTTCTCTTTGGCCCGACAATGCAAGAGGCGAGATCGAGAAATTCAAATCGAGTCCCGAGGCGAATGGATCTTTCCAGCAGGTGAAGTTCAGCGATGTGTTGGCGAAACTCCCCGTATGGAAGGACAAGTCGAAGAAAAAGATGTCACAGTTCCTCGAAGCCATTGAAGGGCAAGGGTTAGGGTTTGAACCTGATCTGCGATACGGTGGGCCGGTGCCTGACATAGATAGTTACGTTGTTTTGTACGGACTTGACGAGAATAAGGCGAAAGCTGATTTCGACACACACTACTCAATAGCGTCGCTCTCCATGTACCTGGCGATGGTAGTATCGAACGCGGATGGACAAGCATCGGAGCGAGAGATTTCGCTGCTCCAGAATCAACTCGAACGGTGGCTTCATCTGAAGCCCGCCGAACAGAAGCGATTGAAAGCCCACGTCCTCTGGTTATCGAAACAACAGTTGAATCTGGCGGGTATTCAAAAACGTATTGAAGCTCTCGACAAGGGCCAGCGCGAATTCATCGGGAACCTTTTAGTACAGGTCGCCCAGGTGGATGGCCAGGTCAACGTTGAGGAACTAAAGCTGATGGAGCGTATCTATCGCTTGCTCGGGCTGGATACGACATCGCTGTACAGCAAAGTTCATACTGCAGCTTCGGAACCCGTAACCATCACTCAGTCGCCTGCTCAAGAAGGAGGGTACGCCATCCCGGCCGCACCAGCCAAAGGCAAAGTAAAACTCGACATGTCGAAGGTCGCCGCTCTCCAGGCCGATAGCGCAAGGGTTACTTCGATCCTAAGCACCATCTTCAAGGATGAAACCGCCGCCGACAGCCAACCGGAAATTGAGGAGGACGATGTTAAGGACGATGTTATCGGCAAGGAGGAAGAAACTCTCTTAGGGTTAAGCAAAGAACTGTCGGCTTTGGTCCAACTCCTTTGCCAGAAACCCGTTTGGCAGAGAGCTGAACTGGAGGAACTGGCGCAAGACAGAGGGTTGATGCTGGAAGGCGCACTTGAACAGATCAACGAAGCCGCCTTTGAGAAACACGACCAGGCTTTCGCCGACGGAGACGACCCGATTGAAATAAATCAAGAGATTGCGGCGGTGATTAGTCAATGACTACGATTAAAGCGAAAGAACGAGACGCGGTGCTCCAATCTCTGAAGGCCGGTGTCGTGCCCCGTAGCGGGCAGCATCTCATACAAGTAGGCCGAGTTCGGGAGATTGAGGCGCTTATCAAAGACTTGGAGCGCGTATCCGACGGCGGGACGATGTTCCGTCTCGTTATCGGCGAATACGGCTCCGGCAAGACGTTCTTCCTCAACTTGGTTAGGGCCGTCGCGATGGAGAAGAAGCTGGTGACTGTTCATGCCGACCTTAACCCTGACCGTCGGCTGCACTCAACCGGCGGCCAGGCCCGTTCGCTTTTCGCGGAATTGATGAAAAACCAATCTACCCGAACGAAACCTGACGGTGGCGCTTTGGCGGGGATCGTCGAAAGGTTCATCTCGACTGCCCGCACCGAAGCCACCTCTAAAGGGGTAAGTGCAGACACCATCATCCACGAGAAACTGAATCACCTGTCCGAGATGGTGAACGGTTACGACTTCGCAACTGTTATCGCCGCCTACTGGCGAGGCTTCGAATCCGGCCAGGAACAGCTAAAGGTAGACGCTATCCGCTGGATGCGGGGCGAATTCACCACGAAGACCGATGCTCGGACCGCATTGGGCGTTAGAACTATCATCGACGACGCTTCATTCTACGACCAGTTGAAGCTGCTCAGCAGGTTCGTTCGGCTGGCCGGTTACACCGGTCTATTGGTCTGCATCGACGAGATGGTCAACCTTTATAAACTCACCAACACCCAGGCCAGGAACGCCAACTACGAACAGATTCTGAGGATACTCAACGATTCGCTTCAGGGAAATACGGAAGGATTAGGGTTCGTCCTGGGCGGCACACCTGAATTCCTGATGGATGTGCGCCGTGGGCTTTATAGTTACGCCGCCCTGCAGTCTCGCCTCGCTGAAAACACCTTCGCGAAGGGCGGCCTGGTCGATTTCTCCCACCCCGTCCTCAGGCTGTCCAGCTTGAGCCAGGAAGAGTTTTTGGTTCTCCTGAGTAAACTCCGCCACGTCTTCTCTTACGGCGACCCTGACCGGTATCTCATCGAAGATGAGGGGCTTGTGTCCTTTATGGAACATTGTAACAAGCGTATCGGTGACTCTTACTTCAGAACCCCGCGAACGACCATCACCGCTTTCGTCAATCTGCTCTCCGTGCTGGAGCAGAACACCGATACCGATTGGCGGTCCTTGTTGGGACAGGTTGATATATCGCGGGACATGGGCTTCCAGAACGATATGCTCCCTGAACAACCTGGAGGCATGGAATCTCGTTTAGGCGGAGGAGCGGAGGATGAGTTCACCAGCTTCAAACTCCAATAAATCGTCTGCCTTCGACCTCCTCAACCCGAAGATTCAGCACTGGATTTGGCAGTTGGGCTGGACGGAACTTAGGGATGTTCAGGAGCAGGCCATACCGGCCATTCTTAACGATGGCGACGTGATAATAGCCGCCGCTACAGCTTCAGGCAAAACTGAAGCTGCTTTTTTCCCTATCTTGACTAAATTGCTGTCTATGGAAGGGCAGAACACCGTCGTCTATGTCAGTCCGCTTAAGGCGCTTATCAACGACCAATGGGGCAGGCTCGAACTCCTCTGTGAAGAGTTGGACATCCCCGTTACGCCATGGCACGGAGACATCTCAAGCTCAAAAAAGAAACGCTTCATCGACAAACCGAATGGCTGCGTGCTCATAACCCCTGAATCACTGGAAGCACTCCTGATGATGCGCGGGCACCAGCTCGGCAGCGTATTTGCAAATCTCCGGTACTGCGTCGTTGACGAAGTACACGCTTTTATGGGGACCGAGAGAGGCAAACAACTTCAGAGTTTGCTCCACCGGCTTGAAACGGTCATCGGCAGGAGCGTGCCGAGGATCGGCCTGTCGGCAACTATCGGGGACTTGAAGATGGCCGCCGGGTTCTTTCGTCCCGACAATCCTGACGCTGTGACGATTATCTGCAGTCCCTCGGGAGGACAAGAACTTAAAGTGCTCGTTTCCGGCTATCGCATCGAAGAACCGAAGAACTTAAAAGCACGTTCAGAAGATAAAGAAGCTGAGGACAGGTACTCCCATGCCCAGGAATGGGTGGCGAGGAAACTCTTTGCTTCCCTGCGCGGTGCTAACCACCTTGTATTCCCGAACACGCGGGCAGCGGTGGAGATTTATTCGGATAAGCTGAGGAAGATGTGCGAAGACGCTGGGCTTCCCAACGAATTCTGGCCTCATCACGGGAACTTGTCGAAGGAGATTCGGGAGGACACCGAACGGGCGCTCAAAAAGAAAGAGCACCCGGCGACAGCTATCTGTACCAATACCCTTGAGTTGGGGATAGACATCGGGTCGGTCAAGAGCATCGCGCAGGCCGGTCCCCCGCCCTCCGTGGCGAGTTTACGGCAAAGGGTTGGTCGCTCCGGCAGGAAGAAAGGCGAAGCCGCAATCCTCCGTGCGTATTGCATCGAAGATAGCCTGGACGAGCGATCTCGAATATCGGACCTTTTGCGGGAACAGCTCGTGCAGACAACCGCGATGATCCGTCTGTTGGCCGGCGGATGGTGCGAGCCAATCGGGGGTAGAGGATTAAACCTTTCAACGATGGTTCAGCAACTGCTTTCTGCGATTGGTCAATACGGAGGGCTTACCGCCTCGAATGCCTGGCGGCTTCTGTGCGAGACAGGCCCCTTCTCCAATCTGTCAAAGACTGAGTTCGCTGACTTTCTAAGAGCGTTAGGACAACAGGAAGTGCTTGTCCAGGAACATACAGGTCTGTTGCTTCTGGGGCCTCTGGGCGAAAAGATAGTCAACCATTATACGTTCTTCGCCGCCTTTCAAAGCGACGAGGAATACAGGATTATCTATCAGGGAAAGCCCCTCGGCACTTTGCCGATCAGCAGAGCCATCGCCTTGGGAAGCTATCTGATATTCGCCGGTCGGCGGTGGCGCGTCGAAGACGTTGACGAGCAGCAGAAGACCATCGTCGTCATGCCGGATAAAGGCGGTAAAGCACCGGCATTTTCAGGCGTCGGCTCCAAACTGCACAACAGGATTCGGGAAGAGATGCGGGAAGTCCTGAGAACATCCGAACCTATCCCCTTCCTGGATAAAGTCGCTACCGAACTGCTTCAGGAGGCCCGTGTCCAGTATCACCAGCTCGACCTGGATAACAGTTCGTTCGTAAAGATGGGCAAAGATATACTTCTCTTCACTTGGAAAGGTGACGATGTTCAGGATACAATCTCGCTCATGCTGACTGCCAGCGGGCTTGCCGCTACGAACGAGGGCTTATTCATATCTGTCCAGGCCGACTCGCTGGAACAGGTTTACGACCATCTGCTCGACATCCGCGAAGGCATCGTGCTGCCAGAGGAGAAACTTGCGGAATTCGTGAAGAACAAGCGGCAGGAGAAGTGGGACTGGCTATTGCCAGAGGAGCTTCTGAACAGAAACTATGCATCACTAAATATTGACATACCAGGAGCCGAGCAGGCGATTGGGGAAATTCTAAACTCACACCTATCATGATTAATTGGTGGTTCCCTTTTCCATTATGAAAAGCTACGGTTCTTCGTAACACAATAAGTTTAGTTACATAAAGGCTATATTACCGGACAGCTTTACTTTCATTTCGGATGAAATCCTTTTTGACAGAAGGTGAGACCTATGGGCGCCGGATACCTTTGGCGATGCGGAACCTGCGATTATGAGGTCAGAACCTCGGGACCCTGGGAATTCTTTCGCGATAAGAAAGGCCGTCGTAAGTTTTTCGGGCATCCTTGCCCTATATCCGACGAAGCCGTTGAAGCTGGCATTTCTGGTCTTTCTGCAGTTTTATACTGCCCAATCTGCGATAGAACTGCAGATAGAATTATTGTCGAGTACAAAAATCCTGTGATAGATGACAAAATTTCGATATGGCTTGGGATGCCAGAGCCTAAGGAGAAGTATCAAAAATCAGGTGCCGTAAAATGTCGCAAGTGTGGCAATACTGATATGGTCTTGGCATCGAGGTCAAATAGAGATACAACCAAATGTCCCCGATGCAACCGAGGCAGGATGCATTGCTCAGAAGAGTGGATTTCCTGATTATTTTGGCTAAATGAACGTTAGCCCTGTCCGCCGGAGGAGTGGGATATGGATCCGACGAAATACCTGGTGCTGGTGCGGAACTCGAAATCGGGGAAGTTTGAAGACAAAACAATTCAGGTACAGACTATCATGCAGGAGCATGATCATACCCGAGTTGAGTTCTCAAATGGGAAAGCGTATACATACCTTCGCCAAAATGCAAAGGTGTACAGTTCTCCAAAGATGATGAGTCGAACCAGCTATATCCTGTTTGTGGACGGTTATCCGCTGGATGACTGTGACATTCTTGATTTTGGCCCTTATGTCAAGACAATACAGCGGAACGGCTTCGGCAATATTTACGCCAGAGAGCGGGTAACGGTAAAAAAGTCTTGCTTGGAAAATCAAAAGGAAAGAACAGTCTTTGATTATTTAAAGGCTTTGGCTCCCCACGTGTCACCGGAAAAAGACGAGGAATACACGGGGCGCAATTTTCTGCTTGACCAATACAAAAATATTACGAAGGTCGATCCAAACAGTATTTTAGCTGCGTACCTGTCTGGCGGCCCGATTTCGGAAAACCAAGATATTTCTCCGGTTTCGTTTCCGTTTGGCCAAAACCTGAGTCAAAGGGAAGCCGCAAAGCAGGCTTTCGCACATTCGATTAGTATTATCGAGGGACCCCCAGGGATCGGGAAAACCCAGACGATATTAAATGTTATTGCCAACGCCGTCCTCCATGGCAAATCGGTTGCTGTTGTTTCCGCAAACAATTCAGCCATAATGAATGTTCAGGAAAAGCTTCAGGCGGCTGGGTATGGATTCCTGACCGCGTTGCTGGGGAACTCTGAGAATCAAAACAGCTTTTTCGAGGAAAAACAGGTCAATGTAATTGATTATAAGAGACTGGAACATGATTCAGCTGTCGTAGAAGACGCATACAGGTCACTCCTTAGGATCAGTAGACAGCTGGAGAGACTGCTGGCTACGAAAAACGAGATTGCAAAGCTTCGAGATGAGGTATCGCGACTGCAGGCTGAGAAAGCCCATTTTGAAGGGTCATTTCATGGTGTTAATATACCCTCGCTTCGATTTTCATTTCACGCTAACTGGTCAAATAATAAACTTTTGTCATTTATTCATTACTTCGAAAAAGTAAGTACTGAGGATCGCCATGAGTCCATAGTGACGAAAGCCTGGCTATTTATCCGGTACGGGATATCCCGATTTCGTTTTTTGTTCGATAACGCAAGTGATGTTATAACGTCGCTTTACAGACTGTACTATGAAAACGGGATCAGAACCAGACAATCTCTTATAGACGCCAAAGAAAAAGAGCTAGTATCGATGAATTACGATGCACTGGCGGCCGAACATAAGGAGTATTCAAATGTTGTATTTCAAGCCGCAATTTATCGGATGTACAAGAATAAAGCACGGAAGACTTATTTAAAGAGAACATTTAAGCAGAACTTTAAGGACTTTATCAGCGATTACCCTGTCATATTGAGTACGACATATTCGGTAAGAAAAAGCATTCCGCCCAACTATCTGTTTGATTATCTGATCATCGACGAATCATCGCAGACGGATATTGTCACCGGCGCGCTGGCCATGTCGTGCTGCAAGAATATTGTCATAGTGGGTGACGGGGAACAATTAGGGCAGATTGTGCAAAGCGAACAAAGAATCGCAAACGACATCTTGCTTTCGCAGCATGACATCAATGAAGCATATAATTATAAAAGTGAAAGTATACTGTCATCTGTCGCCAAGCTGTACGGCAAAAGAATAAAGCGAACTTTGCTCCGAGAGCATTATCGATGCCATCCCAGAATCATTCGATTTTGCAATGAAAAATTCTACAATAACCAACTGGTTATACTGACGGACAACACGGACGAGAGTCCTTTGTATTTATTCAAGACCGCTCCTGGTAATCATGCCCGCGAGGTAAACACCAGTCGAGAGAAAGGCCATTATAATCTTAGGCAAATCGAGGTTATCCGGGATGAGATTCTGGGGGATGGAAAATATGGCGATGGTGGCGAGGTCGGGATCATATCGCCTTATCGGCTGCATGCCAACGAAACCCAGAAAATAATAAGCAAGAATTATCCCAGGATAGAGGCTGACACTGTACATAGGTTCCAGGGCCGAGAGAAGCAGACAATTATATATTCCACCGTTTTAGATAAATGTACGCTGCACAACGACAACCGGAATCTGATAAACGTCGCCGTATCCCGAGCGGTCAAGGAACTTATCGTTGTGACCGGAAACAACCCCATCCGGACCCATGGGACGAACTTGGGCGACCTTGTCCGTTATATTCTTTACAACTCCCCGGAAGACAATGTCATAGAAAGCCAGAAAGTCTCTGTGTTCGATCTTCTATATACCGAGCACTCCGAGAGACTTCGCCATATATGGAAAATCGGGGCGGAAGTGTCGGATTATCCGTCAGAAAATATTATGTACTTTGTAATCAAGGAATTGCTAGAAACGGCAGAGTTTGATTCATTTAAATGCGTTATCCACATCCCGCTGAATAGGATTGTGAAGGATTATTCTAAATTTACCCCCCAAGAAGTGACTTTTGCTCAGCACCCATGTACACACGTAGACTTTCTCTTGTTCAATAAGCTGGATAAGGAGCCAGTATTGGTTATCGAAGTGGATGGGTTCTCATACCATCGCAATAAGGAAGACCAACAGCGTCGCGACAGACTCAAAAACAGCATTCTGGCTAAAATAAACCTTCCACTTCTACGATTTCCCACGGAAGGCAGCGGAGAGATTGAGAAATTGACCCAATCGCTTATTGCCCTTAAGAAAGAGAAAATCAAAAATACTTTACAGGGCATTATCGCTGAATCATAAGCAAAAAAGAAGCTGTACCCTCATAGAGTAGTGAGGTAAATCTGATCATTCATAGCAAAGGAGCGTGTTTCGAGGAAATAGAATTTCCGAGATGCTGGAAAAGCATTACTAAAATGAGCCATATGGCTCATTTTTTTTGTTGCTGTTATCATGCTGAGGAAGGTATTATGGTAAATATTCCCGAAAATACAAGAAAGCTCTTCGTTTGAAGATAGGAGTGAAAAAAATGGAACAGTATGAGTCGGTGAAGGATTACGATTCCATGTATTTTCGACAATATACTCTTAACGCAGAAACGGATAAGGCTCTCCATACACTAGAAGGTATTTTAAGAGGAATAGCGATTGACCAAAGTATAAATATATCTGAGATTCAAGAAGTAGTAAACTGGTATGAGAAATATCGTGACCTCGTTTACGCTCATCCATTCTCAGAATTGATCCCGGTTATTGCGAATGCTATCTCCGATGGCATATTAGAACAAAGCGAGATGGCTGACATACTGTGGCTCTGTAATAACTTTCGAACGACGAGAGTATTTTACGACGTCGTGACGTCAGACATTCAAAAGTTAGAAGGTGTTTTACACGGAATTATCTCAGATAACGTTATCACCGCAGAAGAGATGTTGGGTTTGAAGGCATGGTTAAATGAGAACGAACACCTAGCAAAAACTTACCCCTACGATGAAGTTTATAGTATAGCGCTGGCTGTTATGGCCGATGGAGTTGTCTCCGAGCAAGAGCAGACAATGTTGAAAGCGTTCTTTAGTGAATTTGCAGATATTAGGAGTTCAGAAATTATAAATGTAGCAGACATCCAACGAGTCAAAGCCGAGATAAATATTCATGGTATCTGCTCAACTTGTCCTGAAATTGTTTTCCCAAACAAAATCTTTTGTTTTACCGGCACCTCATCAAAGACAACAAGGCAGGGCTTCGCGAATATCGTCACCTCGATCGGGGCTAGGTTCGTTAACAATGTAACCCAAGAAACCAACTATTTGGTAATTGGGAACGAAGGGAATCCCTGCTGGGCTTTCTCATGCTATGGCCGGAAAGTTGAGCAAGCAGTTAACTTAAGAAAGAGTGGACTTGGTATCCTCATTATTCACGAACATGATTTTTGGGATGCGCTTGAAGATTACACCGCCTGCAATACCATCAGAGAATAAGAGAGGGCGGGGCGAACGGACAACTGGGAAACCATCCCTTGAAGGTGTCGACGCCGTTTACGATACTTGAAGGGAATTCCCCGGGCTGGTAAGCGGCCAGGCGGGGACAGCGTAACGGAGGAGCTAGCGAATACGCCCGCATCTCCGTCATACTAAGTGTTCCTTTTCATCTGGGTTCCGGTTTCGCGTGTCTTTCGGTTTTGGATTTCTTCTTCTGGCCGTCCTTGTTGCCGCCCACGTTATCACCTCCTACTGTTAGCGCCGGGCTATAATTGACCCGAGCGCCGGAAAAGAATTGACCCACCCCAAAACATAGGCTACCCTTGGGATTGACTAGATCCTCCAGGAGGTAGCCGCATGATAAGGAGTGGGTTGATACTCATGATACGGCAA
>JAHDOI010000078.1 GCA_018434945.1 Selenomonadales bacterium
CATTCGGGATCAACACAGGAAACGGTAAACCCCGCCGCATTTCCACCTGTCGGTAAAAAAGAGTTATTGCCTCCGTGGTGGACAGGCCGAGTTTATCGAACAGGACTTCGACACGTTCTTTCAGTTCCGGCTCGATCCGAGCGCGAACAACGGCGTCTTTAGCCATGACAAACACCTCCTGCACTTATTGTAGCACAAATGGGCTACAAATATAAGAGGTGTTTTCAGTCAGTCGTGCTTGGTCGAAAAATCTTTGTTCCATTGGGCAGCAGGTCGTAGACGCGCCCGCGGGCGTCGCAGTGCGTTGTCGGCAACCCGGCGGCGTGGATCCGATCGATCGCCGCTTTGGCCGTCGCCTGCACCGCCTCCAGCGGCGGGTTTAGGTACTCCTTACTGCCGTCTGGCAGGAGCCTATACACTCCCCTATCGTCGCCGTGGGTTGTGGCCAGGCCGGCGACGTGGGCCTTTTTGATAGCGCTCTTGGCCGCCTGGCGGAGCAGCTGTTTTTCGGTCGGCGGTTTCATGGTGTCCCCTTTTGGTCGGGTGCGGAAGTTTCTGCTGCGGGGGCCTTTCCGTCGTCGAAATATTTTCTTATGATATAGCTGACCATGTTTGAAAAGTTTCTATCCTCTGCAGCGGCCAGCTCACGAACTTGCTGGGCAAGCTCTACCGGCATCGTGATGTAAATTCGCTCTTTATTGGCGCTAACTACCACTTCAATCACCCCTCTTACTTAGTATAACCATTAATCATTAGTGGCGCAAGGTGTATATAAGTGTTGACTAGGTGTGACGCCAGGGGTATAATTAAAGAAAAGGCTTTAGGGGTGGTACGAATGGGTATGGACGTTCTTTCCAGACTAACGGCCATGCAACGCGAGGTTTTAACGAGGCGCTATGGGCTGGACGGACGCGAGCCGGCGTCTACCGAACAGGTAGCCGCCGAGCTGGGCAAGCCCCTGGAGATTGTGCGGCGGATCGAACTCGTCGCCCTGGTGCGCTGCCAAGAGCTTACCACCGGCCAGCGGCGGCACGAGCGGTCCGCCGGACTATTAAACAATCCTGAGTATCAGTAGCATCAACTTTTTTTCAACAATCCGGGCAAGTGGCTGTAGCGCGGGCTACAATGGTAGCTATGGAGGTGATTGCGTGTTACGCAACAGTTATTTTTGCGGCCTGGTGAACGACGTGGCCGCCGCAACCGGCTGGCGGCACTCAGTTTGTGCCGGGTTATTGGTAATCCTGGGCGGTGCGGGTTTTCTAGTTGGGTGGCACTACCTGGCGTTTGGACATTTTTTGAGTCAAAAATTTTTTCCGTTAGTGCAGCAGATCGTCTGGCTAGCACAGGGGAGGTAAGGTTCATGAGGTTTTTAATATGTGCGGTTTTGGCGCTGACGTTCAACCTGTCTGGAGTGTGCCTGGCAGCTCCGGACGCTGCGCCGGCCGACAAACCGGCTGTGACCGCACCAGCGACGGTTGTCGAGAAGGCCGAGACCAAGGCCGACCCGGTTGAGGCCGGTGAGGTGGAGGCTGTGGTGGCCAAGCCCAAGGTTGCGCTGCTGTGCATCGGGCAGGCGGATGTATTTAAGAGGCCGGATTTCTGGGGGATAACAAACCTGAATAGCTATGAGGTTATCAGGTCTGCCCTGGTGAACAAAATCCCCGGCGCTGACTTTCTCACCGTCAAGCAGACCGTGGATGTGCTGATAAAGCTCAACCAGGCCGAACTCAACTCGGTGGGTCTGGACAAGGCGCAGATTCAGCAGTTAATGACAAAGCTCGGGGCTGACTACGCCGTCGTCTTCCGCGACTCGAATGGCATCTTTCAAAAGAACCGGGACGTAGTGTTTTCGCCACAGGTGCTGATATTCTCCCGGACCGGGCTCATCTCGGATCAGAGAGTATCGATTCTGATTAAGAAAAATGTCTATAAACCAGGGAAGGACAAAGAGTTTTTGGCGCAATATGGCGCTGCTATCGCCAACCATGTCGCCGAGACGGGTGCGGTCAAATGAACGGTTTTGTGCAACACGTCTGGAATGACCGCAGCGGGAAATCGGTCGTAAAGATGGCGCTGACGTTCATCGTGGCGTCCATCGTCATCGGCACCCTCACCGGCACTGGGTTCCATCTCGGGAATTTACCGGGAGCGACCAGCGGGGCCGGCGTAGGCACAGCAACGGCGGCCGGTGCCGCGAGCACAGCTAGTACAGTCATCGGACAATTCAACGTCCTCAAATTCGGCACCATCAACTTCCTGCCTGTTCCATATTGGGGCGGCGGAGGTGGAGGCGGTGGTGGTAGTTCCAGCGGACCGTCGATAGGCACGGCGTCGGACGGGACAACCCCCACTGTGCCTTATGATCCCTACACCGGCGAAGTTCTGGAGAACTACACCAACCCCGCGACCGGCGAGACGCTGACAAAAGGGACGATTATTCCCAAAAGCATGCTGCCTGTAATGAAGGTGTACCAGAAGGCGATCCTGTCGGACCCAAAACTGCCGGAGCTGAACACACCCACCACCCCGGACGGGTTTTATAACCAGAAACCTCCGGCGGGTGCAACGGGATCGGCGTTGCCGCCGACGCCGGCATCACCTGCGACAGGAACCACCAACACACCATGACAGCCGTTCATGATATAATGACAATAGGCACGGAGGGGGGATGTTGTGAAAGACCCGCAGCGGATCGAAGACTTCATAACTGAGGCGTTGGCGATCGAGGCCCAGGAGGCCCGCGAAGCGGGCGCAATCGGGTACATGGCCCGCGCCCTCGTACAGGCAACGTTGCCCCATCGGCGAACCTCTGGAAATGAATTTTCGCGACAAAACGGCACGTTTACGTTGTCCATTCTCGCCCCGTCCAAGGTGGGGTTACCCTACGGTTCAATCCCTCGCCTATTAATCGCCTGGTTGACCACGGAAGCGGTGAAGACCAAATCCCGCGACCTTGTCCTCGGTGACTCGTTAAGCAGTTTTATGGAACAGCTCGGATTAACAGTTTGCGGCGGTGCACGGGGTGATATTACTCGGCTGCGAAACCAGACGAGTAAGTTGTTCTCGTCGACCATCAGCTGCAGTTACACGGATGATCGGCTGACTAGTTTGGATAACCTGGTAATTGCGGATTCTGCGCGGCTCTGGTGGCATCCGCAGGCCCCCGACCAGGTGGGGCTGTTTGCGTCCTCCGTTACCCTCTCTGAGAGGTTTTTTCGGGAGATAATCGAACACCCTGTCCCCGTAGATTTAAGAGCGTTGAAGGCTTTGAAACGTAGCCCGATGGCGCTGGATATCTACTGCTGGCTAACGTACCGAAATAGCTATCTAACCAAACCCACTCGCATTCCTTGGGGAGCGTTGCAATTACAGTTCGGGGCCGATTACAAAGTAACCAGGCAGTTTAAAGCCGCCTTTGTCGATCACCTCAAGATTGTGCAAAGGCTGTATAGGGACGTACGATTCGATATATCTGAAAAAATACTTACGCTAGTGCCTAGTACTACACACGTCCGGAAGCTGAAATAGCTACGAAGAAACGGTGACGCTAAACCCCGCTGACCCTTGATATACAAGGATTCGCGGGGTTTTACACTTTTTATGGGGAAAAAGGCTGTGGACAATGAGGTTATCCACGAAGAAATGGTGACGCTGAAACGAGGTTATCCACGAAGAAATGGTGACGCTTTACGAAGAAACGGTGACGCCGAAGGGACTCCCATCTCACACAGGAGTAAGGTCCGACGGTTGCCTCCTGTATCTTTTACCTATATTTAAAAAACTACGTACCTATAGCAGAGGGCGCCGGTGCTGTGGAAACCGTGGACAGCTCCGCTGCCCACGGTTCCCGACAGCCTGCGGCGCTCGGCGACGACTACGGACCGTTTTTTTATTTTCTTAAAAAGAACGGAAAACCGTAGTAGCACCTGGGGGCCCCTGGGGAATTGTGGGCGAGTAGGCCAGCAGGGCCGTTAGTCGTCCATCAAATCCCCAGAGTCCCCAGGCCGGTGGCTCGCTGTCAGTTGCGTCCAGGTCCGCGCCAGGTAGCGAGGATCTACGTGCGCCTTTTTGCCTGAACGAACAAAAGCGTTAGCGTGATGCCGGATTAAATATCGCGAGATCTCGGGCCAGGATAACCCGGCGTCTCTCAACTCATGGATATCGTTGCGATATCGTTGAATCGCCGCAGCCAAAGGTGCTTTGTTGCCGGCTCTCGACTGGATCACGCGGGCGATCCGTCGCCGGCGCAGCTCCGCAATCTGCTCCGTCGTGGTATCATGTCGCTCGGTCAGGCGCGTTTCAGTCTCGGTCCGATAATCCCGCGCCGCGATCACCAGTAGGGCAAGTTGGAATTCCCCGGTATCCTGACCTCGCGCCCGGCTGCGCAGCCGGTGAAACAACTTGTCCGCCCGACGGTGGACGGCCGCTTTTTCCGCTTCGGCCAACTGGGAGTAATAATTGCCAAGCTGGCGGCGTTGACGCTCGTTGCAGTTCGTGAGATCGTCGATAAATGACATGTATATACCCTCCTCATAATGGGATTCGGGCGGTCAGGCGTAGCATGGCCGCCCGAATCCCATTGTAGCCCGCTCGCATGCTCATTCGCCAATTTTGGTCTGCAGCGTTTTGCGCCGCGCTCCAGCGCGGCGTCCGCGCGGATTACGCGCGGCATGGATAGGCCATTGGATTAGGCAGGGCCTGGGTCGGTGGCACTCAGTCCCGCCGTCAAGGTCGTATGACCTTGACGGCGGGGGGTAGCGGGGTGATTTTCCCCGCGAAGGGGGACACGAGTGCGGGTGTCCCCCTGGCCGATTTTTGCAATCCGCCGCTCAGCTGGGTACAATGGAACTTGGACCCCATTAATATAAACGACTACAGATGCCCGTGAGGGCATCAGGTCGCGCCGCGAAAGAAAAAATTTTGGAGTGTATCACTAAACCATCAGCGCGGCTCCCAGAGACTCAGGACACCTTATACCGGCATATTGTCGGTCAGCTCCTGGCTCTTGGCAGGATCTCACCCGTCTCCTGTTATAAAGACGGTACTCGACCCCAGGGGAGTCGAGAGTGGTTACGGTTCCACACGGATAGCCTTGTCAGCTGTCCGGCCCGTTAGGGTAAAAACTGTATGGACCGAACAGTATCGCGATTATCGCGGCGGAGGTGTGCAGCATGGCGAAACTCGGTTCAATACCCTATCAATGTCAACAAGCCCTTGAAGTCGTCAATGACATCGGCCACAGCAAGCATACCGCCGCCAGCGAGGCCCGCGCCGGCGGCGCGGCCAACAGCCACGAGGTTGCCCAGGAGACAGGCATATATTCATATAAGTACGGGAGCGACTGCTTGAACACGTGGGTAGCGGCCGCAAAATGGTGCAAAGAAACATTTGGGATAAAAGATATTAAGCAACTGGACGGCGGCCATCTGAGAACCTGGATTGAGCATAAAGTGGATGAGGGGCTAACGGCTCGGTCAGCGAACACCTATGTGGGGCAGCTGGCAAAGTTCGGAGTCGCGCTGGAGAGGATGGACGGCCAGGCTCGAGCTTTTGGGCCTGAGTTGACCGCTGCTCGGTCCTACGTATCGGATAACGCCGGCAGAACCGTTCACGAAAACCGTGCCTTCGTCAATCCGCAGGCGGTCGCCGGGACGCTAGAAAGACCCGAGCATCGACTAGCCGGCGAAATTCAGATTGAAGCCGGGCCGCGCGTTCGCGAGGTCGGGCTGATAAAGGCCGATCAGCTAATCGGCCAAAACCAAGTTGAGGTAGAAGCCAAAGGCGGTCAGATCGTGACGTTGACGCTGGCCCCGGAGACGTATAGTAAGCTGTCACATCATATAGCTCAAAATGGAGACTTTCGGATTGATATTAATGCGTATCGTGCTGATATTAAGCAAGCTTGTGAGGCTGTCGGCGAAAAGTACAGCGGCCCGCATTCGTTCCGGTACAATTTTGCGCAGCAGTATTACAAGAGCCGGATTGACGCCGGACTGAGTCATGACGAGGCCCGGCGGGAGACGGCCGAAAAAATGGGGCATCACCGCTGCGCAATCACATCGTGGTACGTCGGCCTCTAAGCGAGGTCGATTTTTGCAATCTAGCCCGCTGCGGGCTACAATGATAACTGAAACCTCTATACAAAACTAAAAAAGATCGGCACTTGCCTGGTGCCCCAAAATTAAAACACTGCTGGAGTGAGTATTCTAAGGCGCGTTTCCGAACCTGGTCGAGCGACCAGGACCAGGTGAGGAAAACCCTCCCTGGTTTATGCAAAAATCAGAGGAGGAATGAAAAATGTTGAAATGCATGGTCGCAGATCCGATGGACGAAACGGTAAAATGGGTTCCCTGCGATGAGTGCGGCGAACCGGTCGCCGTCCCGGCCGGATCATTGGTGGGACCCGGATATGGTTACCTGTGCTATGATTGTGGCGCTGCCCGTCTATCCCCGGACGAGCTCGCGGAGTTAGACAACACCCCTTGCCTACAAAACTAAGGCCAAGGGGCCTTTTTTTTGCAGGAAAAATGTGTGTATATGTGTAAACCTTTACTGTATCTCAATTCTCGCGACGTAATAAGGTGTAAGAATTGAAACGTAAAGAAGGTGTTACACATGCCAGTTGTAACAATCACGGAAGCGGCCAAATTGGCAGGGAAAAGCCGCCCCACAATGTATCGTTACATCGAGAAGGGTGTTGTTTCAACCTGTGACGCGCCAGGCGGCGAGCGGGGTATCGACACGTCGGAACTTTTGCGAGTCTTTGGCGTTTTACACCCGTTACACTCGGACGAAACTCCGGAAGTCTCACCGCGTAAAATATCGGAAGAAAATGACGTAAATCATGTAACACTGTTGCGGGAGCAACTGGAGCGAGAGCGGGCCAGGGCGGACAAGGCCGAGGCAAAGGTGGATCAGCTGCACGGCGAACTAATCCAGACCAAGAACGAAATGATTGAACTGTACAACCGGCTGCTGCCGGCTGCTGCAGCTGTCCAGGCGGAGAGAAAAAGCCGCATTTCGCGTGCGGTAGCGGCTTTGCTGGGCAAAGATTAGCCTCATGCCCGTCAACTGACCGCCTAGGAGGCCCTGAGAGGCGTTTTTATGCCCCCCCCGGATAGATTGGTCGTCCGAGTATTTATTCGCTTGCCCTGGCCGATTTGCTAGGTTTATGCATGAATATTTTGCATAAACTGGCCTTTCAAAGAGAAAAACCCTGGCAGCCGCAAGCTGGCAGGGTTTTGAATTTACCATAATGATTGTTATCGGACTAAAAGCGGAAGGCAAACGTTTTCCCATATTGATATGTTGACATATACATATCAATATAGTACGATAAGGGTAAGAATTGGAAAGGGGTGCTAAAAAATGAGCCCGCAAAAACAGGTTTACGTCAAGAAGGAGGATTTGCCTATCTGGGAGGCCGCTGAAAAGTACGGCAACAGCGTGTCCGAGGTAGTTATTGCAGCACTCCGCAAATACGTCGAAGCGAAACAGGCCCAGGAAGACTGCATGATCGAGGAAACGATAAAGACAGAGAATGATTACGAAAGCGGCACAAAGAAATTCATAGGCCGGCTAGTGGCCGAGAAATACACCCAGCCGAAGGATAGAGTTGATCTGGATTTTCGTGTCTATCAGACTCGTAAGGGTGTCCTGGTTTGGGGCCGCTTCGCCAACGGAGACTACGGAATTCGGAGGGCCGACTATATAACGGCTAAGACCGTCGCGGATCTGCGCGACGAAGAAATACCTGGTGTCGGCAAAATCCCCGATGACCTCTTGGACGAAGCTGCCGAAGAAATCGGAGAGGACCTGGATTTTCTGGACGTTTAGCCTGTTGTCCCGCGCTTGCGCCGGGTGAAGAAAGAAAAAGCCCTTGGCTCGCAAATCCGCGCTGCCAGAGGGCTTTTGTGTAACGTAAATGAGTATCACGCAAATAGATCGGAGTGGGTGCCTGTGCGCTCAAAAATGATATCGTCGCCGTCTAACTTATAGATCAGCAACCAGTCTGGCTCGATATGACATTCGCGCCGGTCTTTGTATTTGCCGGAAAGAGGGTGGTCTAGGTACTTAGCTGCTAGGGGTTGTTCATTGATGAGCTGCGTCATCACGTCGCGAAGTTTTGACAAGTCTTTCCCCCTGCGCCGCCCCAGTTCCACCTCTTTTTCGAATCGCTTTGTAGTTACAGGGTTCCGCATCAGATCCCCAACCTCGCAAACATTTCGTCAGCGTTTTTATGGCGGACGAGATTTTCACCCCGGTCGGTTTCCTCAAAGGTTCTGATAGTTTCTTCATTCGGGATCAACACAGGAAACGGTAAACCCCGCCGCATTTCCACCTGTCGGTAAAAAAGAGTTATTGCCTCCGTGGTGGACAGGCCGAGTTTATCGAACAGGACTTCGACACGTTCTTTCAGTTCCGGCTCGATCCGAG
>JAHDOI010000024.1 GCA_018434945.1 Selenomonadales bacterium
CCCATTTGGTCTGTGTTTCCGTCCGTTCGCTGATCATATCGGTTCCTCCTCAAAAAAGAATTCCCATGTACTTATTCGCCATGGGAATTCAAAAATCATTTTCCGCTATTTAACTTCTTGGGACTTTTAAAACAACCTGAAAAGACCCTCCAGGAGGGTCTTTTCTTGCACTCTTACAGCTTCGTGAACTGATCCTTGCCCACGCCGCACACCGGGCACACCCAGTCGTCGGGGATGTCCTCGAACTTCGTCCCGGCCGCGATGCCGTGCTCGGGATCGCCCGCCGCCTCGTCGTACACATAGCCGCACACGCTGCACTCCCACTTCGCCATAGCCAATCCTCCTTAATAGTTGCTGTTATATAGATTTTACCAACAACAACGCCAAAAGGCAAATCAAGCTTATTAGCACCATCGGCCGTTCAGAAGCCTTCAGATACAAGGCGCACCGCAGGCGGCGCGGCGACGCGTACTCGGACGTACGCTAGCAAGACCGCCGAGGAGCAACGCAGTAGATGATGGCTTATCAACGGCCGATCACACCGCTTCTTCCTTGACCTCCAGCGCCCCCTCCGCCGCCGGCTGGGTCGCCATGCTCACCGCCCACAGCGTCAGCGCGCTGATCGGCAGCGTTATCATCAGCGGGTCGATATACGTCCACGGGGCCGACGCCAGCGACTTCACCCCGAACAGGCTCTGGCACACGCCGAAAATCGCCGCCTCCTTCTCATGCACCACCAGCACAAGCACGAGATACGTCACGCTGGCCGCCACCATGCTCCAGGCCGCTCCGGCCGGCGTCACCCTCGGCCAGTAAAGCGCGGCGGCGTACATCGGCAGGAAGGCCGAAGCGCAGAAACCGAAAAACAGCGCCGTCGCGATGGCGATGATCCCCGGCGGCAGCAGCAGCGACAGCGCCAACGTCAGCGCGAAGCCCGCCACCGTCCCCGCCCGGTTCAGCAGCAGCGTCCGCCTGTCGCTCCGCCCCCGGCCGGGGTTGAGGTCGTAGGAGAGCGAGCTCGAAATCAGGTGGAACTGCCCGCTGAGCGTCGACATCGCCGCCGACAGCAGCGTGAACAGGAACAGATACTTCAGCCATTCGGGCATCGCCTGGGCGATGAACAAGGGGATCACCCTGTCGACATTGGGCGCCGCGCCGCCGGCGGCCGTAGCCGCCAGAGCCAGCCTGCCGGACGCCTCCACGAAATAGACGTTGGACAACGCGCCGACCGTAAACGCCACCCCGGTCATGAAGAGGATGAAAACCCCGCCGACCCCCAACGCCCGGTTAAGATCGCGCGAACTGGCCACCGTCATATAGCGCACCGCCAGCTGCGGCTGGGCCAGCACGCCGATGCCCACCCCCAGGACGAGCGTGGAAACCACGAACCACCAGATCTCCGAGCCGAATGCCGGCATCGACGCCCAGCCCTGATGGCCCTTAGCCGCCAGCGCCGCCGGCACCAGCGCCCTTAAAGCCTCCAGCTTGCCGTGGGCGGCCGTCACCCCGCCCAGCTTCACATACGTCAGCACGATCAGAACCGCCATACTGACGAACATTATCGTCGACTGAAAAGCATCGTTGTAGATCACGCCCCGCAGGCCGCCGAAATATACGTAGCCGAGAACGATGGCGGCGAACACCGTCAGGGCGGCGACGTAATCCATCCCCAGCGCCTCCTCCATATAGCGGGCCCCGCCGATCATCACCGCCGCAGCGTACAGCGGCATCGTCAGGCTGAGCACCCCCGCCGCGAACCGCCGGATGAAGGGCGACTGGAAGCGGGCGCCGAGGAACTCGGGGAATGTGTTGACCTTAAGAGCGTGGGCCATCGCCCGCGTCTTGAGGCCGAACACCACGAACGCCACGAAAATGCCGACAAAGATATTGAACACCGTCAGCCACAGCAGGCTCATCCCGTACACCCCGGCCGCGCCGCCGAAACCGACGATCGCCGACGTCGAAATGAACGTCGAACCGTAAGCGAGCGCCATCAACACCGGGTGGACGTTGCCGCCGGCGATCAGGTAGTCGCGCGAAGACTTCGTATGGCGATATCCCAGGTAGCCCAGCAGGGACGTGGCCCCGACGAACAACGCCAGCATCCCGTAAAGCAGATAATAATTCATATCATTCAGTCCTTTCAATTATTCTTGAACTGCCGTCTACTCCCGCCGGCATCCCGTCAAAACCGCCCAGCCCACGCACAGCCCCGCCGCGCCCAGGCACAGCAGATAAGCGGCGATTATCCACGGATCGCTCAAACCCAGCACTTATACCTCACCTCCTTCACGGGCGAAAATACAAAACTCCCGCCCCTTGTGCAAAAAGGGGCGGGAGAATAATATCCCGCGGTACCACCCTCATTGGATAACACGGCTAACGCCGCGCATCCGTCTCATCAGGATACGGGCAGGCCGACCCGCCGATATCCCCTTCCCTGTAACGGCGGAAGACCCGGCGAAGCCTACCAGCCGCCTTCCGGCGGCCTTCAGCCAGCAACTCCGAGGAGAACTTCGACTTCGTCGTCCGCACCGGGCTCACACCTTGCCCCGGCTCTCTGGGCCGAACTCCCAAGCCTACTTTTCCTCTTCATGGTATTTCTGGGCTGCTATTAAGTTAATTGCATTAATTGTAACTTTATCAATCAACCAAGTCAATACATTTTTAATATTTGTAATTAATGTCTCCCGTCAGTCTACAAACCTCCATCGTTATTCCATAATACGCAAAACCAAAGGCCGTTCAGAAGGCCCCAGATGCTAGGCGGCTCCGTCGGGTGGGCAGCGCCGCGTACTTGGCGTGTACGCAAGCAACTACCCGACGGAACAACAACGCAGATGGGGCCTTATCAACGGCCGGGAATTCACAAACGGGGCAAAGGCCCGCAATGATCTACGCTACAGCCTACCCCGATCATTACATACCTATACGCAACCTTTCGGCTACGCACAAGCATTACACAACCGGCGCAGACCTTTGCTCGACTGCCAGAAGTACCTGCCGAACCTGCCGCAGTCTCCCGACAGCGACAGACCCAAGTACAGTTTTCCGGGAAACCTCTCCGGCACCCCTGACAATCTTAGCTCGACCGCCATACATCCCTTTTGACCACACGACAACAGTTGGGCTGCCGTACAGCCTTACAAGACACATGACGATCTGCCCGCCGACTAACGCCGAACCCCGGGTGAGATCCGACGCCAATCTTTGGCCGACCGATACCGGACCCCGGATGAGATCCGACACCGCTCTTGGCTCGACCATTACGAATCTCTGCGTTACTATTATGGCCTAAAAAACCGCCATCATGCATGGAAAAAATAGACTGCGTAGGAAATCCATCTGCGGCGTTGCTCCTCAGAGCGCTTGCTAGCGTACATCCGAGTACGCGTCGCGGCGCGCTCTTCCGGTGCGCCTTGCATCTGGAGCTTCCTACGCAGTCTAAAAATTACTTACTGCTATCAGCGTCCGAAACCCGGCGGCAGGTCGTCGGGACTGTTCATATTCCGCAGCATCGCCAGTTCCGCGTCGAATACGGCCAGCTCATCCTTGCCCACGCGGCGCAAATTCACTTGCTCGTAAAAATCGACCACCCGGTAACGGCCGCCCGCCAAGAGCGCCTCGACCGCCGGCAGGCAGCGGTGATGATAAACGGCGTGCAGCGGATTGAAATGCCCGTCCACATAAGGCACCGCCGCGTCGTAACCCTCGGCCGCCTTCGCCATATAGGCGACGGCGTCGCTCCGCAGGTACGGCATGTCGCAGGCGGCCACGAAGCTGTAGCCCTCCCCCGCCGCCAGCAGCCCCGCGTGGATGCCGGCCAGCGGCCCGCAGCCCCGGTAGCGGTCGGCCACCACCGCCACCTCCGCCAGGCCGATCGTCCGCGGCACGTTGCTCACCACTATCAGGCGCCGGCAGACGGGCGCCAGCGCCGCCAGCACCGTATTGAGGAGATCGCCGTCCCCCCACGGCAGGCTGGCCTTATCCCGGCCCATGCGGGTGCTGCGGCCGCCGGCCAGCACGATCCCGGACAGCGGCGCGATAATATCAGCCATCTTTCCCCTCCCGGCGCTGGAAGAATGCGTACACCGCCTCGGCAGCCGGCCGCGTCATCCCCGGCACCGCCGCCAGCTCCTCCACCGCCGCCGCCTTGATCTTCGCCAGGCTGCCGAAATGCTCCCACAACGCCTTGCGGCGGGCCGGGCCGATCCCCGGCACATGATCGAGCACCGACACCAGGTTGCGGCGGGCCCGAAGCTTGCGGTGGTAGGTTATCGCGAAGCGGTGGGCCTCGTCGCGGATGCGCTGCACCAGGAAAAGCGCCTGCGAGCTGCGCGGCAGGATGAGCGGCTCGCTCTCCCCCTCGCGGAAAATATGCTCGAACTCCTTCGCCAGTCCCAAAACCGGCACAGCGACCCCCAGCCCGCGGATGACCGCCAGGGCGGCGCTCAGCTGCCCCTTGCCGCCGTCGATAATGACAAGGTCGGGCAGCGGCCCCTCCGCCCCCCGGAACCGGCGGCCGACCACCTCCGCCATCGAGCGGAAATCGTCCGGCTTGCCCTCCACCGTCTTCAGCTTATAGCGGCGATACTCGTCCTTGTTGGCCGCGCCGTCCTCGAACACCACCATCGACGCCACCGTCTCCGCCCCCTGGATGTGGGAAATATCGAAACACTCGATCCGCGCCGGCGGCGCCGGCAGACCGAGGTACGCCGCCAGCTCCGCCACCGCCCCGGCCGTCCGCCCCGTGTCGGCCGCCAGGCGGGCCGCCTGCTCGTCCAGCACCACCGCCGCGTTATCGGCGGCCATCGTCACAAGATCGCGTTTCGTGCCGCGCTTCGGCGCCTCCACCCTCACCCGGCCGCCCTTCAGGCCGCCCAGCCACTCGGCCAGCAGCTCCTGCTCCGGCAGCGCCTCAGGCAGCAGCACCTCGCGCGGGATGAACGCCGCCTGGCTGTAATACTGCTTCACGAACGCCGCCAGCACAGCGGTATCCTCCTCGTCCTCGCCGCCGGTCAGCAGGAAATGTTCCCGCCCCACCAGCTTGCCGCTGCGGATGAAGAACACCTGGGCGCACGTCCCGGCCGCCGACCGCGCCAGGCCGATCGCGTCCTGGTCGCCGGCGCCGGTCACGATATTCTGTTTCTCCACCACCTTCTCCACCGACGCCAACTGGTCGCGCAGGCGGGCGGCCCGCTCGAACTCCAGATTCGCGGCCGCCTCGGCCATCCGGCGCCTCAGCTCCCTCACCACATCGTCCGAACGGCCCTCAAGCAGCAGCAGCACCGCCCGGATCATCTCCCCGTATGTCTTCTCGTCCACCTTGCCGGCGCAGGGCGCCAGGCACCGCTTGATATGGTGCTGCAGGCACGGCCTGGGGGCGTCCAGCTTGCGGCAGGTGCGCAGCGGAAAAAGGCGGCGCAGCAGGGCGATCGTCGCGTGGATCGCCCCCGCGTCGGTATAAGGGCCGAAATAGCGCGCCCCGTCCTTCACCACCCGCCGCGTCACGAAAACCTGGGGATACGGCTCGTTCACCGTCACCTTCACATACGGGAAGCTCTTGTCGTCCCGCAGGCTGATATTGTACTTCGGGCGGTGCTTCTTGATCAGGTTGCATTCCAGGATCAGCGCCTCGATCTCCGACGCCGTCACGATGAACTCCAGGTCGGCGATGCGGGCCACCAGCGCCAGCGTCTTCGGCGAATGAGCGCGGCTGGTCTGGAAATAAGAGCGCACCCTGTTCTTCAGGTTGACCGCCTTGCCGACATAAATGATCCGGCCGCCGGCGTCCTTCATCAGGTACACGCCCGGCTTATCCGGCAGATGACTCAGTTTTTCCGTCAGCTCGCTCGCCATGAACAGCCTCCCGCGCAAAACATCGTACTTGTATTATAGCAAGCCGCACGGCTCGGCGCCAGGTTCCGGCCGCGTCACCGCCGCCGCTCCCCCCTCCCGCCGCCTCAAAAAGCAAGCGGCCGGCTATTCGCCGGCCGCAACAACGCTGCCCTATTGCCCTCATTCCTGCTCCTCGATATAAACGAACGGCACCTCGCGGCGGATAAGACAGGCGATATGCGCCTGCGTCAGGCGTCCGCCCTTCTCGAGAAGCACTATTCCCTCGCGGGAAACCACCTCGCGGCCCACCACCAACCCTGGCGTAAGCTCCTGGATAGCCACCTTCTTCATGGCGCACCCCCTCTCCGAGATCCAAGACTACCGTCCATGCCTTTTCCCGTCAGTCTTTTATCTTGCGCAGATCCCTGACCTGAACCTGGCCTACCGGTCGCCGGAAAAAACTCTTCGGCTCAGACACCGCCGAATAAACGTACGCGGCCAGCAAAACGACGATAATGCCCCCTGCGGCGAGCAAATATGCGAAATCCATGTCCGGCATCCGCTTTTCCCCCTCCGCCGGCCGGTCGCGACCGCATCAGCGGGCTTACCCGACCGAATTAAAGAAATAACGCCAGTCAAACCACAGACTGCCGCAGAAAATCGACCCGCCCCGGCGGATAGGCAACCTGGCAGTCATAGACGATCCGTCCTTAGACCCATAGCTTTGCGTCCCTGTCTTTCGGCAGGTTTGCCGATTATGATATTTTCGACAATTTTCTTCACAAATCCCTGTTATTGACTTAATCTTATCGTGTTTCTTCCTGGTTGGCAAGCCTTTTTTAGTACAAAAGTCTGAAAATAATGGGAAATTTGTCCTATACTCCTCCCCCACCCCCTTCCGCCCGGGGCCCGGCGCCAGGCAGGGGGTATTTTCGCCCGCCGGAAAAAGGAAATTGCCTGCCGCTGCTTGAATATACCCACAGTAAAACGTCCGAAAGGGGTCTTATAATGGCAACCGTAACAAACAAATACCTCGGCGACCTGCGCACCGAATGCGTGCATCTTCAATCAGGCAACAAACTCATCACCGACGCCCCCGTAGACAACCAGGGCCGCGGCGAAGCCTTCTCCCCTACCGACCTCGTCGCCACCGCCTTCGGGTCCTGCGTCCTCACCATCATGGGCATCGCCGCCAAAACCCACGGCTTCTCCATCGAAGGCGCCGAAGTATCGACCACCAAAGTCATGGGCACCGACCCGCGCCGCATCGTCGAGCTCATCAGCGAATTCACCATGCCCCACGACAACTACAGCCCCAAGGAGAAAAAGATCATCGAACTCACCGCCAAGGAATGCCCCGTATTCAACAGCCTCCACCCCGACATGAAAAAAACCATCACCTTCAAATACCGCTCCTAAACCCCTCCCCAGTAAGTAGCACCAAAACAAAAGAGACCGTCTGAGCGTTCTCGCTTCAGCCGGTCTCTTTATTTGTATCTTTGAATTGCCGGGATTGAGATAAAATGTTCCAGATGCAAGGCGTACCGGATAAGCAGGCACACAACGCTTTAGCGTTGATGTGATCGCTTATACCCGAAAGGGTGCGAGCGCACCGCGACGCCGGCCCCGGATGGGCCAAGTGCCGGACGCGCCATGGATGGCGTGGGCGTCAGGCCGCGTACTCGGGCGTACGCTAGCAAGCGCTCTGAGGAACAACGCCGCAGATGGACATTTTAGCCAATCCCCTCTTATTCAGTACGAGCCCGGCAGCGCGTCTCCTTGATCAGCAGCGTCAGCGCCAGCCCCACGGCCAGCGTCGCCGCGCACAGCCAGAACGCGCTCTGCCAGGCCTCTGCCGGGTAAACCTTCACCCCGTTCTCGACCGCCCCCTGCCAGTGCACATCAAGCACCCAGCCGAAAAGCGGCTGCATCAGCGCCGCGCCCACGAACGGTCCCGAATTGGTGATCCCGGCCGCGATGCCGGTCATATGCGGCAGATTCACCTCGCGCACGCAGGCCACCGAGATGGTGAGCCCCGACACCCCCAGACCGATCGCCAGAGCGATGGGGTAAACGGCCCACACCGGCGGCCTGCCGCCGTTCCACACCGTCAGCGTCAGCCACACCGCCAGGAAAAGCGCTGTCGCCACGGTGAACGGCAGCCGCCTGTACCCGAGCCGGTCCGAAAAAAAGCCGACCAGCGGCCCGCCGATCATGTTGCCGGCCACGACCAGCAGCATCAGATTGGACGCCTCGACCCGCGACATGCCGTACACCTGCATGAAATACGGCACACCCCACACGCCGAGGAACGACATGAACACCCCGTAAATCGCGACCGCCGCCAAAAACGGCGGCCAGGTGAAACGGTTGCCCAGCACCGCCCCGATGCACGCCGCCACACTGTCCCGGGCCGTCACCGTCGCCGCCGGCGCCCCGCCCTCGCGCTCCTCCACCGCCGCTATCGGCGGCAGCCCCACGTCGGCCGGGCGGTCGCGGATCGCCAGCCAGCAAACCGCCGCCATTCCCAGCGAATAAGCGGCGATTATATAAAACGCCGCCCGCCAGTCGAGCGCCTCCACCACGAACGCCAGCGGCGTCGCCGCCAGCAGCGAACCGGAGTTGCCCACAAGCACCGTCAGGCCGCCCATCGTGCCGAACTCCCGCAGCCGGAACCAATCGGCGTGGATCTTGATCAGGTTGATAAACAGCAGTCCGACCCCCACGCTCGACAAAAAGCGGCCGGCGTACAGGGCGCCCATACTCTCGCTCGCCCCGAACAGCACCGCGCCGGCCGTCGCGATCAGCAGCGCCAGCGTTATCGCCCGCCGCGGCCCCCAGAAATCGGCCAGGATGCCTGCAGGCACCTGCATAGCCGCGTACGTGTAAAAATAAATCGACGACAAGACCCCCAGCTCGGCCGCTCGTTCGATCGCAAAATCGCGCATCAGGCTGTCGGCCACCACGCCGGTCGCCGTGCGGTGGAAATAAGCCGCCAGAAAAGCCAGCGCCACCGGCGCCCACACGATCCACCGCCGCCGCTCCAGCGCGCGCACCAGCGCCTGCCAGTCGCCCGTTCCCTTATCCTGCCCCATCTGCCGCGCCAGCTCCTAACCCGTATATTGCTGCCATGCTTTCACTTCTCGGCCGGCAAGGGAATGTCCTGCCCTAACGGACGTATTTCAGCCCCGGCGGGCGATCATCTCGATCTCCACCCGGGCCCCCAGCGGCAGCGCCGCCACGCCCACCGTCGACCGCGCCGGATAAGGCGCCGCGAACTTCGTCGCGTACACCGCATTCATCGCCGCGAAATCGCCGATATCGGTCAGGAAAACGTTGACCTTCACAACATCGTCCAGCGTCATCCCGGCCGCCGCCAGCACATTCGCCAGATTCTCGAAGCACTGCTCCGTCTGGGCGCCCACGTCGCCGGCCACCAGCTTGCCCGTCTTGGGGTCGAGCGGCGTCTGCCCGGAAAGATATACGAATTCGCCGGCCGCCACCGCGTGCGAATACGGTCCGACCGTCGCGGCCCCCGCCGCGCTGAAAGCTGTCCTTGCCATATGAATACTCCTCCTAACGTTTATGGCTGAAATGGCCGCGGTTGGCCACCGGCTTGATCGTGCTCACCCAGCGGTTCGTGTAATTGAAAAACCCCGCCACATAAGCCGCCTCCAGGATCTCGTGGTCGTTGAAGCCCACCGCCCGCAGCTTGTCGACCTGGTCGGTGTCGATCTCGCGCGGATACACCGTCACGAAAAACGCGTAATCGCACAGCGCCCGCTGCTTCGGCGTCAGCTTCGCCGAGCGGTAATTATAGCTCAGCGTATCCACCCAGGCCGGGTCGTCCACCATCCCGCGCAGCGCGTCGGTGTGCGTCGTCAGGCAATACGCGCAGTTATTCGCCGCCGACACCACCAGCCCCATCATCTCCTTGTCGGCGTTCGACAGATAGCACGTCTCCGGCGTGAACAGCGACGCCTTGAAATCGAGAAATCCCTTGTACTGGTGCGCATTGAGCGGCAGCACCTTGAACAGATTATTGATAAACCCCCAGTTCTTCTCCTGAAAATCGGTGAACTTGTCGAAAACCTCCTGCAATTCGGCCGGCACCTCCGCCACGTTTGGCTTCTGCAGATACGAAAGCTGTTCGTCATACTTGGCCACGTCAAAAACCCCCTCACATCATTTTCCATCTAATTCGACTAAAAATAGGGATTTCCTTTCTGTCCATCCTCCGGCCGCCCCCGAAAAAAAGCTCCCCGGATACGGCGCGTGACAAATCGGCATTTTTAGGATAAAATACCCACATACGTTTGTTGAAAAAGAAAGGGGTTCAGGATGCTTGTTCACCAGCTGATCTCCAGGGGAGCCGACGACACCGTCGCCTTCCACGGCAAAGAAAACCCTACCTATAAAGAGTTCCGCGCCCAGGTCGCCGCCTGGCGGGCCTTCCTCCACGCCAGCGGCGTCGGGGCGGGCGACAACGTCGGCCTCATCTCCCGCAACGCCGTCGAATTCGTCTACGGCTACATGGCCGTCGTCAGCCTCGGCGCCGTCGTCGTGCCGCTCAACTTCCAGCTCACCGCCAGGGAAATCGCCTACATCGTCAACGACGCCCGCATCCGCCACCTCATCACCGCCGAACCCCTCGACCTCGGCGCCGAGCTCGAGCGCTGCGGCTACCAGGGCAGCCTCGTCCAGCACCCCATCCCCGCCGTCAAGGCCAGGCTGGCCGCCGCGGCCTTCCCCCCCCGCCCCCGACGCCGACGCCGGCCTCGGGCCCGACAGCCACTGCGCCATCATCTACACCTCCGGCACCACCGGCAACCCCAAAGGCGCCGTCCTCAGCCACGGCAACCTCGTCGGCAACGCCGCCGCCTTCCGCGAGGCGCTGGCCGTCACCGCCGCCGACAACGTCCTGTGCGTCCTCCCCATGTACCACTGCTTCGCCTGGACGTGCGCCGTCCTCAACCCCCTCCTCTGCGGCGCCTCCATCACCGTCCTCGACGGCTTCACCCCCAAGGAAACCATCGCCGCCATCAAAGAATACGGCGTCACCGTAATGTACGGCGTCCCCCCCATGTACAACTTCCTTTCCCGCGCCGGCGAACCCGGCGACCTCGCCGGCGTGCGCATCTTCGTCTCCGGCGGCGCACCCCTGCCCGAAAAAGTCGCCAGGCAGTTCGAGGAAAAGCACGGCGTCCCCATCATCGAAGGCTACGGCCTCTCCGAAGCCTCGCCCGTCGTCACCCTTAACCCGCCGGCCAGGACGAAATACTACTCCATCGGCAAACCCCTGCCCGGCCTAGAAGTCAAAGTCGTCGGCCCGAAAGGCGAAACCCTCGCCCCCGGCGCCGTCGGCGAAATCGTCGTCAAAGGCCCCAGCGTTATGCAGGGCTACTACAACCTGCCGCTCGAAACCTCCCTCGCCCTGCGCGACGGCTGGCTGCACACCGGCGACCTCGCCTACCGCGACACCGAAGGCTACTTCTTCATCGTCGACCGCCTCAAAGACCTCATCATCGCCAACGGCGAAAACATCTACCCCCGCGAGATCGAGGAACTGCTCTACGCCTACCCCGGCGTCACCGAAGCCGCCGTCATCGGCGTCCCCGACGAACTGCGCGGCCAGGCCGTGCGGGCCTACCTCGTCCTCGCCGAAGGCCACGTCCTCGACAAAAAGGCCATCCGCGAATACCTCGCCGCCAACCTCGCCGCCTATAAACTCCCTCGCGACTACATCGTCCTCGACGCCCTCCCCAAAAACCAGACCGGCAAGATCTTAAAGCGCGTCCTCCGCGACCAGGTCACCGCCGGCACAAGCGAACAGGTAGGCTAATCAGCTTGCCGATAACGCCCCATCTGCGGCGTTGCTCCTCAGAGCGCTTGCTTGCGTACGTCCCAAGTACGCGGCGAGGCGCGCTCGCACCCTTTCGGGTATAAGCGATCACATCAACGCTAAAGCGTTGTGTGCCTGCTTATCCGGTGCGCCTTGCATCTGGAGCCTTCTCGGCAACCTGGGTTAATCAGCATTACAAAAGCCTGAACCTTTGTTGGTTCAGGCTTTTTTCGTTATGGTTCACTTATCGCCCGGCCGCGGCACGACCCTGTCCAGCGCCGCCACGAACTCCTCCGCCCGCTGCGTGCCGATCAGGATGCGCTTGCCGCCCTCGAGCACGAACTGCACGCCCCTGTCGCCGCTCACATTGTAGGCGTCCCCGCCCCGCCCCGAGCGTATGCCCCAGCCGCCGTACTCCACCAGCGGGCGGTAAGTGCGCGCCTCATACGCGCGGATATACGCCGGCGGCAGCACGCGGAACGTGAAATGGAACGGCGCGAACCTAAAATGCACCCCCGCCGGGCTCACCACCGTCACCAGCCGCAGCTGGCGGAAGAACACCGGCATGCCGATGCCGCCCGCCAGCCAGATGACGGTCAGCATCACATCCGAAGCCGGGTTGTCGCCGAACGGGCGCCCCATGACCACCTGGCTCGCGAACCCGTACCACGCTATCCCGGCCGTGGCCACGATCACCAGCCACAGCCACCGCTGGCGGAAATACTGCTCCTCGCGGAAAATCGCCCCCACCGGCTCATTCATATAGCGAGCATCCTTTCAGAAAACCCTGTCTCATCTCAGCGTCAGCGAATCCATGACCTTCCTCGCCGCCGCCAGATACCGCCCGTACTCCGCCTCCTCGGCCGTGTAGGTCACCACGAAGGCCCTGCCCCCGGCGACCGTCATCGCCTGCAGCACATGGAGGTTATAACCGTCCTGCCGGCAGGTGAACTCCACCAGCTTCGCCGGCCGCCCCGCCAGGGTGAATTTGCTCCGCCCCTTCAGCGTGAATTCCGGCATGAACGCCGCCAGGTTGGCCAGGCCGAGCTCCTCGTAACCGTCGAGAGTCAGCCCCGGGTGGGCGGCCAGGTCCTCGACGATGACGTTCACATTCTCGCTG
Organism: Selenomonadales bacterium; assembly: GCA_018434945.1. Taxonomy (GTDB): domain Bacteria; phylum Bacillota; class Negativicutes; order Sporomusales; family UBA7701; genus Anaeroselena. The sequence continues at coordinate 12,801 of JAHDOI010000024.1, forward strand.
AACCTGTCTCCGGCCGAGATCAGCGGCGAATGGAAAGCGACCGTCGTCTCCGCCGCCCCCTCGACCACCTGCCACTTCGCGGGATACAGCGCCGTGAATCCATGCTCCTCGTTGTCGTAAACGGCGAACGCCCCCTGCGCCTTCTTGGCGCCGGCGTCGGCGGGAGCGGCGGCGGCCGTCAGCGGCAGCGCCAGCGCCGCGGCGAGCAGCAAAGCGGTGAAGAGCTTATTCATACGAAACCCTCCTGTAGGCAAGATACGGAAAACTGCTGCTTCTAGTATAGCCCGTTTCCCCCTCCGGCCGCAACACGAAAAGGCAGCCCGCGCCCTCCCGGCGCCGGCTGCCTTTGTTCTTTCGTCGCGGCACTACTTTATCGCCACCGATGCGAGGACCCGCCGCGCCGCCGGCAGATGCTTGTCGTAGCTGCCCTCCTCGGCCACATACGTTATCAGGAAGGCTTTGCCGTCCGCTATCGTCACCGCCTGCAGGAAACGGAGCCGGAAATCCCCCCGCCTGCCCGTGTATTCGATCAGCCTCGCCGGCCGGCCGGACACGGTATCGCCCTTGTTCCCGACCAGGCGGAAATCTTCCAGCGCCGCCGGCAGCTTGGCTATGCCGCTCGCCGCGTAGGCCTCGGCGGTCAGCCCCGGCTGGCCGGAAACATCCTCGACGATGACATGGACATTGTCGTTGTACTTGTCCTCGGCCGACTCCAGCGGCGAATGGAAAACAACGGCGACCCCGCGCACGTCTTCGAGCGTCTGCCACCTGGCCGGATACTCCGCCTTCAGCCCCAGGGCCGCGTTCTCGTACGCCGCGAAGCCATCCTTCGTCTCCCCGGCGTCCTTCTTCGACGCGGCGAAATAAGCGAAGGCGCTCACCAGCACCACGAATACCAGCAAAACCACGAAAAGCCTTTTTATACTCATTCCCTGTGCATTCCCCTGTCGAGCAACATATTTATCGCAGTTTCTAGTATAGCCTGTCTCGCTACCCGCCGCAAGGAAATACAAAAAGACCGGCTCCGCTTGGGGGGAATCGGTCTTAAGGTTAAGCCCGCCGCAGATATTGACCCATTACCGGTTTTCCTTTTCTGGCCGCACTAAATACCGCTGGCAATCTGCGCGGCCAGTTTCACCAACCGCGCAATACCCCTTTTAGTTCCGCAGCGATAAGTATAAATTACACAACCGCATTTCTTACACCGCGTAAAATAGCGCCTTTTATCCATCCCTGCGGGAGTAGCATCCACATCCTCAAACATTTTACTCCCGCACGGGCATTTTTCTTTTTGCAACACATCGCGCATATTATCCCTCCAAAAATTAAAAATGCCCGGCTGTTCCCCTGTTAGGAAGCAACCAGGCAGTCATAAGCTACAAAAAAACCCTTAGACCCACGGCTTTGCGTCCTCACCTTTCGATGAGTTTGCCAAAGAATCTATATATTCGCAAATCATTACTATTAAATTATAGCGACTAATCATCGTATTTTCAATCCAATAATATCCTATTTTCGTCAACAACAAGCAACTTCCCCTCACTCACCCTCCCCCGCCGCCCTCCGCCGCAGGATAACCGTCCCTATCCCGGCCGGGTTCGGCCCCGCCTTCCCGGCCTCGACGAACCCGGCGTCGGCGTAAAGCTTCCGCGCCGCGGCGCCTGCGGGGCACGAAGCGTCGAAGGTCTGCACCGTCACCGGCCGGCCGGGGTCGCACTGCCCCAGGGCGAAAGCCAGCAGCGCCCTGCCGCAGCCCTTCCCCCTCGCCCGCGCCGCGACGGCCAGCCATTCTATCGCGTTTTCCTCCCCGGAGATCGCGATAACGCCCGCCAGTCCTTCTCCGTCGCGGATGCAGAACGCCTTCCTCGCCGCGATTATTTCCCTCACGGCCCGGATAAAGCCCTCTTCCCCGGCCATCGGCCCGAACAGCGGCTCTACCTCCCGGGCGAGCGCCAGCCATGCGTCGATATCGCCGGCCGTCACAAACCCGATATCCTTCATCCCTCGCTACTCCCGTTTATTAACCCCTTCTCCCGCATAAACCCCACGGCGAACATCGCCGCGTCCACGCTGCGCGGCTCGCAGGCGTGCAGCGGCACCTCGGGGCCGAAGCCTTCGGGGCGCAGTTCGCGGCAGATCAGGCTGCCGAGCGTCGCGGTGAACCCCGCCGCGAAATCGCGGCACAGGTCGCCGATCTCCTCGTCGCTCAGCCCGCGCTCTGCACCGGCGATGCCGATATACATCAGTCCGCCCTCCACCAGCCCGCACTGCGCCCCGAACCCGCCCGCGCCGTGCAGCCCCGTGGCCGCCGCCACCACCTGCGGGTGGATGGTCCGCCCGTCCAGCTCCGCCAATATCGCCAGCACCGTCCGCGCGCAATTATCGTTCTCCTGCCAGTAATGCCTCCGCACCTCACCGGCCACCCATTCCCTGATATCCAATTCGCTGACCTCCAACGTCACTTGATTTTTAAACGTTCTTCAACATCTCCCATGAAAACCCTGCAAATCAACATACTATCTTCGCGCCTCTCCGTCCGCTAACAAAAACTAAGACTATAGGCAGAAGCGCGGCCGGGCCGTAGGTGCGGGGCGACTTTGCGGAGGGCGAATACGCGCCGTTGGCGTAGCTAGCCGGGAAGTGCGCCACTCTTAGCGCTTTAGCGGTTAGAGGGGCGGCCTACCCCTTGCGGGTACACAAACGTACGCCCGTCCAGGGACGGACGGGCGAGGAGCCATCTGTCACGGACGACAGTTGGCGACGGTACGGCAGTGTCGGCGCGAGCCTTCGCCTTCCAGGCATAAGCGATCACATCGCCGCTAAAGCGGCGTGTGCCTGCTTACGGCGCGTTCGCCCTGAGGACCGGAGCCCAAACCTACGGCCCGGCCGTGGAAGGAGACGGGCCTCTCCACATCCCCCGCCCGAGTCGCATTGGGTTTGCCACACGCTGCGTCGGCGGTCTTACTAGGCTCGTCGCCGACGGCACCGCACCACCGCCAAATTCACATCCATGTTCGATTGTCGCTTCTCGCCGCCGTCCATGGCGGCTCGTGCGGTGCTGCACCCGCAAGGGGCAGGCCGCAGTTCTAAGCGCTGAAGCGCTAAGAACTTGCGCACTTACCGGCTCCCTCGCCAAGTAGCTGCCGCCGCCTCGCTTCCGTGGCTGCACCCAAAACGCCTCGGGCTTTGGTTGCTACTTAGTCCCTAGCTTAATACTTATCAAGTTCGTCAAACACCTTTTCTGTGTAAAAATACCTATCAGGCTTACCAGGCTTTCTTAAATTTAGCGCTAATACCAGCCATATACGAGCATTTCCGTGAAGTCTGACCAATACGGAGTCTTTGCCTGCCACTCCCGCACACGTTTTTTCGTATTATCTACGAAGTCTGGTGGCAAGCTGCTCTCAAGGGCAGCCAATGTCGCATGGTCATCCTTATGTCCTCCCTCGGCGGCAATCTGAAGCCAGTATAAAGCCTTGGTGGCGTCTTTTGCCGCTCCCTTACCTTCAAGAATCATTCCTGCTAAGTTCTTACATGCCTCCGGAAAACCGGCCGCAGCCCCGCGCGCGTACCATTTGATTGCTTCCGAATAATTTACTTCAACTCCCTGTCCCTTATAGTACATGAAGCCGATGCTGTTCATTGCGCGGGGATGCCCGTGAGCAGCTGCTTTTTGATATAGTTGCATAGCCGTGGCATAGTTTTTAGCAACACCGAGGCCTAGAGCGTAATGGACAGCTAGATTGTTAAGGGCGGGAGGATGATTTTGCCTCGCGGCCACTTCATACCATTTAACGGCTTCATTACCTCGCCCTCCACGGTCGAGCATCGATCCCAGGATATACTGAGCCGGTGCGTATCCTTTTGTCGCCGACTGCATCATCAATTCGAAAGTCTCACCTGGTCTGCCCGCGCCCTCAGACATTCCACTCATCAACATTACCGCCAGCATGTACTGACAGCGGGCTTCGCCCCTCTCGGCAGCCTTGCGGAACCATCTGGCAGCCTCGGGATAGTTGATTTCGCCCCCGGCCCCGCTAAGGTATATCCAGCCAAGAGGTCCTTGAGCGAAAGAAACCCCCTGGTCAGCAGCCAGACGGTACCAGTGTGCTGCCTTAGCAATGTCACGGGGCTGGCCCAAACCGTATTGATACATGCTGCCAAGTTGATACTGCGCCGCCCCGTCGCCCTGTTCGGCGGCCTTGCGGAACCACACCGCAGCCTGATTATAGTCCTGCTTTACCCCCAGGCCGCCGAAATACGCCGCCCCGAGGTTGTTCTGCGCCCCGGCGTGGCCCTGCTCGGCGGCCAGGCGAAACCATCTCGCGGATTCGGACAAATCTTTCGGCACCTCGCGGCCGCTCATGTATCGGTTGCCCATCACATTCTGCGCCGACGCGTCCCCGGCCTCCGCCGCACGGCGGTCCTCGTCCAGCGTCCCAGCCGCTGCCGGCGCCGCTATCATGATAAACGCTATTAATAGCAAACCGATAACCTTCCGCACGGCAATCGCCTCCACATCTAAACACATCTATATGAAAATCATTCCACAATTCCCATAAAAACCCTGCAAATCGACATACCATCCTCACGCCACACGCCCCTTCGTCTCCTAACAAAACTAAGAAACAGGCAGAAGCGCGGCCGGGCCGTAGGTGCGGGGCGACTTTGCGGAGGCTGTTACCGCGCCGTTAGCGAAGCAGAGCAGCGCCGCCGCACGCGAGGCCATGGACGGCCGAGCGAGGAGTCATCGGGCATGGACGCCCGTTGACGACGGTGCTCGCGGGCGCGCGGCGCAAGCTTTACGGCGCGTTCAGCCGGAGGATCGGAGCCCCGCGCCTACGGTCCGGCCGCAAGACAAGGCCACTTATGGCCACCTAACCATCCCCACAAAACAAAAAGGCTACCCGCGCCATCCCGGCGCAGGTAGCCTTTTTACATTACACAGCCTTGCTTTTCTTCGTAATCTTCTTCCCCTTCTCCAGCACCGGCGCCAGGAACTTGCCGGTGTACGAGACCGGCGTTGCCGCGATCTCCTCCGGGGTACCCTGGGCGACGACCATCCCGCCCCGGTCGCCGCCTTCGGGGCCGAGGTCGATGATATGGTCGGCCGTCTTGATGACATCGAGGTTGTGCTCGATGACCACGACGGTATCGCCGCCGTCGACCAGCCGCTGCAGCACCTCCAGCAGGCGGTGGATGTCGGCGGTATGCAGGCCGGTGGTCGGCTCGTCGAGGATGTAGAGCGTCTTGCCGGTCGAGCGCCGCGCCAGCTCGGTGGCCAGCTTGACCCGCTGGGCCTCGCCGCCCGAAAGCGTCGTCGCCGGCTGGCCGAGCTTGATGTAGCCGAGGCCGACGTCCTGGAGCACCTCCAGCTTGCGGTGGATTTTGGGGATGTTCTTAAAGAACTCGACCGCCTCGTCCACCACCATGTCCAGCACCTGGGCGATGCTCTTGCCCTTGTATTTCACCTCCAGCGTCTCGCGGTTGTAGCGCGCCCCCTTGCACACCTCGCAGGGCACGTACACATCAGGCAGGAAGTGCATCTCGATCTTGATGATGCCGTCGCCGCGGCACGCCTCGCAGCGGCCGCCCTTGACGTTGAAGCTGAACCGCCCCGGCTTGTAGCCCCGCACCTTCGACTCGGGCGTCTGACTGTAGACTTCGCGGATGGCGTCGAACAGGCTGGTGTAGGTCGCCGGATTTGACCGTGGCGTGCGGCCGATCGGCGACTGGTCGATATCGATGATCTTGTCAATATACTCCGCGCCGCGGATGGCGTCGTGGTCGCCCGGCCGCAGGCGGCTGCCGTACAGGTGGCCGGCCAGGCCCTTATACAGGATCTCGTTGACGAGCGTGCTCTTGCCCGAACCGGACACGCCGGTCACGGCGGTGAACACGCCCATCGGGAACCTCACCGTCAGGTTCTTGAGGTTGTTCTCCCGCGCCCCCGTCACCTCCAGCCACTTGCCGTTCGGCTTGCGGCGGGTCTCAGGCACGGGGATGGCCTTCTTGCCGCTCAGATACTGGCCGGTGACCGACAGCGGGTTGCGCTTGATCTCCTCCACCGTCCCCTGGGCGACGATGCGGCCGCCGTGCTCGCCGGCGGCGGGGCCGATGTCGATGATGTGGTCGGCGGCGTACATCGTGTCCTCGTCGTGCTCGACGACCAGCATGGTGTTGCCGAGGTCGCGCAGCTTCTTCAGCGTCTCCAGCAGGCGGTTGTTGTCCCGCTGGTGGAGGCCGATGCTCGGCTCGTCGAGGATGTAGAGCACCCCGACGAGGCCGGAGCCGATCTGGGTCGCCAGGCGGATGCGCTGGGCCTCGCCGCCCGAAAGCGTGCCGGCCGCGCGGTCGAGGGTCAGGTAGTCGAGGCCGACATTTAATAGAAAGCCCAGCCGGGCCTTGATCTCCTTTAATATCTGGTGGGCGATGGCCCGTTCGCGCTCGGTCAGGTCGAGGCCGGCGAAGAAGTCCTGGCAGTCGGCCACCGTCAGCTTCGTCACCTCATAGATGCTCTTGCCTCCCACCTTCACGGCCAGCACCTCGGGCTTGAGGCGCGCCCCCTTGCAGGTCGGGCAGGGCTTGGTGCTCATGAATTCCTCGATATCCTCGCGCGACCAGTCGGAGCTCGATTCCTTATAGCGGCGGGCCAGCGTCGGGATGGCGCCCTCATAGTGGGTGTGGTGGATGCGCCGCTCGCCGCGCAGGTTCTCGTATTCGAAGGTGAACTTCTCTTCCCCCGCCCCCCACAGGACGGTCTGCTGCACGTCGGCCGGCAGCTCGTCCCACACGCTGTACAGCGAATGGCCGCGCTTCTCGACCAGCGCCTCCAGCTGGCACATGAACCACGAGTTTGTGTTCTTGGAAAACGCGGCCAGCGCCCCGTCGACGAGCGACTTTGAGCCGTCCGGCACCACCAGCGCCGGGTCGATCTCCATGTTGTTGCCGAGGCCGGTGCAGTCCGGGCAGGCGCCGTAGGGATTGTTGAACGAGAATATCCGCGGCGCGATCTCCGGCAGGCTGATGCCGCATTCCGCGCAGGCGAAGTTCTGGCTGAACAGCAGCTCCTTGCCGTCCACCACGTCGATGACCACCAGGCCCTCGGACAGCTTCAGCGCCGTCTCCAGCGAGTCGGCCAGGCGGGGAGCGATGCCGTCGCGGATGGCGATGCGGTCGACGACCACATCGATATTGTGCTTCTTGGTCTTCTCCAGCTTGATGTCGGCGCCGATCTCCATGACCTCGCCGTCCACCCGCACGCGGGCGTAGCCGTCCTTGCGGATGTCTTCGAGCACCTTCTGGTGCTCGCCCTTCTTGCCGTGGATGACCGGCGCGAGCACCGACAGGCGGGTGCCCTCGGGGAGGGCGAGCAACTGGTCGACGATCTGCTCGACCGTCTGCTGGCTGATCGGCTTGCCGCACTGCGGGCAGTGGGGCCGCCCGGCGCGGGCGAACAGCAGGCGCAGGTAATCATATATCTCCGTCACCGTGCCGACGGTGGAACGGGGGTTGCGGCTGGTCGTCTTCTGGTCGATGGAGATGGCCGGCGACAGCCCCTCGATATAGTCGACATCCGGCTTGTCCATCTGGCCGAGGAACTGGCGGGCGTAGGCGGACAGCGACTCGACGTAGCGGCGCTGCCCCTCGGCGTAGATGGTATCGAAAGCGAGCGAGGATTTCCCCGAGCCGCTCAGGCCGGTGATGACCACCAGCTCGTCGCGCGGGATCTCCACGTCGATATTCTTCAGATTGTGCTGCCTGGCCCCTTTGACGAAAATTTTATCTTTCAATTTAAATAGCCTCCGACGATATTTGAGTGCAAAACAATCTATATCACTTGCCGCGCGGTTTCTTCTTCTCCTTCATAACCGGCGGCGCGTTCTGTATGCCCTGGCGGAGTTCGACGATCATGTCGCGGAACTCGGCGGCCCGCTCGAACTCCAGCGCCTTGGACGCCTGGCGCATCTCCTTCTCCAGCTTGGCGATGAGCGCCAGCGTCTCGGAGCGCGACATCGTCTTGATGCGGTCGGCGCGGTACTCGCCCGGCGTCTCGGCCACCTTCGTCGTCTCGATGATCTCCTTGACCCGCTTGCGGATGGTCTGCGGCGTGATGCCGTGTTCGGCGTTATAGGCCTGTTGCACCGCGCGGCGGCGGTCGGTTTCGCCGATGGCCCGTTTCATCGAGTCGGTCACCACGTCGGCGTACATGATGACCCGGCCGTTGGCGTTGCGGGCGGCGCGGCCGGTCGTCTGGATGAGCGACGTTTCCGAGCGGAGGAAGCCCTCCTTGTCGGCGTCGAGGATGGCGACCAGCGACACCTCCGGCAGATCGAGGCCCTCGCGGAGCAGGTTGATGCCGACAAGCACGTCGAAGGCGCCGGCCCTGAGGTCGCGGATGATCTCCAGCCTTTCCAGGGTGACGATATCCGAATGGAGGTAGCGCACCCGCACCCCCATCTCCTTGAGGTACTCGGTCAGGTCCTCGGCCATCTTCTTGGTCAGCGTCGTGACAAGCACGCGCTCGTTGGCGGCGGCGCGGATCTTGATCTCGCCCAGCAGGTCGTCCATCTGCCCCTTGATCGGCCGCACCTCGACCTCGGGATCGAGGAGGCCGGTGGGGCGGATTATCTGCTCCGCCACCTGGGTGGACGCGCCCAGCTCGTATGGCGCCGGCGTCGCCGACACGTAGATTATCTGGTTGATGCGCTCGACGAACTCGTCGAAGGTCAGCGGCCTGTTATCATAGGCCGACGGCAGGCGGAACCCGAACTCGACGAGCGCCTCCTTGCGGGAGCGGTCGCCGTTGTACATCGCCCTGAGCTGGGGGATAGTGACATGCGATTCGTCGACGACGATCAGGAAATCGTCGGGGAAGTAGTCGATGAGGGTGTAGGGCGACTCGCCCGGCTTGCGGCCGGTGATGTGGCGCGAATAGTTCTCGATGCCCGAGCAGTAGCCCATCTCCAGCAGCATCTCCAGGTCGTACCTGGTGCGCTGCCCGAGGCGCTGGGCCTCAAGGAGCTTGTCCTGCGCCTTGAGCTCGGCCAGCCGCTCTGTCAGCTCGGCCTCGATATCCTGTGTCGCCCGCAGCATGTTGTCGCGCGAGGTGACATAGTGGGAGGCGGGGTAGATGGCGATGTGCTTGCGTTCGGCCAGCACCTCGCCGGTCATGGTGTCGATCTCGATGATCCGCTCGACCTCGTCGCCAAAGAGCTCGACGCGCACCGCCCGCTCGCCGTAGGCGGCCGGGAATATCTCGATGACGTCGCCGCGCACGCGGAAGGTGCCGCGGGTGAAGTTGATGTCGTTGCGCTCGTACTGGATGTCGACCAGCTTGCGAAGGATCTCGTCGCGGTCCTTGGTCTGCCCCTGCCTGAGAGACAGCACCAGGTTGTAGTAGTCCTCCGGCGAGCCGAGGCCGTAGATGCAGGAGACGCTGGCCACGACGATGACGTCGCGCCGCTCGAACAGCGAGCTGGTGGCCGAGTGGCGGAGTTTGTCGATCTCGTCGTTTATCGACGCGTCCTTCTCGATGTAGGTGTCGGTATGGGCGATGTACGCCTCGGGCTGATAGTAGTCGTAGTAGCTGACGAAGTATTCGACGGCGTTGTGGGGGAAAAACTCTTTGAACTCGCTGGCCAGCTGGGCCGCGAGCGTTTTGTTGTGGGCTATGACAAGGGTTGGCTTCTGGACCGCCTCGATGGTCTTGGCGATGGTGAAGGTCTTGCCGGTGCCGGTCGCGCCCAGCAGCACCTGGGCCCAGTCGCCCTTTTTGATGCCGCCGGCCAGCTTATCGATGGCGGTCGGCTGGTCGCCCGTCGGCACGAAGGGGGCGACGACCTCGAACGGCCGGCCGCCTTCCTGATAGGTGTTTTTCAGTTTGGGGACGAGTGATGTCATAACAGCCTCGCTATTTCAGAACAAATGTTCGTTATTACCATTGTACTACAGTACGTATGTTCGGGCAAGACGGTCGTGCAAAATCTGCCATTTCTCTGACAAATACTCTGGCATTTTCTCTGCCATCAGCCCTGGCATTCACTCTGGCAAATGCCCGGCGGACGGCCGGTATTTGTACGAAATTTTCCTGAGTTGGAAATTAATTTATAAAAATTATCGGTTAGTAATAATTATAACACAAACAGAAGGAAATAAGAACGGTTTTCACCGTTTTGCGAATTTGTTCTTCAGCCAGTCGATGAGGCCGAAGCGGTTGCCGACGAGCTGGGCGTAGTGCTGCTCGTGGCCTTCGGGGACGATTATGACGCCGAGGCGGCGCTCGCCGTTCACGAAGCGGGCCTGGCGGCGGGTGACGGCGCCGGCGCGGCTAACGGTGACGGCGAATTCGTCGGGGGCGAAGCTGATGGCGCGGGCCAGCTCGAAGCCGCTGCCGACGCCGAGGCCGCCGAGGTCGAGGATGATGTCGCCGGGGCGGAGGCCGGCCTGGCGGGCGGGGGTGTCGGCGACGGTGTCGAGGACCATGACGCCGCTCGCGGGGGGCACGAACAGGGGCTCGCCCCGCATCTCGCGGCGGTTGTCGAGCCGGACGAGCAGCTCGTGGCCGGCCGGCGAGAGGACGGCGGCGAAGAACTGCAGCCAGGCGTACTTGGCGGACAGCACGGCGAGGGCGAGGAGGACGAGGCTGTAAAAGGCGAGGTTGAGGGCCGACCGACGGCGGCGCTCGGCCGGGGTGCTGGAGACGGCGATGTCGCCGTAGCCGAGGGCGGCGACGACGGGGACCATGGCGTACAGCCAGGTGTGGCCGGCGGGCGGGTCTTCGCCGATGGGCAGCAGCGGCCACCAGTCGGGCATCTTGAGGACGGCGGGCAGCGACCCTTCGGGGACGCTGGTCGCGGCCAGCAGGACGAGGGGCAGCGGCCAGAAGTTCTGGAGGGTGAAGGCGCCGACGAGGCGGCCGTCGTCTTTTTTGAGGATCATGGGCACGGCGCCGTAGCGGCCGCTGACAAAGATGAGGATGGCCTCGGTGACGTGGAGGGCGGCGACGAGGGCGATGACCTGGGGGACGTTGACCTCCGGCCAGCCGAACAGGACGTTCGCTACGGCGACGAGGCCGCCGGCGTAAGCGAAGCACATGAAGCGGATGTTGATGAGCATGAGGGCGATGACGACCGGCCAGATGTAGGCGAGGCCGAGGTTATTGAGGGGCACGCCGACGAAGGTCAGCACGAAGCTGCCGATGACGCCGCCGGCGGCGCCGATGGCCGCCGCGGTCATCACCTGCTGGCGCAGGCTGGGGCCGGGGACGCCGAACATCTTAAGCTGGTCCTTCTGCATCTGCCGGTACTGGAAGGCCACCAGGCCGAGCACCAGCCAGAAGGTCAGGTCGAAGAAGACATAGAACACGCCGCGGGCGATGAGGCCGAGCAGGTCGATCCAGGGCAAGCGTCTTCACCTCGTGTTTCAGGGTGGGAAACGGCCACGAAAAATCTTTTCGTGCAGGCAAGAAAATATTATCACAAATGGGGGGCGGGTAGCAAACGGCCGGGGCAGAAAGAAAAAGGCCCGGAACGACGAACCCGGGTATGACCTGGGCAAAAGCCGCGGCCCGGCCGCCAATAAGCGCACACACTTGACTTAACAAGTAAATATAATATAGCAGCACGGCATCCACAGAATAGGAGTTGAATTGTTATGTCAAATATTCTCCAGCGGTTTCTGCAGGGGCTCAAACTCCTGCCCGGGCTGCAGGTACGGGTCGTGGTGACAAATGGCGCCGCTTCGAACACCGGCACGGGAGCCATCCCCTACGTACTGACAGGCTCGCTGGTGGCGGAGCTCGAAGACCGTCTCCCGCAAATCCCTTATCCCTTCCCTCAGCCGCCGATAAGCATCGAGAACGATAATTCGCCCGATTTCCTGCTGCTCGATCTGGGGACCGCGGGTGTCACGATCCTGGCTCCCGGCACGAGCGGCCCCAACCCCACGTTCATTACCCCGACGGGCATTATCGCCATCAATCTGAACAGTATCCAGATCATCGCGCCTGTGACACCGGTATAGCGTCCGGAAAAAAGGCGCCGGTTCCGGGCGCTGAGGCCCGGAACCGGCGCTTTTCCATTGGCCGCCGGCAGCTAGGCGCGGAGGCCGCCGGCGAAGACGGTGACGGCGTGACCGGCGATGCTGACGCGGCCGCCCCTGGCGGCGACCTTGAGGAAGCCACCGCGCGCCGACGCCTGGTAGGCGGTGAATACGTCCTTTTTCAGCTTGGCCTGCCAGTACGGAACGAGCCGGCAGTGGGCCGAGCCGGTGACGGGGTCCTCGGCGACGCCGACGGCGGGGGCGAAGAAGCGCGAGACGAAATCGTATTCCCCCGAGCGGGACAGGGCGGTGAGGATGACGCCCCGGCAGGGCGCCTTGACGAGGGTGGCGAAGTCGGGCGCCGCTTCCCGCACCTCTTCCTCGGTCGCCACCTCGACGAGGTAGTCGTCGTCGCCACGGCCGACGAACACCGGCCGCACGCCCAAAGCCCCGGCGAGCCCCGGCGGCGCTTCGCAGGCAACGACCGGCGAGGCGGGGAAGTCGAGTTCGATCATGCCGTCCGCCAGGCCGGCGGTGAGCAGGCCGCTGAGGGTGTAGAAGTTGATCGGCCTGTCCTGGGCCACGCCTTTCTCGCGGAACAGCACGTGGGCGGTGGCCAGCGTGGCGTGGCCGCACAGCTTCACTTCGCTCTTGGGCGTAAACCAGCGCAGCCGGTAGCCGTCGCCCTCGGGAAAGATGAAGGCGGTCTCCGACAGGTTCATCTCGGCGGCAACGTCCTGCATCCACGCCGCGTCGGCCGCCTTATCGAGCAGGCATACGGCCGCCGGGTTGCCCCTGTACGGCTCGGCGGTGAAGGCGTCGACCTGGTAAATGGGGATAGGCATGGCTGATCGCTCCTTTTTTCTTAGCTCTGTCCTGTTGTGAGGTGCCGCAGGCTGCCGGCTCCGATGCTACAGAAGCACGCGCCGTAGACTTGGGTCTTGCGCCGCCAGCACCGTCGCCAACTGTCGTCCGTGATAGATGGCTCCTCGCCCGGCCATCCATGGCCGGGCGTGCTGCGTCGCTACGACCGCTTCGTCAACGGCGCGTAGCATCTTCCGCAAAGTCGCCGTTCGCCTGCGGCACCTCACAACTCAGTAACTTTCAGCGTAAGATTATACTAACCGAGGGCGACGAGGATGGCGCCGAGGGCTATGAGGGCGACGCCCGCGCCGCCGAGGAAGCTGACCTTCTCGCCGAGGAAGAGGACCGCGATCACGGTCGCCATGACGACGCTCAGCTTGTCGACCGGGGCCACCTGGGACACCTTGCCGTATTTGAGGGCGAGGAAGTAAAACAGCCACGACGTCGCCCCCGCCACGCCGCTCAAAGCGATGAACGTAATCGCCTTCCGGTCGGCGATGATGGCCGGGATGTCCTTCAGCGTCCCCTGGAAAGCCACAACGCCGACCAGGAACAAAGCCATGATAACCGCCCGCACCGCGGTCGCCGTATTGGCGTCGATGCCCTGCAACCCTATCTTGCCGAAAATCGCCACCAACGCCGCCGTCCCCGCCGACAACAGCGCGAAAACAAGCCAGAGATGCTCCAAAGGTAATCACTCCTATATACTGGTAATATATAAGAATACGCCGGGGGCTGGCGCGGTACCTCCCTGGCAATGAAAAAAGAGCGGGGGTACCGCTCTTGATGATTATGTCGGGTAATGTGTTATTGTTAAGTATCTATACTAATCACCGGATGATACAAACTCGACAACGGCCTTTCTTTTGAAAGTCGTTACGAAAAACATCATCGTTATGAATAGACCTCTCAGGGTCATATACTAAAAATAATATAAAACTGTCTTCCTGATATTTTATTAAGTCAGCAGCCATTCCTTCCGTTGCTTTACTCGGAGTGGTACTACCTCTAAGATATTTAGTTTCAATCACTAGAGCAAAATCTTTTGCGGAATGATCAGGAATTACCTTTGCTAAAGCAAAAGGTAAAGAAGGGTGTTCTCTTTCAAATGCTTCACGATATCCTTCCAATAAAGAACTAACCTTATCATTCAGGTCATTTTCACCTGTTGGTTTTTCCCTTTGAAAGGATATGGGAATAGCCTTTTCCATTTGGTCAGCTATTGTTTTTACAAGTCTTAATACAGGCTCTTGAGAGTATTCCCTATTCGAGATAATACTTAATAGGGAGTTTTCCAGACATTTTTCAAATGGATCGTCGTATATTGCTCTAATTCTCTGTAGTGCTTTAGCAACTTGTTTACCGTGACGATTACACAAATTGTAAACTTTTTCAATAGCATCTATTTCATCGTTAGATATATAATCAACTAAATAAGTAAGCTCAGGCATCATTCTGTCAGAGAAATGATCAATATTCCACTGGGCATAATTTCTTGCCTGTCGAAGATAATCTATAAGCGCCGTTTTTTCTTCGTTTGACCCAATGTTTTCTCGTATAAAATCAAGACAGTAAAGTCCCAAATTTTCAGCATCTTCTTGTTCTGCTGCATATGTGGCCAATCTTCTATCAACACATTGGAAGCAACATCCACAATGCGTGGCGCCTCCGATATTTTTAAAAGTTTTACTACATGACACTGCACTTGGAATTAAGTGTTCTCTCTTATATGTTTTGAGTAACGATATAATATCAGTTTTTGTTAATAAAACAAACGGAGCTTTTATTGTGATTTGCCTATCACTAACTAGTGAAAAAAGATTACTTAACAAAAACAGAGTTCTTGGGTGAGTTGTGCGACTGGCGCGTGCATTCATTAAATCCTGTCGACGCGGAAAGTTTATACTTGTTATACCGTTTTCGTAAACGTACAAAGAATCTTTCTTATAAGCCTCCGCCAAGGAAAATGCTATTGTATTATATAAGAACGCACGAGTACGTTGAGATTCTTCAATACGTCTGCATCCAGTTAAGGAACAATCAAACTTGTAATGTTTTATTCGCTCTGGATAGTATATATTTAGAGCTTCAACCAAGCCATCCTGGGTCTTTTTGGTAGACGGATTTGATCTGTGACTAATAAGGCAGACGGAAGATTTGGTTTCTTCTAAAACACTAATTGCGCCAGCTAAAGAATCGAGGCCTCCAGAAAATAATAGTATTTTTATATCATCGCTATGCTGCAAGGCAAACTCTTTGTTATCAAATAGACTGAAAGGTAAAGTGTTATGCCCTGCCTCAAATTCAAATCGAAACTCACGATCACCCGACATGAAACAAAGGGCATCATTTAAAGCCTTTTTTACCTCTGGTTTGCTCCAAAACTCATAATCTCGAACTTTTATAAAAAACCAGAAAGAACGAGCCCACGCATGATACTCTATACTATCACGGCTTCCACGACTAACGAGTCTATCCGCGCCGTATACATATGCCGCAATTTCTAGTAAATCTTTAATTCTTTTTGGCAGGAAGTATAGATCGCCAATAAAATTCGGGAATAAGGCTTTTATGTTTTGATCATTTAAGCCGTTATCCCTATAATCCAATATTCTCGAATCACACTTTCTTAAAATTAGCTTTGGGATCTGCGCGCCATTACAAGCAATTGCATAAGGGGAATCCACTACGCCTGGACCCCCTCTCTCCGGAGTTCCTCACGAATTTTCTCAAGAGAACGCTTAATTAAGTATCGTATTGCTAAATCAGATGGAATCTGATTATTTGAGTATTTGTTAAACCAACCAGCTGCGAAGGATTGAGTAATCTTAGAAGTATCAAAAGCATGTTTAGAGATTATCTCGATATGATTTTCAATATGACGACTAAAAACTTCTCTGTCACTAATTGTCTTTATGACATTGGACGCTTCTCGTTCTAAAAAGTATTTTATATACCGCTCAGTATATTTTGCAAAAAAGCACCTAGATATTTCGCAAAACCCAGCACCCGTTCCTACTTTTTTCCATATATTTATCTGACTATACTCACCATCAAATAAAACCAAATTATCATCTGCGTTGTCCCTAAAAAATTTGGTTATTGCATCTGTTGCAGCTTGGCGCGCAATCTCGGTATATTCTAAAGAACCAGAAAAAGAAGTAGATAACAACCATTTATATAACTCACGAGAAGAAGAAAGTGCTGTTGAGTTGTTATTTATATTAATATTTAGCTGGGATAAATCCAGACTAGGATCAGATGAGTTTTTTTGTATTGCTGCTATGACAACAAGAAATTTATAGGTAGCGAACAAACCTTTGTCTGATGACATTTCTCTAAATTGCTTACTAACATTTTTGAGCGTATTGTTCATAATCGTTGATATATTTGAATTGTCATATTCATAATTAGCAATTTGTTCTACTATCTTGCACCAATGTTGGGTTCTTGGGAGCAACCCGATTCTTTCGTGTCCCATAAAATCCCCCCTAGCTGTATCACTATTCTGTATTTTTCGCTAATTTGTAAAATCCTGCAATATCGCCGTTATATTTGTCATGTTGTAACAGAATTCCCCAATTTTCTTTGCGGGGGCGCAGACGAACGGCGACGTTGCGGAGGCTGCTACGCGCCGTTGGCGAAGCGGTGAGCACGCGGCGCGAGCGGCCATGGACGGACGCGAGAGGAGTCATCTGTCACGGACGACAGTTGACGACGGCGCCAGCGGGCGAAACCGCGAGCCATACGGCGCGTTAAGCCGGAGGACAGGAGCCGGGCGTTTGCGCCCCCTCAAAGGTATTGGCACAAGGCCAGCGCCTCCGCCCGCGGTTTGCGTCTCCGCAAAGGTATCGGCGGAAGCAATGAAAAAAGAGCGTGCTAAGCCGCTCTTTGTGAGGATGATGTAGTAGAATCGTCCCCTTGTTTCTTATTTAGTCAGGCAACCTGCGCAGCAAGCGGTAGTAAATCGGTTGCCCGGTTTGGGGATGGGCGAGGCTCATTATGATATCGCCCTTTTCGTGGTGAACGCCCATAATGTCCGCGGTCTCGTCAATAACGTTCACTCCCCATATTTCTAAATATCCCTTTATATCCGAATAGGTGATTCTCACAAAACCATCCCGGAATTCGTATGTAATGTTTTTCGGGAGAGGCCTAAACATTTTTTCCAAGTCTCTTCCCGTTAGCTCCCGGTAATTCGAGGACATATACGACATAAAATGTCCGTCCTCATAAAAGGCGAACCAGTGGTGCGGCGCCGGCCAAGGCTCAACTTTGTTCAATTTCTTCCGGACGTTTTCAGGGTACGGGATTCGCTCCCAATAGCCGATCAAATCGGCTTTAGTAGCGAAATGCCCCTTTAGCTTACTTCCCGTACTTTCATTTTCCGCAGCCAAGGCAAGCGTATTATGAAAGAATATAATGCTTGTAAAAAAAGCAACGGTCAGGAACATTAGAATTCTTTTCTGCATCCGTTTGGCTCCCCTTTCGACGCACCCCAGAAAATCCAAGCGCTATTCTAAGTAATATTTTACCATTAATGCAATCTTTCTGCCAGTTTGTTGTCAAAATGTGTCGTGACGGGGTGCAAATAAGCGGCGACGTTACGGCGTGCCGCCGGAGGACAGGAGCCGGGCGTTTGCGCCACCGCAAAGGTATTGGCACAAGGCCCACGATTCCCCGCGGCTAGCGCCTGGGTTCGCCTTGACGCTCGTCGGCGGTCTTACTCGCAGGGCAACGACTCACTCGAAAGTGAACTTTCGGTTCGCTGTTGCCCTGCATAGCGACTCGCACAAAACGCCGTCGTAGCCACTGGGCGTTTTGGCTCGCTGCTAACCTCATCGCCGATAGCGCCGCGCCACCGCCAAACGAACGTCCATGTTCGATTGTCGGTTCTCGCCGCCGTCCATGGCGGCTCGCGCGGTGCTGTACCCGCAAGGGGCAGGCCGCCCCTCTAACCGCTAAAGCGCTAAGAGGGGCGCACTTACCGGCTCTCTCGCTAAGTAGCGGCCGCCTCCTCACTCGCTGTACGCCGGCGGACCCAGGCGCCAACCGCTGTCTGCCCCCCGCAAAGGCATAGGCACCAGCTAAACCTCGTCAACCGCACCCCTAGTAAGTCATAGGACTTAAGTCCTGGTTTTGTAGGAAAAAACTCCTAGGAAATACCTTGACACTAATTATAGCTAAGTAGTAATATGAAACTGCGAATAATTGTTATAATTTGTCGAATTTGGCAAACTTGTCGAAAGATAAGGACGCAAAGCTATGGGTCTAAGGACATGGGTCTATGACTGCCAAGCCGCCAACTATTTAGGAATAGTTGTTTGAGCAGGCAGCGGCCTGCTTATTTGTTTTTGAGCGGTGAAACTTGCCGGACAATCCCCAGTTATCGCGAAACGGGAGGCTGCTGATGATAAACCGGGATTGTATCTATAAGACGATAAAGAGCTACCTGCCGACCGCGGAGGAAGATTTGCTCGTCAGCCTGACCGCCCAGGCGGAAAGGCAGATCGAAATCCTGGGCAGGGACGTCATACGGAGACTGGTGCTGCCGGGCGCCGACAAGGGGCCGGTACTGTTCTCATCGAGAATCGATACGAAAGTGTAGCGTAACCGGAGGGAAGGGGAGCAAGAGCAAAAGCCACGAGATTTCGTGGCTTTTGTCGTTGCGCCGCAGACTCACATGTTGTCGATGTCGGTTTTCTTGATGCGGTAACTGTCGCCGACTTTGATGGCCCGCAGCTTGCCTTCGTCGATGAGGTACTGCACCGTCTCGGGCGATACCTGAAGGTAGGCGGCGGCCTGGTCGAGCGTCATGATGTCGGGGACGGCGGCTTTCTGGGGGGCGGCGGGAGCGGCCGTTTTCTTGCTGTTGGGGTCGACCATCGTTTCCGCCAGCATGTCGGGCTCGACACCGAGGTCGTAATCGCTTTCCACCGCGACGCTGAACCGCGTGCCGGCGGGGAGGTCCTGATTTTTGCCCCGGACGAAACCGGCGAGCACTGATAAGACCAGGAAAGCCGGAATCACCCATCCCCCCTCTCCCCCGCCGCTTTTTTCGAGATTGAACGCCACCGGCACTTCCGCGCCGTTGACCGATCTGACGAAGCGGGTCGTTATCGCGACCTTGCCGCCTTTCCCGAACGCGCCCGCTTTTTTCACCTCGGAGACGATCGCCTCGCCGGCGGCGCCGACGGGGATGATCGTCGTACCGTTGACCTGCACGGCGCCGGTGGTCTTGAACAGCACGCGCTCGCCCTGGTAGTTGCGCCCCGAGTTGAGCGGGGTGATGAGCTCGCAGGGGATGGTCGTGCCCGCGGGGATGTAGGCGTTTTTAGGGCTGCGGTTTGTGGCCGCCGAGAGGCTGAACGCCTGGGCGACGCCCGAGGAGAAGAGGATGGCGGCGCAGAGTACCGCCGCGGTGAGCCGAAGAGTGGTACTACCGGGGTTTAACAAACAGGTCCCCTCCCTTTTTCGAATCGTGAGGTTACCATTCGACATTTGTAATAATTTTCCTTGTAAGTTATTTACTTTTTTAGGCTTTTTTTGAATTTTGTTCCAGCGCCCGCCAGGATGAGCGCAGCCACGCCGATAATACACGGCAGACACGAGAGGATCCGCCTGTTTCCGTTTGTGGCGCCTGAAAGGCTCCCGCCCCTCGCTGGGCACAGGGTTTTTGCCCGTACCCGGCAAAACCGGGCACGAAATGTCGGATACCGGCTGGCGGTTTCTGTTACTCTAGCTGTGGAGGAGGTGACATGCCCATGGGGATGCTGGAACAGATGAACGACGCGCTGCGCTATATCGAAGACAACCTGACGGGCGATATCGATTTCCGGGAGGCGGCGCGGCGCGCTTACTGCTCGGAGTATCATTTCAAGCGGATGTTTTCTTCGCTGGCCGGGGTGACGCTGTCGGAGTATATCCGGCGCAGGCGCCTGACCCTGGCGGCGCTGGAGCTCGCCGGCAGCGACATGAGGGTGATCGATGCGGCGGTGAAGTACGGGTACGGTTCGCCGGATTCGTTCGCCCGCGCTTTTCAGGCGCTGCACGGTCTGACGCCGTCGGAGGCGAGAAGCGGCGGCCAGGCGCTGAAGGCGTATCCGCGGATGTTTTTTCAATTGACGGTAAAAGGAGGCGACGAGATGAATTATCGCATCGAACAGCAGGCTGCTTTCCGCATCGTCGGCATCAAAAGACGCGTGCCGATAGTTTTCGAGGGGGTCAACCCCGAGATCGCCGCGATGTGGAAGGCGCTCGACGGCGAGACGGTCGCGCGGCTGAAGAGCCTATCGGATGTGGAGCCGCGCGGGATCATCCAGGCGTCGGCGAATTTTTCCGAGGGACGGATGGAGGAAAAGGGCGAGCTCGACCATTATATCGGCGTGGCGACGACGCGGACCTGCCCGGAGGGCCTGGCGTCGCTGGCGGTGGCGGCGTCGGCCTGGGCGGTGTTCACGGCTGTGGGGCCGTTCCCCGCTGCTCTTCAGAACGTCTGGGGCCGCATCTACGCCGAATGGTTCCCTGCTTCGGGCTATGAGCTGGCGGAGGGGCCGGAAATGCTCTGGAACGCGCATGCGGACTTTTCGTCGCCGGAATTCAGGAGCGAGATATGGATCCCGGTCACGAAAAAAGCCAATCCGTCATAGGATAAAAAAACCGTCCCCCTCCCTTTTCCGGGAGCGGGGACGGTGTATTTTTATTCTCAGGCGTGCCGCAGGACGGCTTCGCCGGCCCGGGCTTTGCTTTCGATGACGCGGATGGTGCTGTCGATGCGGGCGAAGATCTGGTTGGAGAGTTCCTCGGCCTGCGCGAAGAGGCTGCGGGCCGCGTGCGCGTCGCCGGCGGCGACGGCGGCGATCACTTTTTCGCCCATGCCGTGCATTTCGTTGTGGACGGCGTCGATGGCCGACCATTCCCGGAGGACGTCGGGCTGGGTGATGGTGATGGCGTGGTAGAAGTGGCCGAAGGCGCACCGCTTGGAGTTGGTCTGGATGGGGTAGGCCTTCATTTCGTCGGCGATCTTTTTGAGGTTGCGCATCCAGTTGGCGTGGGCTTCCTTGGCTTTATTGAGGTTGGCGACGAGGTCGTCGTTGGAGATGGCGTGGATGCCGCCGTTGAGGGCGGAGACCATGTCGCGGACGACGCCGCTGAGCTCTTCGTCGATCTTGGATATCTGCTTGGCGTTGGCGGCGCTCTGGGTGGCGTCGTCGTGGATGGCCTGGGTCATGCCGTGGAGTTTTTCGGCGTCCTGGGCGGACAGGGTCATGGCCTGGTTGACCTGCTGGGCGGATTCCTTGACGTTGACCATGAGGGCGGAGATGTCGTCGACGTCTTTGACGGCGGATTTGAGCATGGCGACGTTTTCGGCGACGGTGCCGGAGATGTTGTCGAGTTTGTCGTTCATGGAGCTGGTGGAGCGGAGGGTGTTGGCGAGGCTTTCCCGGCCGCCGTGGGCGGCCTGCTGGATGTTGTTGACGAAGCCGCGCATGTCGTTGAGGTTTGTTTTGGTGCTGTCGGCGAGTTTGCGGATTTCCTCGGCGACGACGGCGAAGCCGCGGCCGTGTTCGCCGGCCCGCGCGGCCTCGATGGAGGCGTTGAGGGCGAGGAGGTTCGTCTGCTCGGCGATGGCGGCGACGCCGTCGACGATGTCGTTGATCCTTGTGGTCATTTCGACGAGTTGCCCGATCTGGTCGTGCATGAGGGTGGTGTCGGCGACGACGTTTTCTTTGAGGGCGTTGATCTCGCCGATCTGGACGATGCTCGCGTCGTTTTTGGCGATGAGGTCCTGGGAGGCCTCGGACAGGTGCTGCATTTTCTGCGAGGTCTGGGCGATGGTTTCGTTGACGTCGTTCATGCTGGCGGTGATCTCTTCGACGATGGCGAGGTTGGATTCGCTGAGGGTGGCCATTTCCTGGGAGAATTTTATCAGGCTGTAGGACGAGTGGGTCATCCTTACGTCGAATTCGCTGAGGGCCGAGACGGTGCCGAGCATGGTTTTGCAGGCGTCGGCCATTTTGGCCTCGCTGGCCAGCAGTTTGTCGAAGTTGCCGAGCACGCGCTGGTGGATGGGGTAGGCGACCGAGATGGGGTCGGCCGGTTTGCCGCTTATCCGGTCCTCGACGTTTTTGAGGATGCACAGGGCTTCCTCGCAGGGCGCGTTTTTCCTGAAGATGTTGAACATGTTTCAGCCTCCTCTTCGCCGCCGAAGCTGTCCGGGGCTTGTACATATTATTAATTCATAATCATTCTAAATTGATTCGAGATAAATGAGGAAAATCCTGCTAGTTGTGACAAAACTCGCCGTATTTCGACTATTACAAATGGCGATGGCGCTATCGGCGGCGGCGCGGGCCGGGGGCGGGAGCGGCGGGCATGAGGAAAGCCCCGGCCCTCTACGAGGGCTGGGGCTTTCGGCTGCTGACGGTTTATTTGCTTTCTTTGGCGGCTGCCGCTTCGGCGATGGCTTCGTCGTACATTTTGGCCAGGCGCCTGTAGCTGTCGAGCCGTTCGGCGGCGTCTTTGGCCGTTTTGGCGAACAGCTGGTCGGCGACGTCGGGGAATTCCTGCTTGAGGGCGGCGTAACGCACTTCGCCCATGAGGAATTCGATGAAGTCGGCGGTGGGCGCCTTGGAGTCGAGGCTGAAGGGGTTTTTGCCCATTTCCTTGAGGGCGGGGTTGTAGCGGTAGTTGGCCCAGTAGCCTGCTTCGACGGCGCGCTTGCATTCGAGCTGGCTGTTGCCCATACCGAGCTTGAGGCCGTGGTTGATGCAGGGCGAGTAGCCGATGATGAGCGACGGGCCGGGATAGGCCTCGGCTTCGGCGATGGCTTTGAGGGTCTGGGCGCGGTCGGCGCCCATGCAGACCTGGGCGACGTAGACGTAGCCGTAGCTCATGGCCATCATGCCGAGGTCTTTTTTCTTGGTGCGCTTGCCGCTGGCGGCGAACTGGGCGATGGCCGCGGTGGGCGTGGCTTTGGAGGACTGGCCGCCGGTGTTGGAGTAGACTTCGGTGTCGAAGACGAAGACGTTGACGTCTTCGCCGGAGGCGAGGACGTGGTCGAGGCCGCCGTAGCCGATGTCGTAGGCCCAGCCGTCGCCGCCGAAGATCCACTGGGAGCGTTTGACGAAGGAGTCTTTGTAGCCGAGGATTTCGGCGTAGAGCGGACTGGCGCCTTTGGCGGCTTCGAGGGCGGCGGCGAGTTTGTCGGCCCGCTCGCGGGTGCCGGCGCCGATGTCTTTTTTGTCGAGCCATTCCTGGAGGGCGGCTTTGAGGTCGCCCGTGGCGACGGCGAGGGCTTCGGCGACTTTGCCGGCCAGGCGCTCGCGGATCTGCCTGACGGCGGTGTACATGCCGAGGCCGTATTCGGCGTTGTCCTCGAAGAGGGAGTTGGCCCAGGCCGGTCCGAAGCCGTTTTTGTCGGCGCAGTAGGGCATGGACGGCGCGGAGGCGCCCCAGATGGAGGAGCAGCCGGTGGCGTTGGCGATCATCATGCGGTCGCCATAGAGCTGGGTGACAAGCCGGGCGTAGGCTGTCTCAAGGCAGCCGGCGCAGGCGCCGGAGAATTCGAGGTACGGGGTTTCGAACTGGCTGCCTTTGACGGTTTCCTTGTTCATGGGGTTGGGCTTTTGGGACAGGCTCATGGCGTAGTCCCACAGGTCCTGCTGGGGCATCTGGGTGTCGAGCGGCTGCATGACAAGGGCTTTTTCCTTGGCCGGGCAGACCTGGACGCAGTTGCCGCAGCCGGTGCAGTCGAGCGGCGAGACGGCCATGCGGAATTGGAGGCCGGCGGCGCCGGTGGCCGGTTTGGCGGTGAAGCCGGCGGGGGCTTTCTTCATTTCGTCGTCATTGGCGAGGACGGGCCTGATGCAGGCGTGCGGACAGACGAAGGCGCACTGGTTGCACTGGATGCATTTGTCGAGCTGCCATTCGGGGACTTCGACGGCGATGCCGCGTTTTTCGTAGGCGGAGGTGCCGCTGGGGAATGTGCCGTCTGTCATGCCCATTTCTTTGATGACGCCTACGGAGAGGCTGTCGCCTTCGGTGCGGTTGATGGGGATGACGACTTTGCTGATGAATTCGGGGACGGGTTTGGCGGCGGCGACGGCGTCCTTGGCGTCTTTCCAGGCGGCGGGGACGGCGATCTTGACCATGGCGCTGGTGCCCTGGTCGATGGCGGCGAAGTTCATGTTGACGATTTTGTCGCCTTTGCTGCCGTATTCGTCGGTGACGGAGTCTTTGAGGTATTTGACGGCGTCTGCGACGGGGATGATGTCGGCGAGTTTGAAGAAGGCGGATTGCATGATCATGTTGATGCGGCCGCCGAGGCCGATGTCGCGGGCGATCTGGACGGCGTTGATCGTGTAGAAGTTGATGTTGTTGGCGGCGATGTAGCGTTTCAGGGCCGCCGGCAGCTGGGCGTCGAGTTCTTTTTCGTCCCAGATGCAGTTGAGGAGGAATGTGCCGCCGGGCTTGAGGCCGGCGATGACGTCGTATTTGGCGACATAGGACTGGTTGTGGCAGGCGATGAAGTCGGCCTTGTTGATGAGGTAGGGGGATTTGATGGGCTTTTTGCCGAACCGCAGGTGCGAGACGGTGATGCCGCCCGACTTTTTGGAGTCGTAGGCGAAGTAGCCCTGGGCGAACAGGTCGGTTTTGTCGCCGATGATCTTGATGGCCATTTTGTTGGCGCCGACGGTGCCGTCGGAGCCGAGGCCCCAGAATTTGCAGGCGCGGGTGCCGGCCGGGGTTGTGTCGATGTCGGCGCCGAGCGGCAGCGAGGTGCCGGTGACGTCGTCGACGATGCCGATGGTGAAGCCGTCTTTGGGCTGGGCGGCTTTGAGGTTTTCGTAGACGGCGACGATCTGCGCCGGGACTACGTCCTTGGAGCCGAGGCCGTAGCGGCCGCCGACGATGACGGGCTGCCAGGATTTGCCGTAGAAGGCGTTTTTGACGTCGAGGTACAGGGGCTCGCCCGCGCTGCCCGGTTCTTTGGTGCGGTCGAGGACGGCGATTTTATTGACGGTTTTGGGGATGTATTTCATGAAGTGTTCGATGGAGAAGGGCCGGTAGAGGTGGACGGTGAGCAGGCCGACCTTCTCGCCCTGGGCCAGGAGTTTGTCGATGGTTTCTTCGATGGTTTCGCAGGCGGAGCCCATGGCGACGATCATGCGGTCGGCGTCGGGGGCGCCGTAGTAGTCGAACAGGTGGTATTCGCGGCCGGTGATTTCTTTGACCTTGGCCATGTATTTTTCGACGATGGCCGGCAGGGCCTGGTAGTATTCATTGGCGGATTCGCGGCCCTGGAAGTAGATGTCGGGGTTCTGGGCGGTGCCGCGGATGCAGGGACGGCTGGGGTTGAGGGCCCGCTGGCGGAAGCCGGCCAAGGCGTCTCGGTCGATGAGTTTGGCGAGGTCGTCGTAGTCCCAGGTTTCGATTTTCTGGATTTCGTGCGAGGTGCGGAAGCCGTCGAAGAAGTTGACGAAGGGGACGCGGCCTTCGATGGCGGCGAGGTGGGCGACGGCGGACAGGTCCATGACCTGCTGGACGCTGCTTTCGGCCAGGAGGGCGAAGCCGGTCTGGCGGGTGGCCATGACGTCCTGGTGGTCGCCGAAGATGCTGAGGGCCGAGGCGGCGACGGCGCGGGCGCTGACGTGGAGGACGCCCGGCAGGAGTTCGCCGGCCATTTTGTACATGTTGGGGATCATGAGGAGGAGACCCTGGGAGGCGGTAAAGGTGGTGGTGAGGGCGCCGCCCTGGAGCGAGCCGTGGGTGGCGCCGGCCGCGCCGGCTTCGGATTGCATCTCGACAACTTTGACGGTCTGCCCGAAGATGTTTTTACGCCCTTCCGCGGCCCAGCTGTCGACATACTCGGCCATGGTGGACGAGGGGGTGATGGGGTAGATTGTGGCGACTTCGGTGAAGGCGTACGCCACATGCGCTGCTGCGCAGTTTCCGTCCATGGTTTTCATTTTGGCCATAAGTTTTCTCATCCTTTCTAACGGTACTATTGCACCTGGGCCCGCGGCGCGGCGGAACGGCCGGTGTGGTGGCCAGACCAGTCGGAGGCAGTATCCACCTGCGGCGAGGGCACCAGGATAACAAGTGTATACACGAATACACCACAGTAAGAATTCACCTTTATGACCTCATAATCCTTCGAGATGGGAGCAATAAAAAAGAAATTTTTAACACTGTTTGTTATTTTTTTCGGGAGGGGCCTGCCGGATGGGTGGCGGCAAGGGCCGGAGAGGTGTGACGGCGGAAACGGGAAAAGCTCCGGCCCGGCGTTGGTCGGGCGGAGCTTTTTTTGGGGCGGGGCGGTTTTCAGCCGCGGCGGCGCAGACAGAGGCAGGCGGCGGCGAGGAGGACGGCGGCGGCGGCGGCGGCGGAGAAGGGGCCGAAGAGGGCGCCGCCGAGGCAGGCGAAGGCGGCCGCGCCGGGGATGCTGCCGAGGAGCGTCGCCCAGAGGTAGGGCCGGAAGCGCACGCCCGAGAGGCCGGCGAGGAAGCTGACGGCGTCCCACGGCAGGATGGGGGCGAGGCGCAGCAGCAGTACGGCCCTGAAGGCGTTGCGCGCGAGTTTGTCGTCGAGGCTGGCCAGCGGCAGCCACGGCGGCCAGCACCGTTTGAGCCGG
The DNA here is from genome assembly GCA_018434945.1 of Selenomonadales bacterium. Classification (GTDB taxonomy): domain Bacteria; phylum Bacillota; class Negativicutes; order Sporomusales; family UBA7701; genus Anaeroselena. Next base: position 39,343 of record JAHDOI010000024.1, read on the forward strand.
TCGCGGCCGAGCAGGCGGGCGACGGCGAAGCAGAGGGCCGCTCCCAGGACGGTGCCGGCGACGAGGTAGACGGTGCCCCACAGCGGGCCGAAGGCGAGGCCGCCGGCAATGCCGAGGACGATGGCGGGGAAAAAGAAAAAGGGGCGGACGATGTTGGCGAGGATGTAGAGGCACGGACCCCAGTATCCCAGGGAGGTCATCGTTTCGCCGATCGTCTCGGGCCTGAACCGTTCGATGCCGTAGCCGTATACGTATAGTATTCCGAGGGCGGCGAAGCCGGCAAGGTATAAGCCGGCCGCGGGCCCGACAGTTGTTTGGATGTAGTGTCTCACAAGGTTTAATTATAGGACAGTGCCCGGGAGGTGTAAAGGAAAATATCGCCGGGGGAAGGGTTTACTGCGGTTTGGCGATTGTTATCTTTTTGATGACGACGTCGGTGACGGGTTTGTCGTTGGGGCCGGTTTTGACTTTGCCGATGGCGCGGACGACGTCCATGCCTTCGACGACTTTGCCGAAGACGGCGTGCTTGTCGTCGAGCCACGGGGTGGCCGTGAGGGTGATGAAGAACTGCGAGCCGCCGGTGTTGGGGCCGGCGTTGGCCATCGAGAGGACGCCTTCGGAGGCGTGGCGCAGGTCTTTGGTGAATTCGTCGGCGATGGTGTAGCCGGGGCCGCCTGTGCCGTTGCCTTTGGGGTCGCCGCCCTGGATCATGAAGCCGTCGATGACGCGGTGGAAGATGAGGCCGTCGAAGAAGCCCTTGGTGGCGAGGGTGATGAAGTTTTTGGCGGTGCCGGGCGCTTTGTCTTCGAAGAGTTCGATTTTGAAGGTGCCGAGCGAGGTTTCGAATGTGGCCCGGCTGTTGCCCGGGGAGCTGACGTTTACGGCGGCGGGCGCGGGCGTTTTCCCGGGCTGGGCCGGCGGCTGGGGGGTTTTGGCGGCGCACCCGGGCAGGAGCAGCGCCAGGCAGGCGACGATGGTCAGGGCGGTCGCTACGGTCTTGTTCATTGTTCAGTCCTCCTGTTGGCTTGCGTGTTTCGGTGGTCAAGCCTTATTATTTCCCGTGCTGCGCGTACTATCTGCGGACGGCGGCGACCGCCGGGCAGGCCGGAGAGCCGGCGGGCGGCAGGGGCGCGGCGGGCGCACTATTAACATGTACTATGCCGGGTGCGGAAATCCTGCCAGGTGTTCCGCGACGGGTGCGGAAAGTATTTATGGAAAAGATATTTGCCATAGATTATAATTATTGTAGAATCGCTATAACTTTTGTCATAATTCGGGGAAAAATAAGATTTTACGGATGAGGCGGTCAGCGTCGATGAAAAGTTCGCTACGGTCTCTGGTTTTAATAACTTTCGTTGCTCTGATGGTGGCGACGTTCGCCATCGTCGGCTATTTCGCTTTCATTACCTGGCAGGCCCACACCGGGCGGATGGTGGCCGAGATCCAGAACATCACGAACAGCGTGATCGTCAGCCGCATCGACGGCTTCATCGACGAAACCCGCCATGTGAACGAGACGAACCGCAACCTGGTCGGCCGGAAGGCGATCGCCCTGGAGGACAAGCGCGAACGCGACCTTTATTTCGCCAGCGTGCTGCAGGCGACGGGCGACGAGGTGTACAGTTTCACGTACGGCAAGGAGAACGGCGAATTTTACGGGGCGCGCCGCAACGCGCGCAGCGAGATCGAGGTGTACGAGAACAACGCGCTGACCGGCGGCAGAACGCGCTACTATGCCGTGACGCCCGAGCTTACTGCCGGTAAGCTGGTGACCGAGACGGGGAAGTTCGATCCCCGGACGAGGGATTGGTATAAGATCGCCAAGGCGGCGGGGAAACCGGTGTTCTCCCCCATCTATAAACATTTTGTGATCGACGACCTGGCGATTTCGGCGGCCTGGCCGATTTACGACCGGGACGGCGCGCTCATGGGCGTGCTGGGAACGCACATAACGCTTTCGAAGATGAACGGGTACCTGCGCGAGGTGGTGCGGGACCGGGACGCTGTGGCGTATATCGTCGAGAAGGACAGCGGCTTTCTGGTGGCGAACTCGCAGGGCTGGCCGAATTTCGGCCCTGATGCCGCCGGCATCAGGAGGATCTCGCTCGGGGAGACCGAGAACGCGGCGGTCGTCGAAGCCTGGCGCCGGTACCAGGCGGCGCCCGGGAACGCGGCGGCGGCGTGGGGAGAAAAAGACGGACTGTCCGTCAAGGTTACCGAGTACGACCGGGACGGCCTTAACTGGCTGATAATCACGGCTATCCCGAAAGGCCCGTTCATGGCCGGGTTCGTGAAGAGCCTCCAGTTTTCGCTGTTTATCGCTGTGCTCGCCATCGTGCTGGCCGTCCTGATTTACGCGAAAAGCACGGCGATCGTTTTCAGGCCGGTGTATGACCTGATAAGGACGACGGAGAAGTTTTCGGGCGGCGATTTCGATGTGCGCGCGCGGGTGGTGCGCCAGGACGAGATCGGCAGGCTGTCGGCCGCCTTCAACAAGATGGCCGACCAGATCGACGCCCTGATCCATTCGCTGGAGGCGCGCATCCGGGCGCGGACGAAGAGGCTTGAGAGAACGGTGCGGCTGCTGAAGGACAGCGAGGATAACATCCGCCTGCTGCTGGATTCGACCGCCGAGGCGATCTACGGCATCGATACGGACGGCAACTGCACGTTCTGCAACGCCAGCTGCCTGCGGATGCTCGGGTACAACAGGACAAGGGAGCTGATCGGGGAAAACATGCACAACAAGCTGCATGCCCGGCGCAGCGACGGCAGCGCCATCTTGCAGGAGGATTGCCGGATCTTCCGGACGCTGCGCAACGGCGACGGGGTGCATGCCGACGACGAGGTTTTCTGGCGGGCCGACGGGACGTATTTCCCGGTGGAATATTTCTCTTACCCCCAGTACCGCGACGGTAGAATCGTCGGCGCGGTCGTGACGTTCTTCGATATCTCCGACCGCAAGAAGTCGCAGGCGGATATCCTGTATCTCAGCCACCACGATCAGCTTACCGGGCTCTATAACCGCCGGTTTTACGAAAGCGAGCTGCTGCGGCTCGATACGCCGGGCAACCTGCCGATGACGGTGGCGGTGGCCGACGTCAACGGCCTGAAGCTGGTCAACGATTCCCTTGGCCACGCCGTGGGAGACACCCTGCTGGTGAAGGCGGCCGAAGCGCTGACGAGGGGGTGCCGCGACAGCGACATGATCGCCAGGCTGGGCGGCGACGAGTTCGTGATCCTCATGCCGCGCACGAGCGCCGCCGAGGCCGAACGGATCATCGGGCGCATCAAGGATATAGCCGCCGGGGAAACTGTGGGCTCGGTCGCGGTGTCGCTCTCCTTCGGGTACTGCACGAAGACCTCGGTCCAAGAGGCGATCGAGGAGGTCTTCAAGAAGGCCGACGACGATATGTACCGCGCCAAACTGTTCGAGAGCCCGGATATGCTCGGCCGGACGATCACGACGATCATCGCCGCGCTGTACGAAAAGAACGACATCGAGGAGGCGCATTCGCGCCGGGTCGCCGAGCTGTGCCGGAGGATGGGCGAGGCCCTGGGGCTGCCTGCCGGCGAGGTGGAAGCGCTGAGCAACGCCGGGCTGCTCCACGACATCGGCAAGATCGCGATCGCCGACGAGATCCTGAACAAGCCGGATAAGCTGACGGATGTCGAGTGGGCGGAGGTCAGACGCCACCCGGAAATCGGCTACCGCATCCTCAGCGCGGTCAACCATCTGTCGGAGATCGCGAACAACGTGCTCGCCCACCACGAGCGGTGGGACGGCGGCGGCTACCCCAAAGGGACGACGGGGACGGAGATTCCTTTGCCGGCCAGGATCATCCACATCGCCGACGCGTACGACGCTATGACGAGTTACCGCAGTTTCCGGGGCGCGAGGACGCACGAGGAGGCGGTCGCCGAACTGCAGCTGGGCGCCGGCCGGCAGTTCGACCCCGCGCTTGTCGAGATATTCGTGGAGAAGGTGCTGGATAAACCGGCGTAAGGGAAAGCCGGGAGATGATACGCGGAAAAACGGGCGTCCCCTCCCCCATTCGCGGGCGGGGACGCTTCGTTTTTGCGCCGGCGGTTTTTCAGCGGCTGAAGCGGCAGGTTACGCCTTTGCAGCCGTGGGTCGTGTCTTTGATGTGGAAGCAACGCGCGTGGCTGAGCGGCAGCCGCACCCGGCATAGCTCCTTGAGGATTTCGGCGCCGGAGAGCACCGCGGTACGCACGCTTTGCTTGCAGCAGCCCGGCCCGCCGCAGTCGGCGATGGCGGCCAGGGCGGCGTTGGCGGCCCGCATTGACAGGGTGCGCTCGACGTCCTTGGCGCAGGTGGCGTCAAGGAGGATGCTTATGAAGGCGCCCGCGCCAAGACCGGCGCCGCAGGCCCCATGGTTGGCGCAGGTGCAGGCGGGTATCTGGCGCATGCGGCGGATGCCTTCGAGGATGTCGGCGTCGGTGACGGCGCGCGCGGCGCCGCCTGGAAGGGGAACAGGGCCGTGGTTTCTTACGGCGGCCAGCAGCGCGGCGACTACGATGGCGTGGTGTTCGGCGCCGAGCGACGGCAGGAAGGGGCCGCGCAGGAGCGTTTCGGCGATAGCCATCGGGTCTGTGCCGTCAGCGGCGAGGACGGTTTTTTCGAGGAAGTCGTGGAAGCCCGCGCCGTGGCAGTCTTCGCAGACGTAGTGGCCCGCGGGGCAGAGGACTGAGGCGGCGAAGGTCCGCCGACAGTAGCTGCAGGCTATTTCCGCGGCGTGGGTCCGGTAGACGAGCTTGGCGCCGCAGATCATGCAGTTTTCCAGGTGTCGTTGTTCGCCGTGCCGACCGGCACGGTCCACTTGTGGGGTCGCTCAACAGTTTTTGGCGACGATTTCTTCGTTCATCGGCATAGCCCCCTTGTCATCTGGCTTTTGCGTTGGTATTCTAGGCGGCGCGGTCTTATTCCTCCGGAGCAACCTGGGCTTGCCGCAGGCGGTTTGGGGGAAGATAATGCGTGGACAACAAGGATTTTGGCCGAGAAGATGGAAATATGGGGAAAGATGCGGTTCGTAAAGAAAGGATGACGACTTTGGCGGCGGAGGAAAACGGCAAGCTGACGAGGGGGAACGTTGTGTCGCTGGCGATGCTGGCGGTGCTGTTCCTGTATATGTACGCGCTCAATTATTTTATGCCGCTGCACCGTGACGATTACGAGTACGCGCTGGTGTGGAACACGCTGGAGCGGCTGTCGTCGTGGCCGGATGTCTTCCGGTCGCTTTATCTCCACTATTTCCAGCACGGCGGACGGATGGTGGATTTCTTCGTGCTGGACGGCTTCCTGCTGGTCGGCAAGCAGTTGTTCAACCCGTTCAACGCCTTGCTGTACGTGGCGCTGATGGTGCTCATCTACTGGCATTCGCAGCGGGAGGTGACGCTGCGCTTCAACCCTTACATCCTCGGCCTGATCATCGTGTTCTGCTGGTTCGGCCTGCCGGACTGGGCGCTGACGAATGTGTGGATGACAGGGGCGTGTGTTTACCTGTTCACGGCGGTGCTGATCTTCGCTTTCCTGCTGCCGTATCATTTCGATCATATCGGCAGGCCGCTCATCGGGGACAGCTGGCCGGCCGCCGCGGGGATGTTCCTGGGCGGCGTGGCCGCGAGCTGGACGATCGAGAATACGGCGGCGACGATGATCCTGGTGGCGGCGGGGCTGACCTGGCTCGCGTGGCGGCGGGGCGCGCTGAAGATGTGGATGGCATCCGGCCTGGCGGGTTCGCTGCTGGGGTTCGCGCTGCTGGTGGCGGCGCCCGGCAATTTCGTGCGCTACGGCAAGGGGCCGAAATTTTTCATCCATTTCACCAATCAGCTGGCGGCCGGGCTGGAGATTTTCCTCGGCGTCATCCCGGTGGTGATTTTCCTGGTGCTGGCGTGGCGGGTGGTGAAAGCTGATTATGCCCGGCAGCAGGGCCTGACGGCGCCTGCGCTCCCCGCACGGGGCGGCTTCGACATCTGGGGCGCCGTCCGCATCGCGCTGGCGCTGGTGATGCTGGCTTCGCTGCTGAACGGTCAATTTGCCGCCAAGTGGGCCGCTAACGGGCTTATTAACAATGTGGCTGTGCCGCTGGGGGTGGCGACCGCCCACCTCAAGGCCCAGCTCACCCGTACGCTGTCGGGGCTGGAGGAAGTGGTGCTGTATCTGCTGATCATGACGCAACTGGCGAAGTTCGCTTTCCGCCGGCTGGCGCTGAGGAAGGCGGACGCGGGCGCGCTGCTGGCGCAGGTGAAGCGGCGCGAGGTGCTGGCGACCTGCCCGGTGTGCCTGTTCGCGGCGGTGTGCGTGGCGCTGGCGGTGATCAACAATCTGGCGATGCTACCGGCGCCGACCTTCCCCGGGCGGGCGGGCTACGGATCTGTGGTCTTTCTGATCATCGGCGCGGCGAGCCTGCTGACGCTGCCGGCGGTGAAGGCCGCCGTGCTGGGCGACGGTGCGAAGAGGCGGTTCGTGGCGGCGGTGGCGGCGCTGATGTTTTTCCCGATGGCGGCGGCGGCGCTGTACCAGTACTCAATCATCCACCGCGAGGACGGGGCGCGGATGGCGTACCTGGAGCGACGGGTGGCCGAGGGTGCGACGTATGTTGAGCTGGAGCCGCTGTCGGTGAAGAACCGGGTGCTGCGGCACGTGTATTTCGTGGAGCTGAACAATTCGGTGTCGAAGGGCGGGCTGATCCGCTACTACGGGCTGAAGGATATAAAGGTGAGGGAATAGGTTCGGTTAATAAAAGAGGCCGCCCCGCAAGCACAGGTTTGCGGGGCGGCCTTTTTGGTCAGAGTTTTATGACGCCGACGGAGCTGAGGAAGATGACGAGGAGGAGGGCCGGGGTGACGTAGCGGAGGATGAAGAAGTATACGGGCAGCAGGCGGGCGGCGGCCGGCGAGCCTGCGGACAGTTCGCGGACGATGTCCGCCTTGTCGGCGAAGCGGCCGATGAATAAGGCGATGAGCAGGCCGCCGAGGGGGAGCATGATGTTGGAGGAGATGTAGTCGAACCAGTCGAAGAAGCCGCGGCCCATGAGGGTGTAACCGCCGAGCAGGCTGCCTTTGTCGACCGACAGGGTGGCGAGGATGCCGACGGCGAAGATGACGGCGACGCTGAGGAGGACGGCTCTGGAGCGCGTCAGGCCTTTTTCTTCGGAGAGGTAGGCGACCGGTACTTCGACGAGAGAGATCATGGCGGTGGTGGCGGCGATGGCGGCGAGGAAGAAGAAGGCGGTGAGCAGGATGGCGCCGAAGGGCATCTGGGAGAAGACGAGCGGGATGGTCATGAACAGCAGGCCGGGGCCGGCGCCCGGCTCGAGGCCGAAGGCGAAGACGGTCGGGAAGATGGCGAGGCCGGCGAGCAGCGAGACGAGGGTGTCGGACAGGGCGACTTTGGCGCCGGTGGCGAAGAGGTCGTTGTCGTGGGTGAAGTAACTGCCGTAGGTTATCATGCAGCCCATGCCGAGCGAGAGCTTGAAGAAGGCGAGCCCGAGGGCGGTGAGGACGGCGGCGGCGGAGAGCTTGCCGAAGTCGACGGCGAACAGGAAGCTGACGCCGTCGGCCGCGCCGGGGAGGGTGAGAGCGCGGAGGTCGCAGGCGATGATGAGGACGAAGAGGAGCGGCATGAGGGTTTTGGTGATGCGCTCGATGCCTTTTTTGACGCCCATGATGAGGATGCCGGCGACGACGGCGAGGACGACGGCCTGCCAGACGACGGGGGTGACGGGGCTGACGACGAGGGCGCCGAACTGGGCTTTGGCGCTTTCCATGGTGACGGCGGCGAAGTCGCCGCGCAGGGCTTTGAAGAGGTAGTAGTATACCCAGCCGGCGACCGAGCTGTAGAAGAACATGATGAGGCCGGCGGCGGCGACGCCAATGGTGCCGATGTGCTTCCAGGGGGTGCCGGGGGCGAGCTTTTCGAGGGCGCCGACGGCATTGCGGCGCGTGCGGCGGCCGAGGTAGAATTCGCCGAGCATGACGGGCAGGCCGACGAACACGATGCAGGCGAGGTATACGAGCAGGAAGGCGCCGCCGCCGTATTGGCCGGTGAGGTAGGGGAACTTCCAGATGTTGCCGAGGCCGACGGCCGAGCCGAGGGTGGCGAAGAAGACGGCGAGGCCGGAGGAGAAGGTTTCTCTTGTTTTCATGCTGCATTCCCTTCTGCGAATAGATTGCGATGATTGCTGCGGTTGGGACACAAGGATTATGATACCATGGCGGCGCGCGGCCGGGCAACGGGGAAAAATATGGCCCGGGACGCATTTGGGGCGGCCCGGGCCGGAGATGCCGATCTGCGCTACAGGGGCGTTTCTTCGCCTTCGTAGAGCTTGATGGCGGTGGGTGCGGCGAGGAGGTCCTTGACCTTGGCCCGCCATTCGGCGATGTGGGGGGTGGTGAGGTGCTTCTTGAGCGCCTCCTTGCTTGTCCATTCCTCGACGAACACCATCCGGTGGGGGTCGCCCGGGTCGTCGAACAGCGTGTAGCTGACGCAGCCTTCCTCCTGCCTGGTGGCGGCCATCAGGGGCCGGGCGAGCGCGAGCACGTCCGCTTTCTTGCCTTCTTTGACCGTCTGGGCGGCCATGACGATGATCATGCGTGTTCCCTCCCGAGAGCTTTGATAGTTAGTAGTTTCTCCGTCCGGCGGCGCTTTCCTCGTTGCCGCAGATAATCTTTCGCAGTCGGCTACAGAGTATGTCCGGGCGCAGGCATCGCCTGCCCAGGATTGTCGGGCTTTAGCTTTTTATGTAATTCGGCCTGTAAAATTCCAATAAATGCATATAAATGCAAATAATGTTTTCTATAATTTTTCTTGTAGTTATATTATTAAACAGAGAAAGCTGTATTTAGTTGAAGTTGGCAGGAAAGCAACCGTTTTTCAAAAACTCCGGCAAAAGGCATGTGAAATATGAGAACAAAATGGCATAGATTGTTGGGGATTCTTCTGGGCTTGTTTTTGCTGGCCGCCTTTAGCGGCACCGCCTATTGCGCCAACCCGGAAGATTTTGAGACACCGGAATACCTGGCCAACCAGGGCTTGCGCCTGATCTACGCTTCGGAAGCGTATGCGCTCGGTTATACCGGCAGAGGCATCACTTTGGGCATAGCGGATAATTTCGCGCAAATAACCCATGTCGAGTTCGCCAGCAAGGCAAATTCGAGAACTATTACTGTTCCGCGGAATTACAACTGGACGGCGTATACTCACGGTACGCACGTGGCCGGCATTATGGCGGCGGCCAAGAATAACCTGGGAATGCACGGCGTGGCTTTTGAGGCGAATCTGCTGTCCGGCGACGTGCTTTCCGACAATCAGTATAATAATTTACTTGGCGCTTATAATGCTTTCATCGCTAATAGCAGTATAAAAATCATCAATAACAGCTGGGGTTCGACAGCCTATTACGATGTGGCCGGGAAGACGGCTTTCCAGGATCCGGGGTTTCAGTTGTCGCTCGATGTGCTGCAAAATGCCACAAACCGCGATAAGGTTCTGGTTTTTGCCGCCGGCAACAGCGGTCATCCCACCCCGGCCGCGGAAAGCACGCTTGCCTATCTGCGACCCCAGACGGCAGGCAACTTTATCAACGTCATTTCGGTTAATGCGGCCAATTATGATATGGCGACCAGCACCGCAGGCACGGCCTTTGTCAGCGAGTTCAGCGATCTGACGAAGTATGTGGAGGAAAATAGCATCGCCGCACCGGGTTCTAATATCTATTCGTCCATTTCCAGTCCGTCGGCTAATAATTTGTATAAACCCGATTCGGGGACGTCGATGGCCGCGCCTCATGTCAGCGGTGTGGCCGGCTTGGTGCAGCAGGCTTTCCCGTATATGAGCGGCAAGCAGATCGTCGACACCGTGCTGACGACGGCAAACCGCAGCTTTACCCTGCCTGACTACACTGTTACGGTCCAGCAGGACGAGACACCAGCAGGTGGTAGTAGTTTCAAAGTTAACCTATATTATTTCAGAACTTCTCCGAATCCGGTACAAACGGATTTGACCAATTATTATAATGCCAACAGCACAACTTTGCTGAATTATGGTTATGATACTTTGAACAGTTTTCTGCTGGCGACCCGGTCGGTGTTTTACAACGTCCCGCAGGAGCTTGTTTTCGGCCAGGGCCTGCTGGATGCCGGGACGGCCGTAAAAGGCCCCGGGTTACTGGATGCCAGACGGTTGACCGCAAGCAGCCTCAGTACGGGCTATGGACTGACGCAGGCCCTCTACGCCGTCAATACGAACGGATATGACAGTACGTGGAGTAACGATATCGGGGAAAGAAGGGCCGGCTTGCTGGAAGCGGGCAGCCCGTACCAGGATCTGCGGGAAATCTATAATTATTACAATACGCAAGCCGGCGATACGTACAGCCTCGCGCAAGGCAGGACGTATATCGCGGAGTACAACGCCAGAGTGACCGCCAACGGACTAAAAGACCTGCCTGTAGGATTGATCAAATCCGGCTCTGGAACGCTGACGCTTTCAGGAACGAACACGTATCAGGGCAGCACCGTGGCAGCCGGCGGAACGCTGCAGATCGACGGAGCGGTCGCGGGTGACGCCTGGAGCGTAGGGTCGGGTACGATTGCCGGCGCTGGCACCATCGGCGGCAATGTTTTCAACCAATTCAATATAAGGGCCGGGAGCGCCAGTACTCCCGGTATATTGAGGGTCAACGGCAATCTCACAAGTAACAGGTTCATTTCCGTTGTCATAAACAGCAAGGATAGCTTTGGCAAGATTGCGGTAGCCGGTACCGCCAATATCAATGGCTCCCTCTTAATCCCCTATACCGATGCCTACAAGCCGGATGAGAGGTATGTAGGGATTCTTACTGCCGCAATGGGCATCACCGGCACATTTTCAGACATGCCTGTGACGGGATTCCTGACGGCCGTGGGCAGCCATGACGGAACCACCGCCACGCTGCAATACAGGCAGGAGAATAATCTTGCCGGCACTACGGCCAAACAGTCTGAAACCTATCAAAAAATGATGGCTATATATAATAGGCTGCCTGTCGGGTCGCCGGAGAGGCTGGCCATGTACCCGCTGCTCAACCTAAACGATACACAGGCTCCCCAGGCCTTGACGGAAATCTACGGCGGAGCCCAGATAAACCAGGCGGCATTCATTCAAAGCGATCCGACTATCGGCAACGCCGTGTCCGCAAGGATGGACTATCTGAAGCAACCGGCCGGCCAGCAAGTCTCCTTTCAACTCTCCGGGTTTGCGCCCGGCAGTATTACGGTCAACACCATCATCCCCCTGGAGTTGGATGCTGTTAACAGTTGGTGGGTGAAGGCCAGCAAAAACTGGGGCTCGATCCACGCTCAGAATGACCTGCCTGTAATCAATAACCAGGGTTCCGGTTTTGTGGTAGGTACAGACAGGAAAACAGGCGAGAATTGGCGGACAGGAATTCTCTTCGGCTATAGCCAGAATCAGGTATCATCAACGCTGGCCAATACGACGAACCGCGGCTACCATCTGGGATTGTACGGGGGGGTTCAGTAAGGGCGCCTTAGATTTACAGACTTACTTGGATTATGGCCGCCAGAAGAACCAGGCGACACGTTATCTCCGGCAATTGGGACTGCAGGCCGACAGCAGGTATTACAGCCAGACCATGTCTTTGGGCATCGGCGCCAGTTATAACCTGCACCATGGTAAAGAGCAGCTGTGGCAGGTAAGCCCGTATGCCGATGTTAATATAACCCGCTATATACAGGACGGTTATTCCGAGACGGGTGCCGGCGCCAGCTACGACCAGATTGCCGATAAACTGACCAATACATATAGTACCGGAGAATTCGGCATTAAGGTTGCCCGCAAATTGCCTAAAGCGCATTATGCGTTTAATGTCGGATACAAAAGAGTGCTAAGCGGCAGTAATCCGGAGATGACCGTCGCCTACACGCTCACGCCGACGGATAAAATTAAGATAAGCGGCAGCGAGCAAGATCGCGAGTATCTGGTGGTCGGTCTCAATATCCAGGGAAAATTGTCGAAAAACGTGACAATAGATGGGCAGATAACCGACGAAATAGGCAAGAAAAGCGATAATCTGACAGCATCATTGATGGTGCGAAAAGTTTGGTGATAGAGGTTGCTGGCGTGCTTTTAGCTGTGGGGGGCGCGAATGGAACGGCGCTGCCGCCGCAAAAATAAAAAACGAAATACTGCGATTGGCGGCGCGTGAGTAAGTATGCGGTCCGCGCGGAATGAACAATGGCGTTATTCGTCCTTTTCACCGGTTCATTACTTTATCGCGGTAAAGTAAAATAGGCAAGGAAGCAATACATAACAGGAGTGATATGGCATGAAAAAATGGATAGCTCTCGCCCTTGCCGCCGTGCTGGTCGTCAGCCTGCTCGCCGGCTGCGGCGCGCCCGCGAAGAAGAAGATCGTGGTCGGTCTTGACGACCATTTCCCGCCGATGGGGTTCCGCGACGATAAGAATAATATCGTGGGCTTCGACGTGGATATGGCCAAGGAGGCCGCGAAGCGGCTGGGCATGGAGGTCGAGTTCAAGCCGATCGACTGGAACAGCAAGGAGGCCGAGCTTAACGGCAAACGCATCGATATGCTGTGGAACGGCCTGACGATCACCGAGAAGCGCAAGGAGAACATCCTGTTCTCGAACGCTTATATGGAGAACAAGCAGATTATCGTGGTGGCCGCCAATTCGCCGCTGAAGACGAAGGCCAGCCTGGCCGGCAAGGTTGTCGGCGTGCAGGACGGCAGCAGCAGCATCGAGGCTGTGGAGAAGGAGGCGGCGGTGGCCAAGTCCTTCAAGGAGCTCAAGAAGTATCCGGATAATGTGGCGGCGCTGATGGATCTGAAGGCGGGCCGCATCGACGCCCTGGTAGTTGACGAGATCGTCGGCCGCTACTATATCGCGAAGAAGGCCGGCGAGTATGCCGTGCTGGGCGAGAACTTCGGCTCCGAGGAGTACGGCGTGGGGCTGCGCAAGGACGACAAGGACCTGCACGCGAAGCTGCAGAAGGTGCTCGACGAGATGAAGAAGGACGGCACCTCGGCGAAGATTTCGCAGCAGTGGTTCGGGGCGAATATCGTAAAGTAAGCTGAATGCACGAAAAACTGATGAGATTGCCGGCCGGCAGTCTCATCTTTGTGAGGAGCAAGGCATGGATTATATCCTTTCGCTCATCGGGCCGATGGTGGAGGGCACGGCGGTGACGCTGCAGATGTTTTTCGTCACCATCGTGCTGTCGCTGCCGCTGGGGCTGGGACTGGCGATGGCGCGCATCTCGCGTTTTGCGGCTCTGTCGGGCGCGGTGGGCGTGTATATCTGGCTGATGCGCGGCACGCCGCTGATGCTGCAGCTGCTGTTCGTGTACTACGGCCTGCCGTTCATCCCGTATGCGGGGGTGACGCTGCCGGAGTTCCCGGCGGCGGCGGTGGCTTTCGTGCTGAATTACGCCGCGTATTTCGCGGAGATCTTCCGGGCCGGCATCCAGTCGATCGAGCGCGGCCAGTACGAGGGCGCGAAGGTGCTGGGGATGACTTACCCCCAGACGATGCGGCGGATCGTGCTGCCGCAGGTGATCAAGCGGGTGCTGCCGCCGGTGAGCAACGAGACGATCACGCTGGTGAAGGATACGTCGCTCATTTATGTGCTGGCGATGAACGATCTGCTGCGGGTGACGCGCTCGATCGTGCAGCGCGATTTCGACCTGACGCCGTTTATGGTGGCGGCGGTGTTTTACCTGGCGATGACGTTCGTGCTGACCTGGATGTTCGAAAAAATGGAAAAGCGGTATGCAGTGTATGACGAATAACGATGGGCATATGATCGAGATGACCGGCATCCATAAGAGCTTCGGGGCGCTGGAGGTGCTGAGGGGCGTGTCGCTGACGGTGGCGAAGGGCGAGGTGGTGGCGATCATCGGCCCGTCGGGGTCGGGGAAGAGCACGCTGCTCCGCTGCCTGTGCCGGCTGGAGGCGATCGACCGCGGGAGCATCGCGGTAGCGGGCGAGACGCTGGCCGCCGAGGTGCCGGGCGGCCGCAGCCGCTATGTGGCCGACGCCGAGGCGCGGCGCATCTGCCGCAAGATGGGGATGGTGTTCCAGCATTTCAACCTGTTCCCGCATCTGACGGTGCTGGATAATCTGCTGGAGGCGCCGTTGACGGTGAAAGGGCTGGCGCGGGCCGATATCCTCCCCGAGGCCGAGGCGCTGCTCCGCAAGGTGGGGCTGTGGGAAAAGCGCGCTACTTATCCTTCCCGCCTGTCGGGCGGCCAGAAGCAGCGGGTGGCGATCGCCCGGGCGCTGGCGATGAAACCGGATATCATGCTGTTCGACGAGCCGACGTCGGCCCTCGACCCGGAGCTGACGGGCGAGGTGCTGAAGGCGATGCGCCAGTTGGCCGAGGAGCATATGACGATGGTGGTCGTGACCCACGAGATGGCGTTCGCCCGCGAGGTGGCCCACTGGGTGATCTTTATGGACGAGGGCGAGATCGTCGAGGAGGGCGCGCCTGAGGAGGTTTTCGCCCGCCCGCGGATGGAACGGACGAAAGCCTTTTTGGGCAGTATGCTGTAAAGTATTTCTTAGCGTGTTAAGGCCCCCACTTCCGCGTAACGCGGAAGTGGGGGCCTTATTGACAGTTGGGGCGCGATTCGTCTTTGCACAGGGTTAATATTATTTTCTTTTATGTCTCTTGACTTTGCCCACGGGTAATATTATGATAAATCCATAGGTATTTTTGTAATTAATTGTCATTGGAGGGAGAAAAATGAGCGCGGAATCAGCCAAAGCGTTTCTGGCCAAAATGAAAGCCGACGAAAAGTTCGCCCAAGAGGTTCTCCTGCACAAAGAATTTGACAAGCTGGCGGAAGCGGCCAAGGCCGCAGGGTTTAGTTTTACTAAGGAGGAGTTCAAGGCAGCCTGCGGCGATCTGGCGGAAGGCGACCTTGATAAGGTGACAGGCGGGGCGAATTCGATCCGTTGCTGCCATTCCGGCTGGTGGTTCGCCAATTGGTAATACGCGGGTCGCGGTGATTACGCCAACTGGCGCCGTTTGAAGCGGCGCCAGTTTTGTTTTTATCTGCCGGCCTTGTACTGCCGGCATAAATGCGGATTGACGCCCATGAGGTCGCCGGTCGCGGTGGCCGCGCTGGCCCGGCAGCCGCCGCCGCAGCGGGGGAATTCGGCGCAGGCGGCGCAGGCGGCGTTATGGGCCAGGACATCCTTTTTCCTGATGTCGGTGATCGCCCGCAGAGCCGGTGACGACAATGCCGCCGCGAATGACTGGCGCAGAATGTTCGGCATCCGCTTTTTGTCGATAATGTCGATATACCCGGGGCAGGGTATTATCGTGCCGTCCGGCAGCAGCGTCGGCGTCAGCCGGCAGGACATGCAGTCGTAGCTCTCCGGCCCGTACCCCGCGAACTCTTCGATTTTACCGGTGCAGTCGAACCCGCTTATTTTCAGTTCGAACGGCCGCCCGTCGGCCGACCAGCGGTCCGCGACGGCCGCGTAGGCCGCCAATGCCTCTTCCCAGGCCAGCTCCGTCTCGCTGTCCCGCCAGTTGCCGATTTTTTCCGGCAGGCCGACCAGCCAGGACTGGATGTCCATTCGTTTCAGCACGGCGTAGGTTTCCGGCAGCGAAGCGGCATTGGCCCGGTCGACGACGGTGGCGGCGGCGACCGGAAAACCATGTCCCCGCAAGCGCCGGATGGCCTGTACGGCAGCCCGTTCGGCGCCAGGGACGCCGCGCATGGCGTCGTGCGCGCCGTAGCCGTCGAAGCTGATCTGGAAATGGGGCGAGAAGCCCAGTTTTTTTATGTTTTGCAGCGCTTCGTCGGTGACCAGCGCGCCGTTGGTGGAAATATGCGTTACGGTAATCTGCCTCGCGGCCAATGCGGCCAGTATGTCAGCCAGGTCTTGGCGCAAAAACGGCTCTCCGCCGGTCAGGTGGACATGGTGGACATTGGCTGCGGCCAGCCTGTCGATGATGCGGAGTATGTCCGGCAAGGGGAGCTCGCCGTAAGTTCCGGCGGGCGCTTCCATATAGCAGTGCCGGCATTTGAGGTTGCACAGCCCGGTTATCAGCCAGTGGACGGTGCGTATGTATGCGTTGTCCGCTTTGCGGAACCGCTGATACGGCAGTATTTCCTCCCCCTGGCCGCATTCTTCGGCCATGCCCGCCGCGATGAGCTTATCGAGGAAGACTTCCCTCCCGATGAAGCCGGCGGCGGCGGCGAGGTCGGTCAGCCCGTCACAGGCCTGGGCAAGGAGAAACATCTGCTCAGATAACTGGCGGCAGTCGCCGGTCTTGAAGTTGAGCAGGGAATGAGGCTCGTCCGCCCAGCCCCGCAGCACCCATTCGTTTTTCAGTCTGGCGTAGCGCATGGTTCCAGCTCCTTCCTGGTGAGCACGCCCCGTTTATTACGGGCGGAGCAGCCTGAGGGCGGCGCCGGCCATAATCCGGACGGCGTGGGCGAGGGCCTGTTCGTCGAAGTCGAATTTCGGGTGGTGGAGGGGATGGACGGTCCGGCCGGAAGGGGCGGCGCCGATGAACATGAACGCGCCGGGCACTTTGGCGAGGTAGTGGGCGAAGTCTTCGCTGGCCAGGACGGGGGGCGTCTCCCCCACCCCGTCGGCGCCGAGGACTTCGGTGCCGGCCGCCAGGACCCGCTCGGCGACGGCGGGGTCGTTAACGAGCGGCGGGTAGCCGATGACTTTCTCGACGGCGACTTCGGCGCCGTGGGCCTGGCCGATGTGCCGGCAGAGCTTTTCGATGCGGTCGAGAATTTCGTACCGCAGCTGTCCGTCGAAGCAGCGGAGCGTGCCTTTGATCGCGGCTTTGTCGGGGATGATGTTTTCGGCCTCGCCGCTCTGGAAGGAGCCGACGGAGAGGACGACGGTTTCCGCCGGGTCGGTGGCGCTGCCGACGATGGCGCTCAGGGCGGCGACGATTTCGGTGCCGACGAGGATGGGGTTGACGGCGCGGTGGGGCATCGAGCCGTGGCCGCCTTTGCCGTGGACGGCGATGCGGAAGGCGTTGGCCGAGGCCATCATCCGGCCGCGGGCTGTGAGCATTTTGCCGAGGGGGGCGGTCGGCCACAGGTGGGCGCCGAGGATGCAGTCGACGCCGGCGAGCGCTCCGTCCGCGATCATGGCGAGCGAGCCGCCGGGCAGCACTTCCTCGCTGGGCTGGAAAATGAGGCGGACGGTGCCGGAATATTCGTCTCTGAGCGCGGCGAGGACCATGGCTGTGCCGAGGAGGGCGGCGGTGTGGCCGTCGTGGCCGCAGGCGTGGGCTACGCCGTCGACGGTGGAGGCGTACGGCTGGCCGCATTCGTCCCTGAGCGGAAGGGCGTCGATGTCGGCGCGGAGGGCGACGGTTTTGCCGCCGGCGGCGCCTTGTATGTCGGCGATTACGCCGGTGCCGCCCGCGAGGACGGGCTCGAGTCCCAGCGCCGTGAGGGTTGCGGCGATTTTCGCCTGGGTGGCGAATTCGCGGCCGCCGAGCTCGGGGTGGGCGCGGAAGTGGCGGCGGAGGGCGACGACGGCGGGGTGGTTCTCGGCGGCGAGGGCGGCGATTTTCGTCTGCATGGCGAATCTCCTTTTATTGAAGCTAACCGGTTTGGCAAATCTCTTAACTTTGTTCCGTGAGGGCGAGCCATTCTTCGTAGCGGGCGTCGAGGGCGTCCTTGCAGGCGGCGTAGCGGTCGGCGGCCTGGCGGGATGTTTCGGGGTCGCCGTGGGTGGCGGGGTCGTTGAGGGCGGCTTCGCAGGCGGCGAGTTCGGCTTCGAGGCCGGCGATCTCTTCTTCGAGTCTGCGGGCCGCTTTGGCGGTGTCGGGGGGGCGTCTGCGCGCCGCCTGCGGTCGGGTCGCGGCGGGTTTGGCCGCCGGCCGGGCCGCGGTCTGGCGGTCGGCGAGCGTCTTCTGCCGGCGGTAGTAGCTGTAGTCGCCGAGGTATTCGGTGAGGCGGCCGCCGTCCAGTTCGACGACGCGGTCGGCGACTTTGTCGAGGAAGTAGCGGTCGTGGGAGACGGCGACGATGGTGCCGGGGAAGACGGCGAGGGCGGTTTCGACGGCTTCTTTGGCGGCGATGTCGAGGTGGTTGG
This sequence comes from Selenomonadales bacterium, assembly GCA_018434945.1. Taxonomy (GTDB): domain Bacteria; phylum Bacillota; class Negativicutes; order Sporomusales; family UBA7701; genus Anaeroselena. Next base: position 57,473 of record JAHDOI010000024.1, read on the forward strand.
TGGGTTCGTCGAGGAGGAGGACGTTGGCGCCCGAGAGCATGAGCTTGAGGAGGGCGAGGCGGGCTTTTTCGCCGCCGCTGAGGTCGCCGACGGCTTTGAAGACGTCGTCGCCGCAGAAGAGGAAGTGGCCGAGGAGGCCGCGGGCCCGCTCGTCCCCCAGGCCGAAGCCGTGGGCGATTTCGTCGAGGAGGGTGCCGTGGCCGCTGAGGGTTTCGTGCTGCTGGGCGAAGTAGCCGATGTGGACGCGGCTGCCTTTTTTGACCCGCCCTTCGCGGGGGTCGAGTTCGCCGGTGAGGAGTTTGAGGAGGGTGGTTTTGCCGGCGCCGTTGGGGCCGACGAGGGCTACGGCTTCGCCCCTTCTGACGAGCAGCGATTGGCTCGCGAACACTGTCCTGTCGCCGTAGCCGGCGGTGACTTCGATGAGTTCGAGGGCGCGGTCGGCGCATTCGGCCGGGGCGGGCAGGTCGAATTCGAGTACTTTGTCCTGCCGCATGTTTTCGATGCGTTCCAAGCGGTCGAGCTGGGACTGGCGGCCGCGGGCCTGCTTAGATTTTATGCCGGCTTTGTAGCGGCGGATGTATTCCTCGGTTTTGGCGATCTGGCGCTGCTGTTTCTCGTAGGCGCTGAGGAGGGCGGCGTCGTTCATGGCTTTTTGTTCGAGGTAGCGGCTGTAGTTGCCGCTGTAGGCGACGAGTCGCCCGCCCTGGAGGTCGAAGATGCGGCTGACGGTGTTGTCGAGGAAGTAGCGGTCGTGGGAGATGATGAAGACGCTGCCGGGGTAGCCCTGGAGGAATTCCTCGAGCCATTCGACCATGGCGATGTCGAGGTGGTTGGTGGGCTCGTCGAGGAAGAGGAAGTCGGGTTTGCGGCACAGGGCTTTGGCGAGGTTGAGGCGGGTCTGCTGGCCGCCGGAGAGGGTGGCGACCGGGCGGGAGAGGTCTTCGTCGGCGAAGCCGAGGCCGAAGGCGACACGGCGGATGTCGCTGGCGATGTTGTAGCCGCCGGCGCGCTCGAAGTATTCGATGTCGGCGGCGTAGGTTTTCATGAGGCGGTTGAGTTCGGCTTCGTCTTTTTCGGCCGCCATGCGCCGCTCGGTGTCCTGAAAGCGCCGCTGGCATTCGAGGACGTCGGCGTAGGCGTCTTCGAGGCAGGCGTAGACGGTCCCGCTGCCGGCGGCGGCCTGCTGGCGGACGTAGCCGACGGTGGCCCCGGGGCTTAGGCGCACCTGGCCTTTGTCGAGGGGTTCGAGGCCGAGGAGGCACCGCATGAGGGTGGTTTTGCCGGCGCCGTTGGCGCCGATGAGGCCGACTTTTTCGCCGCTTTGTATTTCGAAGCCGATGTTGTCGAAGATGGTGTCGACGCCGAACGATTTGCTCAGCTGGTCAGCGTATAGAAAGCCCATGGTTTGTTACTCCGTCGGTTGATGATTTGCGGCGGCGACGCGAAAGGCCGCGCTGCTAAAATTATATACGATTGGCGCCGATATGCAAAGCGTCAGCCGCGCCACGGGCTGCACATTCCCCCGCCGGGGGATATTTGTGTGCGTCCTGGTATATATTGCCTGATAATTTAGTGTGATTTTCGGGAAAAATATGGCTATACCTGTTTATATCTGTAAATATTTCTGATATATTTAGAGCGTTGGGGAATTTTTTCCCCGGCGCTCCGGGGAATGCCCAACCGGCGCGCATAAGAAGGAGGAGCGTAATGTCCAGAACGGTGGGTACAACTGTGAGGGGTATACGGACCCCGATCGTGAAAAGGGGCGACGATGTCGTCGGCCTGGTCGTAGATTCCGTGCTGAAGGCGGCCGGACAGGATAATTTCCAGCTCAAAGACAACGATGTGCTCGGCGTGACCGAGTCGCTGGTGGCGCGGGCGCAGGGCAATTATGCTTCTGTGGCCGATATCGCCGCCGATATCAACGCCAAATTCACGGGCGATATCGCCGTTCTTTTCCCGATATTGAGCCGCAACCGGTTTTCGCTGATCCTCAAGGGGGTGGCGATGAGCGGCAAGAAGATCCATCTGTATCTTAGCTACCCGGGCGACGAGGTCGGCAATCACCTGATCGATGTGGACAGGATGGACGAACTGGGGATCGATCCTTATGTCGATACTCTTTCCGAGGCTAAGTACCGGCAGCTGTTCGGCACCCATGTCCCCCACCCTTTCACCGGCATCGACTATGTGAGTTTGTACAAAAGCCTGGCGCCCGAGGGGCGGATCACGGTTCACCTCACCAATCAGCCGAAGGCGGCGCTCGAACATACGAAGGAGGTGCTGGTGGCGAGCATCCACGACCGGCACCGGATCAAGGGCATCCTGAGGAAAGCCGGCGCGCAGACGGTCTACGGCCTCGACGACATCCTGAACAAGTCGATGGCCGGCAGCGGCTATCACCCCGATTTCGGGCTGCTGGGCTCGAATAAGGCTTCGGACGATACTGTCAAGCTGTTCCCGCGCGACTGCCAGAAGGTGGTGACCGATATCCAGGCGAGACTGCGGGAGGCGACCGGCCGCCATGTCGAGGTGATGGTGTACGGGGATGGCGCTTTCAAGGACCCGCAGGGCAAAATCTGGGAGCTGGCCGACCCGGTGGTTTCCCCAGGGTTTACCGCCGGTCTCAGCGGGATGCCGAACGAGCTTAAGATCAAGTTCATCGCCGATACGGAGCTGCGCGGCCTGGGAACGGACGAGGCTACGGCGGCGATGAAGGAGAAGATCAGGGCCAAGGATTCGAACCTGCTGGGCAAGGACGCTTCGCTGGGGACGACGCCGCGGCAGCTGACCGACCTTCTGGGCAGCCTGTGCGATCTGACGAGCGGCAGCGGCGACAAGGGTACGCCGGTGGTGCTGATCCAGGGTTATTTCGATAATTTCGCGTGTGAGTGAGAATAATATTGAACCCCCGCCGGTTGGCGGGGGTTTTTGTTTATTTTATTTTCGTTTTGAGGATTTCGACGGCCTTATCGAGCTGCGGATCTTTGCCGCCGGGTTCTTTGTCGGACGGGGCTTCGATCTTGACGTCGGGCTCGATGCCGATGCCGTTGATGGAACGGTCTTTGGGGGTGTAGTATTTGGCGATGGTGAGTTTGACGGCGGTGCTGTCGCCGAGGCCCATGATGGTCTGGACGGAGCCTTTGCCGAAGGTTTTGACGCCGACGAGGGTGCCCGCGCCGGTGTCCTGGACGGCGCCGGCGACGATTTCGGAGGCGCTGGCGCTGCCGCCGTTGACGAGGACGGCGAGCGGGTACTTCACGGCGTCGAGGTGGGAGGAGTGGGTTTCGCGCTTGCCGCTGCGCTCGACGACCGAGACGATGGGCCCGCGGGGGACGAGTTTGCCGGCGACTTTGACGCTTTCGCCGAGCAGGCCGCCGGGGTTGTCGCGCAGGTCGAGGACGATGGCTTTCATGCCTTCCTGTTCGAGTTCCTGGTATTTGCGGGCGAAGTCGGCGCCGGTCTGTTCGTTGAACATCGACAGGCGGATGTAGGCGATTTTGTCTGGGAGCATTTTGCCGGTGACGGTTTTGATCTGGATGTTTGAACGGGTCAGGGAGTAGTCTTTGGTGTCCTGGCCGCGGCGGATGGTGAGGGTGACTTTGCTGCCTTCGGGGCCGCGGATTTTGCTGACCGCTTCGTCGAGGGCGAAGTCTTTTGTGTCGTGGCCGTCGATCTTTATTATCTGGTCGCCGCTTTTGATGCCGGCTTTATCGCCGGAGGTGCCTTCGATGGGCGATACGACGGTGAGGACTTTGTCCTTGACGCCGATGACGATGCCGACGCCGCTGAAGGAGCCTTCGGTTTCGATGAGGAATTCGCGGTACATGCGTTTGTCGAGGTAGACGGAGTGGGGGTCGCCGATGGCGCCGACAGCGCCTTTGATGGCGCCGTTCATGAGCGTCTCGACGGAGACGTCTTCGACGTAGCGGGCTTTGACCTGCTGGATTATCCGGAAGAGCTTGACGGCGCCGAGGGCGTCGCCGGTCCAGGATTGGAGCAGGTAGTAGAAGCCCCCCGCGGTCAGGGTGAATGTGGCCGCGACGAGGACGACGGCTCCCGCGATCAAGCGCCGGTTGAACAATATTTACACCTCGATTCGGGTTTTGCCGGTACACAAGGCCGAGATTGCTTTCAAAAGCTCCAGATGCAAGGCGCACCGGAGGCTGCGCAGCGACGCGTACTCGGACGTACGCTAGCAAGACAGCCGAGGAGCAACGTAGCAGATGGACTTTTAAAGCAATCTCCCGTTAACTATATGTAGAATTTCGCCCGCCTATTCACCCCGTTACGGCAAATATCCGAGCGGGTTGACGGGCGAGCCGTTCTGGCGGACTTCGAAGTGGAGGTGGGGGCCGGTGGAGTAGCCGGTGGAGCCGATGCGGGCTACGACCTGGCCTTTGTAGACGCGCTGGCCTTCGCCGACCAAAAGTTCGGAGGAGTGGGCGTAGAGGGTGGATACGCCGCCGCCGTGGTCGATGATGACGGCTTTGCCGTAGCCGCCCATCCAGTCGGCGTAGATGACGACGCCGCCGTCGGCCGCGCGGATGGGTTCGCCGTAGTCGGCGCCGATGTCGATGCCGCTGTGGTAGCGCTGGGTGCCGAAGATGGGATGGGTGCGCCAGCCGTAGGGGGAGGTGATGGGGCCGGACGCCGGCCAGATGAGGGCGCCGGTGGCGTCACGGTTGCCGGACTGGATGTTGCGGATCATCTGCTCGATGCGGCGGGAGGTTTCCTGGAGTTCCTGGTAGGCCCGCTCGGCGGTGTCGCGCTCGTAGACGGCGGAGTTCAGGACCTGCTCGCGCTCGTTGCGGCGGCTTTCGATGACGTTTTTCTTGGCTGCGGCGACTTTTTCCAGCTCGAGGATGGCGAGGCGGTCGCGTTCGAGTTCGGCTTTCTTCTGGGTGACGAGTTCGCGCTCGAGTTTTACTTTGGTGATGAGGGTGGCGTCCTGGGCAAGGACTCGCTTCAAGAGGTCGGCGCGGGTGGTGAAGTCGCCGAAGTCGGTGGCGCCGAGGAGGACGTCGAGGTAGCTGACCTGTCCGTTCTGGTAGATGTCGCGGATGCGTTTGTTGAGTATCCTGGTGCGCTCGGCAAGGCTCTTTTCGGCCTTGGCGAGGATGTCTTTGTTGAGGGCGATCTGCTGCTCGGTGTAGGCCCGCCGGGACTGGATGGCGTTGTAGTCGGCCAGGGCGCCGTCGAGGTCAGTCTGGATGAGACGGAGCTGTTCGGAGACACTGCTGACCTTTTGCTGGGCCTGGGCGGCTTTTTGCTGATGCTGCTGCATCTGCTGCTGGATGTCCTGCAGCTGACGCTGGTGGTCTTCGATTTCGTTGGCGAGGGCGGGCAACGCGGCGGCCGCTGTGAGCAGCAGGGCCAGTGCCATTGCTGTGATGCGCCTTTTTTCCATCGAATACCTCCTTTATACTTTCATGAATCTTTTGAGGGATATTGTGCTGCCGAGGGCGCCGATGACGGTGCCGGCGACGATCAGCAGGATGCTGACATAGGTGAGGAAGGGGTATTTGGGGATGAGGGGCAGGAAGACGAGTTTCTGGTATATCTGGCCGGTGAGGAGGGTGTAGGCTTCGATGAGGAGGACGACGGCGATGACGGCGCCGCTGAAGCCGAGGATCATGCCTTCGATGAGGAAGGGCCAGCGGATGAAGGCGTCGGTGGCGCCGACGTATTTCATGATGCCGATTTCCTTGCGGCGGGCGAAGACGGTGATGCGGATGGTGTTGGAGATGATGAACAGGGCGGCCAGGGCGAGGAAGACGATGAGGGCGAGGCCGATGAGGCGGACCATTTTTGTGAGGGTGAAGAGCTGTTCGATGATTTCCTGGCCGAAGCGGGCGTTTTCGACGCCTTTGAGCTGGGCGACGGCCTGGGCCGCGGGTTTGACTCTCTCGGGCTTGTCCACTTTGACTTCGAAGGCGTTGGGCAGGGGGTTGGTGTCGCCGAGGACGGCCAGGAGGCCCTGCTGTTCGCCGAGGCGCTGTTTGAAGCGGGCCAGGGCCTGGTCTTTGTCGACGAATGTTACCTGGACGACGCCGGGGATTTTGGTGATGCGGGTGCCGACTTCGCGGATTTCCTGGTCTTTGAGGTTGTCCTGGAGGTAGACGGATATCTGAACCTGCGATTCGAGGGTGGAGGCCATGTGGTTGAGGTTGAGGACCATGATGAGGAACATGCCGAGGATGAGGAGGGACAAGGCGACGGTGCTGACGGAGGCGATGCTCATGAGGCCGTTGTGCCGGAGCGACGAGAAGGCTTCGCGGATGAAGTATTCGGTGGTCCTAACTTTCATAGCCGTATTGCCCACCTTCCTGATCGCGGGCGATGCGGCCCTGCTCGATGGCGATGACGCGTCGTTTCATGCCGTCGACGACCATTTTGTCGTGGGTGGCCATGACCATGGTGGTGCCGGCTTTGTTGATGCGTTCGAAGATTTTCATGATTTCCCATGAGGTGTCGGGGTCGAGGTTGCCGGTGGGCTCGTCGGCGATGACGACGGTGGGGTTGTTGACGATGGCGCGGGCGATGGCAACGCGCTGCTGCTCGCCGCCGGAGAGGTGCCCGGGGTAGTTGCGGGCTTTGTGGCGGAGGCCGACGAGGTCGAGGACGTGGTGGACCCGCTTTTGGATCTCGCGGCGCGGCGATTCGATGACTTCCATGGCGAAGGCGACGTTTTCGTAGACGGTTTTGTTGGGCAGGAGCCGGAAGTCCTGGAAGACGATGCCGAGGCCGCGCCTGAGGTAGGGGACTTCGGACGGCTCGAGTTCGGCGACGTTGCGCCCGTTGACGTATAGTTCGCCGCTGGTGGGCAGTTCTTCGCGGAAGAGAAGTTTTATGAAGGTGGATTTGCCGGCGCCGCTGGGGCCGACGATGAATACGAAGTCGCCTTTGTCGATGGCGACGCTGATGTCGGAGAGGGCAACAGAACCGTTGCTGTAGATCTTGGAGACTCCAGCCATGTGAATCACGGATACCATTCCCCCTTTGTGTGAGTCGTGCTGCGGATAGTGCTTGGACTATTAAGTCATGTCCATCCAACTGATTATTTTTCGACTTTTTTAGCGAAAAACCTTCTTTCTTGCGCAAAATTGTCCGATTGGTCGATTTTTGTCGGGAGGCGGGGTGGGGTGCCGGAGCTGGCGAAGAACGCAGGCTGTGCGCCGGAGTTACGGCTGAACGCGCCGTATATGCGCGCCGACTCCGCCGTACCGGGATGTACGCTAGCAAGCGCCCGCAGGAACAAGTGCGCCCCTCTTGGCGCTTTAGCGGTTAGAGGGGCGGCCTACCCCTTGCGGGTGCAACGCAGATGGGGGGTTATCAACGGCCGCAAAATAATTAGCGTAGCAACTCCACCAAGTACACAGTCGAAACACCGAGGACACCCAAAAGGCCGAAATACCAGAGGGCGACCTTTATCCGCTGGCCAAGGCCCAGGTGGTAGTAACGGGCGCCGGGGTCGGCCCCCTCCCCTCTCCACAGCTGGGCGAGGGAAAAGGCGAAGATGAGGAGGATGAAGATGTTGTGGGTATAGTAAAACAGCGCCCCGGCGGCGAGGCTGCCGAGCCACCACATGCGGGGCGAGATGGCGGCGGCGATTTTGCCGCCGTCGAGGGGAGCGCAGGGGATGAGGTTGAAGAGGTTGAGGAGGCAGGCGGTGTAGGCGAGGACGAGCATGAGGGCGCTGTCGGTCCAGAGGTAGAAGACGAGGCAGACGAGGGCGCTGAGGGTGCCGGCGGCGGGACCGCCTACGGCGATGTTTGCTTCCATTTTTGCGTTGATGGGCGGTTGGCGCAGCCTGATGACGGCGCCGAGGAAGGGGACGAATACGGGGGTGGAGGAGCGCAGGCCGACGACGCGGGCGGCGACGAGATGGCCGAGCTCGTGGACGAGGAGGAGGCCGGTGAAGCCGAGGGCGAACTTCCAGCCGAAGGCTATGGCGTAGACGGCGAGGGAGATGAGCATGGTGGCGGTCATGGCGGCGGCTTCGCCGAGGCCGAGGGCGGCGGCGGCCATGACGAGGCAGATGCCGGCGCGGCGGAGGATGCTGTTGCCGAGGTGGACGACTTTCCACAAAGCCATGGCGGTACCTCCCCTGAGCATATGGGTGTTTGGAATCTAGGTCGTCCTCACTGTGATTTGCCGCTGCGACCGAGAAATGCCTAGATGCAAGGCGCACCGGAAAAGTGCGCCGCGACGCGTACTCGGACGTACGCTAGCAAGCGCTTTGAGGAGCAACGCCGCAGATGGGCGTTTATCGGCCGCAGCACTGAATATGAAAAGGCTCGCTTAAAATTATATGTTTTAAGCGAGCCTTTTTATATGTTGTCCGAAGATTAGCTTTTGCGTTCGACGACGCGTTTGGCGGCGCGCACGATATCAGCGACGGTAAGGCTGTATTTGGCGAGCAGGGCGTCGGGGGTGCCGGATTCGCCGAAGGTGTCGAGGATGCCGACCCTTTCCATGGGGACGGGGACGTTTTCGACAAGGACTTCGGCGACGGCGCTGCCGAGGCCGCCGATGACGGTGTGCTCTTCGCAGGTGACGACGGCGCCGGTGTCGCGGGCGGCTTTGATGATGGCGGCGCTGTCGATGGGTTTGATGGTGGGCATGTTGAGGACGCGGGCGGTTAGGCCGGCCTGGGTGAGTTCGTCGGCGGCCCTGCGCGCCGGGGCGACCATGACGCCGCAGGCGATGATGGTGAGGTCGGCGCCTTCGGCTAGGAGGGCGGCCTTGCCGGGGGCGAAGGCGTAGCTTTCGCCGAAGACGTCGGGGACGGCCATGCGGCCGAGACGGATGTAGACGGGGCCTTTGTATTCGGCCGCCCAGGCGACGGCCTGGTGGGTTTCGGTGGCGTCGGCGGGGACGATGACGGTCATGCCGGGGATGGCCCGCATGAGGCCGATGTCTTCGATGGCCTGGTGGGTGGCGCCGTCTTCGCCGACGGTGAGGCCGGCGTGGGTGGCGCAGATTTTGACGTTGAGGTGGGGGTAGCCGACGGAGTTGCGGACCTGCTCGTAGGCCCTGCCGGTGGCGAACATGGCGAAGGTGGAGACGAAGGGGATCTTGCCGGCGGCGGCGAGGCCGGCGGCGGTGCCGATGAGGTTCTGTTCGGCGATGCCGACGTTGAAGAACCGGTCGGGGTAGGCTTTGGCGAAGACGTTGGTTTTGGTGGATTTGGAGAGGTCGGCGTCAAGGACGATGATGTCCTTGTAGCGCCCGCCGAGTTCTTTTAAAGCTTCTCCATATGCCTCACGGGTTGCTTTTCCCATGTATGTATACACCTCTTTCAAGCGGGTCTTTCGTCTTTTATGAACTGCCGGTCTGGCCGCAGAAGGTCCAGATGCAAGGCGGCTCCGAGGACGCGCCGCGACGCGTACTCGGACGTACGCTAGCAAGCGCCCGCAGGAACAACGCAGCAGATGGGCCTTATCCGGCCAGACTCAGGATATTAGCCGCAAAGCTCGGCGAGGAACTTTGCGCATTCGTCAGTCGACGGGGCTTTGCCATGCCAATCGGCGACTCCTTCCATGCTGCACACGCCTTTGCCTTTGACGGTGGTGGCGACGATCATGGTGGGTTTGCCTTTGACGGTTTTGGCTGTTTCGATGGCGCCATAGATTGCATTGTAGTCGTGGCCGTCGATCTCGAGGACGTGCCAGCCGAAGGCGCGCCATTTTTCGGGGATGGGCAGGGGCGACATGACTTCGCTCACCGGGCCGTCGATCTGGAGGCCGTTGTAGTCGACGAAGGCGGTGAGGTTGTCGAGTTTATAGTGGGCGGCGAACATGGCCGCTTCCCATACTTGGCCTTCTTCAAGTTCGCCGTCGCCGAGGAGGGCGTATACGCGCCAGTCTTTGCCGTCGACGCGGCCGGCGAGGGCCATGCCGTTGGCGGCGCTGAGGCCCTGGCCGAGCGAGCCTGTGGACATGTCGACGCCGGGGACGCCTTTCATGTCGGGGTGGCCCTGGAGGCGGCTGTCGACCTGGCGGAGGGTGGTAAGTTCGCTGTGGGGAAGGAAGCCGCGCTCGGCAAGGGTGGCGTAGAGGACGGGTGCAGCGTGGCCTTTGCTGAGGACGAAGCGGTCGCGCTCCGGGTCGGCCGGGGCATGGGGGTCGACGCGCATGACGGCGAAGTAGAGGGTGACGAGGATGTCGGCCGCGGACAGCGAGCCGCCGGGGTGGCCGGATTTGGCGGCGGTGACCATTTCGAGGATGTTCTTGCGCACCGCGGTGGCCCGCTTGGCCAGTTCGGCGGTCTTTTCGGGGGTGAGCTGGGTGGACATAGGTACCTCCTTCTGGAACGATGCTTCTTATATTTGTGTCTGAGACTTATCCTATATTCCAGCCGGCTATGTTTCCGGCTGGGAGCGGCCACACGCTGCGTCGGCGGTCTTACTAGGCTCGTCGCCGACGGCTGGCCGTACGCCGCTAACTGTCTCCTGACAGATAGCGGCTCGCTCGCCGTCCATGGCTCGCGCCGGTCGCCGTTATCGGCTCTCTCGCCAAGTAGCGGCCGCCTTAGTCGCTATCGTGGCCGCCCCCAGCCGGAAACCGCCGGCAACTGGGTTTATCGTTCTTCCTTGAAATGACGGAAGTTATTCAAAATGCCCAGATGCAAGGCGCACCGGAGGAGCGAGCCGCGCCGCGTACTCGGACGTACGCAAGCAATCGCTCCGAGGAGCAAGTGCGCAAGTTCTTAGCGCTTCAGCGCTTAGAACTGCGGCCTGCCCCTTGCGGGTACACAGCAGATGGGCGTTTAAACGGCCTCCCTCTATAACTCGCGCCGAGTAAAACCTTCGCCCATTACTTCGTGGGCATCGGCTACGATGACAAACGCGGCCGGATCGACGCTTGTGACGATTTCTTTGAGACGGACGACTTCGCTGGCGGTGACGACGCAGAAGAGGACGTCGCGCGCCTGGCGGGTGTAGCCGCCTTTGCCCTGGAGGAAGGTGACGCCACGGTCCATTTCGGCCATTATTTTGTCGGCGACGGTTTCGGCGGCGTCGCTGATGATGAGGAAGGCTTTGGCGGTGCTGGGGCCTTCCTGGACGAGGTCGATGATGTGGCTGGTGAGCCACAGGGAGATGAGGGCGTAGAGGGAGAGCTCGGCGCTGGCGAAGGCGATGCCGGCGGTGGCGATGACGAAGAAGTCCACGGCGAGGAGGGCCTGGCCGACGCTGATGCGGGTGAGTTTGTTGATGATGGCGGCGGCGAGGTCGGTGCCGGCGGTGGTGCCGCCGAAGCGGAAGACGATGCCCATGCCGATGCCGGAGAGGACGCCGCCGTAGAGGGAGCTTAAAAGGAGGTCGTGGGTGAGGACGGGGGTGAAGGGGGCGGAGAGGTCGATGGCGGCGGAGAGGATGGCGGCGCCGTAGAGGGTCCTGACGCCGAATTTGGCGCCGAGGATTTTGATGCTGGCGAGGAAGAGGGGGATGTTGAGGGCGAGCATGGTGACGCCGACGGGGGCGCCGACGAGGTAATGAAGAACGGTGGCCATGCCGCTTACGCCGCCGGCGGCCACCTTGTTGGGGATGAGGAACATATTGAGCGCTACGGCGGTGAGGACGGCGCCGAGCGTTATGCCGGCGTAGGTGCGGAATCCTTTCGTCATGCCTAACCCCGCTTCCGGTTCTCGATCAGGGCCACGGCCAGTTCGGCGTTGCGGAACGCCTTTTGTCTGAGTTCGCCGATCCGTTCGGCCCGCTCCCGGCTGGGACGCCTGATTTCCGGCAAGAGGTCCCGGGCTTTGGCGACCAGGGCGTCGGCGGTGAGGGTCTGCAGGGTGCCGACCGGGGTGTCGCCGACGGTTTCGAGGAAGCGGTCGATCTTCGGGTCGTAGGAGATGCCGATGAGCGGCACTTGCATGACGGCGGCGAAGATGAGGGCGTGGAGCCTGATACCGATAAGCATGTCCAGGTTGCCCACGAGCGATAACAGTTCGCTGGTGGTATATTCTTCCTCGAGAACGGCGGCCGGCTGTTTCATCCGGCCGGCGATCCGGCGGGCGGTGTTCATGTCGTCGGGCCATTGCATGGGCAGGAAGACGAGTCGGGCGCCGCATTCGGCGATGAGCCTGTCGCATGCTTCGGCGAGGGTGGTTTTGTAGTAGGTCCAGTCTTTCCATTCGCGGACGGAGATGCCGATGAGGGGGGCGTTGCCTTCGAGGCCGCGCTGTTTGAGGACGGCCCGGCCGATGCCTTTGTCGACCTGGTGGAGGGCGAGGACGGGGTCGGCGGTGACGTGGATGGGCGGGGCGCCGACGCCGAGGGATTTGAGTTCGAGACAGGAGCCGTCGTCACGGACGGTGATGAGGTCGACCATGTTGCCGATGTGGCGCATGGCGCCTTTGGCTAAAGATCCGCGGACGGGGCCGATGCCCTGGGCGTAGAGCATGACGGGCTTGCCGAGTTTTTTGGCGAGCATCATGATGCTGAGGTAGTAGTAGAGGCTGCGGTCGCTGGTGACGTCCTGGAGGAGGCTGCCGCCGCCGCTGATGAGGAGGTCGCTTTTCCTCAGTATGCGGATGATTTCGGGGTAGTTGAGCCGGAATACGGAGGCTACGCCGTGGCGGCGGCGGGTGTCGGCCGGGCAGCCGGAGATGACGGTGATCCTGACCGCGGGGTCGACGTCGGTCAGGGCTTCGATCATGGCTGTCAGCATGGCTTCGTCGCCGGCGTTGCCGAATCCGTAATATCCGGAGATGACGATCTCACTCATGAGGGGCAAGTCTCCTTCCCAGCAAGAACGAGAGATAGTGCAGGAGCTGCACGGCGACGACGGCGAGGATGCCGAGGATGGCTCCTACCAGCAGTCCGTCGAGGCCCCTGACGAACGACATGAAGATGGGGGTGCGAAGGTGGGCGAATGTTTCGACCATCGAGCCCTGTCCGACGGTGGCGGCAACGATGAGGACGTAGTGGAAGAGGCGCGGCCATTGCCGGTAGAGGGCCATGACGGCGAGGAGGAAGGCGGGGTGGCCGATGAGGAACTCTTTTTCGCGCGGCCGGGCGTACATGGTCTGTTCAAGGAAGTTGCGGAGTTTGATTTCGAAGGCGGGGACGGGTACGCCGGCGGTGTGGCCGGAGCGGCCGATGAATACCCAGGCTACCCCGGCGCCGGCGGCGAAGAGGAGCAGGGTTTTTACGTAGACGGGGTAGTCGAGGACGCGTTTGATCTGGGCGACGACGGCCTGCGGGCTGTCGATGTGCTCGCCTTCCCACGGGTTGTAGCGCACGATGTAGATGACGGTGATGAGGACGAGGGGCATGAGCAGGGTGAGTTTGACGCCGCGGAAGATTTCGATTTCGAGCAGGAAGCGGATGTCGCCGAGGACGGCGCCGAGGTAGAGGCCGCCGGCCAGGGACATGGCGGTGGCGACGATGAGGCCGCCGACGCCGTCGACGAGGATGCGCCTTAGGGAGGACCCCGCCTGGGGGGCGCGGCTGCGCCAGCGGTCGAGCTGCCAGGTCATGGCGAGGGTGGGGAATATTATGGCGGCGGCGAGGGCGGTGGCCTGGCGGACGAGGGTGCCGCCGCCGGTGAGGACGGGGATGACGAGGGGCAGGGCGATTACGGCGAGGAGGCCGTACTGCCAGCGGGGGGCGAACGGCCAGACGAGGGTGAGGAAGAGGACGCCGGCCGCGGTGGCGCCGAGGATGACGATGGCGAGCAGCCAGGGAGCGGGGAAGTACGGCTGGTAGACGCCGGCCCGGCCGAGGGTGAAGCCTTTCGCTTCGACGGCTTTTTTCATGCCGCTGATGTAGCGGAGGTTTGTTTCGGTGAGGTTGAGGCCGGGGTCGGTGCGTTCGAATTTGCGCAGCAGGTTGACCCGGATGTTGCGTTCACGGTCGGAGAGCGCCCAGCGGTTGATGGCGGTGTTGACGGCGATCCGGGGCTGCTCGTCTTTGGGGATGACGTAGACGCGGGCGGCCCGGTAGCCGGCGGCGGCGGCGATGGCGGTGAGGCCTTCCTGCTTGATGAACTGGAGCTGGACAGGGTGTTCGATCATGTAGAGGGTGTAGCCGCTGTCGGCGAGGAGCCGGGCGGTGACCGGCAGGAGGTCGGGGAAGCCGAGGGCTTCTTCGCCGACGAACATCAGGCCGCTGATGTGGGCGGAAAATGGGCTGAGGCGGGCGAAGACGGCGTTGATGTCGTCAGGCTTGACTTTGGTGTAGTTGCTGGGCCGGGCGACGATGGCGAAGCCGTTGTCGGCGGCGTCTTTCATTTCGTGGCTGGGCAGGCCGAGGTTCCATTTGAGGGTTTTGTCGAAGCTGGTGTCGACGGCGACGGCCATGCGGCGGTCGAGGGTGGTGAGGGTATGGACGCGGCTGGTGCCGAGACGGCGGGCGAGGTCGGCGGTGAGTTCCTCGAAGAAGCTCTGGTCGCCGGGGTTCTGCCTGTCGGCGAATATGTAGACCTGGGCGGGGTCGATGCGGCCGCCGTTTTCTTTGAAGAGCGGTTTGTCGATTTCGCCGGAGCGGTAATGGGCGAGCAGTTCGGCGCCGGGGACGACGGTGAGTTTGCCGCTTTTCTGGAGTTTTTCGAGGGTCATTTCGTAGACGGCGAGGGAGGTGAGGCCCGCTTCTTTGAGGGTGCGCATCATTTCGGGCACAGGCACGCCTTCCATCTGGGCGAGTTCGACGACTTCCTCGTAGTCCATGACGGTTTCGACCCGGGAATTGTTAACTTCTACGGTGTGCCGCTGCCAGGCGATCGCCAGGGCGGCTAACAGGCCGGCTATTATGAGGGCGACCAGAACCCGGTTGTATCTGAAATATGTCAAAGTTCTCCCACCTTGTTTGTGATTGGTGTGCGGCTGCGGCAGGTATCGCGGCACTATATTTTTCCTGATTTAACCAACGTTTATGCGGGAATTGGCAAAGATGCGAAACATTACATTATTCTGCCATGATGCAAAAATGTCCTGCATCAGGCAGAGCAAGAATACACACGTTGTTTCTAAAAAGCTCCAGATGCAAGGCGCACCGGAGGCTGACACCACCGTTTCCTCCGCGACAACGTTTAGATGCGTTGTTTGCACAGGATCGGTTTAACAGCATCGTGCGTACACGAACGTACGCTGAGGATGGCAGCCGACGACGGCCCTGGATGGGCCTAGTCCCGGGCGCGCCATGGACGGCATAGCGCCCGGGGGGAGCAACGCCGCAGATGGACTTTTTAGGAACAACCCAAGTATTGGATTACAAAACCCGGCGGAGCCGGGTTTTATTCATGGACTGCGGTTGTCGGCGACGATGGTTATCCTGCCCGCGTCCATTACGACGCTTTTGGCTTTGACGCCGAAGGGCAGTTTCCTGAGGTCGACGAGGGGTATTTCGGTGAGGACGGAGCCGCCGATGTTGCCTACGGCGGTGTTGTTGAGGAGGAAACGGTCGGTGACAAATTTTATCCGGTGGCCGTCGCCGACGACTTTGCCTTCGAGGGTGATGGCGATGCTGGCTATCTGACCGAGGAGGAAGCCGGCGGTGACGTTGACTTTGCCGCTTTCGATGACGACTTTGGCGTTTTTGACGCCTTTGACGCTCTGGTTGAGGAAGCGGCTCAGTTCTTCCTGGGTGATGACGGCGGTGAGGTCGATGTCGCGGACGCCTTTTACGGCGACTTTGCGCTGGGTGATGAGGACGGGCATGTCGATAGCGACGTCTTTGAGGGTGGCGTCGAGTTCGGCGAAGACGATTTTGTCGACTTTGGAGTCGTAGGCGTGGATGCGGACGCTGTCGAAGCGGCCGTCGAACATGAGGAGGGCCGGGCGCTTGGCTACCTGGGCGGTGACCCGGTCGCTGCCGGTGGCGCCGCTCATGCCGCGGGCGATGAGGCTGCCGACGAGCCAGGGCATGAATAGCTCGCCGGCGGCGATGAGGGCGACGATGGCGATGACGATTATTTTCATCCGTTTCACGGACCAAACGCCTCCTATTCTGCGGCGCTTTTACCGCCGCTCTTGAGGTAGGCTTCGATGAAGGCGTCTATCTCGCCGTCCATGACGGCCTGGACGTTGCCGGTTTCGGTGCCGGTGCGGTGGTCTTTGACGAGGCTGTAGGGGTGGAATACGTAGGAGCGGATCTGGCTGCCCCATTCGATGGCCTGGTAGTCGCCGCCGATCTCTTCTTTCTTTTCTTCGCGCTTCTGGCGTTCGAGTTCGAAGAGTTTGGCGCGCAGGAGGCGCATGCACTGTTCGCGGTTCTGGATCTGGGAGCGCTCGCTCTGGCACTGGACGACGACGCCGGTGGGGATGTGGGTCATGCGGACGGCGGAGTCGGTTTTGTTGATGTGCTGGCCGCCTGCGCCGCCGGCCCGGAAGGTGTCGACCCTGAGGTCGACGGGGTTGATGCTGATTTCGATGTTGTCGTCGACTTCGGGCATGACGTCGACGGCGGCGAAGGAGGTGTGCCGCCGGCCGGAGGCGTCGAAGGGCGAGATGCGGACAAGGCGGTGGACGCCTTTTTCGGACCGCAGGTAGCCGTAGGCGTTGGGGCCGGTTATGAGGAGGGTGGCGCTTTTGACGCCGGCTTCGTCGCCGGCGAGAAAATCGAGGGTCTCGATTTTGTAGTTGTTTTTTTCGGCCCAGCGCACGAACATGCGGAGGAGCATCTGGACCCAGTCCTGGGCTTCGGTGCCGCCGGCGCCGGCGTGGAGGGTGACGATGGCGTTCGCGGCGTCGTATTCGCCGGAGAGCATGAGGGTGAGGTCGAGGTGGTCGAGTTCCTTGCGCATGGCGGCGAGGGCCTCGACGATTTCGGGGTAGACGCTCTCGTCGTTTTCGTCCATGCCGAGCTGCCACAAGGTGGCGGTGTCGCTGTGGCGGCTCGCCAGGTCGGCGTACTGGCCGACACTGTCCTTGAGGCGGGTGAGCTCCTGCATGGTTTTCTGGGCGGAGGCCGGGTCGTCCCAGAAGTCGGGGGCGGCCAGCTTGTGCTCGAGGGCGGCTATCTGACTCTCTTTGCCGGCAACGTCAAAGAGAAGCCCTCATTTCGTCCAGCCTCACGGCCAGTTGGTCCAGTTCCCGTCGCAAATCTTCCAATAGCAATTTTATCTCTCCCAATATGTTATTTCTTGTTTAAGCGGAATAGTCCACTTTTACGAGTAAAGGTTGTTCAGAAACGAGCATAGCAAGGCGTACCGGAGGAGCGAGCCGCGCCGCGTACTCGGACGTACGCAAGCAATCGCTCCGAGGAACAACGCAGCTAGGCGAAGTTTATGGACAACCGAAGCCTACTTGCCTACTCCGCAGCATTTCTTGTACTTTTTGCCTGAACCGCACGGGCACGGATCGTTCCTGCCGATCTGGTCCTTGTTGTGGACGGGCTGGCGGGTGGCGGCTTCTTCGCCGCCGTGGGCGGCGTGGGCGTTCTGGAGGTGGTCTTCGGGCTGGGTGACGATGCTGACGCGGTACATGTAGCGGACGATGTCTTCCTGGATGGCGTCGATCATGGCCTGGAACATGTCGAAGGCTTCGATTTTGTATTCGATGAGGGGGTTTTTCTGGCCGTAGGCCCTGAGGCCGATGCCTTCCCTCAGCATGTCCATGGCGTCGAGGTGGTCCATCCATTTGTTGTCGACGACTTTGAGCATGACGACTTTTTCGAGTTCGCGCATGTTGTCGGCGCCGAAGAGGGCTTCGCGCGCTTCGTAGCCGACGCTGGCGGCGTCCATGAGGGCTTCTTTGAGCTCGTCCCGGCTGAGTTTTTCAAGTTCGCCCTTTTTGAGGTGGCCGACGGGGGTGAAGAGGTTGTCGCAGTATTCGATGAGGCCGTCGTAGTCCCATTCTTCGGGATGGGTCTTTTCGTTGGCGTAGAGTTCCATGCCGCGGTCGGCGAGTTTGTCGATCATGTGGAAGATGTTTTCTTTGAGGTTTTCGCCCATGAGGATCTGGCGGCGCTGGCCGTAGATGATTTCGCGCTGCTGGTTCATGACGTCGTCGTATTCGAGGACGTGTTTGCGGATTTCGAAGTTGCGGGCTTCGACTTTCTTCTGGGCGGTCTCGATGGAGCGGGTGATGAGGGCGTGTTCGATGGGTTCGTCTTCTTCCATGCCGAGTTTGTCCATGATGGAGGAGATGTTCTCGGAGCCGAAGAGACGCATGAGGTCGTCTTCGAGGGAGAGGTAGAAGCGCGAGGAGCCGGGGTCGCCCTGACGGCCGCTGCGGCCGCGGAGCTGGTTGTCGATGCGGCGGCTTTCGTGCCGCTCGGTGCCGATGATGTGGAGGCCGCCGAGTTCGGGGACGCCTTCGCCGAGGACGATGTCGGTGCCGCGGCCGGCCATGTTGGTGGCGATGGTTACGGCGCCGCGCTGTCCGGCCTGGGCGATGATTTCGGCTTCCATCTCGTGGAATTTGGCGTTGAGGACGTTGTGTTCGACGCCCTGCCGCTTGAGGAGGTCGCTGAGTTCTTCGGACTGGGCGATGGAGGTGGTGCCGACGAGGGCGGGCTGACCCTGGGCGTGGCATTTGACGATGTCGTTTATTACGGCTTTGTATTTGGCCCGCTTGGTTTTGTAGATGACGTCGGGCAGGTCTTCGCGGACCATCGGGCGGTGGGTGGGGATGACGATGACGTCGAGGCCGTAGATTTTGCGGAATTCGTCTTCTTCGGTTTTGGCGGTGCCGGTCATGCCGGCGAGTTTTTTGTACATGCGGAAGTAGTTCTGGAAGGTGATGGAGGCGAGGGTCTGGCTCTCGCGCTCGATTTTGACGCCTTCTTTGGCTTCGATGGCCTGGTGGAGGCCGTCGGAGTAG
>JAHDOI010000015.1 GCA_018434945.1 Selenomonadales bacterium
AGTTTACGAAGACCACCCCGGCACCATCCTCGGCGTCCAGGAAGTGCCGCAGGACAAAGTATCGAGCTACGGCATCGTCAAGCCCGTCCCGGTCGGCGAAAACCTTTGGCAAGCCGCCGACCTCGTCGAAAAACCGCCCCGCGCCGAGGCCCCCTCGCTCCTCGCCGTCCTCGGCCGCTACATCATAGAACCCGAAGTCTTCGAAATCCTCGAAACCACCCCTCCCGGCCGCGGCGGCGAAATCCAGCTCACCGACGCTCTGCGCGTCCTGGCCGCCACCCGTCCGGTATACGCCTACCACTTCGACGGCCGCCGCTACGACGTCGGCGACAAGCAAGGCTATCTCGAAGCTACCATCGAATTCGCCCTCAAGCGCCCCGACCTCCGAGACCCGTTCCTTCAATACCTCGTAAAAACCGTCAAACCCCTCCTTGTCGGCCAGGAAGGGGAGTAGGGGATAACAATGAATATACTCGTCACCGGCGGCGCCGGCTACATCGGCTCCCACACCGTCCGCGAACTCCTGCGGGCGGGCAGGGGGTCGTCGTCTACGACAACCTTAACAAAGGTCATAAGCAGGCCGTACCGGCTGGCATCGAGTATGTCGACGGCGACATCAGCGACCAGGACAAACTCGCCCCCACCCTCGCTGCCAACCGCACTGCCGCCGTCGTCCACTTCGCCGCCTCCAGCCTGGTCGGCGAATCAATAAAAGAACCCATCGACTACTACAATAACAACATCGCGGCACCCTAGCCCTGTTCGACGTTATGCTGGCCAGGCGGCGTCAAGAAAATCGTCCTCTCCTCCACCGCCGCCGTCTACGACGAACCGGCCGTCTGGCCAATCGTCGAAGACATGCCCACTCAGCCCACCACGTATACGGCTGCACCAAACTGGCCATCGAACAAATGCTGTCCTATTCACTGCCGACTACGGGCTCTCCTACGTTTTCCTGCCTGCTTCAACGCTGCCGGAGCGAGGGGAGGGGGCATCGCCGAAGACCATAGCTCCGAAACCCATCTTTTCTCCCTCATACTACAGGTCGCCCTCGGGTAGCGGGAAACGGTGGCCATATTTGGTGCGGACTACCCGACCGAAGACGGCACCTGCATACGCTACTACATCCATGTCACCGCCCTGGCGGATGCCTACGTAAGATCCCTGCAGAACTTGGCAGCAGAGGGAGAATCCGATATACAATATTGGCTCGGAGACGGGCTTCAGCTTCCTACAGGTTAGCGACCGCATCCCAATCGGTCACCGAAGGCGACTTTCCCGTCCGCGAAGACGGCAAGGGGACCGGCAACACCTCGGTGCTAGTCGCCTCTTCCCCACCGCATCAAGGATGAGCTGGGTTGGTGCCACGCGACAGCGACCTCGCCATCATCATCGCATTCGCCTGGCGCTGCAAAAGAATCATTCGAATGGGTTTAGAAACGGGTAATTTCGTTCGGTAAATTTCCTTTTTCTGGTCTCCTGATAAAACTTACCCCGACGATGGTTGTTCAATACCTACTCACATCTTAACAAAGAAAGGCTTCTGAGATAGACTCAGAAGCCTTTCTTGTGGTACGCTGGGTATACAGGGCAGGTCGCTATATCTTATCAATTGGACATAAGTAATTAGCGATATTTCGTAGATTAACGGAGGTAGTGAGCAGTTATACTCGCTCTTCTGTGCCCAAGATCGGCGCTTACTTTGGCGGCAGCTTGTTCAGGGGTCATACCTTGTCTGATGTATCGGTTATATGATTCACGGGCATAGCACCAACGCAGGCCATGGCTCCCTTCATAAGTTTGCTCTGTCTGTATAGCGGCTTTTTGGAGTTGCCTCCTGTATATATTAGATGCGCTTTCGACGGTCTGACCCGGTAGTAACATAGATGCCCCGTTTGCCTCTAAAAATGCTAACAACTTTTGATATGTTTTCTCAGAAAGCATTATTGTTCGTTCCAGGCCGCCCTTTGTATTTACTAAAACTACGCAGTTATAGCCGATAAGATTGGTTGTCCTGAGAGTTAATACTTCGCTGACACGCGGGCCGGCTTGGTACTGAACCTCCGCTATTATCTGCCATCGGTCAGGCAAGCTGGCTACCAACTCTGTGGGACGCAGGTAAGCACGGGACCTTATATCTTCCCTAAGCTCAGAGGCCGCCATTTTACGTATATTGCAATTAGGGTCTAAACCGAAATCATAGATTATATTTGTGCCACGTTTGCGGCTGTAGATGTTGAGGGCCAGTTGCAATTTGACTAGTGCGCTCGCATAAGCATCAAAAGAAGATCGGGCGACCTTTGCCATTATCATCGATTGCAAGAAATCTTGTGCGATTTCCGCCGTGAGTTTTTCAATGTCTCTCACGCCATGATGCCGCCAGGAGTAGTCGAGTACCTGCCTCCATTTTTTCGTATACGAAATCCATGTAGAGAAAGAATAGATTGCCATCGTGCGGCCCAGATGGTGCCAGATTAATCGCGACGACGGAGAAAAACCTTGTTCTAAACACAGTTTTTTAAATCGAGGGATGATTATAATTTTAGCAGCGTGCTTTGAGGTATTAGGTTGAAAAATATGAGTGAACCTAACAAGATGTTTAACCTGGGACCAAAAGTTTCCACGCATAGTGATTTTGCCCCTTTCTTACTTTTGATACGGCCTATTTATGAGCCCCGGCCGTTGGGAACGGGCGGTGAGTGCAAAGTACATTTCTTTAACCAGGCTGCGTACCTGGGCTCCAGAAAAGCAGATTAACCTATACTCAATTTCCTGAAGCGGTAGTACCCATAAATATCACTCCTGCGCCAGGGGCACTTTATATAATTAAAGTATAGCAGATTGTTATTTCAAAAAACAAAATAGCCCTTGTAACAATATAATAAGCCTTCCAAGCCGTGGTATAATTCGGTTGGAAGGCTAATATATATTATACTTATAAGCATCTTGCGTAGTTCCAAAAACCCTTAAAAATATTGGGTTGGTAAGCAAAAGAAAATAGGACTTTACCCCAACAATGTGTAATACGGTAAGTGACCAAACAAACCAACACA